>CAZYWE010000015.1:0-50049 GCA_964651625.1 uncultured Nitrosomonas sp. | reverse complement strand
TCATGACTCTATTCTCTCAAAGGTTAGAGCCTCCTCAAAACCCGGGGCGGTTCAAGTCTGCGAACTGGTCTCGCCCCTCAAACCTTACGAAGCCATGGCGCTGGAGAAAGCGGTAGTGGTATCCAGCACACGAGCACTAACGGAAATCGTTACCCACGAAAGCAATGGCCTAGTGTTCGCCAAGGGCGAAGTGCAAGACCTACAAGTCAAATTGGCGCAACTGCTGGCCGATGGCGACCTCAGGGCTGGTCTTGGCAAGACGGCACGACAGTGGATAGAGCAGGAAAGAAGCTGGGATGTAGCGGGAAGTATCTGTGCTACAACCTATCAGAGAACTATCGGGAGCAACTGAGATGAAACAGCGGGTCATGATTACAGTAGATGTCGAGGCGCAGCCAACGCGTGCTTCCGGGCATCATATCGATCGGCTGATATATGGCCGTTTTGGTGGCGAGGAATACGGTATTGGCCGAATGTTCGATATCGCCGACCGGAACAATGTCCGCCTGACCTGCTTTCTGGACTACGCGGAAGAGCATCTTTATGGCGAGGCGCTGCTGGATGTCGGACGCTATATCGTGGATCGGGGCCAGGACCTGCAAGTCCATCTGCATCCGGAATTCATATCAGCAGCAGTATTTGAACAAGCAGGTATCAAGCGCATAAACGATATGTTCGCAGTCGGAACAGAACAGGCCCGCTTGCTGATAGAACAAGCCGTTCACGCGCACCAGCGGATCACGGCTCAAAAACCCGTCGCCTTCCGCGGCGGCGGTTACCGGTACAACGGCGCCATCCTTTCAGAGCTGGCCAGATACGGCCTTAGGTTCAATTCAGGCTACAACCCATCCCGACAGAACCAGCCATTCAATGTGGGGGCGCTCAAGCAGTTCCAATGGGCGGAAGGTGTAATCGAATTGCCCATTTCCTGTGTTCCGGACTTCAAGAATACCCGGAGGCTGTTCGACTACAACTTCAATAGCGATCTGCTGCTGCGCGGGACAGCAGAGGAAAGCGTCCGCAGTCATGAGGAATTCCTGCAGGCGTTCTTTCGACGCTATGGCGACGATGCCGTCGCGGTGCTGGTGATGCATTCCTGGTCGCTGCTGAATTTCAACGCCGCGACCGGGTTCTATGACGCTTCCAATCCAGCGGCGGTGGAAAAATTCAGTGCGCTGTTGGCGATGTTGTCAGAAAAATATGAAGTCACAACCACCGATGAGTTGGTTAAAACAGATTCAGTAAAAGCCGGCCGGAGTCTGACATGGCGCCGTAATCAATTCACAATTGACGCTATTCCTGGCGATGTTCTATCAGCATCTAGCTGCGATGTTTGTGGTGCAGGGAATGAAGAGTTTCAAGATTACAATGGCCCCAGACGGAAATGTGGTGCTTGCGGTAGCGTGGAGCGCCAGCGGACATTCGCTACACTGCTTAAAAGCGAGTTAAATCCCTTAAAATTGAATAATAAGAAAATCTTGCTAATTTCTCCAAGTGATAGTGAAAAGAAGATATTTTCACAATTTCCGAATGTGCAACTTACTACACTGGAGTTAAGAAAGGAGCTCAAGCCAGAAATAGTGGCTGATATTTGTAACATGCCGCAAGTGGCGAGCCGTTCCTTTGATGTTGTTTTTGCCTGTCATGTACTGGTACATGTACATGACCTGAAAGCAGCGCTAGGTGAACTCTCAAGAATACTTGTCGACGATGGTGTTTTTATCAGTTACGAGCCAAGTATTGTTGACGAATTAAGTATAGAAATAACTGATATTGATAAGGTTGTTGCGCATTATGGCAGAGAGCTTTACGAAAAATACCGAATTGGTCGATTTCGGACTTTTGGTGAGCTTGATCTGGATGAGAAATTTCAACCTTTATTCATACGCAGGAAATACGATATTGTAGATAAACCCACTGGTGCTCATGTTGTTTGGAATGTCTGGGAAAAACCAGGTGGTTCAAAATTATTTGAAACATCTGAAATGTCCTGTTCAATCTGTGGGAATTCTTTGATTCAAACTGATAAAAATGGAAACTGCTTATCTTGTAAGAGCGGGGCAAGACAGAGGGCGCTTCCTTCTTTAATAGAGGGGGTTATTCGTCCAATTTACAAGAAAAATCAGGTTTTTCTTTCTCACATTCCTTTGCTTGGCGTTTCCATGCAAAGTGAGGAAAGAAAAGTATTGTCAACAGTATTTGATACCTTCAAGTCGGGCTATGGTCTAGATAGCGAAACTGGCGTGGACATACGCGATCTATCACGCTACGCTGACAATAGTTTTTCCGGCGTGTTTTCCTGTGGCGTTTTTGATTATTTCACAGAGCATGAGGCCGCATTGCGTGAAGCCTTTCGCGTGATGGCGCCAGGTGGGATATTCATTACACACATTCTTCCTTATCAATTACTTGACGGGAATCAGGCACCGGTCAGCGCGGCCACCATCACCAGCAGGCCAGGTTATCTGGAATATCTGCCAAAGAATGAATCCTATGCCGATGTCCGGGTAGGCCGCGACTGGTTTCTGGCTACCATGCAGGGCATCGGTTTCGACGTGCAGGCGGTTACTGTTCAGGATGACGTGCCAGGGGTAAGTTCGGTCTGGTTCATCGGGGTCAAACCTGTTGATATGACTGGGCAGGCGGTGCCTGTTGTGGAATATAGGATTGATGTTTGTCCGATCTGTGGTGATACCCTGAAAGAGGTGGACAGCGGCCAGAACTGCAAAGGCTGCGAAAGCCGCGCCCGGCTGCGCGCCATGGCGCCGCTGATGCAGGAGTATCTTTCGCCTCGAATCAAAGATGACCCAGTGGCCGCCCTGCCGCTGTTGGCATTTGCCATGACCGGGGCTGAAAAGAAGTTTCTAGCATCGGTTTTTCCGCATTTCAAGTCGGTTTCGCTCTTCGGTAATTATGGCGCTGATCATGAGTCCGGCGTGGACATGCGGGATCTTTCCCGCTATGCCCCGGAGAGTTTTTCCGGCGTGTTCGGCTGCCTGCTGTTTGATTATTTTCCGGAGCACGAGCAGGCGCTGCGGGAGTGCTTCCGCGTCATCGCGCCCGGCGGCGTATTTTTCACCCATATCGCCCCCTATCGCTTGCTCGATGGCGATACGGCGCCAGAGCAAAAAGGTGCGATCAAATCGCGTGCCGGCTATTTCGATTATCTGCCCGAAAAGACCGAATTGCCGGATGTCAAAGTGGGGCGCGATTGGTTTGTTGCGGCCATGCGGCGGGTGGGTTTTGAAACTTCTATTGTCAAAGTCAGGGATGCCGCGCCCGGTATTGTTTCCGAGTGGTTCGTCGGCTTCAAGCCGGGGCGATGGGTGAAAAAACCGCCTGCCGCTCTTTCCGAACCGGCAAGTGCATCTGCTGCGACCAGCACGCAACCGGCAGCTATTATTAATACCCGCTGCACCGAAGTGTTCCGCTCGGTGGTGCCGCTGGGCGAGGGCTTGGGCCTGCTGAGGTTCGAGCTGATCGAGGCTACCCGCGGCAGCCTGGTATTTCTGGAAGACGCTTATCTTTCCGCCCCGGGTGGTGGCAGTAGCCTGCGCGAGATCATTGCCACCAATGGTTCGCGCGACCAGATCCTGGTTTCCCGGAATCTGGGCGCCACCTGGCAACAGCAGTATGCGGGCACAGCGTGGGACAGCAAGATTCGCTGGGCTTTTTCGCTGGCCGATGGCGGGCGCCTGGTTCGCACCTTTTCCGGCTGCATGTACCACTTCGATGCGCACGGCGCCCTGGTGAGCGAACAGGCCACCGGCGCCTGGCACTGGCATGGTTCGCAAGGCATCGGCCAGTCGGCCAGCGGCACGGTGATGTATGCGGAATACGCGCCCCTGACGGACGCCGATGGCGTGCAGGACCTGAGCGTGTGGCGCTACCGTCCCCACCTGCCGCAGGCGGGCTGGCACAAGGTGCTGACCTTGCCCGCCGCCGTGCGTCCGCCGCAGGGCGAACTGCGGCACTTTCACGTCTGCCACCCGCATCCGGCCGACCCGTCGCTGTGGATCCTGGCTTCGGGCGATATCGGCACGCATTGCCGGCTGTGGCTGAGCCGTGACGACGGTGACAGTTGGCAGGAAGTGATGCTTGACCAAGCAGAAATGGTCGGCATGCCGGAGGGCAAATACCCGCGCCTGCTTCGTTTCACCCAGTTCGCTGCGCTGGACAATGGCGACCTGATCTGGGGCACGGACGACACCAGCGATTCCGACCGCGCCGCCCTGGTGCGTCTGAGCCTTGCCGGTGCCCGCCCGGCCTTTCACTTTCTCGGCTGGCTGGGTAAAAACTGCATTCGCAATATCGCCGACTGCGGCGGTGGGCGTTTTCTGCTGCTTTCGGAGTCCACGCACGACCCATCCAGCGCCGATTGCATTGTGTATGACGCCAGCACGCAGCGCATGGCGACCCTATTGCTACCCAATGTGCGCCAGGTGAAGCACCCGGTGACGGATTCGCTGGGGTCATTGGCGGTGGTCGATGGGGTGGGCTTTCTCCCGGCTTCGGGGGCCGTGCTGATGCATCCGGATCATCGTGGGATTTTTCGTGTCAGCATTGAGGAGCCAGTGCAGTGATCCCCTTCGAGAAGCTTGATAACAGTGTGGCGCTTTCAGGCGTAATTTCCAAAGCCGATGAGATACTTTCCAAAGGATGGCGTAGGCGTGGATATGAGGGCCTTTTTCTGAATCACCCCATGCCCTGGAAATTGCAAGGCCATGATCAGCGTTCGCACAATTTTCATATTCAATGCCTGGATATGCTGGATACCCTGCTTCGGGCCCATTCCCAATCACAGGAAAGGAAATATCTTGATGCATCACTGCCGATAGTCCTCGATTGGGTAGAAAACAATTCCGACCCCCAGGCCGACGGCATTTCCCCCTTTGCCTGGTACGACATGTCGGTCGGTCTGCGTGCCTACCGGCTGGCCTATCTTCTGCAGGCGGCCGATGCCGCAGGGCTGCTGGACGATGCAGCGCGCCAGAGCCTCTGGTCTTCACTGGAGCAGCACGCGGCTTACCTGGCCGACGACGCCAACATCGCCTTTCACAACAACCACGGCTATTACCAGGTGGCCGGTCAACTGGCGATGGGGCGGCGCTTTGCCAGGAAGTCACCCATCATGGCCAGCGCGCAGAAGCAGGGGCGCACGCGCCTCAGGCAGATGCTGGCGCAGCAGTTCGCGCCCGATGGCGTGCACCGCGAGCATTCGCCGGACTATCACCGCATGGTCTATGACACGCTCAAGGCCTTGATCGACTCCGGCCTGGTGGAAGACAAGGAAACCATTGCCTTTGCCCAGCGTATCGAAGAGGCGCTTTCCTGGTTCGTGTTTCCCAACCAGCACATCGTCAACTTCGGCGATTCCGACGACCGCTCGCTGGCGCGCCAGCCCAAGGAGGCCGAGGCCAAATGGACGACGCCGGCCATGCGCTTCTGGGTGAGCGGCGGCAGGCTGGGGGCGCTTGGGCCGGAAACGAGCCGCACCTTCGAGCAGGGCGGCTATTGGGTGGCGCGCAAACCCGGTGTTGACCCGGCGCGCTCACAGGACTACAGCTATCTGGCGCTGAATGCGGCTTTTCACTCCCGCACGCACAAGCACGCCGATGACCTGAGCTTCGTGTGGTACGACCGCGGTGCCAACATCCTGGTCGATGCCGGGCGCTACGGCTACATCGGCAAGGCCGAGCAGGGCTCGGAGCTGTGGCTGGACGGGCATTGGTATTCCGACCCCTGGCGCGTCTATTGCGAATCGACGCGCGCCCACAACACGCTGGAGTTCGATGGGCTGAACAACCGGCGCAAGGGCGCAAAGCCCTACGGCAGTGCGCTCGGGCGCAGCGGCCAGGATGCCTCGGGCCTGCACTTTGCCGAAGCCGAATGCAGGCAGTTCGGCTCCATCCGCCACGCGCGCATGCTGTTTTTCATGCCGGGGCAGTGGCTGCTGGTGTTCGACTGGTTTCATGACAACAACGAACAGCCGCATGATGTCAAACAGTGGTTTCACATCGGCCATGAGCTGCAGCTATTGGCAGACCGGGATCAATTCGTTGTTTCCGTTCCCGGTAGTGCGCAGTTGTTGCGCGTCGCCTCGCTCTTGGCCGGGCCTGTCTCTTCGCGCCCTTACATCGGCGAGGAGGAACCGGTGCGCCAGGGCTGGTGGTCGGCCAGGGAGCGCGACATCGTGCCCAATTACGCGGTCAATTTCGGGCTGGAAAATGCTTCGACGGGTGTTTTTGCCACCCTGTTCAGTTTTTCCGAGAAGCTGCGCACTGATACATCCTGGTCGAAGGTGAACGTCTCTGGCCGCAAGGGCCAATTGCGCTGGAAGGACGAACAGGGCACGCACGAACTGTGCTTCGAACGCCCGGCCGAAGGGGATTGCGCGGTCGTGTATGAGAGGCGATAAATGATCTGCCAGGAAGACATCACCCATGCGTCGATCAGTGCGAATGATAGTCTCGACAGGAGGGAGCGCGAACAACTGGAATTAAGCATGCTGCGTGATCTGCTATGCCACGCGCGCGATACGACATCGTTCTACCGCGATACATTTGCCGCTTTGCAGTTTCGGCCAGAAGATTTACAGCATTTTGATGAAATAGCGGTTCTGCCCTTGCTGGATAAGGCGGCTATCTTGCGCCATCCGGAGCATTTCAGATCTTCTGCCTTCGACGAGTGCTCCGTGCGGGTTGTGCAAACTGGTGGCTCTACTGGCGAGCCGTTCAGGATTTTGACGGCACGCGATAATCCACGCATTCAAAATGTCTTCAACTGGGCGCAGTGGCAACGGCTGGGCATCAGCCCGGGCCAAGCAGTAGTGGCGTTCACGAGTATGGCGCATCAGGATTCGCCTGGGTGCACTTGGGTGAATCTGCGACCCAAGGACAATCTGCTTTGGGTGCATCGTCCGGCACTGGACGATTGCCCACCGTGGCGGGAGGTCATCGCTCGGATACGCGATTTTCGGCCGGTATTGTTGCGTGGCTTCCCTTCCATCGTGGCCGAGCTGGCGCAGGCCATGCTCGATTTGAACGAAGCCCCATTGGCTGGTTTGCGCGGGGTTTCCTGTAGTTCGGAAGATATTTTGCCAATACAGCGGGCGGTGATAGAGCGTGCTTTTGGTGCTCGCTGCCTCGGGTTCTACGGACAGTCTGAGGGATGTGTGCTGGCGATGGAGTGTGCAATGTCGGCGACTTACCATTTGTATCCAGGCTACGCTTTCGTCGAGATTGTGGATGAGGCAGGCAAACCAGTCCATGTTCCAGGAAAAGTCGGCGAGGTAGTGGGAACTTCTCTGCTGAATTACGCGATGCCATTGATCCGCTACCGGACGGGCGACCTGGCTGCTTGGGATGCAGGCGAGTGTCCTTGCGGACGTCAGCACAAACGCCTGGCGCATCTGGCAGGCAGGAAGCGCAGCCTGGTTGCCCTGCCAGATGGAAAAACCATACATTTTGGTAGTGATGTTTATGATGCCGTCTGGTATTCGCCAGAGCCATTTCGGCAGATTCAGTTCGAACAATCATCTTCAGACAAGTTATTGATTCGAGTTGTGCCTTTTGTGGATACCGACCGCAGTCGTCTTGAAACATTCATAGTAGAGAGTATGCAGGGCAGTCTGGGAAGGGCATTGGTTTACTCTGTCGAATTTGTAGACGCAGTAGAACGCACATCAAACGGAAAGTATTTGCTTTTTTTGCAGAAATATCTGTATCGGGGCGGAGAAACCAGTAATGAGCCAGTCGATATATGTTGAGACGGCAGCGTTATGCCTTGGTCACTGTCGATGTTGAAGCGCAGCCGGCCCGCGCCGCGCAGGATCACGTCAAACGGCTGGTATGGGGCGAACATGACAACGGCACCGCCGGCATCCGCGAAATGTGCGCGGCCGCCGGAGACGTGGGGGCGAAGCTGGTGCATTTCGTCGATGCCTGTGGCGTCCACCTGCATGGTGAACCCTTTGCCGAAGCCGTGCGCTGGTTGGTGCAGGCCGGGCAGGATGTGCAGTTGCATACCCACTCGGAATTTCTGCCGGACATTTTCTGGAAGGAACATGGTTTTGCGATTCGTCCACGCCTGCTGAACCAGTACGACGAGGCTAAGGCAGCCTTTACCATCCGCTATTTCAGTGAGTATCTGGCAGGTATTACGGGTGAAGAAATCCGCGCTTTTCGTGCCGGATCGTTCCGTTGGAATATAGGCACTTTGAAGACTCAGGCGGCGCTGGGTATTCCACTTTCGTTCAACAACACCATGCGCGGTCTGGTAGATGGCGTCTGCCCGCATGCCGAGCCGGTACAGCACCCTTTCCTCTGGTCGAATGGGGTGATTGAGGTGCCAATTACCGAGCGGCACTTCCCGTCCCGAGGTGACAAAGCTTGGTGGGGCCGATTGGCGTTTCCTTCCACCAATCGTCACCGTGATCCGCCCTGGCGCGTACTGTGGCCTTATACGCTAGGCAGAAAAACTGAAGTCCTGGTTATTTTGCTGCACTCATGGTCGCTCCTGTACTGGAACGAAAATGGTCATGGCAGCTATCGGGATGGGTATCGGCACGAGGATTTCCGCAAACTGATGCGCAAGCTATCCAGGGATTACGACATCATCACGACGGCGGATTTTCTTGATCTGCATGCGCAGGGCAAGATCAAGACAAGCCATACCGTGGATGTGAGCCTGGCGGAGGCGAAGCCTTTGGCTCACGGAAAATCTCTCTGAATGAATGAGCGGGTTCGCTCCTGACGATGCTCCTGCACCAACCGGACTGCCCGTTCTTTTACTTCCGGGGAAAACTGATTTTGTTTCTTCATGACTCTATTCTCTCAAAGGTTAGAGCCTCCTCAAAACTCGGGGCGGTTCATTTTCATGAATAACAAGATAGCAACACCGTGTACTGCTACGGCTACCGTAACCTGCCAGAGGTGTGAGAAGCAGCACGAGTATTGGCTCTAGCTGTGTGCTTTGCCTGTGAAGCAGACGGCCAGCATAATCAGGCTATCTAAGCGCTATTAAGAATAAAGGATAAAAGGGCAGGTGTTCTGAGGCTGGTTTGTCGGTGGATGGTGCTATGTTGGTGGTCGAAGAGATCCTCTCCTTGTGTTAAGGGACCTCTGCACAACTTCATCATTGCGAGGAGTGTAGTGACGCGTAAATCCATAATATGTTGATTTAATTGGTTAAATTGATTGATTCCTGCCGCGTTGCACTCGCAGTCGCAATGACTAGATTCGAGGTTAATCAGAGGTTTTTTAAGTCTATTTTCAGTTATGTAAATTGGCGCTATAGGTGCTTTGGTGGATTATTTTATGCAAACGATCACATGCAATGATGCGATGCGTAAAGCATTGTTGAAAAAATTGCGATGGATGTGAACCTCGTTGAGGAAACACTCGCATTGAGGCGGGTGCTATTGAGGCGGGTGCTGGCAGCCAGTCCGGAATGGGATTTTCTCGCCCGCTATGATTTGCTGGGTAAGAGGCCACCAGTAACGCTGCAGGAACGTGCGGTCAGGCTTATAAGAACATTGTTGGCGAAAGCCAGGATACTTCCGCCGTATATAAAAATATGTGTGGTTGCCAACTCTTAAACATGCTCCCCGGGCTGAAAATGGATGTTTTGTTAATCTGGGCCCTTGGGATGAAACGTGATGAATTGCAGCATGCCTGCGAGGGTTTTGCCGTGCATTTAAAGGATATGTCTTCCCTGGTGCCAGTGTTGGTGACTGATGTGGCTGATTTTGCGTATTTCTCCCGGTTGGGGTGGCTGGTGGAGTATCTGCCTGGATTGATAGGTGAAGGCCAGTCTTATCAGGTAAGAAAGCAACGTTATCTTGCGTGGCGCTATCGTAATGCGCTGGTTGTTCATGCATCAGCCGGGCTGACAAGTGAGGGGGAGTGGAAAATATTGATGGAAGCGGGTTGTAGTTGATGAGCAGGAATCGTTACGCAATTTTAACAGTGGACACGGAGGCGCTGCCAAGGCGCGCTTCGCAGGATCACGTCAAGCGCTTGATGTGGGGGCAGCATGAAAACGGTCGTGCCGGTGTCGGTGAAATGGTTGCAATTGGAAAAGAATTTGGTGCTAAACATGTTTTTTTCATCGATTTATGTGGTGCGTATTCTTATCTTGATGAGGTAAAGGAAGTGATTCGCTGGCTGGATGGGGCAGGGCAGGATGTTCAGCTGCATACTCATCCAGAGTATTTGCCTGCTTCATTCTGGGATGAGCATAGCCTTGCCCGGCTCCCGCGGTACATGAACCAGTATGCTGAAGATTCCAGAGCCGAGTTTATTATCAAACATTTTGCGGATCTGATTTCACAAGAGACGAAAAAACCGGTACTTGCTCACCGTGCAGGTTCTTTCCGCTGGAATGCCAGTACGATTCGCGCTCTCAAGGCAACAAACATACCACTTTCTTTCAATAATTCCATGTGCGCGGTTTATGCCGGACAGTGTGTGTACAGTGAGCCTGTGAATCTGCCATTTCTCTGGTCGAACGGTGTTATCGAGGTGCCGATGACAGAGAAGAAAATTTTGCCCAAGGTGGGCAAACCGGAATGGTGGGCTCGCCTGACTTATCCGGAATCCCCTTATTTCCAGTTCCGCCCCTGGTGGGGGAAGTTACTGTTTGATGTTTTTAGTGGCAGTCCGGCGTTATCTGTTTTTTTATTACATTCCTGGTCTTTGCTCTACTGGGATGAACAAAGTCATGCTGCTTACCGGGATGATCAGCGTCTGGAAGGGTACAGAAAGCTGCTTGCCCGGCTTGTCAGGGATTACGACATCATCACCACGGCTGATTTTCTGGATTTGTCTGCATGCGGGAAGATAAAAACGACACATACAGCCGATCTTTCGCTGGCAGAGTTCAAGGCAGCAAAGAAATGAATTTATTTGAGAGGCCCTTGCAGGCATGGCTGACGGAATCGTGGCTTACATTCAGCCGTTTGCTGACTTTTCATATTCTTGAAAGAAGGTTATTCGAACATTCCAGCCGGACACCATATGAGCCTCAGCCGGGAAATCTGTTATATGTGGCGGCAAGTGTATTGCCATATCACACCAGCGGTTATACGACTCGCACACATGAGGTGGTATGTGCTCTGAATAAAGCGGGTGCCCGGGTGCATGTACTGACCCGACCAGGGTATCCGTGGGACCGGAAGGATCGTGTGTGTGACCCGGTCAGTGAGGAGACAGCGGTTGGTGATATATATTATCGCCATGCACGGACACCTGCTAACAACAGGCCGGTGTTGCAGTACGCCCTGCAGGCGGCAGGGGTAGTAGCGGAATCAGCAGTGCGCCATCGTGTGGCGGTGATTCACGCGGCCTCCAATCATGTCAACGCCTTGCCAGCTTTGCTGGCAGCCCGGCAGTTGGGGATTCCCTTTCAGTATGAAATGCGCGGTTTATGGGAGCTTACCCGTATATCCCGCCAGCCGGGCTATGAGGATTCGCAGGCGTATAAGCAGGGATTGCAGCTGGAAGGGCTGGTTGCTCGCCATGCTGACAGATTGTTTGTGATTTCTGAACAGCTTCATGGTTATGTAATTGAAAATTGGGGAATTGATCCTGATCGAATAAATTTGCTGCCCAATTGCGTTGATCCGGAGCGTTTTGTGATAGCTGATTCGCAGCAGGTCGAGTTGAATACCATTGGTTACGCAGGTTCATTGATTGGCTACGAAGGGTTGGATTCGTTGATTGATGCAGTAGATATACTCGCTCGGGCCGGGCGTTCAATCAGAGTAGTGATCATTGGTGATGGTGAGGCTCGCCCGCAACTGGAGGTTCAGGTGCAACGCCTGGGTTTGTCCGATCGAATTCATTTTTACGGCAAGCTTTCTCCAGAAATTGCACGCGATATGCTCCGTCATTGTGCGCTGGTGTGCATACCGCGCAAGCCGTTCAAGGTGTGTGAGATTGTGCCGCCGATCAAACTGGTGGAAGCCCTGGCAATGGGTAAACCGGTGATTGTCCCAGATCTTCCCGTGTTTCGTGATGAGCTGGGGGATGACCCGGCTGGGTGGTTCTTCAGATCAGGTGATGCGGCAGATCTGGCTCATGTTATTGAAGCCGCTCTGGGGAACAGGGAAAAACTGGGGGAGATGAGTGCCCGGGCGCGAGATTATGTGTTGGCAAAGCGTTGCTGGCACAGTTTCATGGATAAGGTGGTAAAACCTGCACAGCCTCATGACAATCCCGCCTCTGTTGCTGCAGAAACCGTCAGGCATGAAGCAATTCAGTGATTCTGAAAAACAGTTCATCCCGAGTACGTATCTGCACAGCAGTTCTTTGCGGCGAAACAATTGTTTTGTGACGCTATTCTGATTCGTATCAAAAAACCAGATAAGTGAATTAACTCATCTGGATTCTGAATTTATTCCTGTTGTTCAAAATAAGAGGGTGTTTACAGTCCGCCACTTCAAATTGGCTGGAATGATGCTCTTGTACTATTACCGACAAGCTGAAAGATTAAATGCTTCATTGGTAAACAGTAATGCCTTGCGGCCATAACCGATTGATTACGATAAAAATGTAGTGAATGTAACAAAATTGGTATCAATGGATGGTAGGGCATCGATAAACCCGAGGATAGGTAACCATGATTGGTAGAGCTATTAGAAAGCTGGGTTCGTTGGTATATAAGTATCCGGAAATTCCTGATGCTGTTGAACGGCCGGGTCCATTCGGGCGCTTGAAAATCGCAATGGTGACCGATTATTTCACCGCCGATTGTTTGTCTGCAGAATGTCGTGTGAAAGCACTGACGCCAGGAAATTTTAAGATAGTTATCGGTGAGTGGAAACCTGATCTGGTTTTTGTGGAGTCTGCTTTCCATGGAGCGAAGGGCTCCTGGCGTTATGAACTGGCGAAACAGCCGAAGTGGATGCGTTTGCGCAAGCCAACGGCTATTTATCAGTTGGTTGAGTTTGCCAGAAGTCGTGGCATCCCTACCGTTTTCTGGAACAAGGATGATGATGCCTTTTTTGATGCCTTCATCGACGTGGCGAAGGCTTTCGATTACGTTTTTACAACGGACAAGGAGTGTATCGAAAGTTACCGGCAGCAGTTGCCTGCGCATGTACCGGTTAATTCACTGATCATGCCTTACCAGCCGGCATTTCATAATTTTACGGGTTTTGAATTCACGCGTAATGAAGCCTGCTTTACCGGCAGTTACTATCAGCGGATATTGAGTGAGCGCAGGTTGTTTCTCGACATGGTATTTGATGCTTGTGAGCAAGCGGATCTGCCATTAAATATTTTCGACCGGAATCATGATCGTTTGTCAAGGCACTTTGAATTTCGTTTTCCTGAGAACAGCCGATTGCAGCTGCATGGCAGAGTGCCTCACCGGGAGACAGCGCAAATCTATAAATCACATGTAATTTCGCTCAATGTGAATTCGATTACCCGTTCCGAGACGATGTGTTCACGGAGATTGCTGGAAATACTGGCTTGCGGGGGAATCGCTATAACCAATCCCAGCCTGGCAGTTGATCGTTATTTTCGTGATTATTGTCATGTGGTGAATTCCAGTGAGGAGGCGCAGGAGTTGTTTTCACGGCTTCGATATGGCCCGTCACCGGATGATATGGCACGTGCCGAGGCGGGCGCGGCTTATGTGCGCCAGAACCATACCTGGGTGCACCGGCTGGAAGAAATTTGTACTGTCGTGAAGATCTGAAGGAATTATTCACGATGCTTTTGGGGTTGCTTTCTTTCTTTGTTCAGGCCGTATTTTTTGTCGTGGTGGCCTATTTTGCCCTGTACGTTCTGCTGGAACTGCGCATCTTGTTTGTTTCGCGCCGGGTGGAGCGATGTAAGCTGACTGAGCTGACCGAAGCAGTGCAACCTTCTCTCCATGTTGGAGATGATTACAAGCCATCAGTGAGCGTATTGCTACCTGTACACAATGAATCGTTTGTGGTGGAGCGCCTGATCGATGCGGCCTGTCGATTACTTTATCCGGCAGATATGCTGGAGATTCTGGTGCTGGATGATTCTTCGGATGATACTTTCAGGCTTGCTCGGGCCAGGGTTGAGCAATATGCGGCACGGGGAGTCAATATCAGGCATATTTGTCGCAACGATCGGCAGGGCTATAAGGCCGGTAACCTGATCCATGGTATTCACCAGGCTTCAGGAGAGTTTTTTGCTATTTTCGATGCAGATTTTGTTCCTCCACCGGATTTTCTGCTGAAAACCATTCTCTGTTTCCGGGATCCTCAGTTAGGGTTTCTGCAAACAGGTATTGGTTATGAGAACAAAAACAAGTCATTTTTGACCCGTTTTCAGGCCATGGAAATGGGGCATCAGCAATATGTCACCGTGGGTTTGAGCGAAGAGGGTGATATGGCTTCATTGAGTGGCAGTTCATGCGTATGGCGGAAATCATGTATTGAAGCGTTGGGTGGCTGGAATACTTCGATGGTGACCGAGGATGTAGATCTTGGTTACAGGGCACAGTTTGGTGAATGGAAGTACGCTTACCTGCGGGATGTGGTTGCGATGTCTTTACTGCCCGAATCGGTCAGCGCTTTTCGTGTTCAGCGTGAGCGCTGGGGGCGCGGCCTGATTCATAGCGGATTCAAGCATATCCGGCAAATGCTGCATCAACGTATGTCTCTGATGAAGAGATTGCATGCGATTTCCATGATGTTTTCCTCTGTGCTGCTGGCCTCAATTTATGTATTGATACTCTTGAGTTTGCCATTGAATTACCTGGTTGATTTTGATAGTGCAACTATGCAATGGGTGTTGCTGGCTTTTTTTGGATTGGTAGCTGTTTGGGGGCTGGATAACGCTTTTGGGGCACGTAAAGGAGCCAGGCTGGATGAAAAATCAGGTGTTCTGCGTACGTTGTTGGACACCTATTTGTACATTGCCATGTTCCTGCCCATGGCTTGGTATTATTTTGCGGGAGGTATTCGGGCGCTTCTCGGGGTGCACGGGGAGTTTAACCGTACACCTAAAGGTATGGATGAATGCCGGGCTGGGAGGCCGCGTATCAATATGATATTGCTGGTGGGGGAGCTGTTTACTTTTGTTTACTCGATGCTGGCGATTTTGGCAGCTGTTCAGAAAGGAAATTATTTCCTGATCCCGTTGAATTTCACTGTATGTGTAGGTTTTGGCATGGTTCTTTTTTGGTCCTGGCGAGGAATACGAGGGAATGAGCAGGCCACCTGATAAGAATGGGCGTCGTATCCTGATTACTGGCGCAACAGGGGCGATTGGTGCTGCACTGGCAGAAATATATGCGCAACATGGCGTAACACTGCATTTGCAGGGGCGTAATGTGGTAAAGCTGGCTGAAGTGGCGGAATGCTGCCGCTTGAAAGGGGCGCTTGTCCTGACGCAATGTCTGGATTTACGCAATTCGGTTGTTCTGCAGGACTGGCTGAAAATGCTGGGGCCACTCGATCTGGTAGTCGTCAATGCGGGTATGAATATACATGTTGGTTCTGCGGGTGAACCTGAGCCGCTGGATGAGGTAGAAGCCTTGCTGGATGTCAATCTGAAGGCTGCAATGGTTATTGTGCATGCTGTGCTTCCATCTATGCGAATGCATGGTAGTGGACAGATTGCTTTGGTCAGTTCCCTGGCTGCTTATTTCGGTTTGCCCGTTACACCAGCATACTGTGCCAGTAAAGCAGGCCTCAAGGCGTATGGTGAGGCGCTGCGTGGCTGGCTGGCAAGAGAGGGGATCAAGATCAATGTCATCATGCCGGGATATGTCACGTCACCCATGTGTGACAATATGCCCGGTTCAAAGCCTTTTCTGTGGCCACCTGATCGTGCGGCAAAAGTCATAAAGCGTGGTCTGGAGCAGGATCGGGCGCGTATCAGTTTTCCTTTTCCGTTGAATTGGGGTGCCTGGTGGCTGGCAGTTCTGCCAGCTTCTGTTTCCATTCTTATCGTTCGTTTACTGGGTTATGGTGGCTGAAGAAAACTTTATTGCAGTATTAACTGCTTCACTGGTGGGTCTAGTGCTGTCGGTAATCATTGAACGCCTGATGGTTCCACGTCCAGTACTTGCGAGACCCTGGGCGGCTTGGGCATTACATGGCGGATTATGGTTTCTGTCTTATTCTCTGATAACTCTGATTTCAGGTCGTCCATGGTTTTCTGTTGCGATTGTTTCAGCTTTTATGCTGATGCTGGTGTTGGTGAATAATGCCAAAGTGAAGTCGCTGCATGAACCTTTTGTTTTTCAGGATTATGAATACTTTACTGATGCGATTCGACATCCGCGCCTTTATATCCCGTTTTTAGGCTGGTGGAAGTTTCTCGGTGCAGCAGCCGGTTTCATTCTGGCTGTATCCGTTGGATTATGGGGGGAATCTGTTCCTGAGCACCAATTTACGTTGTCCGGTCAGTTGGGTGGGGTTCTGGTCTTGTCTTTGTTGGGGATACTGTTTCTGCTGGCGGGTAACCATGAATCACTCCCGATAAGTTTTAATCCACGGCAGGATGTCGTTGCGCTGGGTTTGCTGGCCAGCTTCTGGCGTTATGGACGGGAGGAAAGAACTCTCTTGAAAATACCTTCTCCTTTTGATTTCTCCGTATCAGAATATCAGTTGAATGATTTGCCCCATCTGGTGGCGGTCCAAAGTGAATCTTTCTTCGATCCCCGACCGTTGTTTCCTGGCATCCGACCGGATGTGCTGGCTGAGTTTGATCACCTTAAAAAAGAAGCGTTATGTCACGGCAGATTAAAGGTGCCTGCCTGGGGAGCTAATACGGTGCGTACTGAATTTGCTTTTCTTTCCGGAATTGGCGAGGATGGGCTGGGTGTCCATCGCTTTAACCCTTATCGTGCTGTGGCGGCTGGCTGGAACATTCCATCACTGGCATCCTTCCTGAAAAGCCTGGGTTATCGTACGGTTTGTATTCACCCTTATCCTGCGAGTTTTTATCGGCGCGACCGGGTGTATCCCTGCCTTGGTTTTGATGAATTCCTCGATATACGCACATTTGACGATACGATGCGATTTGGTCCTTATATCGGTGATGCTGCTGTCGCTGATAAAGTGGGTGCTGTTTTACGAGATGCTGCGAGCCCACTCTTTATCTTTGTCATTACCATGGAGAATCATGGGCCATTGCATCTTGAGCAGGTGGCTCATTCAGACATCGAGGCGTTGTATACCGAACCGCCGCCCGCAGGCTGTGATGATCTGACGATTTATCTTCGCCACTTACGTAATGCTGATCAAATGATTGCGCGATTGCGCCAAACGTTGACGGAATGCAGGCAATCTGCAAGTTTGTGCTGGTTTGGAGATCATGTACCAATTATGTCGGCTGTGTATGAGATTTTTGGCAAGCCTGATGGAGAGGTGGAGTACGTATACTGGAGCAATCAGGGTAAAGCAGCATTCTGCGATGCTAATCTGAGTGCAAATACTTTATCAATGAGCTGGCTTAGAGAGCTTGGCCTCATAAGTAATTTGGAATCACTCATTCAGCAAAAAATTATTTCTTAACCACAAAAAATCAGGAATAAATCAATTTTACTTTTGCGTGAATGTGCAGTTTGATTGACGCTGGTCAGGTTAATCGGTATAGTGACCGACTTTTCCGGGGTGTAGCGTAGTCTGGTAGCGCGCCTGGTTTGGGACCAGGATGTCGGGAGTTCAAATCTCTCCACCCCGACCAATTTACGTGTCGCTGATACGGGCCAGAGCCCGGTTTGAGTCGTAGTGCCCGTAGCTCAACCGGATAGAGCACCAGCCTTCTAAGCTGGGGGTTACAGGTTCGATTCCTGTCGGGCACGCCAAAACAGGTCAGAATTTTCCTGATCGAATTGGTTTTTTCAGATCCATGGTGGCTGTAGCTCAGTTGGTAGAGTCCCGGATTGTGATTCCGGTTGTCGTGGGTTCGAGTCCCATCAGCCACCCCACAAGTTCAATCATCCGCATTTTTTAATTCTGCAAGAGCTCCGGGGCTGTTTCCAGAACTGGTATTTTCTTCATCGGTCGAAAACGTCTTCCCATAATTGGAATACCGCCTGTCTGGCGCTGCCTAAATGGTCGTTTGCCACGCGTGCAAATTTCTGGGAGGTGTCTCTGGGCAGGGTTGTGCTGCCGGCTTCCGGATTACCGCTTAGCCTGAGCTGATGTTGTGTCCGCCGGAGTTCACGGTAAGCCACTAATGCCGCATCGGCTTTCTCGGCAGATGTTAGTCCCAGTTCGCCAGCAAGTTTGAGCAGGGCGATATTGCCGATATTGCCAGTCAGTTGCGGGTAGTGGTGAGCGTAACCCAGTACCAGATATTGCACGATGAATTCCACATCAATGATGCCACCGTGATCATGCTTGATGTCGAACAGTGATGTGGGGTTCGGATGTGCTTCCTGCATTTTTCTGCGCATCACCAGGATTTCCTGTTTCAGTTTTGCCAGATCACGTGGCTGGCAAAGTATATCCTTGCGCATCTGTTCAAACGTTTCACCTGCCTCATGATCACCGACAACAAAACGTGCCCGCGTCAACGCCTGATGTTCCCACACCCAGGCCTGCCCATACTGATATTGGCTGAATGCTTCGATAGAATTCACCAGTAATCCGCTGGTGCCATTCGGGCGCAATCGCAGATCAGTTTCGTACAGTATGCCGGCGGATGTCTGGCTGGTCAGCCACAGATTGATATTTTGCGCCAGCCTGGTATAGATCTCTGTGGCATCAGGGTGGTTGTCGTGGTAGAGGAAGACGATATCGAGATCAGAGACGTAGCCCAGTTCCTTCCCTCCCAGTTTGCCGTAGCCGATGATGGCGAAAATGGGGGATTCCTGGTGTTTCTTTTTCAAACCCTGCCAGGCGAGCTGCAGTACATTGTCG
This sequence comes from uncultured Nitrosomonas sp., assembly GCA_964651625.1. Classification (GTDB taxonomy): domain Bacteria; phylum Pseudomonadota; class Gammaproteobacteria; order Burkholderiales; family Nitrosomonadaceae; genus Nitrosomonas. The sequence continues at coordinate 31,184 of CAZYWE010000015.1, read as the reverse complement.
AGAATAAGATCAGCCAGCTCAGTGAGATGATCACTGAGTTTTTCCAGCAGTAAATCGCCTTCCAGATCAATGGCAAGCAGGCGGAATGTTTGAGCGTGCTGAAAATGGCGCAATACATCCATTTGCCATTCCACCATTTGTGTTTTTGGGATGTTGGCATGATGCAGCTGGTGAACGAGCTCGGTTTTGAGTGCTGACCAGTCTGGCAGGGTATGCAGTCCGGATGGCGCAAGTAATTCGTCCAGCAGGATTGGGTGTCGGCCCAGGTAGTCGCTTGCCCACTGACTGGCGCTGACCAGTTTTGCCACACGAGGCAGTGTTTGCGGGTGTTCCTGCAATAAAGCGAGGTAGGCAGAATATTTACCAATTTTTTCAAATAATTGCAGCATCCGTTCCAGTGTGATTTCTACGGGAGAGAAGCGGGTGATTACTTCCATCAATGCAGGTATCAGCTCGAATATACGTTCCTGGTTGGATTGAGAGAGTTGCCGGAAAAAGGTGCTGTCGTAAAACTGCCGGATGCGCACCGTAATTTTTCCAGGATCGGTGTATCCCAGTGTTTGCAGTTCCTTGCTGAAAGCTTCTGTTGTTTCGCTGTTACCTGTCTGTTCCGGGGTGGCCCGGGCGAATATGTCGTGCTGGGTGACTTTGCGGCGAGCAGCAAAAATCTGCTCAAAATGGCGGGTGACATTCTGGCGATGCAGATCAAGCTGATTAAGGAAATCAGTGTAATCACCAAACCCCATGCTTTTTGCAATCAGCATCTGATCATCAGGCTGCTGCGGCAAATTCTGGGTTTGCTGATCATCCAGGTACTGCAGGCGGTGTTCAAGTTTGCGCAGAAAACAGTAGGCTTCAATTAATTCTTCTACTGTCTGTTCTGGAAGTGGCTGTTTTTGCCGTAACCGCCGCAGTACACCAAGGGTGGGGCGTATGCACAAATCAGCATCGCGCCCACCCCGGATCAGCTGGAATACCTGGGTGATAAATTCAATCTCACGAATACCGCCAGGGCCAAGTTTGATGTTGTCGTGCAGCTCGCGCCGGTCGACTTCCTTCCGCAGCTGCGTATGCAGGCTGCGCATGGCTTCATAGGCCTCAAAATCCAGATATTTTCGGAATACAAAAGGGCGCACGATCAGCTCCATCAGCGCCGCTTCGGCTACTGATGAGCCGGTAACGACGCGGCTTTTGATCCAGGCGTGCCGTTCCCATTCACGTCCCTGGGTGATGAAATAATCCTCAAGCATGGGCAGACTGATGGCAAGCGGGCTGTTTTCACCATGCGGACGTAACCGCATATCGACACGAAATACATAGCCGTCCACGGTATAATCATTCAGGCTTGCAATCAGCTTCCGTCCCAGCCTGACAAAAAATTCATGGTTGCTAATGGTTTTTTTGCCGTCTGTTTCACCATCTTCGGGATAGATAAAAACCAGATCCACGTCAGAGGATACATTGAGTTCGCCTCCCCCCAGTTTTCCCATTGCCACGATCAGCAGTTGCTGCTCTGTGCCGGTTTTTTCTCCCGTTGGTTTGCCAAAATGGCCAGGTTGCGTCATTGCCTCATGGAGAAATTCCAGTGAGAACCGGATTGTTATATCTGCCAGTGCAGTCATGGTTGTCATGACTTCGTGCAGATCAGCCAACCCGGCCAGATCGCGTGCTGCCAGCCGGAGTATGACGCGCTTGCGCAGCTGGCGTAGTAACCGGTGCAGATCGGCTTCCTCCAGAAGTGGAACAGAGGGGGATTGCAAAAAATCTGACATTTCCTCCCACGAGAAAGGATTTTGCAATTGATCCAGCAGGCTTTGCCGAAGATCGGGCTCACTTTCCAGTGTTCGTTTCAGGTACCGGCTGTAAGGCAGGATATTGTCAACGATGGAGGTGGTCTGGTGTATGTGGATGGAAGTGGACATGCAGAGTGAATGGCTTTGTACCGGATTACAGTACCTTGCGCTGCAAGGCGCTAAATGAAATAGAGGGTTGTTGCATTGTTAACGTAATGGACGGGGTCAATACAGCAATCATATCTCGCCAGGGGATGCAGAAACTGCCTTTTCGCATGCAGGAGCAGTATTTCAGGTAATGGGCGGGTTATACCTGATGGCAGTTTTACGGACAGTTTTGTATTGAGGTTATGTCGCATTCTTTTTTGCGCATTTGTACCATTTGTTTGAGCTGGGCGAGCAAGGGGCTGCTGCTGGGAGTAATACTGGCCAGCCTGTTGCTGCTTGCGCTGCGTTACTGGATTTTGCCTGATATTGGAAAGTACCGTTCTGATATCGCTGCTGCTATTACCGATATTGCCGGGCAGCCAGTGCGGATTGATGCCATTGCGGCTGACTGGGACGGGTTGCGCCCGCATTTGCTGATGCAGGGGGTCAGTGTGTCAGATCGGCGGGGTAATCCCGCGCTTGTGTTTCCTGAAATAGAAGGCACAGTTTCGTGGCGGTCATTATTGCATGGAGAACTCAATTTTCATGAGATTGTAATTGACCGGCCTGCGCTGGTAACACGCCGCGATACAGAGGGTATATGGCATGTTGCAGGTGTAACCCTGGATGGGGATCAGCAGGAGAGCGGGTTTTTAGACTGGTTATTGCGCCAGCGGCGTTTGGTCGTTAAACAGGCCACTATTTACTGGCAGGATGAATTGCACCAGCGCCCGGTACATTATTTTGAATCAGTCAACCTGCGCTTGCAGAACAGGAGAGGGGGAAGGCACCATCAATTCGGGCTGCAGGCCCGATCATCCGATCCACTGTTTTCCCGGATGGATATGCGTGGTGATTTTGTCGCTGATACGATCCATACACTATCAGACTGGCAGGGGCGCCTGTTCATTGAATTGCAGGATTTTGATCTGGAACACTGGCAAAAATGGATGGTGTTGCCGACAGAGCTGTCTCTGGAAAAAGGAAAAGGCAGTATGCGTGCCTGGGCAGATGTTCGTGCCGGCAGCTTTACAAGGTGGGTATCAGATGTCAGCCTGCAAAACACAATTGTTCAATTAGCCCGGCATTTGCCGGTACTTGAACTCAGCCGGTTATCTGGCCGGGGAGGGTGGCAGAGAACTGATGGAGCAGAGGGGGTAAATCAGCAATGGTTCGCTCGTGATCTGAAAATCGGGCTCAACGGTTTGCCATTGGCTAAACCGGTAAATGCCATCTTGTATGCGTTGGATCGCAGAAATGAAACCTTGCCCGAATACCGCTTACAGGCTGAGGGGGTGAGCCTGGAGGTGCTGACAAAATTGGCTGTCAGTTTGCCAGTGGAAGATGTACTACATAAGCTGCTGCCAGAGCTGTCTCCACGTGGAACGGTAAAGCATGTCAATCTTGAATGGCGAGGTAGCTGGGCACAAAAACCGCCTTTCCGGATAAACGCCGGTTTCAGTGATCTTGCTGTGCAATCATTCGGTGATTACCCTGCATTCAGTGGAATCAGCGGGATTGTCGACGCAACTGAAGCAGGTGGTTCGCTGTTCCTGTCCTCAAAAAATGCAGAAATCGGCAAGCCACAGCAATCAGAAGACAAACTCCGTTTTGACGCGCTGACCGGGCAACTGGATTGGGAAATCACCACCAGTCCTGAAGTGATCCGGATTGAATTCAACACCATTGGATTCAGAAACGACGCAGGAAGTGGATCTTTGCAGGGCAGTTATACTTTTGGGGTCAATATGCCTGCACAGATTGATCTGGCGGGCAGCCTGTTACAGGCTGATTTGCAGCTCCTCGAAAAGAACATCACCTGGATGGTTGGTGATACCTGGAAAAACAGGCTGGGCAAAACAGTTATATCGGGACAGCTGAGTAATACGAAATTTCATATCAGAGGAACGCTGAATAGTGAATTTACTGATAAAAAAAGTGATTTTTCTGTCAGCGCAGAAACCGGTGTCAGTAACGCCGGAATCAGAGTACCTGGTGATTGGCCGGAAATATCTGGTGTAACCGGACGGGTTTCGATCCAGGAAAAAGCGGTTGATTTATCACTTTCCGCTGCCAGGGTTGCTGACATCAGTCTGCAGAAATTTGCACTGCAAACGAATGATTGGCGCACTGATCGTCCGGAGGTCAGGATACAAGGTGTAGCGGAAGGAGAGAGTACGGAAATGGCTGCCCTGTTAGGCAGGATGGATATTGATCAGCATGCAGGTGAGCTGCTGGAGCAAATCAAATTTTCCGGGAAAGGGCGGTTGCAGGCAGAGGCGGTATTGTCAGTCGTCCAGGAAAAATTTTCCGTTGTCAGGCTGCAGGGGCGCTACCAGTTTAAGGATAACCGGATCAATTTTGATCGTTATGTGCCCGATTTTTATGGAGTTAATGGTTCTGTAATTTTCAGTGAATCAGGTGTGGCGCTGGAAGGGGTGCGTGCCCGGTTGCTGGGAGGGCCGGTTGATATTTTTTCTTCTCCATTGCCTGAAGGGGGTATACGGATTTCTGCCAGGGGGCGGGCGGATTTTGAACACTTCCGATCGGAAGGTTCGCCTGCTGAGTCAGTCCAGTTATCGCAGCTGTGGGCGCAGTTTATGCATGGCGCTTCGGACTGGCAGGTTGCTGTTGACGTTGGACAGAATAAAGTTGGCATCGTGATTGAATCTTCACTGAAGGGTGTGGAGCTGAGATTCCCGGCTCCTTTTTCCAAACCGGCTGCCAGGGTGGTTCCCATACGGCTGGAGAAAGTTTTTACTTTACCGCATGACGATCTTCTGCGTTTTCGTTATGGCGATCTTCTGGCTGCGGAATTTCAGCGTATTTACGAGAAGACACATTTTTATCATCCTGTACGTGGAATCATCAGCTTTGGCGGGCATGGTACATTGCCTCGAGATCGGGTAACCCGGATTGAAGGTTCTGTTTCCAGACTGGAGTGGGATCAGCTGCGGGAGTTGTTCAAATGGCATGCCGGGATGGATGTCTCGCTCGATCATGATGCCCGTGGACTGGATAATATTTTGACCGGATCACTGCAGCTCGACCTGAAAATTGGCCAGGCCGGGTTTTTATCCAGCATTTTTAATGATGTTGCCCTTTCAGGCGGAAGGGCGGATAAGACCTGGCGGGTACATGTTTCCAGCCAGGAAATCGATGGCAAAATAACCTGGCATACTGCGGAACCGCAAAAGGTTATAGCGCGTTTAAACCGGTTGAAAATTCCTGAAGATGCTCCAGTAAATACCTTTACATCACAAATACAGGGGCCACCAGAGGATTGGCCGGCTCTGGATATTGAGGCAGATGAGTTATTCTCAAAAGAGGGACGGTTGGGTCAGCTCAAGCTCAGTGCTGTGCAAGGAAAGGATGGCTGGCTGGTGGAAAACCTGGACATCAGGCATCCGGACAGCAGGCTGCTGGCGAATGGATTATGGGAGAATCATAAACCACCTTATCGGGTGTACAGCCATATCCGGCTGCAATCCGGCAATATTGGGAAATTGCTGAAACGCCACGGTTATCCGGGGCGTATTGCTCGCGGTGAAGGAGTGCTGGAAGGTGATCTGGACTGGGTGGGAAAACCATCATCGCTCGATTTTTCGACGTTGTCCGGTAGTCTGCAGTTAGAGGCGCGGCATGGGCAATTCACAGAACTGAAACCGGGTATTGCCAGATTACTGGGGATTTTTGACCTGAAATCCTTACCTCGCAGGTTGATGCTGGACTTTTATGATGTATTCGGGAAAGGATTTGGATTTGATGCACTGAATGGCCACCTCGATATCCGGAATGGTATTGCTTCGATTGATAGTATGTATATATCGGGGAGCGCGGCGGAGCTTGCTTTGAATGGAAAGCTGGATCTGGTAAATGAAACACAAACCCTGAATTTGAAAGTATTTCCTTCGTTAGGGTTGGCAACTCCGATCGCCGGAATTGCTGCCATGATTGCCAATAGGGTTTTGCGGGACCCTTTTGATCGGGTGCTGCTTAATGAATATGAAATAACCGGGAGCTGGAATAATCCGGTGGTCGTCAGGCCGGATGAGAAGAATGACAGGGTTGAACAGCCTAAAGGTTTACCTCAGGGTTTGCCTCAGTAGCCTGGTGAGGTACGGTAGGGCTTGATAAGTACACGATAAACTGTTTTACCGGTTCTGAATTTCCGGATGCAAAACGATGGTGATGAAATGTAATTTCTTCGCTTTGAATTTAACTTGGGGGGAAGGGGTGCTCAATATGAATGATCTGAAAACAGGATTAAGAGTTGTGTTTTTATTGGCAGGCGACAGATACGGGGAGGGTAAAAATCATGTCAACTGAGGTTCGTGTTGATCAGGCAGCCCATTCCGGGGCAGATAATCATGCCAAAATAAAGGTGGCAGCTGTTCAGATGGCTTCTGGTCCGAGTGTTTCAGCCAATCTTGAAGAGGCTTTTCGTCTGATTGAAGAGGCGGCTGCAAAGCAAGCCAGGCTGGTGGTGCTGCCGGAGTATTTCTGTATTATGGGGATGAAGGATACAGATAAACTGGCTGTACGCGAAAATCCCGGTGAGGGGGAGATTCAGAATTTTCTGAGTGAAACAGCCAAGCGATTCGGTATCTGGGTAGTGGGTGGGTCAGTGCCGCTGGTTTCACCGGTATCAGATAAGGTCTATAACAGTTGTCTGGTCTATGATGAACGTGGGCAGCAGGTGGCGCGCTACGATAAAATTCACCTGTTCGGGTTGTCGATGGGTGGCGAGAATTTTGCGGAAGAAAGGACGATCGATGCAGGTAACCGGGTGGTTGCACTCGATTCACCTTTCGGACGGATGGGACTTTCGATCTGCTACGATCTGCGTTTCCCCGAGCTTTACCGCATGATGGGCAAAGTGGATATCATTCTGGCGCCCGCTGCGTTTACTGCAATTACCGGCAAGGCGCATTGGGAGACGCTGATTCGGGCACGTGCAATCGAGAACCAGGCTTATCTGGTTGCGCCTGCACAGGGAGGCTTCCATGTGAACGGGCGGGAGACCAATGGTGACAGTATGATTGTTGATCCATGGGGTGTCGTTATCGACCGCCTGCCACGCGGGTCCGGGGTGGTAGTCGCTGAAATTGACCGCAGTTATCAGCTAAGCGTGCGGGCGAGTTTGCCTGCCCTGGAACACCGTTGCCTGCTTGCCTGTTAAGAGCGTCTCGCTTCTGGTTCTGCGGCACTCTGATTTTTCTGCAGACAGGCTTCTGTTGTTCAACCCGGCAGCGGCTTGTATATTGACTCTTTTTTATTAAATGTAGCGCTGAAATGATAGATTCATTTACGATTGCCGACCAGTATTTACTGGCTCCTTATGAGCTGAACACAGGCAGGTTGCAGGATGTGTTCGGACATATTCATACCCATCAAATTGATTATGCGGATATTTATTTTCAGTACAGCCGATCAGAGGGCTGGGTGCTGGAAGAGGGTATCGTCAAATCAGGCAGTTTCAATATCGATCAGGGGGTCGGGGTGCGTGCAATCAGCGGTGAAAAAACTGCTTTTGCCTACTCGGACGATATCAGCAATCAGGCACTGATTTCTGCTGCCCGTGCAACGCGTGCAATTGCCGCTCAAGGTGGCGGAACACAGGCACATATAACGGGATTGTCAGGAAACACTGCCCGACAGGCTTTGTATTATCCTTCTCTGGATCCTGTCGCACTTTGCAAGGATGCTGACAAGATCAGGATGCTCGAGCGACTGGAAGGGTTTGCGCGTGCACTGGATAAACGGGTCATCCAGGTTATGGCCTCACTGGCAGGAGAATATGAGGTCGTGATGGTAGTGCGCAGTGATGGATTGCTTGCTGCTGATGTGCGGCCGTTAGTGCGTGTATCACTGCAAATTATCGTTGAGGAAAATGGCCGGCGGGAGCAGGGGGTCTCTGGTGGAGGTGGCCGTTTCGATTACGCTTATTTTACTGATGCCATATTGCAGGATTATGCTCAAAAAGCAGTGCATCAGGCTTTGACGAATCTGGCGGCAAAACCGGCACCAGCAGGGAGTATGACGGTTGTGCTGGGTAGTGGCTGGCCAGGTATTTTATTGCATGAAGCCATTGGACATGGTCTTGAAGCCGATTTTAACCGGAAAGGAAGTTCGGCTTTTTCGGGCCGGATTGGTGAGAGGGTGGCAGCATCAGGGGTGACAGTGGTTGATGATGGCACGATACGTGATCGCCGCGGCTCCCTGAATGTGGATGATGAAGGTAACCCTACGCAATGCACTACACTGATTGAAGATGGCATACTTAAAGGTTATCTGCAGGACAGTCTGAATGCCAGACTGATGAATCAGTCGGTTACCGGTAATGGCAGGCGTGAGTCGTTTGCGCATATCCCCATGCCGCGTATGACCAATACCTGCATGTTAAATGGCGATAAAGATCCGGAGGAGATTATCGCTTCCGTTAAAAAGGGCTTGTATGCTGTCAATTTTGGTGGCGGGCAGGTTGATATCACCAGTGGAAAATTCGTGTTTTCTGCTGCGGAAGCCTACATGATTGAAAATGGTAAAATCACTTACCCGGTAAAAGGAGCGACTCTGATTGGTAACGGGCCGGATGTGCTGACTCGTGTTTCCATGATCGGTAATGATTTGGCGTTGGATCCCGGTGTCGGTACCTGTGGCAAGGAAGGGCAGAGTGTGCCGGTAGGGGTTGGGCAACCGACTTTGCGGATTGATGGTCTGACGGTTGGAGGTACAAACGGGTAATCCGTATACCGGATCTGGTCAAAACCATTGGGTGTTCCGAGATATTTACAGGAAGTAAATCTGTAATCCTAGTAACATATAGCGGGTGGCGGCCGGCCTCTATATCCTGTATTTTTTATGGCTGGTAAAGAAAATCTGAGAGAGACTCCTTTCCCGGTCAATTGAGTGGTAGTTACTTATTTTTCTTCCGGGCGGCCTGAGGTGGTGGGTGTGGGGGGTGTTTTGCTGTTTTCTGGCTTTGTGATCGATAGTCGATATAAAGCAAATATTGGTTCTAATGACAAGATGAAGAAAGATTACTTTGAATCTGAGGATTCCCTGGCATGAGTACTGAACTGACGGGTGCTGAAATTACAATACGCTGTTTGCAGGAAGAAGGCGTAACCCATATCTTTGGCTATCCCGGTGGTGCCGTATTATTCCTGTACGACGAATTGTTTAAACAGGATAAAGTCAAGCATATTCTGGTTCGTCATGAGCAGGCTGCTCTCCATGCAGCGGATGGCTATGCGCGCTCCAGCAATAAGGTTGGTGTGGCACTGGTGACATCCGGTCCGGGAGTGACCAACGCGGTAACGGGTATTGCTACCGCCTACATGGATTCAATCCCCATGGTAATCATCAGCGGACAGGTGCCTACTGCTGCCATTGGGCAGGACGCCTTCCAGGAAGTGGATACAGTAGGAATTACACGTCCCTGCGTCAAACATAATTTTCTGGTAAAGGATATTTCAGAGCTGGCGGCGACCATCAAAAAGGCTTTTTATATCGCTTCAACCGGTCGTCCGGGACCAGTGCTGGTGGATATTCCCAAGGATGTCACTCAGCAAAAAGCAGAATTTCATTATCCCGCCAGTGTTTCTTTGCGTTCCTACTCACCAGTGACTAATGGTGATTCTCAGCAGATCAAAAAAGCTGTCCGGATGATCCTGGAAGCCAGACGGCCCATGATTTATTCTGGCGGCGGAGTAATTCTGGACAATGCTGCGCCGGAATTGACAGAGTTTGCGAGAATACTGGATTTTCCCTGTACCAGTACGCTTATGGGATTGGGAGGATACCCTGCAACAGATCGGCAGTTTGTTGGTATGTTGGGCATGCATGGAACCTATGAAGCTAATATGGCCATGCAGTACTGCGATGTGTTAGTCGCAGTGGGCGCCCGTTTTGATGATCGCGTTATTGGTAATCCCAAGCATTTTTACAGTGAAGAACGAAAGATTATCCATATTGATATAGATCCATCGTCAATTTCCAAGCGTGTCAAAGTGGATGTGCCAATTGTTGGCAGTGTATCTGCCGTATTAAAGGAATTGATCGTTCAGTTGAAAGCAGGAAGGGAAACAGCTGATGCGCATGCCATGCGTAAATGGTGGGAACAGATTGAGTTGTGGCGAGCGCGGGATTGCCTGAAATACGACCGTGCAGCCAATGTCATCAAGCCGCAGATGGTGGTGGAAAAGCTGTATGAAATAACGGGTGGAGATGCATTCATTACATCCGATGTCGGGCAACATCAAATGTGGGCTGCACAGTTTTACAAATTTGATAAGCCGCGCCGCTGGATCAATTCTGGTGGTCTGGGTACGATGGGGTTTGGTCTGCCATCTGCAATGGGCGTGCAGATGGCCAACCCGGGCAGCACAGTTGCCTGTATTACTGGAGAAGCGAGTATCCAGATGTGCATCCAGGAGCTATCCACCTGCAAGCAATATCACTTCCCTATCAAGATTATCAATTTGAATAATCGCTACATGGGGATGGTACGACAATGGCAGGAATTTTTTCATGGCAACCGTTATGCCGAGTCCTACATGGATGCGCTGCCTGATTTTGTTAAACTGGCCGAAAGCTATGGGCATGTCGGGATACGGATTGATAGACCGGAAGATATTGATGGTGCTTTAAAAGAAGCTTTTAAACTGGATAAACAGCTGGTATTTATGGATTTCATCACCGATCAGACAGAAAATGTTTTTCCAATGGTGCCGGGTGGTAAAGGTTTATCCGAAATGATTTTGGTATAACAGCATGCGACACATTATTTCTTTGCTAATGGAAAACGAAGCGGGCGCTTTGTCGCGGGTAGCAGGTCTGTTTTCTGCTCGTGGTTATAATATCGAATCCCTGTCTGTTGCCCCGACGGAAGACCCAACATTATCCCGTATGACGCTGGTTACCAACGGGCCGGATGAGATCATCGAACAGATTACCAAACAGCTCAACAAGCTGATTGAGGTTGTCAAACTGGTTGACCTGACTGATGAAGGCTACGTTGAGCGTGAACTCATGCTGGTAAAGGTAAGGGCAGCAGGTGAAGATCGCGAAGAAATGAAGCGGCTTACCGATATATTTCGGGGCAACATCATCGACGTCACCGATAAAATCTACACCATTGAGCTTACGGGGACCCGGTCAAAACTGGATGGTTTTCTGCAGGCGATAGATCGTGACCTGATTTTGGAAATAGCCAGAACGGGAGTTTCAGGTCTCAGCCGCGGAGAGCGGATTTTGAAGTTGTAAATTTTTACCGGAATCTGGCGGTGGATTCTGATTTCATCGATAGACCCCATCTGATGATGGGGCTGCGTTCAATACTCTGGAAGGAAAATAATGAAAGTTTATTACGATAAAGATGCGGATCTGTCCCTCATCAAAAAGAAGGAAGTTGCCATTATCGGTTATGGTTCACAAGGACATGCACATGCTAACAATCTGAATGATTCGGGTGTCAGGGTTACCATTGGCTTGCGCAAGGATGGCGCTTCCTGGGATAAAGCAAAAAAAGCCGGGCTGACCGTGAAGGAAGTAAGTGCTGCTGTCAAAGATGCTGACATCGTCATGCTGTTGTTGCCTGATGAACAGATAGCGTCGGTTTACCAGACAGAAGTTGAACCGGCTCTGAAAAAGAACGCCACACTGGCCTTTGCACATGGTTTCAATATCCATTACGGCCAGGTTATTCCACGCGAAGATCTGGATGTGATCATGGTCGCACCCAAGGGACCTGGCCATCTGGTGCGCTCTACTTATACCCAGGGTGGCGGTGTTCCTTCTCTGATTGCCGTCCATCAGGATAAGTCTGGCAAAGCGCGTGATCTGGCACTGTCCTATGCAGCTGCAAATGGTGGTACACGCGGGGGTGTGATTGAAACTACTTTCAAGGAAGAAACAGAAACAGATCTGTTTGGAGAACAGGTCGTGTTATGCGGTGGTTTGACATCCCTGATCCAAGCTGGTTTTGAAACACTGGTAGAAGCCGGGTATGCACCGGAAATGGCTTATTTTGAATGTCTGCATGAGGTAAAACTGATCGTTGATCTGATTTATGAAGGTGGTATTGCCAACATGCGCTATTCTGTATCCAACAATGCGGAATACGGTGATGTTTCCAGAGGACCTCGTATCATCACCGACGCTACCCGTAATGAGATGCGAAAAATCCTGCGTGAAATCCAGACAGGTGAATATGCTCGTGAATTTATTCTTGAAAATCGTGCTGGTGCGCCTGTACTCAAATCGAGTCGTCGTATTGCCTCGGAGCACCCGATTGAAACGGTGGGTGCCAAACTACGTGACATGATGCCTTGGATCAGGAAAAACAAGCTGGTTGATCAGACGAAGAACTGAGCGTATGTCGACTTCTTACTACCCGCATCCAATTGTTGCACGTGAAGGTTGGCCCTTTATCGCCGGCGCGTTTGTTACGGCATTACTGGTGCAATATCTGGCAGATTGGCAATGGGCACTGCCGTTCTGGTTGATTGCATTATTTATTCTGCAGTTTTTTCGTGATCCTTCACGGGTGATTCCTGATCTTGCCGGAGTGGTGCTCGCTCCAGCTGATGGGCGAATTGTTGCTGTGGATCAGGTCAGAGATCCGTTTCTCTCGCGTGAAGCGCTGAAAATCAGTGTTTTTATGAATGTTTTTAATGTGCACTCAAACCGCAGCCCTGTGGATGGTGAAATACGTAATAAATGGTACTTTCCCGGCAATTTCCTTAACGCAAGTCTGCCCAAGGCTTCGCTGGAAAATGAGCGAAATGCCTTGTGGATCAGGGCTGACGGCGGACAGGATGTGACCTGTGTGCAAATAGCAGGCCTGATTGCAAAACGGATCGTTTGTCATGTCCACCCTGGGGAGCGCCTTGCTCGTGGCCAGCGCTTTGGCTTCATCCGTTTTGGTTCGCGAGTAGATGTCTATCTTCCATTGGAAACAAAGGTCAATGTCAGGATTGGGGATAAAGTTCGTGCTACCGAAACGGTACTGGCTGAATTTCATTGATGTTTCCAGGCTGAAATCTATTTTCATTTATGCAGGAATCTGATTCAGAACAAGCGTCGGTTACAAATCTGCGGTGGAGAAGGCGAGGGATATACTTACTGCCCAATCTTTTTACCACTGCAGCGTTGTTTTCCGGCTTCTATGCAATTGTGCAGGCCATGAATGGTCATTATGAGCACTCCACGATCGCTATTTTTGTGGCCATGGTGTTTGATGGCCTGGATGGCCGGGTAGCTCGCCTGACGCATACACAAAGTGAATTTGGTGCAGAATATGATAGCCTGTCTGATATGGTTTCATTTGGGACAGCACCCGCTCTGATCGTATATGAATGGGCACTGAAAGATCTGGGAAAACTGGGCTGGATTGCGGCGTTCATCTACTGTGCTTGTGCTGCACTGCGGCTGGCCCGTTTCAATGTCTCCATCGAAGTTGTTGATAAGCGATTTTTTCAGGGTTTACCCAGCCCGGCTGCTGCGGCTTTGATTGCCGGAATGATCTGGGTTGCACTGGATTTTCAGGCTGCTGCTGCTGATATTGCCTGGCTGGCTTGGGTGATGACACTGTTTGCCGGGTTAACCATGGTGACCAATATTCCTTATTTCAGTGGTAAGGAAATCAATCTGCAGAAAAAAGTTTCTTTTTTTGTGGTTGTGTTATTGCTTTTGTTTATTTTTGTTCTGATTCCAAGTCACCCGCCGCTGGTATTGTTTGGAATATTTCTAACTTATGCCTTATCCGGATACGGTATGAAAATCTGGCGGTTCTACAAGAACAGGAAACGTGGTGAAATTCGTAAAGAATCTTGAATATCTGCTGGTTACGAAATAATAAACACTTTATACTTGCCGGCATGATGCAGTTCACTGAAATTATCCTCTCCTCCCGTCCCTTCTGTCTGACAGTCCTGTTGTTTATGACTGCCCGACTGCTGCGCCTTGCGCGCTAATTATTCCAATATCTCTCAATCTGTTTTGAAGTATAAGGGCTGGTATATCAGCCAGCTATCCGGGTTTAGTCAGAATAATAGTGGAGCGGAGCAATGAAAGAGCGTTTGGTTATTTTTGATACAACGTTGCGTGATGGGGAGCAAAGTCCCGGCGCATCTATGACCATGGAAGAAAAGGTGCGTATTGCCAGGCAGCTGGAGCGTATGGGTGTGGATGTGATCGAAGCGGGCTTTCCGGCGGCATCAAAGGGAGATTTTGAAGCAGTCAGAGCAGTAGCAGGGGCAGTGAGTAACAGTACGGTGTGTGGACTGGCTCGTGCCATTGAAGCCGATATCAATCGCGCTGGTGAGGCTTTGCAAGTGAATCAGAATATCCGTATTCATACCTTCATTGCTACCTCCCCGGTACACATGAAAAACAAACTGCGCATGTCGCCCGGGCAGGTTGTTGAACAGGCGGCTAAGGCAGTGAAGTGGGCGCGCCAATATACAGACAATGTCGAATTTTCTCCTGAAGATGCAGGCCGGTCTGAGATTGATTTTCTCTGTCAGGTACTGGAAGCCGTAATCGATGCGGGCGCGCGGACGCTGAATATTCCCGATACAGTGGGATATACCATGCCTGATCAGTTCGGTGCTTTGATCCGTACACTGCGCGAGCGTATTCCTAACGCTGACAAAGCTGTTTTTTCAGTGCACTGTCATAATGATCTTGGTCTGGCAGTGGCTAACTCCCTGTCTGCCGTCATGAATGGTGCGCGTCAGGTGGAGTGTACGATTAATGGCCTGGGTGAGCGCGCCGGTAATGCCGCACTTGAAGAGGTGGTGATGGCAGTGCGTACCCGGCAGGACTATTTTTCATGCGACACATCCATCGATACCACACAAATCGTGCCTGCCAGTAAACTGGTGTCGGGGATTACCGGGTTTCCGGTGCAGCCTAACAAGGCGATTGTCGGTGCCAACGCGTTTGCACACGAATCGGGCATTCATCAGGATGGCGTGCTTAAGCATCGTGAAACTTATGAAATCATGCGTGCCGAAGATGTGGGCTGGGGGGCAAATAAACTGTTGCTGGGCAAACACTCCGGCCGAAATGCGTTTCGCAGTCGCCTGAAAGATCTGGGAATCAAACTGGAATCAGAAGAAAAACTGAATACGGTGTTCATGCGCTTCAAAGATCTTGCGGATAAAAAGCACGAAATTTTTGATGAGGATTTGCATGCACTTGTTTCGGATGAAGCCCAGATTCCTGAGGAACATTACCGTTTATTGTCACTGGTTGCACGTAGTGAAACTGGAGAAATGCCATTTGCCCGGGTGGTAATCGCTACTGGTAACAGTGAACAGCAGGCTGAATCCGAAGGAAGTGGCCCGGTGGATGCAACATTCCGTGCCATTGAGAAAATACTGGACAGCAAAGCAGAACTGCAGCTGTTCTCTGTTAACAATATTACCAGCGGGACGGATGCTCAGGGTGAAGTGACTGTCCGCCTGCAGAAAGCAGGGCGTATTGCCAATGGCCATGGGGCTGACACAGACATTATTGCAGCTTCGGCCAAGGCTTATCTGAGTGCCTGTAATAAACTGCATTCCAGCCTGGAGCGGACGCATCCGCAGGTTTAGAAACGTACGATTATTAGGGTGATGAAACAGAGATTCACTATTTTTTTGCTGGCGCTTGCTTTATGTCTGTGTATCCGGGGAGCTGGAGCCTACGGCTTCAGCTTCGAAGATAGTGCAGGAAAAGTTCATACCTTATCCGGCTACAAAGGAAAATGGGTGCTGGTTAATTTCTGGGCGACATGGTGCCCACCTTGTTTGAGAGAAATTCCAGATCTGTCAGAGCTATCCAGGGAAAGGAGCGATATCATTATCATCGGAGTTGCGATGGAATATGACGATGCGCGGGATGTTATGAAATTCGTGGATAAGATGTCGATTCCTTATCCAATTGTGCTGGGCGACAGAGCATCGGTCGCTCAGCTCGGTGATGAAATTTCATTGCTGCCAAGTACATATTTGTTTGATCCGGAAGGCAGGCCAGCTGCCCGGAAAATCGGCCTGATTACTCGCGCCGAGATCGAAACTTTTATTAACAATACGCACTAGAGCAATACAGGTCAGTGCTGCCAATGGGCTCTGCAGTTACTTTTCCGCAATCTGGTAAGTCCAGTTGCGCCGCCAGGCGCTGAATATCAGGTTAGGATAGTCAGCCTTTCCCAGGCTGCCGTTGTATCTCCCTAGTGCTCTGAAATAATCACCCTGCTCCAGATCAAGGTAGTGGCGCAAAATCGTGCAACCATAGCGCAGATTGACGCGCAGATGAAACAGATTATGTTCCTGTTTGCCGATCATCCCTACCCAGAATGGCATAACCTGCATAAATCCGCGCGCACCAGCCGAAGAAACAGCATATTTTCTGAAATTGCTTTCCACCTGGATGATGCTAAGCACCAGTTCGGGGTCGAGTCCGGCGCGAGTAGCCTCGTAGTGGACAGTAATCAGGAATGCTCTGCGTTCCTCAATATTCGGGATTCGTTTTTCCAGGCGCTCAGCCATGCTGTCCAGCCAGTCCCTGGCTTCATGTCCCGTGAGGGTGACAAGCATGGGCACGGCCCGGTCGCTGACAGAATATTGCAGTACAGTGCGGGTGCTGGCTGATAGCGGTTCATAAACCTGCGCACCAGCCATTACCGCGCCGGGAATAAAAAGTAATAGTGAATGTATCAGTCGCCACATATTTCCTTGATAAAAGGAATAACCTCCTGTAATGAGAGCATGCGAGGCATTTTATCCACGCGCCCCTGGTATTCCACTACCCCATCTCGCAGATTCCGTTCACCAATGACAACTCGATGCGGAATTCCGATCAGCTCCTGATCAGCGAACATTACACCTGGCCTTTCCGCGCGATCGTCCAGTAATACTTCAATTCCGGCTGCACGGCAGGCCTGATAAAGCGTTTCTGTTTCGACCCGAACCTGTTCGCTCTTATGGTAGCTGACTGGAATAATCGATAACTGAAATGGGGCGATTGCCTGTGGAAACAGAATGCCCTGTTCGTCGTAGTTTTGCTCAATAGCGGCGGCGACAATGCGTGAAACACCAATACCATAACAGCCCATTTCCAGAATTCTGGTTTGTCCGGATTCATCCAGATAGGTTGCTTTCATTTTTTCAGAGTATTTGGTGCGCAGTTGAAAAACATGACCAACCTCGATACCCCGGCAAATCTCAAGCACACCTTTGCCATCAGGTGAAGGATCACCGGCTGCCACATTGCGGATATCGAATACCTGGTCCGGCAATGGCAGGTCGCGCCCAAAATTGACATGGCGCAGATGAAATCCTTCTTCGTTCGCGCCGCAGGCAAAATTGCCCATTTCCAGCACGGCACGATCAGCGACAACCTCAGTTTTTATATTAACGGGCCCAAGATACCCCGGCGGGCAGCCCGTCTCGGCAATAATTCTGCTTTCCTCGGCGAACTCAAAATCGCTCAGGAATGGAATTTTCCTGACTTTGGTTTCATTGAGCTGATGATCGCCACGCAACAGTAGCAGGTAAAATTTGCCACCAGCGGCTACCGCCAGTGTTTTGAGTGTTTGTTCGACCGGAATGCCCAGAAATTCAGCCACATCCTGGCAGGATTTACGGTCAGGAGTCGCGATCTTTTCCATGATCCCTGCCGGTTCCTTGTGTGGAATTCCATGTGGCACAGCTTCAGCCAATTCAATGTTAGCGGCATAATCGGAATCCGGACAGAAGGCAATGGCATCTTCACCGGAATCAGCCAGAACGTGAAATTCATGCGATCCGCTACCACCTATCGCACCGGTATCGGCGGCCACCGCCCGAAATTTCAGGCCAATGCGGGTAAAAATCCGGCTGTATGTCTCCTGCATGAGGCGATAGGTCTGCTCCAGACTGTTCACATCGGCATGGAAGGAGTAAGCATCCTTCATGATGAATTCCCGGGCGCGCATCACCCCGAAGCGTGGGCGGATTTCATCGCGAAACTTGGTTTGAATCTGGTAGAAATTAAGCGGCAATTGCCGGTAACTTTTGATTTCACGGCGTGCAATATCAACAATTACTTCTTCATGTGTCGGGCCAAAACAGAAATCATGCTTGTGGCGATCCTGAATTTTCAGCATTTGCGGGCCAAACACATCCCATCGGCCTGTTTCCTGCCAGAGTTCAGCTGGATGAACAGCAGGCATCAGGAGTTCTAAAGCGCCGCTACTGTTCATTTCCTCGCGGATGATGTGCTCGATCTTGTGTAGAATTCTCAGTCCAAGCGGCATCCAAGTATACAATCCGCTGCCCAGGCGCTTTATCAGCCCGGCGCGCAGCATGAGGCGGTGACTGATTAACTCCGCTTCAGCAGGGGCTTCTTTGAGTGTCGAAAGGAAGAATTGAGAAACGCGCATGATGAGATTCCATTATCATAGTAGGTGATTGGGTGATTTTACCTTGAAATAGCCTCTTTCCGGCGCGCTTTGGCGGGACGTAGCCGCTGTACGGGAAGCCGGAGCAGCATATGGTAGGAAATTTGGCAGCCGGGATTACAGTAAATTTTTGTAGCTGTAAATCGTTACCAAAATATGGAAAAATTGTCGGCAATTCAATATAGATTAAGTTAAATTGACAGGTGAATCGGATGATCGACCGTAATGGGTATAGGGCAAACGTCGGTATTATTCTCCTGAATTCAAAGAACCAGGTTTTTTGGGGAAAACGTGCCCGGCAAAATTCGTGGCAGTTCCCGCAGGGTGGAATCAAGTCGGGAGAGACGCCTACTCAGGCGATGTACCGGGAGCTGGCAGAGGAAACCGGCTTGCAGTCAGTGCATGTGGAAATTCTGGGGAGGACCAGGGAGTGGCTGCGTTACGATGTGCCTGCCTGTTGGACTCGCCGTGATTTGCGCAAAAATTACCGGGGACAGAAACAGATCTGGTTTTTGCTGCGTATGTTGGGAAGAGATTGCGATGTATCACTCAAAACCTGTACACGCCCTGAGTTTGATGCCTGGCGATGGAATCAGTACTGGGTTGAGCTGGAATCTGTGGTTGAATTTAAACGGCAGGTTTATCGCCAGGCGCTGACAGAGCTTTCCCGGCTGCTGGATTACGAAGCCGGCCTGGGTAGTGATCAGGCTTATAGAGAATTGCCGGAGCCGGTTAAGGTGCGAGAAGAAAAATTATCGGATGCCGGATAAAACTGAGCACCATATTTATTCAGCTGCAAGCTGTTTATACCCACCTGAAATTTTGCTGCCAGTAGAAAAATGAAAGGCGTAGGCGGTTGCGCCATGTCAGCCGCTACAATTATTCAAATCATAAGGAGAGAGTGCAATGATCAAGCGTACATTAGCTATTTCGCTACTGTCATTAAGTGTGGGGGCGATGTTTGTGCCTGCCGGCGCAATGGCGGCCAACGAACCAATACAATCGATTAAAGCGGTAACACCGGAAAATGCTGAGGTGGCAGAGCTGGGGAAAATGCTGTTTTTTGATCCCAGGCTTTCCAAATCAGGGTTTATTTCCTGTAATTCCTGCCATAACCTGAGTATGGGTGGCACCGATAATATCAAAACCTCGATTGGCCATAAGTGGCAGCAAGGCCCGATCAATGCACCAACCGTGCTGAATTCCAGCATGAATCTGGCCCAGTTTTGGGACGGCAGAGCTAAAGATCTGAAAGCACAGGCCGCCGGCCCGATTGCCAATCCAAAAGAAATGGCATCTACCCACGAAATGGCAGAGAAAGTGATTGCTTCTATTCCGCAGTATCGTGAACATTTCAAAAAAGCTTTTGGTTCGGATGAGGTGACGATCGATCGTATTACAACGGCAATTGCTCAATTTGAAGAGACTCTGGTCACTCCTGGTTCTAAATTTGATCGCTGGCTGGATGGCGATAAAAATGCACTGAATCAGAATGAGCTGGAAGGTTATAACCTGTTTAAGGGCAGTGGCTGTGTCCAGTGCCATAACGGGCCAGCTGTAGGTGGAAATTCTTACCAGAAATTTGGTGTCTATAAGCCCTACGAAACTAAAAATCCTGCTACAGGCCGGATGGATGTAACCGGTAATGAAGCAGATCGCAATGTATTCAAAGTACCAGTGCTGAGGAATATTGAATTAACCTACCCCTACTTCCATGATGGTGGAGCGGCAACACTGGAACAGGCTGTAGAAACAATGGGAAGGCTTCAGTTGAATCGCGAGTTCAATAAGGATGAAATTTCTAAAATTGTCGCTTTCCTGAAAACCCTGACAGGCAATCAGCCTGACTTCAAGCTGCCGGCTCTGCCACCCTCCAACAACGATACTCCCCGCCCTCAGCCATTTGAATGATGCTGCCGGAAGTATCCCTGTCTTAAGTAGTACTTTACGCTACAGTCCGGTTGCTTCTTGTTGCAGGGGATCAACCGGACTGTTTCACTCGGGTATCAGGCAGCGCTGTATAAACCGCTTGCCTGATCGTTGCGGGCATTCGCCAGGAAATTCAGTAAATCTGGAGGAGTTAGCAGAACATGCGCCTGATATTATCCATGCACACTTGCAGGTGCCGGGTAATTTGTACCTGTATTCAAGCATCTGATCCTGTGGTCGCGGGATATAAAAACAGCGTGGTATAAAAGAGCGAACTAATGGGTATTTTCAATATCCTGAACCAATCACCTTCCGGCAAGAATCTGCAGCGTTTATTTTTGCTCAGGATTATTGCCACTATTTCCCAGATCATTATTTTCTGGACGGTTCACAGCATTATCGAGCTTAAATTGCCATGGATGGCAATTATCCTGACGATTGCCATCCTTGCAGTCTTGAACTTTTTTACCTGGGTTCGTTTACGTTATCCCTGGCCAGTGACTCATCCGGAATTCTTTATCCAGTTGCTGATTGATGTTGCCGGGCTGACTGCGTTGCTGTATTTCAGTGGCGGTTCAACCAACCCATTCATCTCGCTTTATTTATTGCCACTTACGATTGCGGCAACGGTGCTGCCTTGGCATTACACCTGGATCATGGCGGCAATTACCATTTCCTGTTACACCTCGCTGCTGTTCAAGTTCGTTCCACTTCCGCATGATCACCTCGATGACCACAGCCGTCACATGTTTGAATTCAACCTGCATGTTTCGGGAATGTGGCTGACATTTGTGCTGAGCACCTTACTGATCACCCTGTTTGTCGTCAAGATGAATGCTTCCATTCGTGATCGTGACAAGGAATTATCCAGATCGCGGGAGCAGGCGCTGCAGAATGAACAAATCATCGCACTGGGGACACTTGCGGCTGGTGCAGCGCACGAACTGGGAACCCCGTTGTCGACCATGGCCATTATCACCGGCGAATTACAGCAGGAATCTCCCGAAAATACTGAGTTTCAGAACAATATCCGCATCCTGCGGGATCAGATTACGCTGTGCAAGCAGACATTGACTCATTTGCTGGCTGATGCCGGGCAGACAAGAGTAGAGGAGGGGAGTGGTCAGCCGGTTGATAGCTTTCTGCAGCAAATTATTGATAAATGGCAGTTGATTCGCCCATCGATCCGGTTTGTTTACCGGTGTGATGGTATACAGCCAGCGCCGATCATCATGAATACCCGTTTACTGAGCCAGTCTGTTTTAAATCTGCTGAATAACGCAGCAGATGCATCAACCCGGCAAGTCACCGTCACCAGTTGCTGGGATGAAACGCAGCTGCATCTCGAAATACTGGATGATGGGCCGGGGTTGAATGCAGAAGCTGTTGAACGTGCAGGTGAACCGTTTTTTACCAGCAAGGGGCCGGGACAAGGTTTTGGTATCGGCTTGTTTCTTGCCAACACCAATATCGAGCGCTTCGGCGGAAGCGTGCGTTTATTCAATCGACCGGAAGGCGGAGCGTGCACTCATGTCACGCTGCCGGTTCTGTGTGGAGCCACCAGCACTTCACTTTGAAAGGAGAATATCTGTGAATGATTCCATCGATCGTCCCAGTTTATTGATCGTAGATGATGATGAAGTTTTTTGTGGTGTACTGGCGAAAGCTATGGCAAAACGTGGATTTGATACCAGCTGTACACATGATATTAAAAGCGCGATCGAACGGGCAGAATTGCTGACGCCGGAATATGCCATCATCGACCTTAAACTGGGAAATGAGTCAGGATTGTCATTGGTCGATAAAATCAGGGAGTTGGATCCGGGAACCCGGATTATCGTGCTGACTGGTTATGCCAGCATCGCAACAGCGGTTGAGGCCATCAAGCTGGGAGCTACCCACTACCTGGCCAAGCCGGTAGATGCGGACGATATCATGGCAGCATTTGAGCGTACCGGTGGAGATATAGAAACGCCTATCAGCCCATACCCTCTCTCAGTTGAACGACTGGAATGGGAATACATTCACCGTATCCTCATGGAGAACGATAACAATATTTCTGTTACAGCCAAGACGTTGAATATGCATCGCAGGACACTGCAGCGCAAACTTTCAAAAAAACCAGTGCAGTTGTAGAGTTGCAACGCACTGTTTTTATAGAAAATAGATTGGATCGAGACTGTAGTCGAGTGATTTATAACTCATTCCGGGCATGATAGGGAGGTTGCTGGATTCTTGACAAAAATGCCTGAATGTAACATCATGCACAGCTTTCCGGATGCACCGGAAGCCACTAAGCAGTTGCAAAACAAAGAGCAGAGAGATAAGCAATTTCTCGCATAAAAAGTGCGCCCGTAGCTCAGTTGGATAGAGTACTTGGCTACGAACCAAGGGGTCGTGGGTTCGAATCCTGCCGGGCGCGCCAAGTTATCCCAGGGCCAAGTAGCTCAGTCGGTAGAGCAGAGGACTGAAAATCCTTGTGTCGGTGGTTCGATTCCGCCCTTGGCCACCAAAATTCAGCGCCCAACCGTTCTCGGTTGGGCGTTTTCATGTGCGCCCGGCACGGGCGCACTCTTGTGGGTGCAAGTCCCACCGTAAGTTGATCACAGCGAACGAAGCGAAGCGCAACTGCATGAGGGTGACTGATTGTGGGGAGGAAGCGTGGAGCGAAACTGCGAGCCGATGGACAAGAACCGGATAGAAGGCGTTGCCGAGCAGGGCGAGCGGGCGTGATTCCGCGAAGCTCTCGTGATCAAGGCGAGGTGGCGTAAATCCGGCGGTTGTGCAGTGAAGGAGTGCGTTCTTACCCGGGGAGATCTCGCTTTATGCCTGAAAGGGCGACGTGGTGACACGGAGCGAGAAGTCAGCAGGGGCCATAGTAGCCGCCTATTTGGGGCGAAGGGTCGAAGGAGTGGAAGGTGTAATCACCGAGTTATCAGAAGCGAGGGGTCTCAGATGTTCCTATGTGAAGCTCGCCATATAATATCTGGCGCGGGTGAAGCCCTGCGATGGTCTGGCAGCGAGACAATCAATTTTGCCGAACTCGAAATGGTGAAGCCGGGGGTGTTCAGGAGGGCTTGCCTGAATACTACCTCAACCATTCCAACCGCCCGGTGCGGACCCGCATGCCGGGTGGTGTGGGAGGGGATCGGTCAGGTATCCTGACCGCCCCTATCCCAATATCCGGGGTTTTTTCTATACCACACTTGATTTTTATCGTTTTTACGTGTGCTACGTGGTCAGTAATTTATCTGAGAATGCGCACTATTTCGCCCGATTAGTCCTTTCAGCCAATCTGTTTATTTATTAAGGCTATTAACGCCTGCAGGTGCTGTATTTTTATTGTTGCGGGGCTGTTACCACCAATTCCAGATCAGCTGCGAGGACGTCAAATAGCTACAAGAAAATCTGATCCAAAAAATCAAACCACGATAAACTACGCCACTACACTCAAACCGGGCATTCCAGGTTCAATAAAAATAATCTGCAGGATAGGTGTGGTTTCAATGATCCAGGCAGGCAAGATAACTCTCTATGCGACAATTTGAATTCATGATTTCGGCAGGGCATGTCAACCCGGATACAGCTGCTCAAGCCGTGGTATTTCTCGATAAACTCCATTTCCAGTTCAATTACCCAGGCCTCTATTTGTCCGGCTTTGTAGAGGTGTGCGCATGATTGATTTGTCATTTACATTGGCAGGTGCGTTGACTGGTTTTGTCATCGGGTTGACCGGTGTCGGTGGCGGGGCACTGATGACGCCGATTCTGCTGCTGGTTTTTGGCATACATCCTACAACAGCGGTAGCAACCGATTTGTGGTTTGCTGCTGTCACTAAAATCGCCGGTGCGCGGGTACATCACTCCAATGGCAATGTAGATTGGCAGGTGGTAAAGCGTTTGTGGACAGGTAGCCTGCCTATGGCTCTGCTGGTAGTCGTGCTGGTGAGCATGGGAACGCAGATTGCCAAAGTGGATTGGTTAACCAAAGGCATCGGTATTATCGTACTGCTTACATCAGTTGGTTTATTGACTGCACCCAAGCTGGTCACGTTAGCCAGAAAACAGCAGGCTGGGCAGCCGGAGCGCTTCAAGACCATGCAATCAGTGCTGACTGTCCTGGCAGGAGCAATTCTCGGTGTGTGTGTTGCGCTGACATCCGTGGGAGCAGGGGTGATGGGAAGCGTTATGCTGCTTTACCTTTATCCGCTGCGCATGACTCCACATCGCCTGGTTGCTACTGATATTGTGCATGCCATTCCGCTCGCGATCGTTGCCGGCCTGGGTTACCTGTTGGCAGGCAAGGTGGACTGGTGGATGCTGGCAAGCCTGTTATTGGGTTCAGTACCTACTGTCATAGCAGGCAGCATGCTGGCCAGCAAAATTACCGGGCGATGGATTCGTGTGGCTTTGGCGTTAGTACTCGCAGCAGCCGGATTAAAAGTTCTCCTGTAATCTATGACAAACCCATTGTTGCACCGCCGTTGGGTAAAGTAAAATAGGCCCGGTTTGAATGACTGACGGAGGGGGTATGCACTGGTATCTCGTTCACACCAAGCCAAGGCAGGAAGACTGTGCACTTCAGAATCTCCAGCGGCAGGGGTATCAGTGTTATCTGCCGATGCTCCCTGTGGAAAGGATCCGGCAGGGAAGTATGGCAGTGGTCAATGAACCTTTATTCCCGCGCTATCTTTTTATTCAGACTGGAGTAGGTGGTTCTGCTAAAAGCTGGGCGCCAATCCGCTCAGCCAGAGGTGTCAACCGGCTGGTGTGTTTTGGATCTGAGCCAGCCAGAATTGACGGTAACCTGATTGCATTTTTGCAGGCACAGGAAGTCTCTCTTCAAAATAAGCCTGAGCCACTGTTCAAACCTGGAGAAAGAGTGCGCCTTACGGAAGGTGCGTTTGCCGGTATCGAAGGTATCTACCAGATGACAGAAGGCGAACGCCGTGTGATGGTGCTTATTGAACTGCTGAGTAAGCCGGTGGTGATGCGGGTATCACCTGCCAGCCTGCGCAAGGCAAACTAAAAAACTCTCAGGATCGTAGCGCAGGCGTGGTGAGGTAAAGTCGGCCTGCTTTGTACGTTTGGCACAAAAATACCATGAGAAACAGAAAAGGCATCATTTTGGCAGGTGGTTCCGGTACGCGGTTACACCCGGCGACGCTTGCGCTCAGCAAGCAGCTGCTGCCAGTATTTGATAAACCGATGATTTACTACCCGCTTAGCACCCTGATGCTGGCGGGCATACGCGATATTCTTATCATAAGCACGCCGCAGGATACTCCCCGTTTTCAGCAACTGCTGGGTGATGGCAGTCAATGGGGGCTGAATCTGCAGTATGCCGTACAGCCTTCGCCGGATGGTCTCGCCCAGGCTTTCCTTATTGGGGAGAGTTTCATCGGTACTCATCCTTCAGCTCTGGTACTGGGGGATAATATTTTTTACGGACATGATCTTCAGCAATTACTGACCCATGCCATGATACGCCCCGATGGAGCAACGGTATTTGCCTACCATGTGCACGACCCTGAGCGTTATGGTGTGGTTGAGTTCGACGCCCGGGGCAAGGCACTGTCACTGGAAGAAAAGCCTGAACAGGCCAAGTCCAGTTATGCCGTGACCGGCCTGTATTTTTACGATGATCAGGTTATCGAGTTTGCCAAAGCACTTAAACCCTCAACACGTGGTGAACTGGAAATTACCGATCTCAACCGGCTTTATCTTGAGCAGGGCAATCTCAGCGTGGAAATCATGGGACGTGGCTACGCCTGGCTGGATACCGGCACACATGAATCTTTGCTTGACGCCAGCCAGTTTATCGCCACCCTGGAAAACCGGCAGGGATTGAAAGTGGCCTGTCCGGAGGAAATTGCATATCGGCAATACTGGATAGATGCCGCCCAGCTTGAAATACTGGCCAAACCACTGGCCAAAAATGGTTATGGCCGGTATCTGCTGAAAATTCTCAAGGAAAATGTATTTTGATGAAAACGACGCCACTAACTATCCCCGAAGTCGTACTCATCGAACCTAAAGTGTTTGGTGACGAACGTGGTTTCTTTTTTGAAAGCTTCAACCAGGCAAGGTTTGAGGAAGCGATTGGACGATCTGTCCAATTCGTGCAGGACAACCACAGTTGCAGTGCAAAAAACGTACTTCGCGGTCTGCATTACCAGATCCGGCAGCCGCAGGGAAAACTGGTGCGCGTGGTGCAGGGTGAGGTTTTTGATGTGGCGGTCGATCTGCGTAAAAGCAGCTCAACCTTCGGCCAGTGGACAGGAACAATTCTTTCTGCTGAGAACAAACACCAGCTCTGGATACCTGAAGGATTTGCTCATGGCTTTGTGGTGTTGAGCGACACAGCCGAATTCCTCTACAAGACCACGGATTATTATGCTCCTGCCCACGAGCGCTGCCTGTTCTGGAATGATGCCACCGTTAACATTGACTGGCCTGAAGGTATTCAGCCAATCCTGTCGGCTAAAGATGCGCTGGGGGCAACTTTTGAACAGGCAGAGGTATTCAGCTGATGCGGCAATTTCCTGCAACACCGGTAGAAATGTTTGCCTGCCTGTGGCGTAATCGTGAACTGATTCTGGCTTCTGCCAAACGGGAGGTGTTGGGGCGCTATCGTGGTTCTGCTCTGGGGCTGTTGTGGTCTTTCTTTAATCCGTTGTTCATGCTGGTTGTCTACACATTCGTATTCAGCGTGATATTCAAGGCGCGCTGGAGCGTGGGGAGCGAATCCAAAACTGAATTTGCCCTGGTGCTTTTTGCCGGCCTGATCGTATTCAATCTGTTTGCCGAATGCATCAATCGTGCGCCCGGATTGATTCTTGCCAACCCTAATTACGTCAAGAAAGTGGTTTTTCCGCTGGAAATCCTGCCCTTTGTTGGCCTGCTTTCAGCGTTTTACCAT
Source organism: uncultured Nitrosomonas sp. (assembly GCA_964651625.1). Classification (GTDB taxonomy): domain Bacteria; phylum Pseudomonadota; class Gammaproteobacteria; order Burkholderiales; family Nitrosomonadaceae; genus Nitrosomonas. Next base: position 3,959 of record CAZYWE010000015.1, on the reverse strand, counting down.
GCGCTGATCAGCCTGGCAGTATGGCTGGCTGCCTATATGCTCTTGTTTGGGGTGCCGCATGCAAGCACACTGTTTCTGCCATTTATTGTCATACCGTTCGCCCTGTTCATTATGGGCTTAAGCTGGGCACTGGCATCATTGGGTGTTTATCTGCGAGATGTATCGCAGTTTATCGGCGTAGTAACTTCGGTACTCATGTTCCTCAGCCCCATTTTCTACCCAATCAGCGCTTTGCCGGAAAGCTACCAGCATTTGCTGTACCTTAACCCCCTTACCCCGGTTATCGAGATGATGCGGGACGTACTGTACTGGGGGAAAATGCCGGATTTCTCGCTGCTGGCACTTTACTGGCTGGTTACCGGGATAATCGCCTGGCTGGGGTTTGCCTGGTTCCAGAAGACCAGAAAGGGGTTTGCGGATGTTCTTTGATATCAAACGCGAATATGACGACTATTTGCGGGGTAAGGTAGAAGCTGGCCGCACCTCAATGCGGGCCGGTCATGGCCGTACAAATAATGAAGTTGAGGCTGAATTCGCTACCAGGCGCAACCAGGTAATAGCCGGCCAAGCGTGATAGTTGTCTGGACGCCAGAAGCGGAACAAGACCAAGCAACATTTGGGGGTTCATCGCAGCAGATAACCCCGGCGTGGCTGGAGTGAAGCGTTTTGTGACACCCCGGTTTAGCCTGTTTTCAAACCATTGTGTTATACATCTTCCCCAAGTTCACTTTGCAATAATTCCAGCTCTTCCAAGTTGTTGAGCCAAGTTTCTTCCAGTTTTACTTGCTTTTGTAGCAAGCTGGTTTGCTGGCTTAGGTGTTGCTTGAGCTGATCTTTTTGCGGCTGCTCATAGAGACTATTATCAGCCAAGATGATTTCCAAAGCCTGTAGCTCTTTTTGAATGTTATCTAACTGTTTTTCTAATGTATCAGTGTGCTTGCGTAGTGGTGCCAGTTGTTTACGTAGTGCTGCAGCTGCTTGACGTTGTGCGCGGCGATCGACTTTATCGGGGCTGGCTGCATCGTTATCAGGACGCTGGCGCAAACGATAATCGTTGAGCCATTTGCTGTAGTCCTCAAGATCGCCTGCAAACTCTTGTACCTGGCCTTCAGCAACTAAATACAACTCATCCATGGTACTTTTAATCAGATGGCGATCGTGAGATACCAGCAGCAGTGCGCCGGAGAAATCTTGTAAAGCCATACTCAATGCTTGTCGCATTTCCAGATCAAGGTGGTTGGTGGGCTCATCAAGCAGTAATAAATTAGGTTTACCCCACGCAATCAGTGCCAAAGCTAAGCGGGCTTTTTCACCACCGGAGAAATTGAGCACAGGTTCATCACAGCGCTTGCCGCGAAAATTAAAACCGCCGAGGAAATTACGCAAAACCTGCTCGCGCTCATCTTGAGCAATACGCTGAAAATGCAGCAACGGGCTGGCTTTTGGATCAAGTGAATCCAGCTGATGCTGGGCAAAGTAGCCAATCACCAGGTTTTCGCTGCTGGCGAGTTGACCTGACAGTAGCGGTAAATTGCCCACAATACTTTTAATCAGGGTTGATTTACCTGCACCGTTGGGGCCAAGCAAAGCAATCCGTGCGCCCGGGACTAACTGTAGTTTTACATTGCTTAAAACAGGCTGCTCCACGTTGTAGCCAAGCTCTGCCTCATTGAGACTCAGCAGCGGTGTAGAGACTTTATCAGCTACACGGAAAATAAAGTCAAAAGGTGAATCAAAGTGTGCTGGCGCCAGCTCCTCCATGCGTTCCAGGGCTTTAACACGGCTTTGTGCCTGCCGTGCTTTACTGGCCTTGGCTTTAAAGCGCCGGATGAAATCTTCCATATGCGCGCGCTGTGCTTTTTGTTTTTCGTGCGCTTGTTGTTGCTGCATGATACGTGCAGCACGGGCGCGTTCAAAGGCTGTATAGCCGCCGCAATATAGTGTTAGTTTTTGCTGATCAACATGGACAATATGACCGACCACCGCATCTAAAAAATCACGGTCATGGGAAATCAGCAGCAAGGTGCCGGGATAGCTTTGCAGCCAACTTTCCAACCATAAAATCGCATCGAGATCCAAGTGGTTAGTGGGCTCATCAAGTAACAGCAAGTCTGATGGGCACATTAACGCTTGTGCCAGATTTAAGCGCATCCGCCAGCCACCGGAAAAGCTATTGACCTGATTTCCCATTTGTTCTTCCAGGAAACCCAGGCCAGCTAATAGTTTACGTGCGCGCGCGTCGGCGGTATAGGCATCAGCGTTATCAAGTTCCGAGTACAAGCGGCCAAGCTCAATTCCATCTTGTCGCTGTTCAGCGTTGACCAGTCGCTGTTGAATGTCGCGCAAGTAACTATCACCATCGAGCACATAATCAATCGCATTACAATCAGGTGCATCGATTTCTTGACGCATATGGGCAATGCGCCAGTTCATCGGCAATACGCAATCGCCCGCATCAGGATGCAGTTCACCACGCAGCAGGGCAAATAAGCTGGATTTACCGGCGCCATTGGCACCAATTAAGCCGACTTTATGCCCTGGGTGCAGGGTTAAATCTGCATTTTCCAGCAAGCGCAGAGGGCCACGTTGCAAGGTCAGTTCTGAGATTCTTATCATGGCGCGCAGTTTAGCAGTTTCGCGGAAGTTGCCGATCCTGATTGATGATCTGGATTTCCAGCAGCTTCTCCCGAACGGCTGGATTCACCGTGTCACTCATGAGCGACCTGGTCAAGTAAAACCGAGCAACCCAGCAGATTGGGAAGCAATCCAATAAAATACCGCTTTTACTCCCATCAAAACTCAAATGGCATCCGGATCAACACATTTTTACCGTCTTTGCGAACGCCAACGGCGTGAAGCAATCCAGTACTTTTGTTGTCATTACCTTTGCTGGATCGCCGCGCATCATACCGGGTTGCTGTTTAAGCACTGGGTTGCCGCGTCGGCCTTGCCTTCTCGCAATGACAAGCTTCGTGATGGCAATGAAAATCAGGGAAAGCTGCTCCTGTTTGCAGCAAAAATGAGGGCAGTGACGTGACGGCTGTTGCTATTCCGCAATGGAACACCCTGGGCCTGCTACCGCCGATCGATCCAGTTAATCCAACCAGTGCCGAGAGCGCTCACCTTATTCAGTGACACTGTTGGATGTCATTCTTCGCTTCGCCACTGACATGGTTTCATTAAACCACGTCAGAGTGGCATTGACTTGATAACGGTTCTTACCTAAACTTACATCAATTGACATTGATTGACATTAAATGAGGGTGCTATGGCTCAAATTACTGCTCGTTTGCCTGATAACATCGTTTCTTCCCTTGATGCGGCTGCGGCTCGTTTACGGCGTTCTCGAGCAGAAGTAGTTCGTCAGGCGGTGGAATACTATCTGGAGGATTTTGAGGATATCTCGCAAGCGATCGATATATTGCGAGACCCGGCAGATCCGATACTGGATTGGGAAGAGGTAAAGCGTGATCTTCTCCATCTCGATTAAGCAGAGCGCAGTAAAGTCACTTGAAAAAATTCCCGGACCAGACCGGCTGCGTATCATAAAAGCAATCGATTTGCTGAAAGAACACCCCGGTGCCGGATCTGTCCTGAAGGGCGAGTTTTCCGGGTTGCGCCGGATACGGGTTGGTATGTATCGGGTCGTATATGAAATCCAGGATAACCTCTTGACGATTTTGGTTATTCGCATCAACCATCGTCGTGATGTTTATCGCTGAGCTGTCAAGGTAATCGCTGGAATACCGTGATGGAATATTTCTTCCTGAGTCTGAAATACGAATGTGTATGGCAGCGCTGTTAAGGCACTTCTAATTAAATCGATAAATGTCATTGTGGGCGTATCAGTCTTCAGCCGCGGGATCATAGGCTGTGGCGGGAAGCAATCCAGCCGCAGCATTATAAACAGCAACCCAGTAAAATACCGCTTTTACTCTCATCAAAACTCAAATGGCATC
>CAZYWE010000014.1:0-50751 GCA_964651625.1 uncultured Nitrosomonas sp. | reverse complement strand
GCAGGCCGTGGCGATCCAGCGATTTTGTCACCATTGCTGCTGAATTGCTGCGGCGGCTGCGCTGTTTCGCAAAGACGGCAGTATGTTGTACTGGATTGCTTCAACCCGTTGGGTTTCGCAAAGACGGTTTTTGTTGTTTTTACCGCCGCTGTCATCATCATGAGGCTGACAACCCCCATCAGTCTTCGTGATGAGACTGACAAACCCCTTCGTCTTCGCGAGGCCGCAGGCCGTGGCGATCCAGCCCGGCAACAGGGAACTGCCTGATGTGTGCGGACACCGGATATACCTCGCATTCCTCATGCCCGTCCAGATTCTGTTATCTATTTCTGTGCCCGGTAAAAATCGATCAGGCCACGGGTGGAAGCATCATGTTGCGCGGGAGAATGATCTGAAATCAGCCCGGACAGGATCGTTCCGGCAAGCTGTTTTCCCAGTTCCACACCCCATTGGTCAAACGGGTTGATTTCCCAGATGATGCCTTGTACGAATACCTTATGTTCATACAGTGCGATCAGCATGCCCAGGGTTGCCGGATCGAGTTTTTTGAACAGAATCGAGGTGGTGGCATGGTTGCCGGGAAAAACACGATGGGGGAGCAGGCGTTCCACTTCATCTGCAGGCAGATGCTGATTCAGCAGCTCGCTTCTGACTTCCTGTGCTGTTTTTCCGCGCATGAGCGCTTCAGTCTGGGCAAAGAAATTAGCCAGCAGCATGGGATGATGTTCAGTTAATGGATGCTGGCATTGGCATGGCGCCAGAAAATCAGCAGTGAATTTCTGTGTGCCCTGATGCAGCAGTTGATAAAAGGCGTGCTGACCATTGGTGCCGGATTCTCCCCAGATTACCGTGCTGGTACTGTAATCAACTGCTTCGCCATTGCGATTGATACGTTTGCCGTTGCTTTCCATTTCCAGCTGTTGCAGATAAGCCGGCAAGCGATGCAAAGACTGATCATAAGGCAGGATCGCCTGGCTGGTGATATTAAAGAAATTAATTTGCCAGATGCCGATCAGCCCCAGTATGACGGGCAAATTCTGCTCGAAAGGCGTGGTCAGGAAGTGGTGATCCATTGCCTGTGCACCGGCTAGCAGTGAGCGGAAATTTTCCATCCCCACTGCCAGCGCAATTGGCAGGCCAATAGCTGACCATAATGAATAGCGCCCACCTACCCAGTCCCAGAATTCAAACATGTTGCCCGGATTGATTCCGAACTGGCTGACTGCCTCACGGTTGGTGGAAACCGCAACAAAGTGCGCAGCAATCGCCTGCTCGCTGCCCCCGTTGGCCAGAAACCATTTCCGGGCGGAATGGGCGTTGGTCAGGGTTTCCCGGGTGGTAAATGTTTTAGAGGCAATAATGAACAGGGTAGTGGCGGGGTTGAGCTGCTGCAGTGTGCCAGAAAGATGGGCGCCGTCGATATTGGAAACGAAGTGAACGCGCAGTTGTGGCACATGGTAGGGCCGGAGTGCTTCGGTCACCATGACCGGCCCCAGATCAGAGCCGCCTATCCCGATATTGACCACATCGGTAATCAGCTGGCCGGTATAGCTCCGATGTAGTCCGCCATGAATTTTTTCGGTGAAATATTCAATCTGCTGCAGTACTCGCCTGACTTCCTGCGTGACATCCACACCATCCGTAAAAACCGGTGAACTGGCACGCAAGGCGATATGCAGGACCGCCCGGTTTTCGGTGAAATTAATTTTTTCACCATTGGCCATGTGGGAGATCCAGTTGGCCAGATTTTGCTGTTTTGCCAGCGCCAGCAGGAGCTGGATGGTGGTTTCATCAACCGGCTGCTTGCTGTAATCAAGCAGAAAATTGTTGAATTGCAGTGAAAATTTACTGAAACGTTGTGGATCTTCGCTAAACAGCGTGCGCAGCGGCCGGTTGGCCATTTCTGCCTGATGTGCGCCTAGAGCCAGCCAGGCAGGGGATTGAGTCAGTGTTGACATAGCAATTTTCCATGGAATGAGTGGCTGGATCAGTGTCTTTCAAAAATTGCAGCAATTCCCTGTCCACCACCAATGCACAGGGTGACCAGTGCGTAGCGGCCATTGACGCGCCGCAATTCGTAAATGGCTTTGATTGCCAGTATACAGCCGGAGGCGCCTATCGGATGCCCCAGCGCCACTGCACCACCGTTCGGATTGGTTTTATCCGGGTCAAATCCCAGTTCCCGGCTGACAGCGCAAGCCTGGACAGCAAATGCTTCATTGGATTCGATCACATCCATATCTGCCAGCTTGAGCCCGGCACGGTTCAGTGCCTGTTTCACTGCCTGGACCGGGCCAATTCCCATATAACGCGGATCGACTCCTGCATGGCCGTAAGCGACCAGGCGCGCCAGTGGCTGGCGGTTGTGATGTTCAGCTGCGCGCGCTTCCATCAGCACCAGTGCGGCTGCCCCGTCGTTGATACCGGATGCATTGCCGGCCGTAACAGTGCCATTTTCCTGAAAAACAGGGCGCAGCTTTGCCAGCGTTTCCGGACTGATATTGTCTCGTGGATGCTGATCGATATTGAACGGTACTGCATTCCCGCGAGTGGAAATTTCAACCGGTACGATCTGTTCCTGAAAATAGCCGTTACGGATGGCATGGGTAGCGCGCTGATGGCTTTCCAGCGCGAACTGATCCTGCTGTTCGCGGGTAATACCCCATTTTTTGGCGATATTTTCAGCAGTGATTCCCATGTGGATCTGGTCGAAGGGGTCTGTCAGGGCGCCAGCCATCATGTCGATTGCGGTGCTGTCCCGCATACGTTGCCCCCAGCGCAGTGCGGGAAGAAGGTAGCCTCCCCGGCTCATTGATTCAGCGCCGGCCGCTATGGCGACATCCGTATCTCCCAGCGTCACAGCCTGTGCGGCTGAAATGATGGCCTGCAGGCCACTGCCACAAACCCGATTCAGGGTGAGTGCCGCCACACCCTGCGGCAGGCCGGCTTCCAGCGCTGCTACACGCGCCAGGTACATATCCCGTGCTTCAGTGGGAATGACATGACCGGCGATGACGTGCCCGACTGACTCCGGATCAATGCCGGCACGGGAAACTGCTTCTCTGATGGTGATGGCAGCCAGTGTGGTAGGGGCCATATCCTTCAGCGCCCCGCCGTAATCCCCAATGGCAGTCCTTGCTCCACTGACAACGACGACGCTTTTCATTCAGATACGGCTACAGCACGTAACGGGCCAGATCTTCACTTTGCGAGAGTTTGCCGAGCCGTTCCTCGACATACGCGGCATCAATGACATGCGTGCTGCCACTGTAGCGGGTGGCGTTGAATGAAATATCTTCCAGCAATTTTTCCATGACGGTATGCAACCTCCTGGCGCCGATATTCTCGGTTTTTTCATTGACCGAGAAAGCAATCTCAGCCAGTCGCGCGATGGCATCTTCTGAAAAATCCAGCTCGATTCCCTCGGTTTTCAGTAGTGCCTGGTACTGGCGGATGAGGCAGGCATCGGTGTTGGTAAGGATTTGCCTGAAATCCTCGGCACTGAGGCTGTCCAGTTCTACCCGGATTGGAAAGCGTCCCTGCAGTTCAGGAATCAGATCCGACGGCTTGGCCAGATGAAAAGCACCGCTGGCGATAAACAGAACATGATCGGTACGGATCATGCCGTATTTCGTGGAGATCGTTGTTCCTTCCACCAATGGCAGCAGATCCCGCTGGACGCCCTGGCGTGAAACATCGGAACCGGAAGCCTCCGAGCGGCTGGTGATTTTATCGATTTCGTCGAGAAACACGATGCCATTCTGCTCGACATTCTGCACTGCACCCAGTTTCAATTCTTCATCATTGATCAGGCGGCCAGCTTCTTCTTCAGTCAGCAATTTTCTCGCCTCACTGATACGCAGCTTGCGTGATTTCTTCTTGCTGGCACTCATATTCTGGAACATGCCCTGAATCTGGGAAGTCAGTTCTTCCATCCCCGGTGGGGCGAAAATTTCCATGCTGGCGTGCGGCATGGCGACTTCAATATCAATTTCCTTGTCATCCAGCTCGCCTTCACGCAGTTTTTTGCGGAATTTCTGACGTGTTGCACTGCTTTCTTCGCTGGGGCTGGAATCAAAAGCCAGGTCGCGAGCCGGCGGCAGCAAGGCGTCAAGTATCCGTTCTTCAGCACGATCTTCCGCCAGTGGCTGGTTCTTTCTGATTTCACGCTCACGCGCCTGCTTGATGGCGGATTCCACCAGATCCCTGATAATGGAATCGACATCCCGCCCGACATAGCCTACTTCGGTAAATTTGGTCGCTTCGATCTTGATGAAGGGAGCATCGGCCAGTCTGGCCAGCCGTCTGGCAATTTCAGTCTTGCCCACTCCGGTCGGGCCAATCATCAGAATATTTTTGGGCGTGATCTCATGGCGCAACGGTTCATCTACCTGCTGTCTGCGCCAGCGGTTTCTCAGTGCGATGGCAACGGCACGTTTGGCTGTTTCCTGTCCGATAATGTGTTTGTCCAGCTCATGAACAATTTCCTGCGGGGTCATATACGACATGATGGCGATTCCTGACGTGGAGTAGAGTAGTTTCTGGATTAGTCGAGCTGTTCGATGACGTGCACCTGATTGGTATAGATGCAGATGTCTCCGGCAATCGTGAGTGCCCTGGTAACAATTTCTGTTGAACTCAGATCGGTGTTTTCCAGCAGCGCGCGTGCTGCTGCCTGGGCAAAAGAACCACCACTACCGATCGCGGCGATTCCCTGTTCAGGCTCAATGACATCACCTGCGCCCGTGATGATCAGGGTGGCCTCCTGATCTGCCACCACCAGCATGGCTTCAAGGCGCCGCAGGATGCGATCGGTACGCCAGTCCTTGGCAAGCTCGACTGCTGACCGCGTAAGGTGCCCCTGATGTTTTTCCAGCTTGGCTTCGAAACGTTCAAACAGTGTGAAGGCATCGGCGGTGCCACCCGCAAATCCGGCCAGCACTTTGCCGTGATGAAGTCTGCGCACCTTGCGTGCACTGGCCTTGGCAACAACGGCACCGAGTGTTACCTGGCCATCACCGCCCAATGCTACCTGTTGTCCGCGCCGGACTGATACGATCGTGGTCATGTTTTATATTTTATGGGGAAAGCGCTGATTATAGCGCCGTTTTACAGCCAGATTCAGCTGGCGGTGCTATCCAGAGGGGTGGGCTGTTTTCGGGTGAAGCTGAACGGATTCAATTCGCTCTGTGCAAAAATAGTGACGCTGCTCCTGGCTGATTATGTGTGGATGTGGATATATTCCATTCTGCCGCAAGATAAGCTCGGAAAGCCTTGACTTCAGATCTCTCCATTCCTCCGGATGATGCTTGGTTTTTGATGATAAAAAACATTATTCCTTGTCGGAATGTGAGCCATGATAAGCAAGCTGACAGAGGGTGCTTCTGTAGCAATTCGGGAGTAAAGAATCATGATCATTCCCTTGCCTGGAGATACGTATACCGTACCTGTCTCGACCGTTGATAATTATCATGCTGGTGGGATTGCAGCCAATGTCGACATTGAGACAGGTGTGCTGGGAGCAGGAACACACGGTGCCCCTGGGGAGTGGTTACTGATCATCATCCAGCGTGCCAGGAAAGGGCCGCTGGGTAATGAGCGGCTCGGGGAGCTTCTGACGTTCAATCTGCGCCGGACGCTCGAAACCAGATTACGGCACTGATCCAGGTGCGACGCGATTCCGGCATCGTGGTGGTAGCTGGAATGGTGTTGCAGATTGGGTAATTACTCGGGCAGGGGTGGTGTGCTGTCAGATCAGCGAAGTGTGTTGAGTATATTCTCGTTGTATTTTTTTTGTGCCAGTTCACGCAAGGCAATGACGATTGGCTTGTCGCGCCCAGGGTCAACCATCGGGGTGGAGCCGACCGAGATTTGCCTTGCTCGTATGGTGGCTGCCAGCGTCATGTTGAAACGGTTCGGAATGACTTCCAGACAATCTTCTATCGTGATACGTGCCATGTGATAACTCCAGTGAGGTTTACAATAGGGGTGGGTAACGGTCAGGAAAGTTCTGCAATTAAAGTGCGCTGCCTGACAAGCTGGCGCACTGTTTTTAAGCGTTCTGCCCGAATGATGCAGGCTACTTCCTGCGCGGCTGTTTCCAGCTCGTGATTGACAACTGCATAATCAAATCGGCTCAGCTGGCTGACTTCATTGCGGGCCGCTGATAGCCGGCGTTCAATTACCTTGTTTTCATCCTGGCCGCGATGTTCCAGGCGCTGTTTTAATATTTCCATGGAGGGCGGCAAAATAAAGATGGAAATGGCCTGCGGGTAGAGTGTGCGTATCTGTTGTGCGCCCTGATAGTCTATTTCCAGTAGAACATCCTGCTCCGCAGCCAGGGTTTCTTCTATCCATTTGCGCGATGTTCCATAGAGGTTACCGTGTACCTCAGCACTCTCCAGAAATTCGCCGCGCTCTTGCATACCCTTGAATGTTGCGTGCTCGATAAAGTAGTAATCGCGACCATTTTCTTCATTTTGCCTGGGCGGACGCGTGGTGTGGGAAATCGAGAGGGTCACATTGACGTCCGTCTGCAGGAGAGTATGGACTACACTGGTTTTGCCGGCACCGGAAGGTGCGCTGATTACAAACAGGCAACTCATAATGTCTGGTTTTGTTGATATTTTTGTGTATTTTAACAGGGAAATTCCGGTAAATTTCTGTGATTACGATTGCTGGTAAGGGAGTGCATGAATAAATTTGAAGCTGGTGGCTGTTTCGGTTAGAATCCCGATTTCTTCAGGCGCGTAGCTCAGCTGGTTAGAGCACCACCTTGACATGGTGGGGGTCGTTGGTTCGAGTCCAATCGCGCCTACCAGAACGTTTTCTGTTCTGGTATCTGTCGTCGTCCTGCCAGTTCCATCCAGTTCCCGTTTTATCGTTTTGCAAGCAGACGAACGGCTTGGGCGTTGCTTGGGGAAAATACTTTCTCGGCAGCTTCCTGCCACGGTAACCAGGCATATCCCAGATGTTCCCGGGATGAAATCACAACCGGCCTTGTTTCCGGTAATTCCAGACCAAATACATGCTCAGTATTGTGTGTGACCCCCGGCGGGTAGCGCCAGCGCCACTCTTCATAGAGCTGATAGCAGTTTTGTATCTGCCAGTCAGAGAGGACGAAGTCGGCAGTATCCAGGCCGGTTTCCTCTCTAACTTCACGCATGGCAGTTTGCAGTAGTGTTTCTCCCGGATCCTGGCTGCCGGTAACCGATTGCCAGTAACCGGGATGGTCGGCCCGCTCCAGTAACAACACCTGAAGATCGGTTGTATGGATAACAACCAGTACCGATACGGGCAGTTTGTAGGCTTGCAACAGTAATCCGGTTAGCCGTTTGTGGTTTCAGTTTTACGCAGACGGATATGCAATTCCCTCAACTGTTTTTCCTCAACCGCACCGGGTGCCTGTGTCAGCAGGCATTGAGCGCGCTGTGTTTTGGGGAAGGCAATGACATCACGGATGGAATCTGTCCCGGTCATCATGGCAACGATGCGGTCAAGGCCAAAGGCAATACCACCGTGCGGCGGGGCGCCGTATTGCAGGGCATCCAGCAGGAAACCAAACTTCAGTCTGGCTTCATCATCCGAAATATTCAATGCCTGAAACACTTTGCTCTGCACATCCTGTCGATGAATACGGATGGAGCCACCGCCAATTTCCATACCGTTTAACACCATGTCATACGCTCTGGAAAGTGCCTTGCCCGGATCATTTGACAATAAATCTTCGTGCCCCTGGCTGGGAGATGTAAAGGGGTGATGCAGGGCTTGCCAGCGTTTTTCTTCTTCGTCCCATTCAAACATCGGGAAGTCAACAACCCATAATGGTTTCCAGGATTTTTCAGCCAGACCGCGTTCATGTCCAACTTTGACACGTAATGCCCCCAGCGCATCATTAACAACCTTGGCTTTGTCGGCACCAAAGAATACCAGATCGCCATTCTGTGCCTCGGTACGTTCGAGGATTGACTGCACGACCTGTTCCGGCAGGAATTTCAGGATGGGGGATTGCAGACCTTCCAATCCTTTGGCCAGATCGTTGATCTTGATATAGGCCAGACCTTTTGCTCCGTAAATCCCGACAAACCGGGTGTATTCGTCGATCTCCTTGCGGGACAGTTCTCCACCACCGGGAATGCGTAATGCAGCCACGCGACCACCTGTTTGCTGTGCAGCATCACGGAAAACCTGGAAGGGTACATCCTGCATCAGATCAGTCAGTTCCGTTAATACCAGTGGTACCCGTAAATCGGGCTTGTCTGATCCGTAATAAAACATTGCATCAGCGTAGCTTAACCGAGGGAAGGGATCAGGCAGGCTGATATTGATCACGGTTGCAAACAGACGGCGGATCATATCCTCCATCATGCCCATGATGTCATTTTCCGAGAGGAAAGAAGTTTCAATATCGATCTGGGTGAATTCCGGCTGGCGGTCAGCGCGCAGATCTTCGTCACGGAAGCAACGGGTGATCTGATAGTAACGGTCAAAGCCGGATACCATCAGCAGTTGCTTGAACAGTTGCGGAGATTGTGGCAATGCAAAGAAATGGCCAGCATTGACGCGTGAAGGTACCAGATAATCGCGCGCACCTTCCGGGGTGGATTTGGTCAGCATCGGAGTTTCTACATCAATGAAACCGTGCTGATCAAGAAAAATGCGTGCTGTCATGGTGACCTGGTGCCTCAGGCGGATATTGCGCTGCATTACCGGGCGGCGCAAATCCAGATAGCGATACTCCAGCCGTATCGCTTCGCTCAGGTTGTCGTCATCCATCTGGAAAGGCGGGGTAAGCGAAGGATTCAGGATTTCAATCGTGTTGACCAGCACTTCGATTTCGCCACTGAGAATGCCACGATTAACAGTCCCTTCCGGGCGGTGGCGCACTGTCCCGGTGATTTCGAGTACAAACTCGCTGCGGATTTTTTCAGCGACCTGAAAGGCGGCAACATTATCAGGATCGCAAACGATCTGAACGATTCCTTCGCGATCGCGCAGATCAATGAAAATGACTCCGCCGTGATCACGCCGGCGATGTACCCAGCCGCATAATGTAATGGTTCTACCCAGGTGGCGTGTATTGATGGCGCCGCAATAATCAGTACGCATAAGTTGTGTCGGTTAAATATAAAAATCGGTTGGCTATATTACCGTATCAAAATTCTGTACAGCGTGTGCCCGTACTAATCTGCTGAAGGAGCAGTAGTGGCTGCTGATGTCGTCGCTGTTGTTGTCGGCGAGCTGTCAGTTGCCGTGTTTGTGGCTGATTTATCTGCTGCACCAGTTTCCTTGCCGGGTTCCTCTTTTGGTTTGGAGCCGGGTTGAGTGTTTTTATTTCTGAAATCGGTCACATACCAGCCCGTTCCCTTTAACTGGAAACCAGCCGCAGATACTTTCTTGACATAATCGCTGCTGCCGCAAGCCGGGCAATTTGCAATCGGGGTGTCACTCATTTTTTGCAGATGTTCCTTTTCCAATCCACATGCATGGCAGGCATATTCATAGATTGGCATGTTTCCCTCCTTCGGATAAAACCCTGAAAAACAGCATTATACTTGACTGCCAGTGCATTTTTTCGGTAGCGGCATAGCTGTTTCAGTTTAAAAATGACCTGGCTAATTTTCTTTTCTGCCGTATTTATCCTCAAACCGGACAATATCGTCTTCTCCCAGATAAGAGCCAGACTGGACTTCAATCATTTCCAGCGGTACGCGCCCCGGATTTTCCAGCCGATGGGGTGTTCCCAGCGGAATATAGGTAGATTCATTTTCACTGACCAGAAAGGTTTCTTCTGCTCTGGTCACCCGTGCTGTTCCCCGCACCACGATCCAGTGTTCTGCGCGGTGGTGGTGCATCTGCAGTGAAAGTGCTGCACCGGGGTTGACGACAATGCGTTTGACCTGGAAACGCTCGCCCATATCAATCGAATCGTACCAGCCCCATGGACGGTAAATTTTGCGGTGTGAGCTGATTTCCGGGCGGTTGCGCTGTTTCAGCAGATCGACAATATGTTTAACATCCTGCGTTTTATCCTGATGCGCGACCAGAACGGCATCGGGCGTTTCCACAATCACCATGTTTTCCACGCCGATACAGGCAACCAGCCGGCTTTCTGAAAATGTCAGCGTATCGTGGCATTCATGCAGCAGCACATCACCGCGTGTCACATTGCCGGATTCATCTTTGGGTAATGTGCGCCACAATGCATCCCACGCTCCAATATCCGACCACCCGGCCGAGAGTGGGATGATGGCGCCCGGCGGCAGCGTGTCCGGATGTGCGGAAAGCGGTTCCATGACTGCATAGTCAATCGAATCACTCGGGCATATGGCAAACGCGGCCTTGTCAATCCGGTGAAAATCACCATCCACTTTATCCGGTCGCCATGCGGTGCGACAGGATTCCAGAATATCCTGCCGGCAGGTGCTGATGGCAGCAAGCCAGATTGAAGCGCGCATCATGAACATGCCGCTGTTCCACAGATAGGAACCATCTTCCAGATAATTCTGCGCTGTGGCCAGATCTGGTTTTTCAACAAAACGGGCAATCCGGAAAGTACCCGGTTCGTGCAGTACAGTGCCGTACTGGATATAGCCATAGCCGGTTTCCGGGGTATCTGGTGTAATGCCAAAAGTCACCAGCATGCCGTTTTCAGCCAGCGACATTCCTTTATGAACGGCCGCCTGAAAAGCTGAAATATCCGTGATGACATGATCGGATGGCATCACCAGTAAAATCGGGTCATCTCCCTCCTGTGTAGCCGCTATGGCAGCAACAGTGAGGGCGGGCGCGGTATTACGTCCGTAAGGCTCAAGGATGATCTTGCCGGTTTTGCCCAGAACCCGTAGCTGCTCTGCAATGACAAAACGATATTCTTCATTGCTGATGATGATGGGAGACTGGACAGAAATATCTGCCAATCCATCCAGCCGGCGCACAGTTTCCTGTAACAGGGAATACTGGTTGACCAGTGGCAGCAGCTGCTTGGGATACTGCTGGCGTGAAAGCGGCCACAACCGGGTGCCGGAGCCACCGGAAAGAATGACGGGAATGAGTGTGTGCTTCATATTTTCAGGAATACAGTTCTTTTGAGAGTATCTCTACGATGCGGTGTGCAGCGTTTCCATCCCATAAATCCGGTCGGCGCCCCTGTTTCCCGCGCCCTTGCAGGACGTTATCAACGGCAGCCAGTATGCGTTCAGGGCTGGTTCCCGCCAGTATATTTGTGCCTTCGTCCACGGTAACCGGCCGTTCGGTATTTTCCCGGATGGTGATGCAGGGAATTCCCAGTGCCGTGGTTTCTTCCTGCAGGCCACCGCTATCAGTCAGCACGAGAGTGGCATCTTTCCACAGATGAAGGAATGGCATATAAGCCTGCGGGCCGATCAGTGTGATATTTGACCCCAGATCAATGTTGAATTTCTTCAGATTGTTCTGTGTACGCGGATGAGCCGGAAAAACAAGTGGTATGTGCCCGGCAATCTGTTTCAATGTCTGACTGATACGCTGTAGGGTTTCCGGATTATCCACGTTGCTTGGCCGGTGCAGGGTGACTACGCCATATGGCCGGTTATCCAGTGATGTTTTCAGCGGGCTGGTTTCAAAGCCGGAAGTATCTGCCTGCACAAGTTTTTCCACCTGGTAAAGCAGATTATCCACCATGACATGGCCAACATAATGAATGGCTGATGCCGGTTTGCCTTCCTGCAGCAGGTTTTGCTGTCCACTTGGCTCGGTCACGAAAAACCAGTCGGTAATACTGTCTGTTACCAGACGGTTGATTTCTTCCGGCATGCACATATCGCCACTGCGTAATCCTGCTTCAACATGCGCTACCGGAATATGCAGTTTTTTGGCGACAATCGAGCAGGCCAGTGTTGAATTGACATCACCCACCACCAGCACCGCATCTGGTCGTTCTGCCTGACAGTATTCCTCAAAGGCAATCATGATTTTGGCTGTTTGCTGAGAGTGACTGCCTCCCCCGGCCGCCATGAAAATATCCGGCTGCGGGATACCCAGTTCCTCAAAGAAAACATCGTTCATTTCCCGATCATAATGCTGGCCGGTGTGGACGATTTTGTAGGCTAATTTATCCTGCTGCTGCAATGCGCGGATGATAGGCGCGATTTTCATGAAATTAGGGCGCGCGCCGGCGATGAGATAAACCTTTTTCTGCATGATTTTTCCCCGCAAAATAATGAGAAGGATTGTAAACCATCCAGGACGGGCAACCAGCAGGAAAACATTGACTTTTCCCGGCCTGTTTATGCAAAAGAAATTACCCGGCCTATAATGCCGATATTCAACTTTACAGCTTGAGCAAAAAATTATGCCTTCATTTGATATTGTTTCCGAAGTGGACAAGCAGGAAATCCGTAATGCAGTTGATCAGTTGAACAAGGAAGTTTCCACCCGCTTTGATTTCAAGGGCTCAGATACCCGTGCAGAGCAGACTGATTACGAACTGTCTCTCTTTGCTGATGATGAATTCAAACTTGATCAGGTGATGGATATCCTGATGACCCGGCTTACCAAACGGGAGATTGATGTCCGCTGTCTGGATAAAGGACAAATTGAAAAAATCAGTGGCAACAAGGTAAAACAGAAGGTAACGGTTAAAACCGGGGTGGAAAGTGATCTGGCCAAAAAAATCGTCAAACTGGTCAAAGACAGCAAACTTAAGGTCCAGGCCAGTATTCAGGGTGAAGTCGTCCGGATCACCGGCGCTAAACGTGATGTCCTGCAGGAAGCCATTCAGCTGGTAAAAAGCAGCATCACTGAACAGCCGCTGCAATTCCGTAACTTCCGGGATTGATGAGGATTCTTTGATCGGCATAGCGCGCGAAACGGTGCCCACGTTGTGTTAGAACCTGTTCAAAGACTGCGTCCATGCTGGCGCATACATCCTTTTTCATCTGAAGGTTGGGGATTCCTAGGCGCTATACGCTGCACTGTATAGTCGCTTCAGTGGATTTTTGGCTCAACGCCCTGATTTCAGGGCTAAACATCTGGATGATCTCGACCCCGATAACAGCTTGTCTGTATCGATCTTACTATTCATTTGATAAGTTGTATCTCGAAGGATACTATGTGTACATGAACACAATTCAGACTACCGAAGTTTTCGACAGTTGGTTCAGCAATCTGAAAGATCGTACAGCCAAAGCCAGAATCCAGGCTCGGATTGACCGCGTAGAAGAGGGCAACTTTGGTGATTGCCAGCCGGTGGGTGAAGGCGTATCTGAAATGCGTATCCACACAGGTCCTGGGTACCGGATATATTTTAAACAAGTGGGCATGGAAATATTTGTGCTGCTGGCAGGTGGAAACAAGGCTACACAGCAACAAGACATCAAGGAGGCACTCGAACTGGCTCACAAAATCGGAGGTTAAACAATGGACAAAGTAAAACTACGGCGCTGGGATAGTGCCGAACATCTGAAAACCGAGGAAGACATAGCGCTTTACCTGGATGCCTGCTTGGAAGAAGCAGGGGATGACGCTACTTATATCGCCAAAGCGCTGGGCAATATCGCCCGTGCGCGCGGCATGACTCAACTCGCCCGCGATACCGGTCTTGGTCGAGAAAGCCTTTACAAAGCGCTGTCCGGGGAAGGAAATCCCGAGTTTTCTACCATCATGAAAGTCGTCAAGGCTCTCGGGTTGAAGCTGCATATTCAAGCTTCTAATCAATAAAAGGTGCGGGTATCCGACTGCATGGGTTGGAGAGAGAAGGAAACGTCCCACAGTTGTTCGCTGTGGTTCTGAGGTAACACTATGGAGTATTTCTGTAAGCTTGAATTGATTATCTTGTGATTTTTAAGATTTTCAAGCTGGCACATAGCCTTGTGCATTTGTCTGCTGCTCTGTTGATCGCCTGTGCCAGTTTTGCTTCTTCATCTTCTGGTGCCCTGCGATCAGGCCGGGTGTGCAAAGTCTCATTAAAACAATTTCAGGATATGATCCCGGGCAATTTCACAATAATCGGTGAATTGAGCGCCTGTACTGTGGTGATGCCCGGGTGATCAGCGGTTTTTATCAGTAATTCCACTGTAACTGGAATCTCAGAACATCTGCCTTGAACCGGTCATAAGGGGCGCTTAATACGTTGGTTCGGTTCATCCTGTGATATTCCGCAGTAATTTCGATTTCCGGCAGGATCTGCCATTCCACTCCAAACTCCCAATCCCGTACCCGGTCTCTCGGTGCATTGTTCCGGGATTTAAGCGCGCCATCGAAGTATTGCCATTTGACAAAAGGAAACAGGGTTCCCCAGCGCAATCCATCAATTTTATACATGGCCTGAACATAGCCGCCATTGAGAGAGGCGTCGGTGAGAGCCATCTGGGTGGTATCTAACTGGGGGCCTCGTCCCCAGTTCCACTCTGCCTGCAATCCAAAAGGTTGCGGGTAAAGTATGGCATGCAGGCCGATACGTTCGTCTTTGAAATTTTTTCCGGGCGCGTTCAGGATAGGGGTGAATTTATTCGCATTCGGCCCGACTGACGGGACATAGTGCCCATAAATGGCCTGGACACCCGCTTCGAGGATCTGGCCATTATTAAACTGATACGGGTAAGTGAAACGGCCAACCATGTGCAGACTGTTATTCATTTCGAGCCGGTTTGCCCCCTGGCCATTATAGATCCCGAAAGCAGCCATACCATAATCGCCAGTACCTTTAAGGTTTCTGGCCATGATGTCCTTAAAGCGGTCACGTACATGGGTCGGTGTCCAGTAGAAGAAGGCACCAATATCCCGTTCATCCGGGCAGCAGCTGTTCATTGCATCATTACGATCCAGAGAAAGCCGTATCTGGCTGGACTGTATGTTTTCAAAGCTGTAAGGAATCTTGGACTGCCCAACCCTGACCCGAAATTCCTTCTTTTTGTCGAAGAAGATATCAGCGTAAGCATCCCGCAACTGGGCAAAATGCAAGGTACTGGAGCCGGTCGGAGTACTGGCGAGATCAGTTTGTATATACAGGTAGAGGTGATCGGTAATATCGCCGGATAAAGCCAGTCGTGCCCGTCTGAGCACGAAGGAGCTGTTCGGGCCGGCTGAACGGTCAGGCCAGTAGGACACCTCGTCTCTGTCACCCCACAAGCTTTTGCCGTAGCGGAATTGTACATAGCCTTTGATACCGATTCTGTCGTACCACTTCTTTTCTTCTTTAGGTTTTTCTGCTGCTGATTCACTGCTGTGTGCAGCTTTTTCGCCTGATTTTTCTGCAGACAATGTTTCTGCCCTGGGTCGCTCTGCATTGGCAGAGTCGGCGCCGGCAGATGCCGGGATTATTTTTGACTTCACGCTGGCTGGAGCTGGCTGCTCTGGTGGTTCCCGGGGCGGTTCACCCTTTACCTGCTGGAATGTACCCAGTTTGATCCTGTTTTCACCGGGTTCGGTATAAACCTGTTTGGTGACTGTATCCACGTATAAAATCAGCTGTTGCGCACCGACTGGTGAGAAACCGAGTATGGTAAACAACGCCAGACCAAACTGATATTTTGTTACAGCAAACCTTTCTGCCATTACTGCTTCCCCTCACTGTAGAAATTGATTGATCAATTTTGATCAATTCAAATGAGGGAGATTATTGCAATAACGTGTGACATTCCTGTTACAGAGCCATGACGTTTTCGCTACAGTCAATCTAAACTAATGGGGGTTATTGAAAAATGTGGCAACTGCACATTGTGTACCAGGCATCAGGCCATTTTTGTTACATTTTTTAGCAGTCTGTTACCGTTAGAGGGTGAATTGAATGAAGAATCCAGCTCTGATGTGACAGGGATTTCTTTATTGTTATCAGTAATATTTGCGGGATTATCTTCATTCCGGCAGTTTAGTTTTCCCAGTTCGATGCGGATATCTTCAGCAATGGTTTGATAGAGCGGACGGAAGATCGGGCGCATGTTGCTGATAATACTGCTTATTTCTACCATGGAAGGGAGGCGTATGCCACGGTATTCTATGGGCGATCCAATGGGCTCCAGTTGGGCGCCCAGCCTGCTAAAGTGGCTGGCCAGCCGTTCTTCGGTCAGCATAAAAAGTACCCTGATACCATGCAGGCGTGCCAGTTCTATGGTGCCGATATAAAGCCCGAGCGGGATATAGGGAAAGCGTACCATTGGGCCTGTGCTGAAATCTTCTTCAGAAATACTGAACGGGCGTTCTTTTTCACCTTTCCGCCGGCGGAAAGCGGCAACAACAGCAAGACGGGAGACTTCTGCGATTTTGTCTGCAGGTAATTTTGATGGATCAATAATGGAGTGATCGAGTGTCTGGGCGCAGGCTTTTTCTAGGGGCAAGCGCCTGTCATTACCGCTCGAAGGCGGGCGAACGATACGCGTGCAGCCGATAAATGCATCATGATGAATACTGCGGATCAGGAGGTGTATTGAATGAGCATCGTATTCATCTGTCTCAAACCCGTCGGTTCGAAAAGATTCAAATTGTAAATCTTCGCAATAAACAGAATGACGCACGCGATAAGCCTCATGTTTCAGCTCTTCAGTTAATGCGGGTACGATTTTAAAATACTGACTGAAAGAAGCGCCTAAGTGGCCGGTATCTTGAGTAAACACGATCGCGTAAGCTCGATAAAGTTAACAAATTTTGGTAAAGGTTGAGTTGTAAAACCATCAGATGGGGAGCCCCATCATTTGCGTTGCAAATATTGTTGTTTCCAAACTCAACCTGCCTGCCGATTTATTCAAGCCTTTTCAGATAATCCTTGGTGAATATCTTGTCTGGCAGATCGCGTAACTTCATATCCGAGTAGTCAAGGATCGAAACTTCTCCTGATTTGAGCGCGTCTTCCATCGTGATGCGGGTGGGGCGCATCTCGCCGAGAATGTTGTCAAAATTCTCGTAACGGCTGGTCTTGAGCAACCGGCCTGAAACAGAGTAGAACTCTGCTTTAAACGGCCTGAAATCAGATTGATTTACCCATAACAGTACTTTCTGGTAAGTGACTGAGCGATCTATACCAGTAAGTTCAAGGACATAGTAGTCTTCACCATTGATAGATTCGTTACGCAGCAGTTGCGGGTGGTAGTCGCCGGTAAAGTTGGCGCGGGCAATATCACCGTTGGCAACCTGGCCAGTCAGCCGCTGGGAGAGTGATAGCCGTATTGGCTGCGAGACACTGGGCATAAAAATCCACAGATCACGTCCCTTCATGAGAATTGTCTGGCCGCGTTCGGAAGCGGGCTCGATAATCCTTACAATGCTGTTTTCATTTCCTTTGGATAACACCTGATAGCGGTACAGATCTTCAGCATGATCTGGTAATGAGGTACGAATGGCGACATTGACCTGAAAGCTCTCCCGTGGGAAGCGAATTTCGTCAGCCTTTTCCAGTATACTTTGAGCGGTTATGCCGGATTTGCCGGTTTCTGCCGGGGAGGAAATCGCCACTCCTCCGGGGATCAGTAAAAAATAACCCGTAATCAATGAAAAAAATAAGGAATGCAAGTTCATATTCAATCTCCATGAGCAAACTGTCCGGATTAGACTATCCTGAAACCATTCATTCAGGGTCAGATAAATGAGTATCGTCCGCATTGAAAATGTATTCAAAGAATATAAATTAGGCTCAAACCAGGTTCATGCACTCAAAGACATTAACCTGCAGATTGAAGATGGTGAATTTCTGGCGATTGCCGGCCCTTCAGGCAGTGGAAAATCAACATTGCTCAATCTGATTGGCTGCATCGATACGCCTTCTTCTGGAAAAATTTATATCAATGACCGCGATACCAGCGGACAAACACCGGATCAGTTATCAGAACTCAGAGCTAGAACTATCGGCTTTATTTTTCAGACATTTAATCTTTTCTCTGTCTTGTCTGCTGAAGAAAATGTCGAATACCCTTTACTGCAATTCAGGGAATTAAGTACTGCAGAACGTCGTGAGAGAATTGCGAAATTTCTCGACATCGTCGGGTTACGTGAGTTTGCCGGCCATCGGCCCAACCAGCTAAGTGGTGGTCAGCGCCAGCGGGTTGCTATTGCCCGCGCACTTGCCACACACCCCAAAATCATCCTGGCAGATGAGCCAACTGCCAATCTCGATCACAAAACTGGAGAAGGTATTCTCCAGTTAATGAAAGAAATCAATTGTAACAGTGGCACCACTTTTATTTTTTCAACGCACGATGCCAAAGTAATGGCCATGGCAGAGCGCCTGGTGCGCATTGAAGATGGACAGCTGGTCGGGGAAGATGCCGTTGTTCATACCTGACTGATAGGTGATGATTCTACACTCCCATAGCACTGTACTGGATTGCTTCGGCACGACTGCCTCACAAAGACGAGGTGTGGTGGCGGCCAGTTCTTCACAGATCACAAGGCAGTCAGCCGGAAAAACCGGGGTTCTGTTCCTGTTGCTGATGGTGTTGTGGAGCGCGAATTTCTGCAATTCCTCAGGCGCTATACCACTTTCCGCAAACGGAGTGAATATCGGGCAGATAGCGCAGGCTTCCACACTGGATGACCTTTTTGAAAATGGTGGAAATGATACCATCCGGCCACAGCAGCCATTTCACCAGACGGCTTCCTGGCGCGGTTTTTCGCAACTGGAATTTGCCGATACTGTGGCCCATCCCAGGCATGCTTCAAAACTGCGTTTACGTACAGAATTATCAAATCTTGGGCAGTTGAGCCCGAGTGTCAAATGGAAGCTGAGCGCCCGGATTGATTACGATGCAATCTATGATATATCTGATTTTTACCCGCGACAGGTTCGCCGTGACCAGCGATTAGAGCTGTTTTTGCGGGAAAATTACCTGGATTTCTCTGTTGCTGATTTCGACATTCGCGTAGGCCGTCAGCATATTGTCTGGGGAGAAATGGTTGGGTTGTTTTTTGCAGATGTTGTTTCTGCCAGAGATATGCGTGAATTCGTATTGCCCGATTTCGACATTATGCGCATCCCGCAATGGGCAGTTCGAACCGAGTACTCTAAAAACGACTTTCACGCTGATTTTATCTGGATCCCGTTTGCCAGTCTGGATGAAATTGGCCGACCGGGTGCTGATTTTTATCCATTCAGACTACCTGTTGCTGCGCCAGTCAACTTTTTAAAAGAGGATCGTGCCGGGCGCAATGTTGCCAATTCAAACTACGGCGTCCGACTATCCCAATTAGTGAATGGCTGGGATGTTTCTGCTTTTTATTATCACAGCCTTGATGCTGCCCCTACGTTCTATCGGATCAGTCAGGCCTGGGAGCCACTACTGTTCCAGGCACGCCATAATAAGATTGATCAGGCAGGTGGTACTGTGACTAAAGATCTGGGGATGGCCGTACTCAAGGGGGAATTGGTCTACACACACGGGCGCCGCTTTAACGTGACCCGCCCAACTGCGCTGGATGGATTGGCCAGGCAGGATACGATTGATTACGCATTGGGACTGGATTTCAGCCTGCCGCTGGACGTTCGCCTGAACCTGCAGTTCTTCCAGCGGATTTACCTAGGCTATGATCGGGATATTTTTCAGGACAAATGGGAGAGCGGAGGCAGCATTTTTCTGCAGAAAGAGTTGTGGCGGGATTTTCAGGGGCAGATTTTATTGATACACAGTCTTAACCGGGATGAATGGATGCTCCGCCCGCGCCTTACCTGGAATTTTGCCAGAAACTGGAAGATGGCGGCAGGTGCTGATATTTTTAATGGTCCTCCCACCGGATTGTTCGGCCGCTTTGACCATAGCGACAGGGTGTATACCGAACTGCGTTTTTCTTTTTGATCAATCACCGTTGTTATAGCGGTTCCCTATTGAACAGCTGACTGGATTGCTTCAACCCGTTGGGTTTCGCAAAGACGACATACCATATACGTCATCGCGAGGCCGCAGGCCGTGGCGATCCAGCGGTTTTGTCACCATTGCTGCTGAATTGCTGCGGCGGCTGCGCTGTTTCGCAATGACAGCACACCACACTTCGCCTTCACGAGGCAGCATGGCCGACGCGGTGATCCAGTTTTCCTTGTTGTGATGGTTATACTGGATTGCTTCGCACCAAGGTGCTCGCAAAGGCGCGTATTTCGTCATCGCGAACCCTGCAAGGATGTGGCGATCCAGTAGTGACGGTAGTAAAGTGCGTGAAACTACCGCCTTTTTCATTGTGACAGCTGTACTGGATTGCTTCAACCCGTTGGGTTTCGCAAAGACGACATACCATATACGTCATCGCGAGGCCGCAGGCCGTGGCGATCCAGCGGTTTTGTCACCATTGCTGCTGAATTGCTGCGGCGGCTGCGCTGTTTCGCAATGACAGCACACCACACTTCGCCTTCACGAGGCAGCATGGCCGCGACGCGGTGATTTACACTTATATGTTTTGTCGTAGTGCTTCGACAACGGGGATGTGTGAGACATGTCTGGCTGGAAGGATTGCAGCTAACACAGTGGCGATAAAACCAGTGCTCAGTGCAAGTAACAAGACTGAAGGTACAATCTGAATGCGGGCGGTATAACCAATATCCGCATTGGGTGGTGGTGGCATGGAAATGCCTGTGGCAGAAATTGCCATGGCCAGTAACACACCAGCAATTACTCCCAGGCTTCCTCCGATCAGCCCCAGTAGCAGATTCTCGCTGAAGATCAGCCGGAATACCTGGTCACTGCGGTTACCAAGCGCCATCATCGTGCCAAACTCACCTGTCCGTTCAAAAATGCTCATGTTGACACTATTGGCAACACTCAGCAGCACCATGATCAGAATGATGATCTGCAGCACACCAAACTGCCCTTTATACATTTCCACCGTTTTTTCGTAGAAATCGTTGAGTTCCACCCAGGTTTTGACTTCCAGTCCGGATGGCGTTAATGATTGTTTCAGTCGGGCAGCGACGGAGTCGGTTTCCTCTGTGTGCTTCAGCGAAATAACAAGTGCATTGACTCCTCTGGTGCCGAGCAGTTCCTGTGCGGCTGCCAATGGAATCCTGACAGCACGTGCATCAAAGTCATTGGAGAAACTCTGAAAAATACCGGTTACCTGAAAATCCAGGCTGTTGAGCGCGCCATCGAGTGTGTTAACCAGCAACGTGACCGGATCACCTGGTTTCAGCTGCAGTGCCTGTGCGACACCTTTTCCCAGCAGAATGCCAAATGTATCGCTGTCGTTCAGTTGCCGCCCTGCTGTGATCCGTACAGAACTGCCCAGGCTGGCCTCCAGCTGAGGCTCTACCCCTTCGCCAATAATTGGCAGATCACTTTTGCCGTTATTGAGCAGTCCGGAAAAATTAAGTCGCGCCATGACCTGTTCAACCCCTGCCTCGCTGGCAATACGCTGTCTGATCGTATCAGGTTCATTCATCAGGAATTTTTCCGGGGAACGTGAGCCGGCAGCAAAATATCCCTGGTGGTAAACCTGCAAATGGCCGCTTTGTGAATGGATAAGCGCCTCACCCAGTTGCACATAGATGTCCTGCACCCACCCTCCGGCCAGAATGATACCGGCAACCCCGGTGATCACAGCTGCCAGTGTCATAAGCGTATGGATTTTCTGGCGGAGAATGTTGCGTAACGCGAGTTTGAACATGGCTTCCTGAAACTATATGGAAGATTGTGGTTATAACAATGAAAAACTGCGCAAAATCGCCTCAACTTTTTTATCTTCCTTGGCGAGCTCGCGCAAGGCATGAATCAGCCGCGTAAGCTTTGACCCTTCAGGAGACTGCAGCTCCAGGTCGCGTTCAAGATCTTCTTCCAGCCGGCGCAGGCGCGTATCCATGGGCCGTAGCGTGGAATAACGATCCCATATAATAAAACCGATCAGGCCAAATATACCGGCAATCGTTACCAGCATCAGTTGCTGGATAAAATCCAGCCGCCGCTCAATAGCCTCAAAGCGCTGATCCACCGCAATAAAACGTTGATCCACCTGCTCCTGCATGGCAGTAAAACGTTGATCTATCGCAGTAAAACGCTGATCCGCAGCGATAAAGCGCTGATCTATCTGCTCCTGTATGGCAGTAAAACGCTGATTCATCTGCTCCTGCATAGTATTGAAACGCAGATCCATCTTCTCTTCCAAAGTTTTCTGTCCAGCTTTGAGCTCAGCCAGGGATTCGATAATTTCCTGATCACTGATACGTGGCGCAACATCTACCGCAACGGCAGGCGTGGTAACCAGAAAAATTAGTAATAATAAAACCCTGATCATTTTTTCAATCATAGTTATGGCTATCTAAGTTTATTTTTATGTTCATAAATGAATTGACTCGGAAATAGGGCGCCACGTTATTCCGACAGTATTTTATCTTCTGTACTCCCCACTGAGACAAGAATGTAGCATGCAGGATTTTTCAGGCAGAGCAGAGGGTAATAGGTTTATTTGAAGAACTGTCAGGTTGCCATTGCGAAACGCGCAACTGGTGAAGTATCCCATTTTTCTCATTACGTCGTCCTTGCGAGGAGGCTTCGCGATGACGGTGAAAAAAGTGTCCTTGCGAGGAGGCATGGCCGACGAAGCAACCCAGTTCAACCGTTCAACAAAAGAAACCAGTTATTTTTTGCACTTATGCAACCATAATTGCTGGATCACCGCGACCTTGCAGGTCTCGTGATGACGGCGTAAAAAACCGTCTTTGCGACCACCACAGGTGGGGAGCAACCCAGGACAGTGGAAAAATTGTCAGGTTGCCATTGCGAAACGCGCAACTGGTGAAGTATCCCATTTTTCCCGTTACATCGTCCTTGCGAGGAGGCATAGGCCGACGAAGCAATCCAATCCCTCTGTTGCCTTGCCACCTTGGATCGCCACAGCCTT
The DNA here is from genome assembly GCA_964651625.1 of uncultured Nitrosomonas sp. Taxonomy (GTDB): domain Bacteria; phylum Pseudomonadota; class Gammaproteobacteria; order Burkholderiales; family Nitrosomonadaceae; genus Nitrosomonas. Next base: position 27,969 of record CAZYWE010000014.1, on the reverse strand, counting down.
GCAGGCTTCGCGATGACGGTGAAAAAAGTGTCCTTGCGAGGAGGCATAGGCCGACGAAGCAACTCAGTTCCTCTGTTGCCTTACCACCCTGGATCGCCACAGCCTTGCAGGCTTCGCGATGACGGTGAAAAAAGCGTTCTTGCGACCATCGCAGGTGGGGAGCAACCCAGGACAGTGGAAAAATTGTCAGGTTGCCATTGCGAAACGCGCAACTGGTGAAGTATCCCATTTTTCCCGTTACATCGTCCTTGCGAGGAGGCATAGGCCGACGAAGCAATCCAATCCCTCTGTTGCCTTGCCACCTTGGATCGCCACAGCCTTGCAGGCTTCGCGATGACGGTGAAAAAAGCGTCCTTGCGAGGAGGCATAGACCGACGAAGCAACCCAGCTCAACCGTTCAACAAAAGAAACCAGTTATTTTTTGCACTTATGCAACCATAGTTGCTGGATCACCGCGACCTTGCAGGTCTCGCGATGACGGTGAAAAAAGCGTCCTTGCGAGGAGGCATGGCCGACGAAGCAATCCAGCACAGTGGAAAAATTGTCAGGTTGTCTTTGCGAAACCCAACGGGTTGAAGCAATCCAGCACAATCGTTTCAATGAGGGGAACCAGTTATCTTTTTCATTCCAATGGCATTATTATTAGGTTAATGTGTAAAGAAAATAGGCATTTGCTGTTTTATCTGTTATGTCTAAGCGCATCGACGATCTGCATGCGGGAGGCTTTCCAGGCAGGGTAGAGGCTGGCAATGAGGGTGGTGATAATCGCCAATGCCAGTGCTTCCAGCAGCATATCGGGGGTAATGAGAATTTCTCCAGTATAGCCACGTGCCATGCCGGGCGGGGGCGGCATGGGGATGCCAATAGCAGAAATGATGGTAGCAAGCAGTAATCCGATTAGCATACCCAATATGCCACCTATACCGCCAATCAGTGCGCCTTCACATAAAAATTGACGCAAAATGTCGATTTTCTTTACACCTAGTGCCATGGCGGTACCAATCTCTCCGGTGCGTTCCATCACATTCATGGTCATGGTGTTGGAAATACCCAGCAAAATAATGAGTGCAATAATCAGCTTGATGGCTTGTACCTGTTTGGAAAACAGCACCGTGGTTTTATTGTAAAAATCAGCCAATTGATACCAAGGCACAATTTCAAAACGATCTGCTGACAATTTGTTACGTAACGCCGTTAAAGTGGCATCCGTCTGGTTGGTATCGTTTAGCAGCACGACCCAACTATGCACTCCTTGCGTGCGCAACAGTTGCTGTGCAGTATTGATTGGCAGGCGCAGCGCACTATCATCATAGGATTTGGTGACAGTTGTAAATAACCCACCCACTGTCATTTCAACTGCGTTGATCCCACCGGTTGCCGTGTTCACCAGCAACACGACCTGATCGCCTACCGTTACACCCAGATTGCGCGCCAGCCCTTCGCCCATAATCAGTTGATGGGGCTGATCAGCCGATAAATGACTGCCAGATGAAATTTTGAGTGCGTTGCCAAAATGCGCTTGCTCCTGCGGATCAATTCCTTCACCTACAAAAGATAGTGTGGCATCTCCGTGACTAAGTAAACCGCTAAAGCTCAAACGTGGCACCACTGTTTTGATGGGATGGCTGCCATCTGAGAGTGTAAAATTTTCCGACAGATTCTTGCTGGGATCACCCGTAAATAAAAAATGGTAAGGGTCAGCTTTGCCGGTTACAAAATAACCTGGTTTAACGATCTGTATATGACCCAGTTGTGAATGGATGGTGGTTTCACGAAAATCCTGAAAAATCCACTCAATGAAACCACTGGCCAATAATAAGGCAGCAACGCCAAAGGTAACTGTGCCGAGGGATATCGCGCTGCGTCGTTTATGGCGGGTAAGATTACGAAAGGCTAATTTAAGTTGAGCCATAAAATTTAGGATTGTTTTGTTAAAAAAATAGTGTACAAACGGTTAAGGAACCTCTGCACAACTTCGTCATTGCGAGGAGCGTAGCGACGTGGCAATCCATAAGATGTTGATTTCATTGATGCGGTGGGTTGCTTCCTGCCACGTTGCACTCGCAGTCGCCATGACGAGATTCGAGGTTAATCAGAGGTTTCTTAATTGTAAATCAACCTAAAAACGGATAAAAATGAACAATTTTGATTATAAAGTTGCGTTCTCGCGCAATATAGGTTGGGTTACAGAAGCTGAGCAATTGTTACTATGTAACAAACGTATTGCAATTGCCGGAATGGGAGGGGTTGGAGGTGGGCATCTTTTGACATTGACTAGGTTGGGAATCGGCGCTTTTAACATAGCTGATTTTGATACGTTTGAGCTTGCCAATTTTAATCGTCAAGCGGGTGCAATGGCATCTTCTTTGGGCAAACCTAAAGTGCAAGTACTGGCTGACATGGCGTGTGACATCAATCCAGCTCTGAAAATCACACAATTTCCGGATGGTGTAAACGAAGTAAATCTGACCAATTTTTTGCAAGGCGTAGATTTATATATTGATGGATTAGATTTCTTTGCGTTACCTGCTCGCAGAGCTGTTTTTGCTGCTTGTCATCAGCTGGGAATTCCTGCTGTTACAGCTGCTCCTTTAGGTATGGGTGCAGCTGTGTTAGTTTTTTTACCGGATAAAATGTCTTTTGAGCAGTATTTTTGTTTGGAGGGGCATACCGAGCAGGAAATGCTGATTCGTTTTCTGCTAGGTTTATCGCCAGCCATGCTACAACGTGGTTACTTGGTAGATTCATCACAAGTCAACTTTCTGCAACGCAAAAGTCCTTCTACGATTATAGGATGCCAGCTTTGTTGTGGGTTGGCAGCAACTGAAGCGTTGAAAATCCTGCTTGAGAGGGGAAAAATAGTTGCCGCACCGCATGGCTATCATTTTGATGCTTATAAAAATAAATTGGTAAAAACTTGGCGGCCAGGCGGTAATCGCAATCCTTTCCAGCGCATTGGGATACTGGCTGCTCGCAAATTGCTTGCGCGCATGCAATCTGCGGGAGGTGATAATGTCTGATCATGATGTATTACTGGAAATTCTCGATACAGCGCGCTGGGCGCCCAGTGGGGATAATACGCAACCTTGGCGTTTTGAGATTATTAACCATAAGCATATAGCAGTGCATGGCCATGATACGCGTGACTGGTGTTTGTATGATTTTGCAGGGCGTGCCAGCTACATGGCGCATGGTGCTTTGCTGGAAACCATTCGTATTGCAGCCACTCGGCATGGGTTAGAAGCCACTTGGCAACATCGGGCAAATACTCCGGATACCGCACCAGTCTATGATATGAAATTTGAACCGAATACAGCATTGCAATCTGATGCACTCTATCCGTTTATTAAAACGCGCACTGTTCAAAGGCGGTTAATGAAAACAACCCCGTTAACTGCCATTCAACGTGCGGCAGTACAAGCAGCAGCAGGTGAAGAGTACACAGTAAAATTTTTTGAGACCTGGTTAGACCGCCGTAAAGTAGCCAGCCTGCTTTGGCAAAATGCACATATTCGCCTAACCTGCCCGGAAGCGTATCAAGTGCATAAGCAAATCATCGAATGGGGTGCTACATTCAGTCAAGATCGCATACCCGAGCGTGCTGTAGGGGTAGACACATCAACCGCTCAATTAATGCGCTGGGTTATGCAAAGCTGGGAGCGCCTCGATTTTTTTAATCGCTATCTGTTTGGAACAATTGCACCACGTATTCAACTGGATTTTTTGCCAGCAATGTTTTGTGCGAGTCATTTATTGATTCAGGCAAACAGAGCGCCACAAACCCTGCTTGATTTTGTTGCGGCCGGTATGATGATGCAGCGTGTGTGGCTAACTTGTGCGGCTAATAATCTGTTTTTGCAACCAGAGATGACTCCGGTTATTTTCAATTGGTATGCAATTCAGCAAGTAGAGCCATCCCAGCTGGAGAAGATCAACCAGGAAATAAATGAACTGGCAGAAAAATTCCATGCGTTGGCAGATACTGCATCGCAACAAGCTGTTTTTATGTGCCGTGTTGGTACTTCTTCGTCACCGACATCGCGTTCAGTACGGCTGCCACTAAATAAGCTAATGTGGAATGTTGAATAAATAAATGGAAGTCGGTTTTTTTTACACTTTTGGTGAATTAATTACATGGCTGTGGCTAAATTTATGATAAATATAGTTAAAAATATTCGGCACGGATCGTGCTTCTACTGTAAGCAGGGGTGTCCCTAATGGTTAATATAACGTACGGAGGTAATCATGGAATTTAAGAGATTAGCAGTAGTGGCAACATTATTAGCGGGGTCGGCAGCAATGATGAGCGTGCCGGCTCAGGCAGAGATTCTGGATGCTTGGAAGATGAATCTCCCAGGTTATTCAGGGGTAAGTAATATTGGTCATCTGGTTGTCTCCGGTGGTCAGACCACGGTAACCCAGCAGCTGGATGCAAGTGGGAATATCGTTGCTGGCTCAAAATTTACCAACTATGGTGGCCTATATTCCATAACATATACCCCTGATAATTGCATGGGGGGGTGTGATTTTGGCGCCCCATCTCTTTTGCCGATTACGATTGAATATCAATTTAGTGGCTTGAGTGGCACGGTTACGAGCCATGATTTGGTGACTGGGGCAACCAGTTATGTGTTTGATGCCGGGGTGGGGGCGGCCACGTTGCACATATCAGGTAATCCCGCTGTACTTGCCACATTTACTCCGGAAAGCCCTTCAGGTGGTTCACTGGCAAATTTTTATGGTGCGGTGAATACGAGTGGTACTTCTAACCTGTTTTTTTCGTTAACAAGCGAAGTAACTTCGTCACTTTTTCAGGACAAAAATGGCAACAACCTATTGCCAGGACAGGTATTTTTTGCATTAGATACGACGAACCAAATTTTTACTCCTGCCAGTGCCTCATATGTATGTAACGACTTTACACTTGGTGGAAATTGTTCCCAACTTGTTGTAACACAGCAAGGTAAGATTGATGCGTTACGCAAAGTACCAGAACCTGCTACTCTGGCCTTGTTGGCGTTAGGTGTTTTGGGAATGGGCGTTGTAACCCGTAAAAGAAGTTAATAATTTCTTCTTGGTGTCCATTGCATTAGAAAGCCCCGGTAATACGGGGCTTTCTAATGGTTTCACAGATTATATTCCTGATGAAGGCTGTTTTTTATCGTGAATCAGGATTATTGGTGGGTTGCAGGCCGTCATACAGATTTACATTGCGTTTTTGCAGATATTGCAGATATTGCAGATATGCCCAATAACCATGAAATACCGCTTCCTCGTTAACCATATTTTCCCGTTCAAATATTTTGTGTACTTTGGGCAGGTTGCACCAAGCCACTCCGGGAAAGAAATGATGGTAGGCATGTAGTGCAAAATTGAGATTGGGTAATAACAGCTTTTCCCACCAGCTTAAAATAATGAGTGGGGAGGATTCAATAATTCCTGCTTGGGGCAGGTTATAAACATGTTCGCAAATTGCTCCGAGGCGCACAATTAGCGTCATAAATGTCATGAGTGGCAGTAGCCAATACACCAGAAATATTGGCCACAGTTCAAAATAAGTTAATGAAATAGCTAATCCAATATAAAAAGCTGGTCGCAGCCATTTTGGACTGGGGTGCAGACGTTTATAAATCTGTTTGTTTTCCAACTTTTTGCCTTTTAATAGTTTTAAGAAGCTGAGCCCACACAAGTCGCTTAATAATAGTTTGATCAGGTGAGAGATTGACATGGGAAATGTCCAATCGGGCCCAGCCTTGCGCAAAAAATCTGGATCATCTTCAGTGAAATAATATTTGTGGTGGGATAAATGGACTTTGGCGTAATCTTCTACTGTTATTCCTATCGGATAAGCGGTCAGAATATTGGCGATAATGTCTCCGTATCTTCCTCGCAAACCAAGTTGATGCACCTGTTCGTGTACTAATAACCCTAAAATATTGAAACGGGTGGCAATAATAGGCAGAGCCAGCAATGTCGTCCAGATATTATCGACATGAGTAGCCAGCGCAATTGTTGCAATAATCACAGCCCATGCGCCGAATGCTTGTATAAAAAATGCTTTTGGCTGCGCACCACTAAGTGCCCGAATTTCTTGCCGTACCTGTGTGGGCAACTGACTGTGATCTCCCGTTAAAGCAGGTGGAAGCGTACGTGATTGGTTCATAAAACACCTCGTTTGACTTGCAAATTGGATAGAACAGAAAAGAATTTTCCTCTGTTTGTTCAGCGGCATAACCACGAATTAATTAAGAATAAGATGCTTCTGAAATTTTATCACAAGCACTTCTTATACTTTTGCTGCCGCTTTCGCGAGGGGCAACGCGACGTGGCGATCCAGCAATGGCTAGCAGGCTGTAGAGGATGACTGATCTCCTTCGTTAAACGGTTAATCTGGATTGCTTCGGTGGTTGCTTATCTCACAAGGACGTAGCAGTGAAGGGAGTGGTTATTTCACCGACAATGCTATTTGTAAAGACAAGATAAAATGTGAAAATTTTGGCTAGCGCAGTTTAGGTGGAAGAATTACAGCCCGGCATAGTGGCTGATTTCCCGTGATAATCGGCAAAAATCCTGAGGAGCACGTTGGCTGATTGCGTAGACAATTTCCCCAGTTGATTGCTTCATACTGGTGTATCGCAATATTTCTGAAGCCAACCGCTTTTTTAGTTGCTGGCTGGTGGTTGGGTGAAATGATGTTTGCTTCTTGCAGTAGAGTAAATACGTTGCCCATTGTTCGCGGTGCTGGGCAGTTGGTTTGGCTGAGAAGATGGCTGCCGATATCAACGCACGGCTGTATGGCACGTGTGAGATTAAGTACCAGAATATCTTGCAGATCAATACTTTGTTTCAGCTCATCAATATGGCGTGGCTGCTTTTCTTCAATGCGTTGCACACATCGTCTGAGTGATTCCAGCTTTTCAGTCAGGATGATTGTATCCATCGGTCGCGCCGCTCCTTCAATATGCGTTGTCGCAACGGGAGAAAATCAGCCGTATTCAGTAGATGGCGGGTGAGCAGTTGGGCGTAGGTGTTGTGATCACCTAACAAGCGCTGACCTTTGAGTACTTCTCCCAATATCGGTTCGGGTGCATCATTGACGACTACGATATCTACCGGACAATCCAGCTCGATGCTGATAGCTTGCATCAACTCCATTTTAAAGTGACTGCTGGTTGGTTCGGTAGTCATAATTGCCAAATCAATATCACTGCCGAAATGTTTTGTACGTGCCGGATCTGCCCGGGAGCCAAATAATATCGCCAGTTTGATCATGGGATAGCGTGACAACAGGGTGGTCAGTTGCTGTGTAAGCGATAGGTTGTCGCTGGATTGCATGGTGGCGATGGATTCAAGGCAGGTATTTGATTGCAGCCACAACAATGCCACCGACTGTGAGTGTGGTAGCAAATGACCATACCATGAAGCGATCCAGGCGCGCTGTCATGGCTTCAAAACGCTTGTCGATCTGTTCGAAGCGTTTATCCATCTGCTCAAAACGTTTATCGACCTGTTCGAGGCGTTTATCGACTTGTTCGAAGCGTTTGTCGATCTGTTCAAACCGCTTTTCCATTTGCTCGAAGCGCTGGTCCATGCGCTTGAAGCCTTCCTGCATCAGCTTGCGCTGGTGTTTTAATCCCTCTTCTACACGGAGGATTCTTTCTCTGATTTCCAGTTCATAGCGGACATTGTTGTTCGTTATCTCTGGATGCCGTTCAGTGATAACTTCTCCAATCAGTTCCCTGATTTCAGCAACATCTTCTTTTGTCAGTGCCATAGCTGTATTTCCGATGTAAAACCAAAACGGTTAAAGCATATCATGCTCCTTGCCCCGGTACATGTTGGAGCAGATCCCGACGAAGCGCAGCATTAGCCTTGAGCTTCTGGCTGTTAGGCAGCGTAAAGTGGCTATGGTTCTGGTTTTATGCTGGCTGCAAGTAACTGAGATGATGGCTGAAGCTTGGTTTCCGGATGAAAAATGGTGTGTGGTTGGTTTGTTTTGCCTGAATAAGCCGGGTAATTTCCCTTTCTTTGTTTCGGGAAAGGAAATATGGATAGATACTCTTTGTTTTTTGGGTGAATTGCCCTGCCTGGGTGGTGATTTGTTCTTTCATATATGCCAGATTCAGATGGAGTAATACTGCTGGTGCATTGACGCGTGGGCAGGTGCGTAATTCACCAATTTGCTGGAAGCCGAGCATGCGTTTGTAAAAGGGAGCATGGCGCGGGTTGATTTCGATGAAAGCATCATCTACACCGTGGATACGATGAGCAAAAATATAAGCCATGTGAAATATCGAGGCAAAAATTTCTTTCGAGCTGCTTTCCGGGCAAAAAGCCAACTTGGAAACTTCACACAGTTTTTGCCCCTTCTGACGAAATTGATCCAGCTCTGTTTGGTAGAGTGTATCGGCGAGCAATCGAGTATCGGTATCGATAGTGAGTGTCAGGGTGCCGACAAGTTGTCCGGATTGGCGTGCTTCGAAGGTGTACTGGTTGGAGGATGCCGAAAAAACAGATGAGCTTTCAGTTTGATAACCGCGCGAGGCATACATGCGCTTGATGAGTGTAGTAGCTTTGATGCGCTGCTTGAATGAATTGATCAGGTGGATGCTGTAACCGTTGCGCTGCAGGAGGAGGCAATCTGGTTCGGCGTGATCCTGATAATTTTTCAGGCTTTGTGGCAGCTGGTGTTTCTGTAAAGGTGGAAGCTGCGGAGTGTCGCGATCAGACGAGGTGTAATCAGGAGAGTAGAAGCTGGTTGCAAGGGGTGTCGGTCGGATATTCCTTGCCACAACTGTTGGCGTGGGCAGATTCACGATTTGCATAAGCTGTATTCCTCATAAATATTTTTTAGATTGAACAAAGTCAGCCCGAAAAGTGTTGCCTTTAAGAAACCTCTGATTAACCTCGAATCTCGTCATTGCGACTGCGAGTGCAACGTGGCAGGAAGCAATCCGCTACATCAATTAAATCAACGTCTTATGGATTGCCACGTCGCTATACTCCTCGCAATGACGAAGCTGTGCAGAGGTTCCTTAAAAAAGCGGGGATAAGTGAATCATTGATTTTTTAAAATAATGCTTTTGTTATGAGCAATATTCATGCCAATAAAAATAATTATTTTTAATCAAGTGCTTGTGCTGAATTTTGTTTCCTGATGCAGGAGAGTTGTCGTTGTAATTTGCAAAAAAAATACTGATTTGTGTAATGGGTTGTTTTTGCTGAATATTATTGGTCTCTTAATGGAGACGGGGGATATTTTCATTTATTTGAAGGCTTGGCATTAGCTGTGATATTCGTTGATACAACCATTACTTATGATCTGGAAACGGTTTGTGAAAGTTTTATAGTGCTACACTGGCTCAATGGATCACGATCACGGGTATAAACTGCTGTTTTCCCATGCTGAGATGGTAGCGGACTTGCTGCGCGGTTTTGTGCGGGAAGAGTGGGTGCATGAGCTGGATTTTTCTACGCTGGAGAAAATTAACGGCAGTTACGTCAGCGATGATCTGCGGGAGCGGCAGGACGATATTATCTGACGCTTGCGTCGGAGTCGAGGTAAAGAGGGAGAATGGTTGTACGTCTACCTGCTGCTGGAGTTTCAATCTACCGTAGACTGGTTCATGGCGGTGCGTATCATGACCTATGTCGGTTTGCTCTATCAGGACCTCATCCGCAGCGAGTCCATCAAAACCGGAGAGCAGTTACCGCCGGTGCTGCCAGTCGTTTTGTACAATGGCGATAACCGCTGGCAGGCGCCGGTAAATATGGGAGAGCTGATCCTTCCTGCGCCCGGGGGACTGGATCGCTACCGGCCGCAGCTCACTTACCTGCTGCTGGACGAAGGCAGCTACAATGAACATGAGCTGGCGGAGCAGCGTAACCTGACAGCAGCCTTGTTCAGATTGGAAAACAGCCGCACTCCGCAGGATGTTGAGCAGGTGTTGCAAGCCCTGATCGCCTGGTTACAATCATCTGAACAGGACGGGTTGCGGCGGGCATTCGTCATCTGGCTCAAACGGGTCTTTCTGCCGGGCAGGGTGCCAGGCACCAGCTTTAACGAGATTCACGACCTACAGGAGGTAAAAAGTATGCTCTCAGAACGCGTCAAGGACTGGACTAAAGATTGGAAACAGCAAGGAATTGAGGAAGGACTGCGGGAAGGACTGCGGGAAGGACTGCGGGAAGGACTGCGGGAAGGACTGCAAAAAGGATTGGAGCAGGGATTGGAGCAGGGATTGGAGCAGGGGTTGGAGCAGGGATTGGAGCAGGGATTGGAGCAGGGGCACCAGGAAGGGCGGCTGGAAGGCGAAGCTGAATTCTTGCTATGGCTGCTGGAACGGAAATTTGGCCCGTTAAATGAATTTACATGCAGCCGTGTTAGAGCTGCAGATTCGCAAACACGACTCTCCTGGGGCGAAAGAATACTGACTGCCTCGACGATTGAAGCTGTGTTTGGGGATTGATCGGCATAAGTTGTATTCAGGTTGTTGAGAAGTACGGCGGGGTGTGATTAAGCATCACGCCGTAGTGGGTTTCACAGTAAATTGGTTGTCTGATAAAAGGTCTGGTTTGTTGGGTTTATAAGGATAGCGGGGTTATTGCCCTGATTCTGCCTGGCTGTTATCTGAGCGGGTGTTCATTTGAACCCGGGTATTTCAGCTCCTTGATTGCTATTCTTTAATTTATTCACAGGTTACAAAAAAGTGCTTTTTGATTGGTTGGCTGATCCTGCTGCATGGGCAGGGCTGGCAACACTGGTTATTCTTGAAATCGTACTGGGGATTGATAACCTGGTTTTCATCGCGATCCTGACGGATAAACTGCCGCCACATCAGCGTGGCAGGGCGCGTATCGTCGGTCTTTCTCTGGCGCTGATCATGCGCCTTCTGCTGCTTGCTTCCATTTCCTGGATGATAACGCTGACCACACCGTTGTTAACGCTCTTCAGTGTTGATTTGTCCTGGCGAAATCTTATTCTTCTGTTCGGTGGTGTTTTTCTGCTTTTCAAAGGAACAATGGAGCTGCACGAGCGGCTGGAAGGGCAGGATGGGGGGAAAGAAGGTAAGAAGGTTCACGCGGTTTTCTGGCAGGTTATTGTTCAGATCATTGTGCTGGATGCAATCTTTTCACTGGACAGCATGATTACTGCTGTGGGTATGGTGGATCACCTGGCTGTGATGATGATTGCCGTTGTTATTGCTGTTGTGATCATGATGATTTCTTCTGCTCCGCTGATGACTTTTATTTCCAAACATCCCACTGTGATTATTCTTTGCCTGGGCTTTCTGATGATGATCGGGTTTTCGCTCGTGATCGAAGGATTCAATTACAGTGTTCCGAAAGGTTATCTCTATGCTGCGATCAGCTTCTCAATCCTGATTGAGACATTCAATCAGATTGCCAGACACAATAAGGAAAAGCTGATTACTACCGGAGATTTGCGGGATCGTACTGCAGAGGCTGTGTTGAGATTGCTTGGTGGGCGGCATGGTGAAGTCGGCCTGGGTGAAACATCTGAAGTGATCGCGCAACAGGTTGCTGAAAACGATTTGTTTGCCCGGGAGGAAAAGGAAATGATTGAGGGAGTGCTGACACTGGCAGAGCGCCCGGCTATATCAATCATGACACCGCGCACTGATATTGATTGGCTGGATCTGGAATCTTCCAGTGATGAGATCCGGGCAAAAATTATCGGGAGCGGCCATTCTCGTTTTCTGCTGTCGCACGGTAACGTCGATGAATTTGTAGGCGCTGCTTTTGCCAAGGATCTGCTGCGCGATATTCTGGAAGAGGGGAAGATCAATCCGGAAAAATCGTTGCGCCACCCCATTGTGGTACTTGAGCGGGTTCCGGTGATAAAGCTGATGGAGCAGCTGCGTAATCAGCCGTTACAGATGGCGGTGATCGTGGATGAATATGGATCGGTTGAAGGTGTCGTTACCCCGGCAGATATTCTGGAGGCAATTGCAGGTGAGTTTCTGGATGCGGGTGAAGAAAAACTGGTGGCCGAGCAGCAGGCTGACGGATCATGGCTGATGGATGGATGGATCAGTATCCGTAAGGCATCAACTTTGCTGGAGCATGATCTAGTGGATGAAGCGGAGCGTTACTCTACCCTGGGAGGGTATTTGCTTTGGCAATTTGGTGACATTCCTGCTGCGGGAGGGAAGATTACGGTTGATGGTCTGATTTTCGAGGTTGTTTCAGTCAATAAACAAAATATCGGCAAGGTGCGTGTATACCGGGTGCCGCTTGAGAGTGAATCGTGAAGCTTGCTAAATATCAGTTTGTCGGATTTTTTTACACTTCTGGTATAGCCAATTCCTGATTGTGATTGTGTCGGGCGCTTCCCAAAAATTCTTGTCTGCAAGCAAACAGTTAGTGTTGGATCAACATATTTTTATTTTATGGCATGATTGTTGCTCTATTGATATTCAATAAAACAATAATTTAACTGTTCGAGCGCAATAAAACATGCATACCTCCCTCAAACTGGCTGTACTGAATCTCCTGGTGTTATATGTTGCTGTGGCCCATGGTACAGGAGACCGGATTACGCAGCCTGCCGGTATCTCGAATAATACTGAAGTGCTGGTAGTGCAGGCACGTCAGTATGAGCATGGTGAAGGTGTGCCGCAGGACAGAAAAAAAGCAGTGGAGCTGTATTGCCAGGCTGCCAGGCAGGGTTCGTCTGAAGGGCAATATGCGTTGGGGTGGGTATATGCGAATGGGCGTGGTGTTGAGCGTAATGATGGCATTGCTGCCAAGTTGTTTGAAATGGCAGCTGCGCAGGAGCATGTTTACGCTCAGAGAATGCTGCAATTTATGTCATCTCCGGTGAATCAGAAGATACAGCTGCCGGATTGCCTGGATAAAAAAGTCTATACGCGAAATACTGTAACCACATCGGCCAGATTTTATATTGACCGGGCTATTCTGGCGATTGTCGAAAAACTGGCGCCACAGTATGAGATTGATCCGGGTCTTGTACTTGCCGTGATTTCAGTTGAATCCGGCTTCAATGCTCAGGCAGTCTCTTCCAAAAATGCCCAGGGGCTGATGCAGCTCATTCCGGCAACGGCTGAGAGATTTCAGGTTAAAAATATTTTTGATCCTGAAGAAAATATCAGGGGTGGTATGGCTTATTTGAGATGGCTGCTGGCTTTCTTCAAAGGGGATGTGGCGCTGGTGGCTGCAGCATACAATGCGGGAGAGGGCGCAGTGGAAAAACACCGTGGCATTCCGCCGTATCCTGAAACTGTAAAATATGTCGACAAAGTTTTATCACGCTACAACAAAACTTCTCACCCGTACCAGCCCGGCGTAGTCAACAGAACTTCTTTTATCTTCGCTTCTGCGGCCGCTGCTGTCCAATAACCCTGATTAGTATTTTTTGGCTGGTTACTGACCAGAGTCCTGCTTGAGTAGCGCCAGAGTTTCTTCCAGATTTTTCTCTTTGAATTCACATAGATCCACAATCAGGCATTGCCGGCATAACGGTTTGCGGGCTTTGCAGATGTAGCGTCCATGCAGGATTAGCCAGTGATGGGCATCGTGGCGGAATTCTTCTGGCACTGCCTTGAGTAATTTGTGTTCCACTTCCAGGACATTTTTACCTGGCGCGATACCAGTGCGATTGGCTACGCGGAAAATATGGGTATCGACTGCGATGGTGGGTTCGCCAAAAGCGGTATTCAGAACAACGTTGGCAGTTTTACGGCCAACTCCCGGCAGTTTCTCCAGTTCCGCGCGAGTACGTGGTATTTCACTGTTGTGTTGTTCAATCAGTAGCTGGCAGGTGGCGAGGATATTTCTGGTTTTGGTGCGAAACAGGCCAATGCGCTGAATGAATGAGCTGAGGCCGGTTTCTCCAAGCTTCAGGATTTGTTCGGGAGTGTCTGCTGCTGCGAATAGTTTGCGTGTCGCCAGATTGACACTTTTATCAGTAGCTTGTGCTGACAGGATAACAGCTACCAGTAACTGAAAAGGGGTGTCATATTCCAGTTCGGTTGTTGGATGAGGGTTGGCTGCTTTCAGGCGGGTAAATATTTCCCGGCGTGTGGCGGTATTCATTTATTTTTGATTGGGATGCCAGAGCGAGCCAGTGCTGCGCGTGCCCTTTCCATGGCGGCCTGAATGGCTGCCTGTTTTGCGCTGATTGCCTGTTGTGTGGCGGTAGCAGTATCTGCTTCTGATGGATCCTGACCTGGTTTCTTTGTGTGCTGCTGGTTGCGTGCCAGTCTGAATTTTCTAAAGTGATACCGCCTTCGCGCATCCTCTGCTTTTTGCTGCCGGATTTCGGGTGTGGCCGGTTCCGGCACAGGCACCATGCTGATGCAATCCATCGGGCAGGGAGCAATACAGCGCTCGCAACCGGTACACAATTCAATCAGAACGGTGTGCATATATTTGGCCGCGCCAATGATGGCATCTACCGGGCAGGCGCGCAGGCAAAATGTGCAGCCGATACACAAATCTTCATCAATGACAGCAATGGCAGGTGGTTTAGGGTGGCCGTAAGCGGTATTTAGCGGCTTAGGGGCAATATTCAGGATCGCTGCAATTCTGGCTGCAGTGGTATCCCCTCCCGGCGGGCACTGGTTGATGTCCGCATGGCCATCAGCAATTGCTTCTGCATAAGGCTGGCATCCATCAAATCCGCACTGGCCGCACTGGGTTTGCGGCAGAACAGCGTCGATTTTCTCAGTCAGTAAATTTTTATCCGGCATGAGCAGATCAGGAACAAAGTAATGCCACGGTTTCTGTAACGAGATCCGGGCCGCGATAAATCAATCCGGAATAAAGCTGCACCAGACTGGCGCCCGCCTCAATTTTGGATTGTGCATCTGGGGCTGTCATGATGCCACCGGCACCGATGATAGGAATGGCATGCTGGAGATGGTTGGCAAGCTGGTGAATGACAGTGGTGCTGCGTTCTGTTAATGGTGCGCCACTCAATCCACCTTTTTCGTTACCGTGTGGCAGGTGCTCAATGCCGTCGCGCGCAGTGGTGGTGTTGGTTGCAATCACCGCATCCATGTGATGCTTCAGCAGCAATGATGCAATTGCAGCAATTTGTCCGGATTCCAGATCAGGGGCTATCTTGACGGCCAGGGGAATGTAGCGGCCATGCCGGTCACTCAACCGGGCCTGTTCTGCTTTGAGCGCTCCCAGTAAATGTCCCAGCTCGGCTTCATTCTGCAGTTGCCGGAGCTGTTGGGTATTGGGTGAGGAAATATTGACTGTGATATAGCTCGCGTATGGATATACCTTGCGCAGGCAGATCAGGTAGTCGTCAACGGCATTCGGCAGCGGTGTATCTGCATTCTTGCCAATGTTGATTCCCAGAATGCCGCGATAATCCGATTGCCGGACATTTTCAATCAGCCTGTCCACACCCGCATTATTGAATCCCATCCGGTTGATGATTGCTCCTGCCTGTGGAAGGCGGAACAGCCGTGGCCGGGGGTTGCCAACTTGCGGGCGCGGGGTGACGGTTCCCACTTCAATAAAGCCGAATCCCAGCGCCGCCAGCGCGTGGATACAGCCCCCGTTTTTGTCGAGCCCGGCAGCCAGCCCGACTGGGTTGGGAAAATCCAGCCCCATGACATGAACGGGTTGGCAGCGGATAACGCGATCAGGTAATAACCCGATTTTTTTCAACAGGTTGAGTGTATCTAGTGTCAGTGTGTGAGCAGTTTCAGGATCAAGCTGAAACAGCAGCGGGCGCAGCAGGCTATACATCATATCGGGTCATCATGTCGGACAGTTTCTGTGCGGGCTTCCTTGTATTGCCACTGGTTGTTTATCCACAACTGCAAGGGCTGGAAGTTAGCTTTGTAGTGCATTTTCTGGCTGTTTTCAATCCAGTAACCAAGATAGAGATAAGGCAGCCGGTCAGTGTGGCACTGGTTTGCCTGCCACAGGATATTGAAAGTGCCATAGCTTGATGCGGGTACTTCAGGATCAAAGAAGGTGTAAACCGATGAGAGTCCATCCGGCAGCTGATCAATGATACTGACCATACGCAATTGATTATCTTCGTGGAATGTTACCAGAAAGGAATCCACCGTACTTTTCAGCAGAAAATTGCAATACTGCTCTCGCCCGTTCTCATCGTCCTGATCCATGCTGCCATTTGCGTGACGGGATTTCTGGTAACGCTGGTAGAGGGCAAAATGTGCAGAATCGAAATGCAGAGGGTGACAGGCAGTTTTCAGGTGCTGATGCCGCTTCCATACCCTGCGCTGGGTACGGTTGGGGGAAAACTGTTCCACCGGGATGCGTACCGGGATACAGGCATGGCAGAAATCGCAGTCCGGGCGATAGATCAGGCCACCACTGCGGCGATATCCCTGCTGGATCAGCTGGGCATAAATATCACTGTCCGGAATGGTTTCGTCAGTGATTACGATACGGGAACGGGCAAGTTGGCCCGGCAGGTAACTGCAGGGATAGCGCCGGGTAGTCTGAAAATCCATGGACAATCTCAATTACCCCGAGTAGGTAAAATCAAAAAGCCATTTTCCGTTTTGGACGGGCAGGGGAGTCAATACGCTCAGTTGTTCAGCAAAATGTGATCTCGGAATTTCCCGGGCACCCAATGACATCAGATGAGTGGTTTTCATCTGGCAGTCGATCAGGCCATAGCCCCAGTTCTCCAGCTGTCTGGCCAGATAAACCAGCGCAATTTTGGAGGCATCGGTTACACGGGAAAACATTGATTCTCCAAAGAAGGCCTTGCCAATGGCTACACCGTATAACCCGCCGGCCAGTTTGCCATCTATCCATGTTTCGACTGAATGGGCGATTCCTGCCTGATGTAATGCTGTGTAAGCCGTGATCATTTCTGTATGAATCCACGTACCAGCCTGGTTTTCGCGTGGCGCAGCACAGGCTCGTATGATTTCGGTGAAGGCGCTGTCCGCACGAATCTGGTAATGATGTTTTTTCAGCGTTTTATGTAGTGAGCGCGAAATTCTCAATTCCTGCGGGAACAATACCATTCTTGGATCTGGGCTCCACCACAGGATGAGTTCATCCTGATTGAACCAGGGAAAAATTCCCTGGCGGTAAGCGGAGATCAGGCGTGCCGGCGATAAATCTCCGCCTGCAGCCAACAATCCATTGGGCTCTTTCAATGCCTGTTTCAATGGTGGGAAAGGGGTGTTGGAGCCGAGTATGGGAATCATGGGTAAAACGATATTTCCGAAAACAGGAGCAGGGCGCGTGTGGCCTGATGCAGATCAAGCCGGCTATATTAACAATTATCTAACATTCGTCAGCGGGTATGCCAGCGTACAGGATTATTGTTGTGTGCTGGTAATCGTATGTCATGCGCGCAAAAAGTAACCAAGGCCAGTATTTTCCGGGAAAAACAGAAAAAGATCGTTTTATCTTGATTTAGATCAAGGTATCGACCCCGGTAATTATTTAGTATTTGTTCTACAACATATCCGGGTTCGTAAAACAAAAAAGGAGATAAAGATGGTTCGTTGTATCGTCGCAAAGCGCGCAATTTTGAATGTGGCAGCAGGGGTGTTCAGTGCGTCGGCTCTAATGAGCGCGCCCCAGGTGCTTGCTGCTGGCACTTCAACACAGGCACTGGAAGCGCAGATCAAATTACTGGAAGAGCAGCTTCAATCCATTCGCGGCGAATTGGACAGGGTTAAGACAGATACCGTTAGAAACGAGCAGAAAATCCAGCAAAACGAGCAGTCGGTTGCTTCTGTGCGAGCACAGAGTAATGCTGAGGAAAAGGATAAGCACATGCTGTTTTTCCGGGGAGGATTCGCTCATAGTAATGATTTGCGTAATGGTGTTTCCATTCAGAGTAATGTTGTTCCTCTTGGTGCGCAGGATCGGGCGGGTAGAGGAGCCTGGTATGTGGGTGCTGGACTGGATTTTAATCTGACAGACAATGTCTGGGGATTTTTGCCGGGTACCAGCGTGTTTGCTGAACTGATGTTTGAGTATAAGGAATTCAGCAACAAAGTGAAGGGGAATGCGCTCGCCAGCAACCCAACACTGCTTGTGGATCCGACAGGTGTTCCACGGAGTGTAACTGTCAGCCAGTTTACGCTTTCCGCTGCGCCTAAAATCAAGTTCCTGGAGGGTAGCAAGTTCAGACCATGGATTATCCCGGCAGGGCTGGCGATTCATGTCATCAGCCCGCCATCTGAGTCCATCACTGTAATGAAGCCGGGTGTCATGTTCGGGGTAGGTGCCGATTACAATATCTGGAAGTCAATTTATCTGGGCGTCGATGCGAGATACCACATTGCCGGCGGTAAAATCGACGGGGTGAATGTCGATGGCTATAATATAGGTGGTTATCTCGGAATTGGCTTCTAAACTGGTGCTAGGGGTTCTGGTGGCAGGGTTTGACTGCCGCCGGCCCGGCTCAGAAAATATATTGAGAGTCGGGTTAATGGCAGCAAAAACAGGTTAACGTTGTTGCAGTCGTAGTTTATTTTCTTGGTAGTACGGGTATTTCTCTCTTCTCGCTTCGGGCAAGGTCAAAGCCCACGCAATAGTACAGATTTTGTGACGAAGCCTTTACACCCCACTAGAGTTTCTGGTGGGGTGCTTTTTTTGCGGGTACAGATCTGCATAACCCTAAAGGGGCGTTTTAAAGAGTACTTGGGAAAGGTGTGGCAGAACATGATCGCAGCACATCGAGCAGTTTGTCATGCAACCCGCCAAAACTGCCATTACTCATGATCAGGATATGATCACCAGGCCGTGCTTCGGTTGCAATGGCACTGATCATGACAGATAAATCCAGATGAATCTCAGCTTTATTCCCCAGCAAGGCGAGAGCTGAGCTGATATCCCAGCCCGTCTGGCGGGCATAACAGAACACCCGGTCAGCCTGATCCAGGCTGGTAGCCAGGTTATCCTGCCAGACTCCGAGCTTCATGGTGTTGGAGCGGGGTTCCAGTACGGCGATGATACGGGCCGGGCCGATTTTGTCACGCAATCCGGCCAAGGTTGTGTGAATAGCAGTCGGGTGGTGGGCAAAATCATCATAAACGTGAATATTGTTAATAACACCACGCAGCTCCATGCGGCGTTTTACGTTCTTGAAACAAGACAGGGCTTCAATACCAAGCTGTGCCGGTACGCCGGCATGTCGCGCGGCAGCCAGCGCAGCCAGGGCATTCATGCGATTATGTTCGCCCAGTAAATCCCAGTGCAGTACACCCTGCAATTTCCCCTGAAAGCTGACTGACAGGCTCTGATCCTGGGCTGTCATTTGCCAGCTTTCTGCCACACCAAATTGTTCAACAGGTGTCCAGCAACCCTGTTTTAGCACGCGTTGCAATGCACTGTCCTGTCCGTTGGTGATAATTAAGCCATTACGGGGAACGATACGGACAAGATGGTGAAATTGACGTTCAATCGCGGCCAGATCCGGAAAAATATCGGCATGATCGTATTCAAGATTATTGAGTACAATGGTTTTTGGCTGGTAATGCACAAATTTGGAACGTTTATCGAAAAAAGCGGTGTCGTATTCATCCGCTTCGATAACAAAAAAAGGGGAAGGTGTCTGTTCGGCTTCGATGATCCCCAGACGGGCGGATAAGCCGAAATTTTCGGGGACGCCACCAATCAGGAATCCTGGGGCGAGTCCGGCATATTCCAGAATCCAGGCCAGCATCGAGCTGGTGGTAGTTTTGCCATGCGTGCCGGCCACTGCAAGTACCCATCGATCATGCAACAGGTGCTGTGCCAGCCATTGCGGGCCGGATACATAGGGTAAATGCGCATCAAGGATAGCTTCCATTAGCGGATTGCCGCGTGTGACGACGTTACCCACCACAAATAGATCCGGTCCCAGTTTGATCTGATCGGCATCGTAGCCTTCTATCAGTTCGATTTGCTGATCACGAAGCTGTGTGCTCATTGGTGGATAGACATTGGCATCGCAGCCGGTAACGGTATGGCCGGCTGCGCGTGCCAGTACAGCCAGACCTCCCATGAAGGTGCCGCAGATACCGAGAATATGAATATGCATAAATGCCCTGTGGATGACTGAAATAATAAACAGGATTATACGTCAGCGGGCTGTTGGGCAATGCGAGCGGTGATCGGGTGCGGGGGCAGATATATGACCATAAAACCGCTTCCATGCTACGCTAGCCCCTGTTAATCAAATATAGGAAGGGAGAGATAAATGGCTTTTTTGCCATTATATGTGCCGAAAATGTTGTTGAAAGGCAGTCGGCTGAGAATTGTGATCATTGGTGGAGGATATGCGGGCATCGCTGCCTTGACCACGCTGCGCCGGCATAATCCGGATGCGGAGGTTACACTGATTGACCCGAATACCAATCATCTCAAGATTACCCATTTGCATGAAACCTTCCGCTACCCGTTATCTGATTTTCTGATTCCGTATGCGGTGCTGGAGCAGCGTTTCAATTGTCGCCATATCCGCAGCGCATTGATTATCAATGAATCGACATTAACCCGATGGCAGCATGATCGCTGTCTGCAGGCAGATGATCAGCAAGTCCCGTTCGATTATCTGCTGGTAGCGTCAGGTGCGAGATCATTTGTGCCAAATGGCGAAGATAAAGCTGTTGTTGCAGCCGTCGGGGAATTAAAAAATATTTTTTATCTGGAAGATTTTTTTACAGTTTCCGGGGCTGATCTGCTGGATAAATTTCTGGCAGAACGAAGTGTTGCACCGTCCTGTATTTCTGTTGCAGGAGGTGGAGCAACCGGTATTCAGTTTTTGTTTGAACTGGCCGGTTATTTGCGCCGTCGCCGGATCAATCATGGCTTGCGATTGATAGATGACGGAGAGCGGGTGCTGCAGCAGTTTCCCAAAGGATTTGCACGCTACGTTGAAATGCGTATGCTGGAGCTGGATATCGAGTTTTATCCGGGTGTGCGTTTTCTGGAGCAGCGCACTGGCACACTTCTGCTGGAAGATAAAACCAGCGGCCAGCAGTTTGAGCTGCCTTCCATACTTTCACTGTTATTTACTGGCAACAGGCAGACTGATCTAGTCAAGACCAACTTATTCGGCCAGGTGATGGCGGAGGGTAAACTGTTGAGTAATGTGTTTGCTGCCGGGGATGGTTCGGTTTATTCAGCACCGGGATCTAACGCGATGACGGCCCAGTCAGCGGTGCGCAAGGGAAAACTGGCTGCCCGTAACATGCTGCGTCATTCCGGCGTACTTAAGGTGCTGGAGCCTTATCTGCACCATGATCTGGGTTATGTGGTCAGCCTTGGGCCGGAAGATGCAGTCGGCTGGCTGGCGATCGAAAATAACGTAGTAACGGGTGTGCCAGCGCTGGTTATCAAGGAAATTGTTGAGGCTCAATATGATTTACTACTGAGTGGGGTGGATACCTACCTGGTTTGAAAAAATCAGATACCACGCATCATGGCAATGCCATGTGCGCCATGTTCCCGGGCAATTTTCAGATCAGCCGGCAGCAATCCACCCAGTGCATAAACCGGTAACGGGTAATCCCGGACCAGCGCAGCAAATTTCTCCCACCCCAGAGAGAGGGCGTCAGGGTGGCTGAGAGTGGGGTAAACGGGGCTGAGGGTGACAAAATCAACGCCCAGTTGTTCCGCCCGCTGAAGTTCCTGTTCGTTGTGACAGGAAGCGCCACACCAGTTGACGGCTGGGCGTGTGTCCAGGGACAGCAGCTGGGTAGAAGTCAGGTGAACACCGTCGGCTCCCAACGCTTGCGCAAGTGTTATGTTTTCATTGACAAGTACGAGGGCCTGATACTGTTTGGCCAGTTGTACTGCAGCGTTGCTGTATTGCCGCAGCTGATCTTGTGACATGGTTTTCTGGCGGATTTGCAGCAATTTCACGCCACTGTCAAGCGCCTGTCTGATTGCCAGCAATGATGTTTCAGTGTCGGTTTCAACTGCCCGGGTAATGGCATAGATTGGTGGTAATGCCAGGCTGTGCAGGATGGGGGCGTTGGCGGGCAGTAGCGGGTCAACGGTAATATTGTCAGCCATTTGCCAGGCAAACTGCTGTTGTTCGCGAGGAGTGAGCTCACCCTGCCAGTCGGTCACGCGGTAGAAACGAAGTCGTACCGTGGCATGTGGATAGCTGAATATGCGTGTCAGCCAGGGAGTGGCCCGGCGAATAGTGATGCCGAGTTCTTCATTCAATTCACGTGATAAAGCCTGAAGCGGGGATTCATCTGCTTCGATCTTTCCCCCGGGAAATTCCCAGTACCCCGCGTAAGGTTTGCCTGTCGGCCGGGAGGCGAGCAGAAAGCTGCCATCCGGGCGGATAAGGACAGCAGCAGCAACTTCAACCGGCGATGTGCCGGTCATATTGGGGTGTTCTTTTTGGGGTCGCCCATTATTCCCTGTCGGGCCTGGCTGGTTCTGTTTTGGCCAGTTTCTGCTGGCCTGCCCAGTCCCGTGCAAACTGGCGGGCCACCCGCCCGTTGCGTGAACCACGTGTCAGTGCCCAGCGTAACGCTTCCTGCCGGGCTGGCCCGGATAGTCTGCTGATCCCGTGTTGTGAGAGCCAGTACTGGGCAATTTCCAGATATTGTTCCTGATCGAACGGGTAAAAAGACAGCCACAGACCAAAACGTTCTGACAGGGAAATTTTTTCCTCTGTCGTTTCTCCGGGATGGATTTCGCCATCGATATGCCGGGCAGCCAGATTTTCGTGCATGAATTCCGGTATCAGGTGGCGGCGGTTGGATGTGGCGTAGATCAGTACATTGTCGGATGCAGTGGAAATGGAGCCATCAAGCGCAACTTTCAGTGCTTTGTAGCCCGGCTCGTCTGCCTCAAACGACAGGTCATCACAATACAGAATGAAGCGTTCCTGGCGCTGGCCAATGAATTCGACAATGTCAGGCAGATCAGCGAGTCCCAGTTTATCCACCTCGATCATGCGCAATCCATGACTGGCATAGCGGTTCAGCAGTGCTTTGATCAGTGAGGATTTGCCGGTGCCGCGTGCGCCGGTCAGTAATACGTTATTAGCCGGGAGCCCAGAAACAAATTGCCGGGTGTTGCGGTCGAGTGTCTGTTTTTGTTCATCAATATTCAGTAATTCATCCAGTGTAATTGTGTGCGGATGATTGACTGCCTGCAGGTGGCCGGTATCGCCATGTTTGCGCCAGCGCAGGGCGATATGTTCAGCAGGATCGGCGTGCTGTGGCCGGACGGGAAGTCTGGTCTCAATGCGGGTCAGTAACTGGTCGAGTCGTTGAAAAATCGGTTCGAAATCGTTCATGGTGAATTTAGCTGCGGTAATCGGCGTTGATTTTGACGTAATCGTAGGAGAGATCGCAGGTCCAGACTGTGGTGGCTGCACTTCCACGGTTGAGTTTAACCTGTATGGTGATTTCCGGTGCCTGCATGATGCGCTGGCCATCTTCTTCACGATAACTTGCAGCACGGCCGCCGTGTTCAGCAACCAGAGCCTCGCCGAGGTAGAGCTGGATACGATTGACATCCAGATCATCAATGCCGGCATAGCCGATGGCTGCCAGAATCCGCCCCAGGTTGGGATCGGAGGCAAAGCAGGCGGTTTTGATAAGTGGGGAGTGGGCGATGGCATAAGCTACTTTGCTGCATTCTTCCCCGGTTTTGCCGCCATCGACCTGCACAGTGATGAATTTGGTAGCGCCTTCACCATCACGCACGATCATTTGTGCCAGTAGTGTGGCGACTTCAGTGATGGCAGTTTGCAGTGCGATATAGCCGGGATCTGTCGCTGTTGTAATCGGGTTGTGGCCCGCCTGTCCGGTAGCCATCAGCATCAGCGCATCGTTGGTGGAAGTGTCGCCATCTACAGTAATGCGGTTGAATGATCGATCCGTTGCGTGGCGTACCAGTTCATTGAGTAGCGGTTGTGCGATAGCGGCATCGGTAGCGATGTAGCCGAGCATGGTGGCCATGTTGGGGTGAATCATTCCCGAGCCTTTGGCAATCCCGGTGATGGTGACGGTTGTGCCATTTACCTGAATCTGGTGCGATACGCCCTTGGGTACGATGTCGGTCGTCATGATCGCCTGCGCTGCTGCAAACCAGTTGTCTGTTGCCAGACTGGCCAGCGCTTGCGGTAAATGGGCTGTGATTTTATCCAGCGGCAATGGCTCCATGATGACGCCAGTGGAAAATGGCAGGATTTGCTGTGCCTGGCAGCCGATGAGCCCGGCCAGTGAGGCGCAGGTGGCATGGGCGTGATCGATGCCGGATTGACCGGTGCCGGCATTGGCGTTGCCGGTGTTAACCAGGAGTGCACGGATTGGCAGTGAACCGGCAAGATGGGATTTGGCTATGGTAACAGGGGCGGCACAAAATCGGTTTTTGGTAAAAACGCCTGCAACCTGTGTGTTTTCAGCCAGTTTGATAATCAGTACATCCTTGCGGCCGGGGCGTTTGATGCTGGCTTCTGCAGTGCCCAGCGATATGCCGGGGATGGGCAGCAGCTGTTCGGGTGATAAAGGAGGAATATTGACTGGCATAGATGAAATGGTGTGATGAAAAGCCGCTATCGTAACATCGGAACCCATCCCGGAAGAAATTGCCCGGTTACCGGAGAGGATTCCCAACAATGGAATGGTGTTTCATGAGTACTTTGTTAAAATGACGGTTTTTGCCGGATCTGGACATCATTGTATGGAATCAACTTTTCTGATAGACAATATCTTTTTTATGGTGGCGGCCATGTTGAGTGGCGGTATGCTGCTGTGGCCTTTCGTTGCACGTAATTCAGTACGCGATATCGAGACAAAGCAGGCTATCCGGCTAATCAATTATGAGGATGCGCTGGTGCTGGATGTCAGGGATGACAGCGATTACGCTGCCGGCCATCCACCCAACGCCAAACATATTCCGGTGGAGCGGATAGATGAGCGTTGGCAGGAACTGGACAAGTTTAAAGACAAACCTATCGTTATCATTTTCACTCCCGGGTTGCGTGTTGGAAAGGCGGGTGCTGTTTTACGCAAAAATGGTTTTAAGAAGGTGTTTAACCTGAATGGTGGCATTGAAAGCTGGCGACGGGAAAATCTGCCGCTGGTAAAAAAATGAAGTGGCAACTTATCCGATAACGATGCAGAAAAAGCCAATATGCCCAAGATCGTAATGTATGTATCCGGATTTTGCCCTTATTGCACCATGGCGGAGAAGTTGCTGCGTGCGAGGGGGGCAGATGAGATCGAAAAGATCAGGGTTGACCTGCAGCCGGAGCTGCGGGTTGAGATGATGCAGCGCACCGGGCGACGCACTGTTCCGCAGATTTATATTGGCCAGGTGCATGTTGGCGGGTATGACGACCTCGCAATGCTGGATCGTCAGGGTGAACTGAACAAGTTGCTGGCAGGCTGAGCACGGACTGACTGAACGTGGGCTGTTGATTTGCCAGATACACCTGAATTGGCAGCCGGAAAATTTTGACAAGCACATTTCATTTAACTGGAACCAATCATGACTGAACCACAGCAGCAACCTGTTTTTGTAATTGAAAAAATATACGTCAAGGATTTATCACTGGAAATCCCGCATGCACCTCGTATTTTCCTGGAGCGGGAAGCACCCGAAATCAACCTTCAGCTGGCAGACAGCCATAGCATTATTGATGGGGAAATTTATGAGGTGATGGTGACTGCTACCATTACTGCCCGACTGAAGGAACAGGATAAAGTCATGTTTCTGGTGGAAGCGCACCAGGCCGGCATTTTTCGCATCAATAATATTCCCGGGGAGGAGATTGACCCTGTGCTTGGTGTGTTGTGCCCGAATATTCTGTTCCCTTATTTGCGTGAAACGGTTTCTGATACGGTAACACGTGCCGGATTTCCGCCTGTGATTCTTAATCCGGTCAATTTTGAGGCGATTTATCACCAGAAAAAGCAGCAGGAAGCTGCCGGATCGCAGTCTGCCCAATCCGCAGATGCAGCAACCAGGCACTGATTCATGAAGCTTCAGGTATCCCCGGGCGGGAATATTGCTGCGTTACTGTTTCCGTTTCTTGTCCTGTTCATATTGCTATTTTTTTCCTGTAAAACGGTTGCTCAGGAGAGCCCCCGAAATGAATTCCTGTCGATTGCGAATCCTGCTGTTGTTTTGTACGATGCACCTTCTCTGAATGCCGGGAAGTTGTATGTGGCAAGCGTGAATCTTCCTCTGGAAGTGGTGGTAAAGGTAGTAGGGTGGGTGAAGGTCCGTGACTATCATGGGTATCTCGCCTGGGCGGAAGACAGGAATCTGAGCCAGAAGCGTTTTGTCATCGTCAAAATGCCGGTGGGTAGTGTTTACCAGTCACCCGATTCAACTTCACCGCTGATTTATCAGGCCCAGCAGGATGTGGTGCTGGAGCTGCTGGATAGTGTTGCGGGGGGTTGGGTAAAGGTAAAACATCAGAGTGGCCAGACGGGATATATCAGAGCCGACCAGATCTGGGGCGTATGAATATTACAGTGCTTGGTGCGGGAGCCTGGGGAACGGCGCTGGCAATCAGTTTATCTGCGCACCATCGTGTAACACTGTGGACCCGCAATACGGGTCATCTGACAGAACTGGCGGAGTTACGCGTCAATCAGCGTTATCTGCCTGAGCAGCGCCTTCCGGATTCTGTTCATCTGACATCGGTGCTCAGTAAGGCTTTGGAAGTGGCTGAACTGGTTCTCGTGGTTGTACCGGTTTCTGGGTTGCGTACTACCTTGGAGCAGGTGGCTGTGTTGAAACAATCGCTACCCCTTGTTTTGGCTTGTAAGGGATTTGAGGCAGGTTCGGCAAAACTTCCTTGCCAGGTAGCTGAAGAAGTTTATCCGGCGAGAGGTACTTGTGGTGTGTTGTCTGGTCCGAGTTTTGCCCGGGAAGTGGCTATGGGACTTCCCACCGCGCTGACACTGGCTTCGCGTGATGAGGCTTTTGCCAGAAATATCGCTGGTAAAATTCGTAATCCCAACTTGCGGGTCTATTCTGGCAGTGATGTGGTTGGAGTGGAGATTGGCGGGGCGCTCAAGAATGTGATTGCGATCGCAGCCGGGATTTCTGATGGGATTGCATTTGGCAATAATGCAAGAGCTGCCCTGATTACCCGGGGGCTGGCTGAAATCACGCGGTTGGGTATGGCGCTGGGCGGGCACAGGGAAACCTTTACCGGATTGACTGGTGTCGGCGATCTGATTCTGACCTGCACCGGCAGTCTGTCGAGAAACCGTCAGGTTGGAATGATGCTTGCTGCCGGCCGTCAACTGGCAGAAATTCTGCCGGAAATCAGGCATGTTGCTGAGGGTGTTTATACGGTTCAGGAAGCATACAGGCTGGGACAGCGGCTGCAAATCGATATGCCTGTAACCCAGGCTGTCTACAGTATTTTATATGAGCGAATTCCGGTTAAGCAGGCGATCCAGAATATGCTTGACCGTGAACCGGGATCAGAGCTGGCCTGATAGATCACTGCCGTGATGTTTCGCCTGTCTGGCCGCATTTTTCTGGGGATTTGTCAAAAATCGGGTT
Organism: uncultured Nitrosomonas sp.; assembly: GCA_964651625.1. Lineage (GTDB taxonomy): Bacteria > Pseudomonadota > Gammaproteobacteria > Burkholderiales > Nitrosomonadaceae > Nitrosomonas. Next base: position 477 of record CAZYWE010000014.1, on the reverse strand, counting down.
GATTTCCGTTTAAATGCTTGACCGTCGGAAAATGGCTTGATATAAGGATTTCTACAGAAATCGTCTGTACAAGGGGTGGAGTTTTCCTGCAACCTAACAAAGTAAAACAAAGGGGAGTTTTATGAACAAATCCGATCTCATTGATGCGATTGCCCAGTCTGCCAACCTTACTAAAGCCCAGGCGGGGAATGCACTGGATGGCGCGCTATCTGCCATCAAAGATGCTCTTGGCAAGGATGACAGTGTTACGCTGGTGGGTTTCGGAACTTTCAAGGTTGGAAAACGAGCGGCACGTACAGGTCGTAATCCCCGCACTGGTGCAGAAATAAAAATCGGGGAAGCCAAAGTTCCTAAATTCACTGCTGGCAAAGCATTGAAAGATGCTGTAAACTAGCGCTCCTTCGATGACAGAGATCGATGAAACGGGTGCTTAGCTCAGCTGGTAGAGCGTCGCCCTTACAAGGCGAATGTCGGGGG
>CAZYWE010000013.1:0-61245 GCA_964651625.1 uncultured Nitrosomonas sp. | reverse complement strand
TCATGACTCTATTCTCTCAAAGGTTAGAGCCTCCTCAAAACCCGGGGCGGTTCAATGCGGATCTTTCACCCGATCGGCGTGTCCACGCTTCTTCAGGGCAGGCACGGAATCTTTATTCCGAGCTTATGCGGAATCTGGCAACCCGTAACAAACCGGATGGAAATGCGTTAGCCAGTGTTGTTGAGAGGTTTGTAACTCAGGCCCGTAAAGAAGCAGCTGAAAAGAGCACCGATGTTTCAACAGTAATTCATCAAAAATTAGCATCCTTGTCAGAATTGGTTGGCGGATATGATTTTGCAAAAGTTATTGATGCCTACTGGAATGGTCACGAGCAGGATAATGAAGAGTTAAAATCAAATGCTATTCGCTGGTTACGTGCTGAATACACAACTAAGACAGATGCAAAAAGAGATCTTGATGTCAGAACGATTATTTCGGATAACTCGTTTTATGATGCGTTAAAGCTTATGAGCCTGTTTGTGCGTCAGGCGGGCTATGAGGGCTTACTTGTTAATCTGGATGAGATGGTCAATCTTTATAAATTAAGCAGCACACAAGCACGTACATCTAACTATGAGCAGATTCTACGGATACTCAATGATTGCCTTCAGGGTTCAGCTGAATATCTTGGGTTTTTATTGGGCGGAACGCCGGAGTTTTTATTAGATCCCCGCAGAGGGTTATATAGCTATGAGGCATTGCAATCCCGATTAGCTGAAAATAGCTTTGCGCAACGTGCGGGGGTTATTGACTATTCATCACCTGCGCTACATCTAGCGAGCTTAACACCGGAGGAGCTTTATATTCTACTGAAGAATCTTCGTCATGTCTTTGCCGAAGGTGATACGTCTAAATATCTAGTACCTGATGATGCTCTCAAAGCTTTTTTACATCATTGTAGTCAGACTATCGGTGATGCCTATTTCCGCACACCGAGAAATACCATCAAAGCATTTTTAGATATGCTGGCAGTCTTGGAACAAAACCGTTCTATGCAATGGTCACAGTTAGTTCAATCCATTGTGATTGAAGATGATCGTCCAAGTGATGTAGATGAGATTATGGTGAATGAAGAGACAGGCGGAATTTTGAGCTCTGATGGGCTAGCTGATTTCAAATTATGATAGAGGAGTATCAGTGCCTTGATAAGCGTGTACAAAAATGGTTATTTAATCAGGGATGGCCTGATTTAAGAGAAATACAAAAACGGGCAATTGCACCGATTCTGTCAGGTGATAGAGATGTGCTGATTAGTGCATCAACGGCAGCAGGTAAAACAGAAGCTTTTTTTCTGCCCGCATGTAGCGCAATTGTCGACGATAAAAACGGCTTTGGTATTCTCTATATCAGTCCCTTGAAAGCATTGATAAACGATCAGTACCGCAGGCTAGAAAGTTTAAGTGAAATGCTGGATATGCAGGTTACACCTTGGCATGGTGATAGCCTTCAATTCAAAAAGAAAAAAGCCAGAAACAATCCTTCAGGTATTCTGTTAATCACTCCTGAATCCTTGGAATCACTGTTAGTCAGGGAGCCAGGATGGATAAAGCAATCCTTCACCTCACTCAAATATATTGTCATTGATGAATTTCATGCGTTTATCGGGACAGAGCGAGGACAGCAATTACTTTCTCTGCTTACCCGCCTTGAACATATAACTGGCCGAATCTCTAATCCTATTCCACGAGTTGCGCTAAGTGCGACTCTTGGAGAGCTTGAAAAAGTACCACTTTCTCTTAGGCCAAATACAAGTCTACCTTGCGAAACCATTACCAGTAGTCAGCACCAAAGCACTATTAAGGTTCAGGTTAAAGGATATTTAGAACCGGTAGACATCATGACGGATGAAACACGTACCTCTGCCGAACAGCAGATTAGCCAGGAAATATTTAGGCTCTGTAGAGGTGACTCACATCTGGTATTTGCAAATAGCCGCAGCCGGACAGAAAGCATCGCTGCACAGCTAAGTGATTTATGCGAACAACACGTTGTACCGAATGAGTTTTTCCCTCATCACGGTTCATTAGCTAAAGAACTTCGGGAAGATTTAGAATCTAGATTGCAGAGAGAAACCCTACCTACCACAGCTATTTGTACCATGACCTTAGAGCTAGGCATCGACATCGGGAAAGTGAGTTCTGTCATTCAGGTTACTGCGCCACACTCAGTATCAAGTTTACGTCAGCGGTTAGGTCGATCCGGTAGAAGAAATTCCCCGTCCATATTGCGTGTGCTAATCGCAGAAAATGAACTGAATGATAAATCCAATATTGTAGATGGCCTTCGATTAGAGTTGGTTCAATCACTAGCGATGATTCGATTGCTGATTGTAGAGAACTGGTTTGAACCGGCAGATACAGAACAAATGCATCTTTCTACCTTTTTACACCAGATAATTGCCGTAATTGCGCAATGGGGAAGCATCAGGGCTGACCAGCTTTATTCTTTATTATGTGTGCAAGGATCGTTCAAAGAAATTTCAATTCAGCATTTTAAACAATTGTTGTCCCATATGGGGGTAGTCCAATTAATACAACAACTCAATAGCGGTGAGTTGGTTTTGGGAATTGAGGGGGAGCGTCTTACCAATTCCTATACTTTCTATTCTGTGTTTAAAACACCGGAAGAATTCCGTATTGTTGCCGGAAGCAAAACGCTCGGAACGCTACCTGTCGATTCCCTAATTCTCAAAGATCAGCACATTATATTTGGTGGCCGTAGATGGACGGTTACGGATATTGATGATGAAAAGAAAGTCATCTATGTCACTTCTACAAAGGGCGGCAAGCCTCCAAAGTTTAACGGTGGTGGCATGTCGACTCATGACAGAGTTCGGCAAGAGATGTTAAACATCTATCGCAACGGTGACTACCGAATTGAGGTAGGCAATCAGAAAATAGATTTTGTAGATAATCTCGGAAGACAGCTTTTTCAAGAAGGAGCATATCTTTTTAAAGAAGCTGACCTTGAAAAACAACCTGTCTATCAAAGCGGCAAGCATAGTTATATTTTCTCATGGATGGGCGATAAAGTTGCTAACACGCTTACCGTTTTACTCATTAGAAGTGGTTATGTATGCAGTAATTTCGCTGGTGTTATTGAAGTACAAAATTCTAATGCAGATGATATAAAGAACTGTTTAATAGACATAGCAAATGATGTGCTACCGGATGAAACCGAGCTTGCTGCAACACTTTCGATACAGCAAAAGCTTGTTGAAAAATATGATGAGTATCTGCCTGAAGATTTGTTAACCGAAGGGTACGGGAGAAAAGCTTTTAATTCTGCGGCTGCCAAACAGTGGATTTTAGGAAACCTTGCTTGAGATGTCGATCCTAATGCTATATAACAAGTTGCTGCACACGGATAAATTGCTCGCTGTGCTCCTAATTTACCGGTGAGCAAGGCGATATATGCCTGTTTTGGGTAGAGTGGTTATTGCTGTTGATCAATTTTGGTTTCAAGGTAGGGGGATGAGATGAATGTTCTTGTGACTGGTGGAGCCGGTTATATTGGCTCGCATACCTGTGTTGAACTGCTGACAGCCGGATATGAGGTTGTGGTATTCGATAATTTTTGTAACAGCCACCCGGAAGCATTGCGCCGTGTTGAACGGATTACAGGTAAGAAACTGGCCGTGGTAAGTGGCGATATACGGGATCAGGCTGCAATGGAAAAAGCCCTGAAAGAATACGGGTGCAAGGCAGTGATTCATTTTGCCGGGCTCAAGGCGGTGGGGGAATCAGTCGAGAAGCCGCTCGAATACTATGATAACAATGTTGTCGGTACTTTGCGGCTGCTGGCAGCAATGCAGAATTGCGGTACCCATACGCTGGTTTTCAGTTCTTCGGCAACTGTATATGGTGAGCCACAGCGGTTGCCCCTGACGGAAGATCATCCGTTATCCGCTACCAACCCTTATGGGCGCAGCAAACTTATTATTGAGGAAATGCTGCGTGATGTATATCAGGCCAATCCCCAATTCCGCATTGCCATTCTGCGTTACTTCAACCCCGTTGGCGCACATGAAAGCGGGCTGATTGGCGAAGATCCGCAGGGTACCCCCAACAACCTGATGCCATTTGTCGCACAGGTTGCGGTGGGACGGCGTGAATATCTGAATGTATGGGGGAGTGATTATTCAACGCATGATGGGACGGGGGTGCGGGATTACATTCATGTCGTGGATCTTGCGCTGGGGCATCTCAGTGCATTGGATCGCCTGGTTGCGCCGCAATGTGTGGCGATCAATCTGGGTACAGGTACGGGCTACAGTGTTCTGGATGTGGTTAAAGCATTTGAGGAAGCCAGCAGTCGGAAAATAGCCTGTCAACCGGCTCCCAGACGATCCGGTGATGTGGCTGCCTGTTATGCCAACCCTGCTCTCGCCGAGGAGCTTCTGGGATGGAAAGCGCAACGTGATCTTGCCGCAATGTGCAGGGATCACTGGCGCTGGCAAAAGAATAATCCGGAAGGATATGTATGAGCCCCAGCTTTGATGGAATATCATCATGAATGACTGTAACTCACTAAATTAGCAGAACTATTTGCTTGCCGGGTATCCTGAGTTATGTCAAAATCCTGCCCGCCGTGCATGAACTGCATGGCTTATTCATCATGAATTTCCTCAATTAACCTATCTTGAAAAGAATATGAAAGAATCTGAACAACCTTCGATCGTTTCGCATGAACGGGTCATCCAATCGGGTATTGCTGCGGAAACCATGTCGGCTGGTGGTCCTGCGATTAGTGCAATTCCGGCTAAAGTGAGCAACGAGCCAACAGCAGTGATCGATAGTGTTACGCCTGTCCAAATAGGAAGTGATCTGGTCGAAGATGCAGCGAAAAAGAAAAAATTCAAAGTTGGCCAGATTCTGGTAAGAGGTTTTTTATGTACACCCTTTCTGGCGTATGCCACAGCATTGTGTGCATTGCTGGTTTCACAAGGCTGGCCAACGGCAGCTGCCGGCCTGCTTTTCCCGGCAGGCTATGTCATGCTGTCAATACTGGGCCTGGAAATGGCGACAGGTAGTTTTTCAGTGATGCCGATGGGATTTTTTGCCGGCAGATTCGGGTTGGGTAGCGTGATACGTAACTGGATCTGGACGTTTATAGCCAATTTGATTGGTGGTATTTTCTTTGCTTTTTTGCTCTGGTTTTCGTTGACAAAAGGAGGAGCTGTTGAACCTCCAGGGGTGCTTACCACGCTGGCGCATCTCGCCGAGAAGAAAGCATCTTACTCAGGGTACGGGGTGAATGGCTGGGTTGCTGCTATTGGTATGGGAATACTGTGTAACTGGCTGGTGAGTCTTGCTCCGGTTTTTGCTAAAGGGTCACGCAGTGTGCCGGGTAAGGTCATGCTGATGTGGTTACCGCTTGCAGTCTTTTTCTCACTTGGCTTTGAGCACGCGGTGGTAAATATGTTTGTCTTCCCGATTGGAATATTATCGGGAGCGGATGTGACGATCTCGCAATGGTGGCTGTGGAATCAGATCCCTGTCACGATAGGGAATATGCTGGGCGCAGTGATATTCAACTCAACCTTGTGGTATCGCACACATAGTGCATAACCCAAAAACTGCAGTGGTCCGTTTGGAATCGACCACTGCAGTTTTTTCAGGTATTAACGATCCTGGTTCCAAATGTCACACGAAGTGTCCAGGCAACTGCCCAGGCGCTTCCGGCCAGCAGCAATAGCTGTCCCAAAACACGCTGATCACTCAGGAGATAATTTGCGCAGAGTCGATCTGGCAAATCAAGATAAAGCCATCCTAAACGCATAAAAGTTGCCCAAAACTCCAGCTTGAGAACACCTTGAGCAATTGGATGGAGTTGCGGCCAGCTTATCCCTAACGCTATACCCATCGCCGGGATGGTAATGAACTTGGCCAGCTCGATATACCATTCAGCTACGGCAGCGTCCAATGCACGCGGTAGCATCCAGTAAGTCATGATAATGATGGCGAAAGCCATCCCTGTTATACCCCACCGATTCCATGGAGATAGTTTGTTATGCCAGTTTTCGGGTAATGATTTGCCAAGAAACCATCCGATGACTGCCAGTACCGGAATTTGAACAAGCATATGCGTTACCATGCTTTGCTCCAGGAATCTCTGTGCTGGAGGAAGGGCAAGTATTGCCAGCGCCACCACGAGCAACCATTCCAATTTAATTTTCAGATGCATTTTTCTTATCCTCCAGAGCCTTGTTGAGGTAAGCGCGAAGTTCATCCATCTCATCCACCCCGAATATGGCGATCAGCTTTCCATCCGGGTTGATGATGTGATAGCCGGCAGAATGGGTGTATCCACCGTATTCATCAGGGATAACGACGACTTTAAAAAAATCCAGAATGGCTTTTTTTTGAGATTCACTGGTGGGTCGGAGAGCCATCCAGTTTGTGAAATCAGCAGAAAAATGACTCAGGTGCTCTTTTAATCTTTGGGGAGTATCTTTTTCCGGATCGAAGCTGATACTGAGGAAACGCAGCTTGTCAGATTTCCCTTCAGTGGCGAAATCTTTTTGTAAAGTCCTAAGATTGCTGCTGAGTATCAGGCATACACTGGGGCAACTTGTATAGATAAAATCTACGACAATAAAATGCCCATGCCAGTCTTGAAAAGTGAAGGGTTTTGCATCCTGATTCTGCAATTGCCAGTCAGGTACAGGGCGAGGGTTTTCACGAATCTCAAGGCGGCGCGCTTCTTCAGCTGTAAAAGCGCGCCCTCCGTCAGTACTTATCCAAAGAATGAGCGTCCCTGTGATAACTATGAAAAGCGTTGCCAGGAAAGTTCTCACTCCTTTATCCTCCAATGACGAGGTGTCTTGATTGCCTTTAGTACAGATCCCGGCAATTTCTCACTTAATGATGTGAAAAGTTGCCGGGTTTTCTGTTCTAGCGAGGGTTGCTTGCACCCGGCAAACTTACCAGAGCACGGATGATGAAGAATAGCATCCCTATCACTACCAGTGAAGCAGCAACTGCACCTACCTGGGCGTAACCAACCCATTCAGGCAAATGTGCTGCCCAGCGGCGAGGAATGCTGTTTGCACCACTGGCCAGGAATACCATGGCTGTCATGAAGGCGCCAAGCAGATAGGCATTGAAACCAAGCTTGTCAATTGCTTTGGTTTCTTCCTTGCTGTCGCCTTCACCTGTCAGATAGTAAGTGAATCCGATGATCATGGGCAGCAAACCAATCAGCAGGTAGAAATGGAAATGTCCTGGTACCCATAATGTGTTATGGAAGGTGCGGTTTACGGTAATCATTGCATCCAGAATGGCTGGAACGACACCGGCTGCCCAGCCAAACATGGATAGGATTAACAGTTTGGCTGTGGTGCTCCATCTGATACCTGAACGATATACGATCATCAAAGCGCCATAACCGGTAACGACCATAACTGGAATACCACTGCCAAAGGAAAGTACCTGTGCAGCGATAAGTGCCCATGAAGGCATTGGGAAGTCCATCATGAGGTGATGGGGGTAGACACCCATTACCATGAATACGATGGCAAACCAGGCAGCATAAAACGGTTTGTTGGTTTTCCATGGACGGCCGGTGAAGCGTGGCAGCAGTTCATAAACAGCAATGACTGACGCGTAGATGGTGGCGTTGATGATGACGTGACCGAAGAAATAGATCAGATTTTTCATCAACAGGGCATCTGGCTTGAATTCAGGGTAATACAGATTGATCAGGCCCATTACCAGTACCACGGCACCGGCAGCAATACCCAGGAAGTTGACGATTAACACCATGGTGCTGGCAACTACGGCAGCCGGGTGTTTGTAATCCACCGGTTCTTTGCCAAAAAGCTGAGTCAGGCCCAGTGCACGAGCTAAACTGCCGTAACGTGCCAGGATGGCGCGACCAAAATCCAGATAGAGAATCAGCAGACCGACACCGATAACAAGTACACCCAGCTGGAAAAGTGCTGCGGCACCATTTGACCAGGCTCCCATTGAAATAGCTGGCAGGGGATAAAGGAATGTCCAGGCGCCACCATATTTACCAACAAAGATGGAACCAAGGATCATGACGACCCCGGTTAGGAAAATCAGAAAATTTGTCCAGAAAATACCATTACTTAAACGAACGTATTGGCGCAAGAAATACCATTGCACACCAGTTGATGCAATTACTGCCGCACCGACAACACCTACACCATGCACTGTCATGACCTGATAGAACAAATCCGCACCAATTTCCAGCCAGGTGCCTTGTGCTGCCCGCATGACCAGACCGAAAATCATCATCAACAAAAATACCAGTAAACCTGCTATCAGGTGAGCCTTGACAGCGATCAGCGCATTCCGATTCACTGCATCAGAATACTCAATCTTCCCACTTACTTCTGCTGCACTCATTGTATTCTCCAATATGTTCTTAACTTTGTTAATACCGGGTCAGTTACTCTACAGTTAACTCGGAAATCATTGCGTGGTGCGCCAAACCGCAATATTCCAGACAAAGAATCTTGAATTTTCCCGGTTTATCAAATGTATAAATAAGTTTGTTGGTGTAGCCTGGCATAGCCTGAGTTTGCGCAACCAGCTTCAGATTCTCATCGTATATACCAAAGCCATGGTTAACATCTGCAGCAGATACCTGAAATTCAACCGGCTGGCCTGCTTTAATCGTGGCAGGAGCAATGTTCCAGTACCATTGGTGGCCGTCTACAGTCACAACCTGGTATTCACTGCCTGAATATTCTTTTTTCTGATCAGGGAGCGGAAATGGATTCAGTGAAAGGAAAGTAATGGCAATTCCCAATATCATCAGGAAAATAAACCATTTGCTGCGAAATCCATACCACTTTTTTGTGACTGACTGATAATCAGCCTCAGCTTCCTTTGAATTAGCGATCACAAAATAAAAAACCGCTATGAGCAAGCCTATACACGTAAGTGTAATGGCATAAACTGTCGATACCATTTGAAATTACCCCCTCTATTTGTTGTTAAATGGTGCGCGGAATCTACATTTGATAAAAGATACTGTCAACTAATTATTAAGGCTTAAAAAATCCATTTTTGTCTTGTGGTTTATTGAGTTAGCGTTACTGACCTGGCTGCTTGCGAATGTATTAATCCTGTGTTTTTTACTGGAAAATATGCCATTGAATTATTGGATGGCGGTGGGCTGTCTGGCGATTGATCCGTAAATACAACCTTTAAATACAACTTTTGGAGCGTGCTGAGCAGCGGGCTCATCGAATAAACAGTGAACCTGTTACTTGCACAGGCTTTATGGGATAATTCCGCGCACACGAGACAGGCTCCACATTAAAAAATGAAAACGTTATACGACAAGCTCTGGGACGATCATGTCGTGCATTCGGAATCAAATGATCCGAATGGCATGGTGATTCTTTATATTGACCGTCATTTGGTGCATGAAGTTACCAGCCCGCAGGCATTTGAAAGCCTGAAACTGGCTGGCCGGAAACCCTGGCGAACTGATTCAATCCTGGCAGTGGCTGACCATAATGTGCCAACAACAGATCGGAGTCATGGTATCAGCGATCCGGTATCTCGTTTACAGATTGAGACTCTGGATCAGAACTGTGAAGAGTTTGCCATTACAGAATTCAGGATGAATGATAAGCGTCAGGGGATCGTACATGTGATTGGCCCTGAGCAAGGTGCAACTTTGCCTGGTATGACGGTGGTGTGTGGAGACTCTCACACCAGTACTCACGGGGCATTTGGTTGTCTGGCTTTTGGTATTGGCACCTCAGAGGTTGAGCATGTTCTCGCGACACAGTGTCTGGTCGCTCGCAAATCAAGGGTCATGCTGGTTAAGGTTGATGGTGACCTGCCACTTGGGGTAACGGCTAAAGATATTGCTCTGGCTATTATCGGCGAGATAGGTACCGCTGGTGGCACGGGTTACGCCATTGAATTTGCGGGTAGTGCGATACGATCACTTTCCATGGAAGGCAGGATGACACTATGTAATATGGCGATCGAAGCTGGTGCGCGTGCCGGCATGGTGGGAGTGGATGATGTAACGATCAACTATATTAAGGGACGGCCTTTTGCTCCGCAGGGTGATTTGTGGGATCGGGCAGTAGCCCGCTGGCGTACTTTGAACAGTGATGAAGGAGCGGTTTTTGATCGGGTGGTGGAGCTGCAGGCTGCAAATATTAAGCCACAGGTAACCTGGGGAACTTCACCGGAAATGGTAACCACAGTTGATGGTTATGTACCTGATCCGACAGAAATTAGTGATCAGGCTAAACGTCATGATGTTGAGCATGCACTTCAGTATATGGAGCTGAAACCAAAAACACCTATCCAGGATATTTTCTTGGATAAAATTTTTATAGGATCCTGTACTAATTCGCGTATAGAAGATTTGCGTGCAGCTGCAAATATTGTTAAAGGAAAACAGATTGCTTCCAATATCAAATTGGCTTTGGTTGTTCCGGGTTCCGGTCTGGTTAAATCTATGGCTGAAAAAGAGGGGTTGGATAAAATTTTTCTATCGGCTGGATTTGAATGGCGCGAACCCGGGTGCTCAATGTGCCTGGCTATGAATGATGACAGGTTATTACCGGGAGAGCGCTGTGCTTCAACTTCCAATCGTAATTTTGAAGGTCGGCAAGGCCCTGGCGGTCGAACGCACCTGGTTAGTCCGGCAATGGCTGCTGCTGCTGCTATCGCCGGCCATTTTGTTGATGTACGTTCTTTTATCCATTAAGTATGGTTTTTATTTTTACAGGGAGCAAATGATGAAAACATTAGCCACATTATTTTTGCTGTTGGTAGTTTCTGCACAGTTGGCTGCATGCAATACCATGCAGGGATTTGGTAAAGATGTTCAACGCGGTGGCGAGGCTATTGAGAAAACCGCAAAATAAATGGAATGAAAAAGTTTGAACAATTCCGGGGAGTGGCTGTACCACTGGATCGTGCAAATGTAGATACAGATGCAATTATTCCCAAACAGTTTCTAAAATCAATCAAGCGTTCGGGTTTTGGCCAAAATTTGTTTGACGAGTGGCGTTATCTTGATTACGGGGAGCCTGGCAAGGATATTTCGTTACGCCAGCCGAACCCGGATTTCATATTAAACCAGCCACGCTATCAGGGAGCCAGAATACTGGTTGCGCGCGACAATTTCGGTTGTGGGTCCAGCAGAGAGCATGCGCCCTGGTCTTTGCAGGATTACGGTTTTGATGTGATTATTGCGCCAAGTTTTGCTGATATTTTCTATAACAATTGCTTCAAGATCGGCCTGTTGCCAATCGTGCTTGATGAATCCGTTGTTGATGGTTTGATCAGTAATACACTTGCGATTGATGGTTACCAACTGGAAGTAAATTTGGATGCACAAACTGTAACAGACCCATCCGGTGAGGTTTACCGGTTTGATGTAGACCCGTTCCGCAAGCATTGCCTGCTTAATGGACTGGATGAAATCGGGCTGACGTTGCAGCATGCCGATAAAATCAGGAGGTTTGAAGCAAGCCGGCGAAATGAACAGCCCTGGTTGTTTTTACAACGAAGTGGAGGCGGGTTGTAAGCATGAAAATTGCACTATTTGCCGGTGACGGTATCGGCCCTGAAATTGTGGCTCAAGCTGAGCGTGTTTTGCGCCATTTTAAGCAGGAAGGTCTGAAGATTGAGTTTGAGCCGGGGTTGCTGGGCGGGTGTGCTGTGGATGCGGCAGGAGAACCCTTTCCTGAGGCGACACGCAAGCTTGCAGTGGAGGCGGATGCGATATTACTGGGTGCTGTAGGTGGGTTGCAGTATGACAGTCTCCCGCGTGAAAAACGGCCAGAACAGGGTTTGTTGGCGATTCGGAAGGAGTTGGGTCTGTTTGCTAACTTACGGCCAGTTATATTGTATCCGGAACTGGCAAATGCTTCGACGCTGAAGCCGGAGGTTGTGGCCGGGCTGGACATTCTGATTGTACGTGAGTTAACTGGAGATATTTATTTCGGAAAGCCGCGTGGCATTGAGTTCAGAGATGGTCTGAAAGTGGGTTTTAATACGATGATTTACTCTGAACCGGAAATCAGGCGTATTGCTCATGTGGCTTTCCAGGCGGCAGACAGGCGAAATGGCAAGCTTTGCTCGGTAGATAAAATGAATGTTCTGGAATGTACGCAGTTATGGCGTGATGTAGTAACGGAAACAGCACAATCGTATCCGAATGTGACGCTCTCGCACATGCTGGTGGATAATGCCGCGATGCAGCTGGTACGCGATCCCAAACAGTTTGATGTGATGGTTACCGGAAATATGTTCGGTGACATCCTTTCCGATGAGGCATCTATGTTGACCGGTTCAATCGGAATGCTTCCTTCCGCTTCTCTGGATGATAAAAATAAAGGATTGTATGAACCTATTCACGGATCCGCTCCTGATATAGCCGGCAAAGGAATTGCCAACCCGCTGGCAACTATTCTGTCTGCAGCAATGATGTTGCGTTATTCTTTTAACGAAGAAGCAGCAGCATCAAAAATTGAATATGCTGTCCAGAAAACCCTGGAACAGGGTTACCGTACTGCAGATATTTATGAAGCAGGCATGAAAAAGGTGGGTACTGCGGAAATGGGAGATCAGGTCCTGGCAAATTTGCAATCCTGCTGATCATATACTGCTTCTTGCCTGGCTTGTTTATAACCCGGCTTTACCTCTTTCTTCTGATTTATTAATAGCGTGCCGGATAGTAAGCTATCAAAGTTGGTGTAGATTAAAACTATTTTGTAAAGGTTGGGTGGATACATGAGACGTGTTGGGTTTGTAGGCTGGCGTGGTATGGTGGGTTCTGTTCTAATGCAGCGGATGCGTGAGGAAAATGATTTTTCACTGATTGATCCTGTATTTTTCTCAACTTCACAAGCAGGCGGGAAAGGCCCTGATATTGGTCAGGAAACAGGCGCGCTCAAGGATGCCTACGACCTTGCTGCTCTGCGCGAAATGGACATCATCATATCCTGTCAGGGTGGAGACTATACCAGTGATATTGTTAAGAAGCTCCGGAATTCCGGCTGGCAGGGTTATTGGGTGGATGCGGCTTCCAGCCTCAGAATGGATGAAGATGCCATTATTATTCTTGACCCCGTTAACCGATCAGTTATCGATGATGCCTTAAGCAAGGGTGTTAAAAACTATATTGGTGGTAATTGTACAGTTAGCCTGATGCTGATGGCTGTTGGCGGGTTATTCGATCAGGGTATGGTTGAGTGGGCCAGTATCATGACTTACCAGGCAGCTTCGGGAGCAGGTGCTCAAAACATGCGTGAATTGTTGCAGCAAATGGGTGAAGCTCATGACGTTGCCAAAGATCTGCTGGATAATCCATCCTCTAACATATTGGATATTGATCGTAAAGTAGCTGAGAAATTACGTGATAAAGAATTTCCTGCTCAAAATTTTGGTGTGCCTTTGGCTGGAAGCCTTATTCCATGGATTGATCGTGAAGTTGCGCATGGGCAAAGCCGGGAAGAATGGAAGGGACAGGCTGAGACCAATAAAATTCTGGGACATACAAATAGTCCGGTACCGGTTGATGGAATTTGTGTGCGGGTGGGGGCTATGCGTTGTCATAGTCAGGCATTAACGATCAAGCTGAAGAAAGATATCCCACTGGAAAAGATTGAGGAGATCATCGCTGCCTCCAATAAATGGGTTCACGTTATTCCGAATGAAAGGGAAGCAACTACCAAAGAACTTACGCCGGTAGCAGTTACCGGGAAACTTGATATTCATGTCGGCCGCATACGCAAATTGAATATGGGGGGTGAGTATCTCTCTGTTTTTACGGTAGGAGATCAGTTATTATGGGGTGCTGCAGAGCCGTTACGCAGAATGTTGCGTATCCTGATAGAAGATAAAGCGGCATAAATATTTCAAAGGTTTTTAGTTTTATATTGGTTTGGCTGCTGACAGGTACGGTTAACAGTATTTCTGCAAACCTGTTGTTTTTAGGATTATTGAATTAAAGAGCTCAGATAACGTCGAGGAGTGTTGTGTGAAGATAATAGGTTTCAGTGTTAAGAATGCATCTCCTTGCGTTTTATACAAAGCGTTATTCCTGGCTGGTATGTTCATGGCTGCCTGTATTACTCAGGCAGCTGGTTTAGGAAAGCTGACTGTAAGCTCATATCTTGGCCAACCCTTAAAAGCAGAAATAGCGCTGGAATCTGTAATTGGTAAAGAAGCTGATACATTAACAGCCAAACTTGCTTCACCCAGGATTTTCCAAAAAGCAGGTATCAACCTTGCTCCTTACCACGCAACTTTATCTGTTGCTGTAGAGAAGCGAACAGGCGGGCAGCCATATATACGCGTAACCTCGCCACAGGCAATCAACGAGCCCTTCCTGAAGCTGTTGATAGAACTTCATTCATCTTCAGGACGTATGTTGCGTGAATATAACGTTTTGCTTGATCCTGCCGATACCCGAAAACCAGCTGGGGCGGCTCCGATTGTGCAATCTGCCGCAAATGAATCCAGTGAATCTACGTCAGCTGATGCGTCAAAGGAAACTCAGCCTTCTGCTAAAGCCGAAAGGCAGCCACCAGCTTCTCGGGTAAAGCCGGTAACCAGGAATGGTGATACCTATGGGCCGGTTATGCACGGTGATACGTTGAGCAGGATTGCAAGACAGGTATCGCCAGATGGAGTTAGTCTCAACCAGATGCTGATTGCATTGTATCGTGCAAACAGAGATGCGTTCCTTGAAAAGAATATGAACCTGCTTAAGACAGGTGTCATTCTGCATATCCCTGAAGAAGGTGAAATTACTTCTGTCACTACTAAAGAAGCTTCTCGCGAAATAACAGTACAAAAAGAAAACTGGGACAGTTACCGCCAAAAAATTGCAGAACTGGCTGGTGGTGCACCAGGCAGGGATAAGCTGGAGCAGTCCCAGTCAGGAAAAATTACAACTGTTACTGAAGGATCTTCTATTGCGGGCGCAGAGAAGTCAGATGAAGTTCTGATTCTCTCAAAAGGAGAGCTGTTGGATGATAACCATGCATCCGGCAAGCATGCTGATAATAAGACTGCCCAGAATTATCTGCACATGATGGAAGAGGATGCGATCGCGAAAGAGAGAGCGTTACATGAAGCAAATGAGAGAGTAGCTATTCTGGAACAAAATGTTGCGAAGCTGCAGCGTTTGTTGGAGCTGAAAGGTGAAGCAGCCGAAAATAAAACCAGGCCGGAATCAGCAGAGGCTAGACCTGCCCCTGGTCTTCAGCCAGTCCCGGTAGTTGCTGAACAAACTGAAACTGCAGAATCAACAGCTCATATTCCAGAAAAATCAGCTTTGCCGATTACCATCCCAGTACAGCCGGTAGGCCCGGCATCACCGTTGAAATCAGCACAGCCAGCTAATCCTGAGATGGAAGAGCCCGCTTTGATAGATACGCTGCTTGGATTTGTTACAGAAAATACTGAATGGGTGGCAGGCGGTGTGGCGTCATTGCTGGTATTGATGCTGGGGATCTCGGTGATTCGCCGCAGAAAGATGCAGGCAGATGATACAGATACTGAAAACAATGTTTATGATTATGACGATAAAGGTAGTAGCTCAGCAGAATCTGTAATAACTGGGGTCACATCTTCAGATCTGAGCGATGTGATTGAGAACGGGCAAACTACTCATTCAGCTGCACAAGAGCATTTTAATTCGACAGACAGTCATACTAATATTGACCCAGAAGTATTTTTTAGTGGCAAGCAGGATGAGACGATTGCTGAGAGCTTCTTCCCCGACCCTGATTCAGATAACCAAATTCTGCAGGGGGATAATTCGGTATTTAACGAACTGGATCACGAAATCAAAATCAGCACAGCTGAACCTGATCAGACTAAATATGAGAGCGATATTGCTGAACCGGAAAAATATGGCCAATATACTAATGCTGATATAGGCGAACAATGGGTTTTTACTGTTCCTGATATTAGCCGGGAAGGTGAGACTGGCTCAACGCAAATACAAAGCGCTGTTGAATCTGCCATACCGCACGGTGAGCATCACATCGATTTTGATTTGAATCTGCCGGATGACGCTGGTTCTGTTCAAAAACATAGTGTGGTAAATGAATTGTCAGATATAAGTGCCAGCCTGGCAAATATTGATCTCAATCTGGGAGATGAGGCTGGCGTGAAATTTCAGCCTGTGAAAGAACATTCCGAAGCAGAGGAAATGCAGTGGCGGGAAGTTGCAACGAAGCTTGACCTGGCCAAGGCTTATCTTGAAATGGATGATGCGGAGGGCGCCAGGGAAATCCTTGAAGAAATCTTGCGCGAAGGTGACGATGGACAACGATCAACAGCACACTCTATGCTGGAAAAAATAAGCTGATAGCCTGGCTATCGGGAAAAAACAGAGAAATTTCAGATTATTCAAAATACAGATCTTCCTCCACTTAATAACCATCTCAGTAAGGTGGCCTTGCGTAACTTCCAATTAAAAATATTGTGAAATTGTTCAAGGAACATAAAGTCTTTTTCCGTGAAAATTGCTTTGGTGCTGGAATATGATGGTCGCGGTTATTGTGGCTGGCAAAAACAGCCCGATCGTATCACTGTCCAGGGAGAGCTGGAGAGTGCATTATCGGGGGTTGCCAGTGAAAAAATACAAACTGTTGCCGCGGGGAGGACAGATACCGGCGTACATGCGTTGTGTCAGGTAGTACATTTTGAGACTCAGGCAGAACGGCCTTTAACTGCCTGGGTAAGAGGCGTAAATGCACTTTTGCCAGATGACATCGCAGTTCTGGGTGCTTTTGAGGTTGATAGGGGTTTCCACGCCCGGTTTAGTGCAGTTGAGCGTACCTATTTATATTATCTGTTAAGCCATCCGGCCCGCCCCGGAGTAAATTACGGAAAGATCGGTTGGGTGCATTACCCGCTTAGTCTGGAAAGAATGAAAATAGCGGCAGGGTTTTTGGCAGGTGAACATGATTTCAGTGCTTTTCGCTCATCAGAGTGCCAGGCGAAAACTGCTGTGCGGCAACTGACTAAATTGAGTATTACCCGGCATCAGCAATATTTTATTTTTGAGTTTTGTGCCAATGCATTTCTGCACCATATGGTTCGAAATATTCTTGGTGCACTGGTTTATGTGGGACAGGAAAAATATTCTCCTGAATGGGTGCAGATGCTTCTGGAAAAACGGGATCGAACACTCGCTGCGCCAACTTTTTCTCCGAATGGGTTATATCTGTCTGGCGTCAGATACGATGCCAAGTGGAATTTGTCCTTTTCTGGTATTACCCGGCTAATAGATGTCGTATAACGACTCTGCCTATTTAATCAGCAAACTGCTGTCAAAGGAAAGCGGAATGCGCACCCGTGTCAAAATATGCGGCATTACCCGCTTGGAAGACGCTATGGCAGCTGTGCAGTATGGGGCGGATGCTGTCGGTTTTATTTTGTGGCCACGAAGTGAGCGATATATTTCACCTGAGAAAGCTGGCCAAATCGTGAGATGTCTGCCCCCATTCGTGCAAGCAGTAGGGGTTTATGTTAACCCTGATAAATCATGGGTTAACACTGCCAGTGAAACTGCCAGGCTTGACCTCTTGCAGTTTCATGGTGATGAGGCTCCCGGTTTTTGTAATCAGTTTCATTTGCCGTATATCAAGGCCGTCCGTGTCCGGAATGGGTTGGATTTGTTACAATACGCACAGCAGTACGAGGGGGCCAGAGGGTTGTTGCTGGACACTTATACGACAGGAGTGCCGGGGGGGACAGGGCACGTTTTTGACTGGAAGTTGATTCCTGCAGGGTTGCCTCTGCCATGGATATTGTCAGGTGGCCTGCACCCAGGTAATGTCGCCGACGCAATTATTCAGACACACCCGTCTGCAATCGATGTTTCGAGTGGCGTTGAAATGGCCAAAGGCATTAAGGATGTGAACAAGATTTCTGCTTTCATGCAAGGAGTACGATCCTGTGAAGATGTATGATCTTCCCGATAAGCGCGGTCATTTTGGCCCGTATGGTGGCACGTTTGTTGCGGAAACACTGATTTCCGCTTTGGATGAGCTTTGTCAGCAGTATGAATACTACCGCGATGATGCTGAGTTTCAGGCAGAATTTTTTCGTGAACTTAAATATTACGTAGGTCGCCCCAGCCCTGTTTACCACGCAAAACGCTGGTCGGAACACTTGGGTGGTGCGCAAATTTTACTGAAACGTGAAGACCTGAACCATACAGGTGCCCACAAAATAAACAATACGGTTGGCCAGGCATTGCTTGCAAGGCGTATGGGGAAGAGCCGTATCATCGCTGAAACAGGTGCCGGTCAGCACGGCGTGGCAAGTGCGACTGTCGCTGCCCGTTATGGAATGGAATGTGTTGTTTACATGGGTTCCGAAGACGTTAAACGGCAGGCAACCAATGTTTATCGTATGAAGTTGCTCGGTGCCACGGTTGTCCCGGTTGATTCGGGCTCGCGCACACTTAAAGATGCCTTGAACGAAGCCATGCGTGACTGGGTTACCAATGTAGGTAACACTTATTACATCATTGGGACAGTTGCAGGTCCGCATCCATATCCGATGATGGTCAGGGATTTCCAGGCTGTCATTGGGAATGAAGCCAAAAAGCAGATGCTGGAGGATTATGGCAGGCAGCCGGACGCTTTGATTGCCTGTGTGGGAGGGGGGTCTAACGCCATTGGTTTGTTTTACCCCTATATCAATGAAGAAAATGTACGGATGATCGGTGTGGAGGCGGCTGGCAAAGGGATTGATACGCATGAACATGCCGCTACTCTGGTAACGGGTAGACCTGGCGTGTTACACGGTAACCGTACTTATCTGATACAGGATGAAAACGGTCAAATCATTGAGACTCATTCAATTTCTGCTGGCCTGGATTATCCCGGAGTGGGACCCGAGCACGCGTGGCTCAAGGATTGCGGCCGGGCTGAGTATGTGGCTGTGACAGATGATGAAGCATTGGCAGCATTTCATGTTTTATGCAGGTTTGAGGGTATTATCCCGGCACTGGAATCCAGTCATGCTCTGGCTTATGCAGCTAAACTGGCGCCAACGCTTAATAAGGATCAGCTCCTCCTGGTCAATTTATCGGGTCGCGGAGATAAGGACATGATAACGGTAGCCCAGCAGTCAGGCATTACGCTCTAGCGGGTATTGATTGGCTTTTCCAACCTTAAATTCTTCAGATTGTCAGTTAAATGAATCGTATTGAATCTGTTTTCTCTCAGCTCAAATTGCAAAAACGGACTGCTCTCATTCCTTTCATTACAGCCGGGGATCCTGATTCAGCTGCAACAGTTGCACTGATGCACCGACTGACACAGGCTGGAGTCGATTTGATTGAACTGGGTGTGCCGTTCTCTGACCCTATGGCAGACGGGCCAACTATCCAGCGTTCCTCAGAACGTGCACTGAAGCATCATATCAGCTTGAAAGATGTGTTTTCGATGGTGGCTGAATTTAGAAAGAAAAATCAGGATACTCCCGTGGTTCTGATGGGGTATGCCAATCCAGTGGAAGCGATGGGTTATGAAAATTTCGCCAGGGCAGCAAGCCATGCTGGAATCGACGGTGTACTTGTCGTTGATTATCCGCCAGAAGAATGTGCTGAATGGGTGGGGCATTTGAAGGCGCAGAGCATTGATCCAATTTTCCTGTTATCTCCGACGACACCGGAATCGCGAATCAAACAGGTTGCGGAATTTGCCAGAGGGTACGTTTATTACGTTTCCCTGAAAGGAGTGACGGGTTCTTCACATCTTGATTTGCAGGAAGTTGCCAATAAACTGTCACAACTCCGCTCCCATATCAAAATACCGATTGGAGTGGGGTTTGGTATAAGGGATGAGCAAACTGCCCGCAGTATTGCAGAGCAGGCGGATGCGGTTGTTATTGGAAGTCGGATTGTGGAAGAAATTGAGCATTCTTCGAAGGCAGATCTGCTGGCGAATGTCGGGGCTCTGGTTGAATCCCTGAGACGTGCTATTGACATAAGATCCAACCCTTCTGCTACAGGGAAATGATATATGAGCTGGTTTGAAAGTATCATCCCTCCCAAAATAAAACGTAAGGAAAACGGTGAAAAAAAAGCTGTTCCTGAAGGATTGTGGAGCAAATGTGCCAATTGTGAGGCAGTTCTTTATTACACAGATCTGGCAAAAAATCTTAATGTGTGTCCGAAATGCAGCCATCACAATCGTATTTCAGCTCGTAAACGGCTCGAATTTTTACTGGATCCTCATGATCACCATGAAATCGGAGCAGATGTCATACCGCAAGACCTTCTGAAATTCCGTGACAGCAAGCGATATGCAGACAGGTTAAATGATGCGCTTGAAGCCACTGGTGAATCTGATTCGCTTGTGGCCATGCGCGGCAATATTAGATCAGTCCCGGTCGTTGCTGCCGTTTTCGAATTCGGCTTCATGGGCGGGTCGATGGGATCTGTGGTTGGTGAGCGTTTTGTACGTGCTGTAAAAGCCTGCGTGATACATCATCTTCCTTTTATTTGCTTCAGTGCAAGCGGTGGTGCTCGTATGCAGGAAGGCCTGTTTTCACTGATGCAGATGGCAAAAACAACTGCTGCGCTGGAGCAGTTAAGCAGGGAGAAATTACCTTTTATTTCTGTACTGACAGATCCCACAATGGGGGGAGTTTCTGCCAGTTTTGCATTTATCGGGGATGTTGTTATCGCTGAACCTGGAGCGCTGATTGGTTTTGCCGGGCCGCGTGTCATTGAACAAACTGTCCGGCAAACGCTGCCGGAAGGCTTTCAGCGGGCAGAATTCCTGTTGGAACATGGTGCCATTGATCTGATAATAGATCGCCGCGAAATGCGGAATCGGCTGGCAAATCTCTGTACCTTACTGATGCGCACCCAGATGCCGGCATTACAGCTCTCTGTACCTTAAGAATCCTGATCCCCTGCGTTTAATATTATCCCGGCAAAAATTTATCCTGTTTTTTCTCCGGAATCTGTAAATTCTTTTGATTAACCGCCATGTTAACTGCAGGTAATCGTGTAAATCTGTTACTTGCTAATGTGGCTGCTATTTTCATTTCATCCAATCAGAATCGGTGATGGATACTCGGCTGGTAACTCTTGAAGCCTGGTTAGGCTATCTTGAAAAACTTCATCCCAAGACAATTGATATGGGATTGGGGCGGGTAAAAAAAGTCAGTGATGCTTTAGGGCTGGAACCAGAATTTCCTGTCATTACTGTTGCCGGCACAAATGGCAAAGGCTCTGTCTGCGCAATGCTTGAATCGATTCTCAGTCATGCATCCTATCGGGTGGGGTGTTATACCTCGCCGCACTTGCTGCGGTATAACGAGCGGGTCAGAATCAATCTGCATGAAGTTACTGATGGAGCCTTGTGTGAAGTATTTGCTGAAATCGAGGCTGCTCGTGAATCAGTTCATACGACATTAACTTACTTTGAATTTGGCACGTTGGCTGCCATGCTGTTATTTTTGCGATCCCATGTTGATGTGGCAATTCTGGAAGTTG
Organism: uncultured Nitrosomonas sp.; assembly: GCA_964651625.1. GTDB lineage: Bacteria > Pseudomonadota > Gammaproteobacteria > Burkholderiales > Nitrosomonadaceae > Nitrosomonas. The sequence continues at coordinate 39,750 of CAZYWE010000013.1, read as the reverse complement.
GGTTGGGTGGCCGTCTGGATGCAGTCAACGTATTTGATACCGATTGTGCAATACTGGCCAGTATTGATCTGGATCACATGGATTATCTTGGGATTACCAGAGAAGCCATTGGTCAGGAAAAAATCGGGATTTTCAGGGAGAATAAACCGGCAATCTGTGCCGAACCGGAGATGCCGGGCAATCTTCGGGAGAAAATGCTGGCAACAGATGCCAACTTATACTGTATTGGTGAAGCTTTCAGTTATACCGCTGATAATCAGCAATGGTGTTATCAAGGGATTTCCGGGCATCATCAGAATTTACCGTTGCCTGCATTAAAGGGGCGTTATCAGCTGCAAAATGCGAGTGCAGTTCTGGCGGCGCTGGAAGCTCTGGAAGAAATATTACCGGTTCCAATGAATGCTATCCGACAGGGACTGGTTGGCGTTACATTACCGGGCAGATTTCAAATGATTTCAGCACGGCCCATGGTTATCCTGGACGTGGCGCATAATCCGGCAGCAGCACGTAAGTTGTCCACCAACCTGGAAAGTATCCCGGTAAAAGGATGTACTTATGCCGTAGCAGGAATGCTCAGTGATAAAGATATGGCTGGCACGTTTGGTGCTTTAAAAAATAATATTGATTATTGGCTGATTTCCGGATTGGATGTGGCGCGAGGTGCCTCAGAAAATGAGGTACTGCAGGCTCTGGAAGGTGCGGGAATCGGGAAAGAGAATATCTTGTGTCCATTTCAGAACGTATGGAGCGCCTACGTTTACGCACGTGATCACGTTGGTGATAATGATAGAATATGTGTGTTCGGGTCGTTTTACACTGTTAGCTCAGTAATGAAAGGTTTTATGGGATGAAACTCTTAAAAGTAGGCGGATAAGTAAAAATGGTCAACAATGTCAGTGAAGAAGAAGTTCTCCTGAGGAAACGTGCCAGAAGGCGCCTTATCGGGGCTGTCACCTTCGTGGTTCTGTCAGTTGTTTTTCTACCCATGATTCTTGATGACGCACCTCAACAGGAAGAACAGCAGGTTGATATTAAAATTCCTTCTGAAGAGTTGACGGCAGAAGCCTATCCCTGGATGACCCCAGAGAATGCTCCTGCTCCTGACGAAGCTGAGGCTGCTCCTGATTCTGATAGGCCATTACCTTTCAGCGGTTCAGAGCCCCCGGGAAAATCCGGGAATATAAAGTCGGGTAATGAGAATATGGATGGGGTGCCGGCTCCAGCACGAAAACCTGCATTCGTAAAACCTGTCCAGACTCAGGTAGCGCAGGAGAAAGCTCCGGCTACTCAAGAGAAAGTGCCCACCAGTAATATAGCAAAAGTACAGGAGGGTGCATTCGTTATACAACTGGGTGCGTTCTCTGATGTTTCCAAAGCCAAACAACAGCAGCAAAATCTTGTTGCAAACGGTATCAGGGCTTATACCGAGACAATTAAGGTCGGAAATAGCGAGATGACTCGTGTGCGTATTGGACCCTTTACTACGCGCGAAGCAGCTGAAGCAGAGCACGAGCGGTTGAAAAAAACTGGTTTGAGCGGTGTTGTGACGACTAAATGACCGCTTTTGACTATGCAGTTATTGGAATTGTAGCTTTCTCAGCCCTGCTGAGTGTTACACGTGGTCTGGTACATGAAGTTGTATCAGTGCTTGCTTGGGTTATTGCGTTTTTTACAGCCAGCCATTATTCAGCAAGTGTTGCGTCATTATTATCCGGGCTGATTGAAAATGAATCTATGCGCATGCTGGCTGCATTCAGCGCAACTTTTTTTGTGACTCTCCTGGTAACAATGCTGATATCCAGGTTGTTATCTGCGCTGGTGAAGGGAGTTGGGCTTGGTCTGATAGACAGGATGTTGGGAGCTTTATTTGGAGTAACTCGCGGATTGATAATTGTACTGTTTCTGATGACGGCGGCCGGGTTCACACCATTGCCGCAGCAGCCTTTCTGGAAACAGGCCGTACTGAGTGAACCTCTTGAAATATTGGCTGCAGATATCATTCCCTGGCTACCGCAGGATTTCAAAAAACTTATTGATTTTGGCAGGGCACGCTAACGTGTTTTTCCAGATCGTCAGGCGGGAGTTTTATGCCCTGTAACTGTGTGGATACAGGGAACTTAGTTTCGTAAAATTTTTATAATCCACTTTTTCAGCGAGCTCGCTATGTGTGGAATTCTAGGGGTGGTTGCCCGATCACCTGCCAATCAGCTGCTTTATGATGGCTTGTTAATGTTGCAGCATCGTGGTCAGGATGCTGCAGGTATCGTTACAGCGCATGGCAACAGTTTTCATATGCATAAAGGGCTTGGTCTGGTACGGGATGTTTTTCGTACCCGTGATATGCGGGCATTGCCAGGAAATATGGGTATTGGGCATGTCCGCTACCCTACATCAGGATCTTCAACTTCGCCCGCTGAAGCGCAGCCTTTTTACGTAAACTCTCCATTTGGTATTGTGCTCGCTCACAATGGCAATCTAACCAACGCGGAGATACTCAACCAGGAGCTGTTTCTTTCGGATCGGCGGCATGTCAATACACATTCTGATTCGGAAGTATTGCTGAATGTGCTGGCACATGAATTACAGGAACGGACTGCCGGCTACCAGCTCGACCCGGCCGAGATTTTTTCAGCGGTCTCCGGTGTACACGAGCGTTGCCAGGGAGCCTACGCTGTTATCGCTATGATTGCCGGTTATGGATTACTCGCATTTCGTGATCCTTATGGAATTCGGCCCCTGGTATTCGGCTCGGTTGAAACGGATGCCGGAGCTGAATATATGGTGGCTTCCGAGAGTGTTGCGCTGGATACGATGGGTTTTCGTCTTATTCGTGATGTGGCTCCCGGAGAAGCCATTTTTATCGATATGGACGGGCAGTTTTATAGCCACCAGTGTACTGTTCAATCCAGCCTGAATCCCTGTATTTTTGAATACGTTTATCTTGCCCGGCCTGATTCCATGCTGGATGGCCTTTCGGTTTATGAAACCCGCCTCAATATGGGCGTTAACCTGGCAGATAAAATCAGTACGGATATGAGGCATCTGGATATTGATGTCGTCATTCCAATTCCTGAATCCAGTCGTCCAAGCGCTTTGCAGCTGGCCAATCGTCTTGGCATAAGTTTCAGAGAAGGATTTGTCAAGAACCGCTATGTAGGCAGAACTTTCATTATGCCGGGCCAACAACTGCGCCGTAAATCGGTCAGACAGAAACTGAATGCAATTGAAATTGAATTTCGTGGCAAGAATGTTCTGCTGGTTGATGATTCTATCGTGCGCGGGACAACCAGCCGGGAAATTGTCCAGATGGCGCGTGAGGCGGGGGCCAACAAGATTTATTTTGCCTCGGCTGCGCCACCAGTGCGTTTTCCTAATGTTTATGGCATCGATATGCCAACACGCCAGGAGTTGATTGCGACCAATCGTACCGATAAAGAAATTTGTCGTGAGATTGGTGCAGATTATCTGGTTTACCAGGATCTGGATGCACTCAAACAGGCAATTACCCAGATTGACCCACATATCGGAAATTTTGAAACTTCCTGCTTTGACGGGCAATATATTGCAGGCAATATCACGCAGGAATATCTCCACAGAATCGAATCACAGCGGAATAATCCCGGTTTACTCCAGGATGAGCGCACCACTCAGCTTGATTTAACCTTGTCGTCAATGGACCAGTAATATAAAAAACCATGAATGATGAACTAGACCCGGAAACACTGGCTATACACACGGGCATACACCGCAGCCAGTTTAATGAACACTCGGAAGCACTGTATCTGACGTCGAGTTTCGTTTTTGGCAGTGCCGAACAGGCTGCAGCGCGCTTCTCAGGGCAGGAGCCCGGCAATATCTATTCGCGTTTTACCAATCCAACCGTAACAGCCATGCAGGAACGGCTGGCTGTTCTGGAAGGGGCAGAAGCCTGTATCGCAACTTCAACCGGCATGTCCGCGATTCTCACCTGTGTAATGGGCCTGTTATCTGCTGGGGATCATATTGTCGCCTCACGCAGCCTGTTTGGATCTACTGTCAGCCTGTTCAGCAATATTCTCAGCCGTTTCAATATTCAAACAACTTTTGTTTCAGCGACTGACCCTGCTGAGTGGCAGGCTGCAGTCAAATCCAATACTCGGCTGTTTTTTCTGGAAACACCTTCCAATCCCCTGACTGAAATCTCCGATATTGCCGCGCTGGCAGGAATTGCCAAACAGGCCGGAGCATGGCTGGCTGTGGATAACTGTTTCTGTACCCCGGTCATACAGCAGCCGCTCAGGCTGGGTGCGGATCTGGTGATTCATTCAGCTACAAAATATCTGGATGGGCAGGGCAGGGTACTGGGGGGGGCTATCCTGGGAAAACGTGATTTACTCATGGACAGTGGCATCTTCGGTTTTCTGCGAACGGCTGGTCCAACACTGAGTGCATTCAATGCCTGGATCATCCTGAAAGGACTGGAAACATTGAACCTCAGGGTAAAGGCACATTCTGATCATGCTTTGGAAGTGGCGCGCTGGCTGGAAGCTCATCCCCGGATAGAGCGTGTGTTTTACCCCGGGCTGCTCTCACATCCCCAGCACGAACTGGCGATGCGTCAGCAAAAAACAGGTGGTGGTATCGTTTCATTTGAAGTGAGGGGTGGCAGGGAAGCTGCCTGGCGTGTGATTAACGCAGCCAAAGTAATATCGATTACCGCAAATCTGGGAGATACCAAAAGTACATTAACCCACCCGGCGACTACAACTCATGGGCGGATCAGTCAGGAAGCACGTGAGGCCGCTGGAATCCGGGATGGTTTGCTGCGTCTTGCTGTTGGCCTGGAATCGCCTGATGATCTCAAAGCGGATCTCACTCGCGGATTACAATAGCTTTGCGGTAAGTTGGTTGTAAATAAACCCCTTTCTTCATCAGTATCTGATACAGCTGCAAAAACCGGTTTCCCGTTCTGCATTACCAAATATCTCCAGACATTCATAACATGGCAAATGATTACCTTGAAAGAATATTGACTGCGCATGTTTATGATGTTGCCAGTGAGACGCCGCTGGACCCTGCTCCATTGCTGTCTGCCCGGATTCATAACCGGGTATTGCTGAAAAGAGAAGACATGCAGCAGGTTTTTTCTTTCAAGTTGCGTGGCGCTTACAACAAGATGGCCAGACTTTCGCCAGATGTACTGCAACTGGGTGTTGTTGCAGCTTCAGCGGGGAATCATGCGCAGGGTGTGGCACTGGCTGCACAGAAACTGGGTTGTTCCGCCACTATTGTTATGCCGGCAACAACACCACAGATCAAGATCAATGCGGTGATGGCAATGGGTGCAGCTGTGCTGTTGCAAGGCGATTCTTACAATGATGCCTATGAATATGCACGGAATCTTGCTGAGGAAAAAGGAACTGAATTCGTACACCCTTACGACGATCCGGATGTGATTGCCGGGCAGGGCACGATTGCCATGGAAGTCCTGCGCCAGCACCCAGGCAAAATCCACGCTATTTTTGTGCCAATCGGTGGTGGAGGATTGATTTCAGGTATTGCCGCGTATGTGAAACGGCTACGCCCGGATATCAAAATAATCGGGGTTGAACCGGTTGATTCAAATGCCATGTATCTTTCTTTGCAGGAAGGCCGTCGTGTTGAACTTCCTCAAGTAGGTCTGTTTGCGGATGGCGTGGCTGTCCGCCTGGTTGGAGAGGAAACTTTCCGGCTGTGCCGTGAACTGGTGGATGAGATCGTACTGGTAGATTCAGATGCGATTTGTGCTGCCATCAAGGATATTTTCGAGGATACGCGCTCCATCGTCGAGCCTTCAGGAGCGCTTTCAGTTGCCGGGTTGAAGCTGTATGCCAGGCAAAAGAATCTGCTGCATGAAACTTTTGTTGCGATTGCTTCTGGCGCAAATATGAACTTTGATCGCCTGCGTCATGTTTCAGAACGTGCAGAGCTGGGCGAACAACGTGAAGCTGTTTTTGCCGTAACGATTCCGGAAAAACCGGGCAGCTTCAAAAAATTCTGCAATCTGCTGGGCGCCCGTAATATCACAGAATTCAATTACCGCTATGCAGACCCCAGGGTCGCTCATGTTTTTGTAGGTGTGTCAGTGCGTAATCGTGAAGAATCACGGCATTTGATCCAGATTCTGCAGGAAAACGATCTGAAAACTGAGGATATGACTGATAACGAAATGGCCAAGCTGCACATTCGCCATATGGTGGGCGGGCGTTCCCGGGATGTGGAACATGAAATCCTGTACCGTTTCGAATTTCCTGATCGCCCGGGGGCGCTCATGAATTTTCTGAACAATATGAGCGATCACTGGAACATCAGCCTGTTTCATTACCGCAATCATGGCGCTGATTTCGGTCGTGTCCTGATCGGTATACAGGTTGCGCCGGAGGAAAAACAGGCATTCAACCTGTTCCTCGACAAGCTGGGCTACAGTTTCTGGGATGAGAGCAATAATCCCTCCTACCGGCTTTTTCTCGCCTGATTATCTGTCAGGCCATTATTGCAGCAGGGATCTCAACCGTTACGTGTAACCCGGAATTTCCCGCTACCGCAGCAAGTGTGATACGCCCACCATGCAGTTTGAGAATCTCCTGAGCGATCGCTAATCCCAGACCGCTCCCCTCGGTACTCACTTCAATTCCGCGATAGAAACGTTCCAGGACGTATTCTCTTTCTGCTTCCGGAATACCCGGGCCGTTGTCTGTGATCGTCAGGATCACATTCTCACCTGAATGCCGGGCAACAATCCCGATTTTTCCATTTGTCTGCGTGTAGCGGATAGCATTGTCAATCAGATTAGCCAGCATTTCAGAAAGAAGTTGTCGATTTCCACGTATCGCTGGCATGTCATCCGCAATATCAACACGGACTTCGATGTTTTTATCTAACGCGGCTGGCACATATTCGGCGACGACATCTTCAACCCATTCACCCACCTCAAACCTGATAAATTTTGTTGCGCCTGTCAGACCAGCTTCAGCCCGGCTCAGATTAAGCAGCTGGTTAGCCAGGCGGGAAAGGCGGGCTGAAGCTGCTTCCAGCTTTATTACAAAAGAATGCAAATCTTCCTTATCTGCCCGCAGGGCAAGTTCAGCCTGGGCACGCAGGACAGTGATCGGTGTGCGTAGCTGGTGAGTGGCATCGGCAATAAAGCGCTGTTGTGCTGTAATCGTTCGGCCCAAACGTGTCATCAGATCATTGATAACCCGTACCTGTTCATACACTTCCACCGGTAATCCGGTTTCATCCAGCGGACTTAAATCCTCATGAGTACGCAATGCTATCGCATCGCGTATGCGGCTGAACGGGGCGATGCCACGGCCGATGCCATACCAGACAAGCAGCACAATGCCGGCAAGAAAAAGAAACTGGGCGGCCAGCACATAGACAAGTACTTCCCGTGCAAGCGTTTCACGTTTGTTCAATGTCTCGGCCACGCGAACGTGAATTGCCTCTCCGCCATGTTCATTGGCAATGACATATTCCGCCAGGCGTAAATTCACTCCATTGATGATGTCGTTATAAAACCGGGTTTTTCCCGGTGTCCTGTTACCGCGGGGATTGGGTGGCAGTTTGTGATTACCGGCTAACTGCTGTTCATGCTCATCCGAGACACTGAAATAGACCGTATCTACCTGATCGAACTCCAGCATACGGTGCGCAGCCGGTGGCAGATTGATGTCAACCCGGTTTTGTTCAATATGAATTTGTCCGGCCAGGGTGCGTACGGTATCTTCCAGTGCCCGATCATGGGCGAGATTGGCGAAATACAGAACGATTGCGTAGGTAGCCCACGCCCAGACGATGATCAGCAGTACGATGGGAAGTAACAGCCAGAGCAGGAGCCTCTGACGCAATGTCAGGCGGTTAAGTCGTGACATAAGGTTCAAGCAGGTAGCCTAACCCGTGAATAGTGCGGATGTGCACGCCCCACGGTTCCAGCTTTTTACGCAAGCGATGGATATAAACTTCAATTGTATTAACACCCACTTCATTTTCCCAGTCACTGATTCTTTGAGCGAGACGGGTTTTAACTACCACCTGCCCGGAGCGTTGCATTAACGCCTCCAGAACTGCCATTTCGCGTACAGAAAAATCTATTGGTTTACCGTTGACCGATACAGCACGGCCATCCAGGTCAAATTCCAGTGGTCCATGAATAAGCCGCATCTTTCCGCCGCACGCACGGCGCAGCAATGCTTCGATGCGGGCTTCCAGCTCCGGTAGTGCAAAAGGTTTGGTGAGATAGTCATCAGCGCCTGTTTTAAGTCCCTGCACGCGTTCGCTGATGTCATCACGGGCGGACAGCACCAGAACAGGTGTGTGATTCTGGCGGTTGCGCAGGCGCCGCAGCACTTCTATTCCGTCAAGATGAGGCAAACCAAGATCAAGTACCACCAGATCGTAAGGATTGAGCAGTAATACATTATCTGCCGCCTGGCCATCTGACACAGAATCAACACCATAACCTGTCAGTCGCAATGCCTGGGAAAGCGTATCGCGCAGCGCGCTGTCATCTTCAACCAGAAGAATTCTCATCCTGTTATTTTGGGCCGCTTTCAGAATTTTGTAAGGAATACCTTGTATGGTACGGGTTTCTGTTTCACTCAAGAACACCTCCAAGAATCCGGTCGTGCGGGATGAAACTCAAGGCGCACGGAACGCAACAACGATACCTGTCGAACGGACAGGTTGGGCAGAGGACATAGTGCAGTATTGCGCCTTACCTGAAAAACCGGTTTTTAGAGACACCTTCAAAGAATAGTCATCTTTCATACAGAGTTCTGATGAAGTCAATAAGCTTCATTTTGCATTATTCCGGCCTGTTACTGGTTATTGCGTATCTGGCTGCCTGCTCACAATCTGGCGAGCCTGTACTGCAACAGAAAAACAGGATTGATGGATTGGCGGTGGCTGAAGCTTCGCGCCAATTCATCACCGTTGAGGCTGCCGGTACGGGAGCCGGTTCATTGAGCGGCATCCTGCCCGGGCGAATTGCCTTCCGGCCACAGGCGATGGCAGCGGTTGGCTCCCCGGTAACAGCTCGCATCGTTTCAATTAGTGTGCGGCCAGGAGAGGCTGTCAGGGCGGGTTCGCCACTCATGACCTTGCAAAGTGCGGATGTGGCAGCAGCGCGTGCAGAACTGAATCAGGCCATGGCCAGAAATGCAGCGGCGGAAGATTTGCTGCATCGCCAGAATGAGATGATCAAAAAGGGTATTGGCCTGGAAGTAGAGCGTTTCAGTGCCGTAACAGCACTTCGGGAAGCCAGGGCAGAGCTTGAGCGAACCAGACATGCTGTTGCATTGTTTGGAAATGGCAAGGGAGATCGTTTTGTGCTGCGCGCACCGGCTGATGGCATCGTCCTTAACATTAAAGTTAGCGCTGGCAGCGTGGTATCTCCAGGGGATGAAGCGCTGGCGGAAGTGGGTAATCCTGACGGATTGTGGGTGATTGTCGATATTCCGGAGAGTGAAATCAGCCATATTGCCATCGGCCAGTCAGCCAATGTACATATCCCTGGTGCAGGAGCCAGGCTGGATGCTGTGATAGATGGCATAGGGCAGATTGTCAATGAGGACCATCGCCGTGTGCCCATCTACCTTTCCTTCAGGAAGCGGCTCAAATCCCTGTCAGCTGGAATGCTGGCCGAGGTGCGATTAAACATGACTGACAATGATGCACGCCTGGATTTGCCAGCCACGGCGGTTTTAATCAAAGAAGGCAGCCGGCAGATTGTTTATGTTCAGCGAACTGATGGTACGTATGAGCCGCGATCAGTGCGTACCGGCAGCTCTTATGGCAGTCGTGTGGTCATTCTGGAAGGGCTGCAGGCAGGCGAAAAGGTCGTGGTAAAAGGGGCTTTGCTGCTGGATGGCGCAGCTGAACAACTGCTTTAAGCACTCATGCTGAATCTGATTATCGAGAACAGCGTTCGCCGGCGACTGGCTGTGCTGTTCATCGCAGTTATTGTTGCCATTTTTGGTATCCGGGCATATCAGACAATTTCAATCGAGGCTTTCCCGGATGTCACCAATGTCCAGGTGCAGGTCATCACGCAGATGCCAGGTTATGCCGCTGAGGAGATTGAACGCCAGGTGACCATTCCGCTGGAACGCGCACTTAACGGTACGCCGGGTATGACATTGCTGCGCAGCGAGAGTCTCTTTGGTTTATCACTGGTAACACTGATTTTTGATGACGATGCGGATTCTTTTGTCAGTCGCATGATTGTCAGTCAGCGGTTATCCCAGGCAGAGTTGCCGGAAGGCGTCATGCCGGCACTGGCGCCGGATGCAACTCCTCTGGGCAAGATCTACCGTTTCCGTGTGATGAGTGACCGTCATGATCTTTATCAGACACGTTCGGAAATGCAGTGGAACATTACCCGTGTTTTACGGCAGATCCAGGGGGTTGCTGATGTCATTCCTTTTGGCGGGTTTCTCAAAGAGATCCATATTGAGGCAGATCCGGTCAGGCTGTATGGTGCCGGTCTCACACTGGAAATGCTTGAAGAAGCGCTCCGCAAAGCCAATCTCAACGTTGGTGGCGGTTTTTTGCGCCACGGTGATCAGGAGCTTACCATTCGCGGGATTGGCTACATCGATTCGGTGGAGGACATCAGGAAAATTCCTCTGAAAACCAGTAACAGCTCACCGCTTACCATCGGTGATGTGGCTGTTATCAAACTCGCTGCCACGCCGCGGCGGGGATCAGTAGCCTGGAATGACAGGAAAGAAATCGTTGAAGGTCTGGTTCTGATGCGCCGAGGTGAAAATCCTTCGCGCGTACTTGAAGAAATTCATCATCAGGTTGAAATACTGAATTCAGGCATCCTCCCGGCCGGGATGAAAATTGAGGCAGCGCACGATCGAAGTGTGCTGGTAAATCACACACTGACGACTGTGCATGAGAATCTTCTGCACGGTTTCCTGCTTGTGGTTGGTGTTGTCTGGCTTTTCCTGCGCAGCATTACCGGATCAGTTATTGTTGCCATCATTATTCCATTATCGCTGCTGGTTGCTTTTCTGGGTTTGCACGCCTTGAAGTTACCTGCCAACCTGATTTCCATGGGAGCCGTTGATTTCGGCATTCTGGTCGATGGCGCTGTCGTGCTGGTTGAAAATGTCATTCATGCCATTCGTCACGAACGGCCTGCTGATAAACAGGCTGTACTGCAGCTGGTGATCCGTTCGGCGAAAGAAGTTGGTCGTCCGGTCCTTTTTTCCATGTTGATCATCATTGCCGCACTGGTGCCGGTATTTACCCTGCAATCAGTGGAAGGGCGTATTTTTCGCCCGCTTGCGCTTACCTATGCTTTTGCCCTTGGAGGAGCGCTGATTTTTTCGCTGACGGTCGTGCCGGCATTGTGCGCCGGCCTGTTCAGATCGGAGCATGTCAGATTAACCGAGCCAGACTGGATTGGAAAACTTCGTAACAGTTATCACAGGCACCTGACCCAGATCCTGATGTTGCGCGGTACCACCCTTGCGCTGGCAGCAGTACTCCTGATGACGGGTATATTTGCGTCCACCCGGCTGGGGACAGAATTCCTGCCTGAGCTGGATGAAGGGGATTTAGCCATATTTGTCGAAATGCCGGCCAGTATTGCCCTGGAGAAAAGTCAGGAAATTCTGCAGGAAATTCATCAGCGCCTGCGTATCTTCTCGGAAACACTGGATGTGCATACCGAACACGGTCGACCGGAAGATGGCACTGATAACGAAGGCGTCAATATGCTGAAAACATTCGTGCGGCTGAAACCCGCAGAAGAATGGCGCAGTGGGCGGGATAAACCGCAACTGATCCAGTCGATGCGTGATTCACTTACGCAGATTCCCGGTGTGCGTTTTAATTTTTCCCAACCGATCAGGGATAGCGTTGAGGAAGCAGTAAGCGGAGTGCGGGGCCAGGTGGTACTGAAAATTTTTGGCAGTGATCTGGCCCTCATGCGCGATACATTGAAACAGGCAAAAGCTACACTCAAAGCAGTGCCGGGAGTCACGGAGCTTGATCTGTATCGGGATGTATCCAGTCCACAGCTGCATATCCAGCTGAACCGTTCAGCACTGGCGCGAGCCGGAATTCCGGTCGAAGATGCGGCAAGAACAATTGAAACAGCGCTCGCCGGGCGGGTAGTGACACAGTACTGGGAAGGGGAACGGCCCGTTCCGGTGCGTCTTTTGCTACCCAAACCTGCCCGTGATGATCTCGACAAGATAGCCGGCCTGCCGGTCGTCGCGCCATCAGGAGCCCATATTCCATTGCGGCAGCTGGCCGATGTCCAAATCAATAATGGAGTAGCTTCAATTGTGCGTGAAGGCAATATCCGCTTTCTCGCACTTAAATTCAATGTCAAAGACCGTGACATGGGGTCGGCAATCCAGGATGCGATCGCAGTTGTTGATGCCAGGGTCAAGGCACCGGATGGACATTATCTGGTTTGGGGCGGTGAATTTGAAAATCAGGAACGTGCTGCCAAACGGATGCAGCTGGTAGTGCCGGTTGCCGTGTTGCTGGTGCTGGGACTGCTTTATGCAGCCCTGAACAGTGGTCGCAGCGCTTTGGCGATTCTGGCCGCTGTTCCTTTTGCCCTGACAGGCGGTGTATTCGCTCTCCTGCTGGCTGGTATTCCGCTTTCAGTCAGTGCTGCGATTGGTTTCATTGCATTGCTTGGACAGGCTTCCCTGATGGGGGTGCTTGTCCTGTCAGCGACTGAAGCACGCCGCCAGAATGGTGAAAAACTATTGCCTGCACTTCTGAATGGCGCAACCGAACGGTTACGTCCTGTCCTGATGGCATCCTTGCTCGCACTGTTTGGTTTGCTGCCAATGGCATTATCTGCTGGTGTTGGCAGTGAGACACAGCGCCCTTTTGCGTTAGTCGTGGTTGGCGGCATGCTGACTACGCTGGTGGTGGTGCTGCTGGTGCTGCCGGTGATCTACAGTCTGATTACCCCCGGGCAGTTCAGAACGACTGGAAAGGTTGGGGCATGACCTTCCGTTCGATCATCCTGCTGCTCCTGCTGATGGCTTTACCCGTCCGGGCGGAAGCTCCGCCAGAAACAGTGGATCTGACCACCGTGCTGGCTCTGGCCGGGAAAACCAGCCCCCGGCTGGCACTTGAACGGCAGAATATTGCCGTTGCCCGGGCTGAGCGGCGTACTGCCGGCGCTTACCCCAACCCAACGGTGAGCTACAGCTATTCACACCAGCCAAATGCTTTTACCAATTATGAAGGTACAAAAGCCCAGGAAATCTCGATTGAACAACCTCTTCTGATCGCCGGTCAGCGTGGTGCCCGTGTTGAAGCCGCCGAGCGCAGTATCAGCGCTGCACAGGCCCGTTTTGATGCTTCCGGCAATCAGCTGGCTGCGGATGCCGGAGCGGCCTTTATAACGCTGCTTGCCACCCAGAAAAAACAGGCTGCTTTGGCAGCAAGCCTGGCAGAGCTGAATCAGCTGCGCAATATCGTAGCCGGCCGCGAGGAAAGCGGTATGGCGAGCCAGTATGATTTGCTGCGTATTGATGTCGAACTGGCGACATGGCATACGCGATCTGCAGAAGCCGTTGCTGAACTGGCTGTCAGCCAGGCCCGGCTGGCAACCCTTCTTGGTTTCCCGGACTGGAAACCTCGCGCAATGGGTGAATTACTCCCTTTGAACATTGATACAGAGAGTGCCGGCAGTACGAATAAAAATCCGGCACTTACTGCTGCCCGCCGGGAGGAGGCGGCTGCCCGGGCCAATACCGAGACCGCATACCGGGAGCGTTTCCCCGGGGTTTCACTGACAGCGGGGCGATTCTGGACAAGCGCACCATTCGGTGCAACCAACACGATTGGCGTTGCAGTTGAAGTACCGATCTTTGAAACACGGGGAGGTGCTTTTGACAGAGCAAAAGCGGAAGAGCAATCAGCCGGTCTGCGCCGGTATCTGGCGGAAGCGGAAGTGCAGGCGGATGAACAGCGCTATTCCATACTGGTAGCTCAGCGAACAGCAGCACTTGATCATTTCCGGCAACAGCTGGAGCCGCGTTTACCCTTCCTGAAACAAATGGCAGAAGATGCCTATCAGCTGGGCAAAAGTTCGATCATTGAGCTGCTGGATGCCACACGTGTGCGATACGAGACACAACTCAATCATCTGGAACTGCTATCCGGTCTGATGGAAGCACAATTGTGGCTGCAGGCAGTGCGTGGTGGCTTTGTTATGGATTGGCTTAAATGAAATTTAAAAAATGAAAATACTGAAAATAAATAAATCTGTTTTTTACCAATCGGAAGATGGTCAGATTCAACTTTATCTGCGGGTAAAAGATGGCAATATCTGGTTGAATCAGCTGGAAATTGCTGAATTGTTTCAGACCACCAAGCAAAATATTTCACTCCATATCAGGAATATTCTTGAGGGTGGAGAATGTTGCCGGGATACTGCTGTCAGGGAATTTCTGGTGGTCCAGTCAGAAGGCAGGCGGCAGGTGCGACGTCACCTGACCTACTATAATCTCGATTTGATCCTGGCTACCGGTAGTCGCCTGCGTTCTCTGCAGGGAGTACGGTTTCGCCAGTGGGCAGATATTCATCTCAAAGAATTTCTCTACAGGAATTTTATTCCGGATGAAGAGCACTGTATCCACATGTAGAAGGTGTAGGTTTGCAGTTACTACTTTGTGATACACGGCCCATCAATCTTCCGGCCAGCGTATGGCAAATTTTTCCAGCAAGATATTCTTCAGCTCATCCGGTGTAACGTGGAGCGCTATAACGCGACCATCCGGATAACGATGTTTGAACTCCCCATCCAGCAGTGAAAGGCGTCCACCATCCGGTAAAGCGCGAGCAGCCATGATTTGCCTGGCAAAGCTCGATTCCGGATAGGTGCTGGTGTACCAGTTCGCCACTTTCTGATCACTGGCCGGCATTTGCTCACCCCAAAACTCATAGATATCCAGCCAGCGGTCATCCACCCAAACCTGATGGAACCAGCGTTCACCCTCGCACACCAGCTGACGCCGGTCATGAGGTGTATCCTGTTCCAAATTTTCCTGCCACAACAGTGCTTTTGTCAGCGAATAGCCACCTACACCGACATCGGTAATCCATTGCTGTCCGTCCAGCTCGACCGCGATAAACAAATGGGTACGTGCCGGTATTTCTGAACGGTCAGCCACCCGCAGTCGCACTCGCGCCGCCAGAGGGCGAGCGTTAAATCCAAGCTGCAGCAATACCTGCAGAAACAGGCCGTTTTGCTCAAAACAGTACCCGCCACGTTTTGCCACCACCAATTTATTGAATAGCACCTCTGTTTCCAGGCAAACCGGCCTTTTCAGATAGACATCAAGATTTTCAAATGGAATCGTCTGCGCATGTGCACGAGTCAGCGCGTGCAATACTTCCAATGTACTTTCTGTCGCTCCCTGATAACCGATGCGCTCAAAGTATTGTGATAAACAGAGAGATGGTTTTTTATTCATTACTGTTCTTGAGCATCTTCTGAAAAACTTCAGAGGATCCTTAACGATAAAGGTTGTATTGCGACCACGGCTACCGGTATCTGATACTTGAAGCACCCCGGGTATTGACTGACTCTCGAAGCGGGTTGCAATAGATAGTGAAATGTACGGCACCGGAAAGTGATCCCGATACTGATTCTTTAGCACATACAGATATGTTGCCTGCGCCAGAGGCATCAATTTCAACTTCATTTGTTATGAAGTTTCTTGCCACTGTACTGCCAGCCCCAGACAGATTCAATGCAAGGTAGCTTGCCTGACCTCCGATGGTTATATTACCCGCACCGCTTTTTCTGACAGACAAGCCATGGGGAAAATCACCATAAACCTCAGTATTGCCCGCTCCGGAGATTTCAAGTATCTGGAGAGCGGGGCTCGTCACAGCTACATTGAGGTTGCTGTTTCCCAAGTCTGGCCAGTGGATAGCCAATACTCCACCTGATAAATTGACCTCAACAGATTCCACGTAATTGCCATCCCCGGAAACGATGACACTGTTTTCGCTGCCAGCTCTTATTTCAACATTGCCTGCGCCAGACAGGATCAGCGATGTATACGGGTTGGGTGAATATGATCTGCTGGTTGCGGCTCCGCCAGGTGCCACTGAATCCTGCCTGTTGCTGTTTGTGCAACTCACACTGGAATGTGAAACACCGTCTCCTGAACGGGAATATGCAGATGCTGAACCATTACCGGAACAACTGACGCTGGCTGAGGTACCGGCAACACTTGCGCCGGTGCAAAGTGACAGCACTGTTGAGGCAATTATTTTTTTTAACGTTGAGTTGTGCATAAAGAGCTCCCGTGAGTGCTAACGTTTGAATTTATAAACAGGATATGTAGAAATCTTGCTCAGTGATGGAGACGGGTGAAAGCCTGCCATCGGATATAAACAGGAAATTAGACCGCTGGAGCTGACAGATAGATCCAGAACAGCCATACCTGAGACACCACAGTACACAATGCCATATACGCAGAACCCTGGCCTGCCTCCGATTTACCCCCGGATTCCCCGGAAATTCCATTTCAAAACCATAATAAAGAAGTGTTTTATGAATTTCTTCTGTTTTTTGCACCCGTAGGGCAACGACTATCCTATCGCTCAGGAATTATGTCATCATAATATTGGCGGTTAAGTGCCAGCAGGTATGTTTCTGACAGAAGTTCCACCAAAAATAAGGCTTGATTCCAGCATATGACAGGTTGCAATAACTCCGGCGATATGACTGTTTTACTTCCCGTTACCAAATATCTGCAGATTTTCCGCCAATCGTGGTTTATGGGGGCGCTGTTCGTCCTGTTTCTGCTGATTACCCTGATTTTGTTGCGTATCGATTCCCAGCAGATGCACAGCCATACCGCTTCTCTCGAAGTGATTGGGCGAATTCATACTGACAGTCAGCATTTGGTGATTGTTTCCCGGGAAGCACTGCGCGGTAGCGAACAGGCTTTCGTACAGCTGCGTACCAATCTCGATCAGCTGGAGCAGTATTCAACGTTGCTGCAGCGTGGGGGAGAGTATCAGCATGAAACTATTCCGGCCATTGCGGAGCAGCTGCCTGCAGATCTGTTCAAAAATTTCCGGAATGCACTGCGCATGAAAGAAAACCGGGCCCACCAGATTCTGGAAAGCCGGAAAGCGCTGACCGGTCTGGCAGAAATCCTGAAGCGGGTGGATTCGGTCAATAACAGCTTGCAGCAGAAATTACAGGAATTTTCTGTTGAATTATCGCAAACGGGGCATGCCTCCACGCAGGCGGTTGCAGTTGAAACCGTAAAAATTCTGGTCCAGTTTATTACTGGCAGTACCAGCGCCATGTTGCAGGGGGGATTCCAGATTTCTGCTGCCACAAATCAGTTACCAGGTGAGTCCGAGCAGATTACCGGGATGATCCAGACGCTGGTGAAAGGACGGGACTGGCTGTATGCAACTGTACTGGGTAACCAGTTTTCTTCTGAGGCGCTGTCCCAGATCCGTGTCCAGTTCAACGCACTGGAAGATCTGTTGCGTGCTGCCCAGAAACTGGCTCCGGAAGCGACCGGTGCCTGGCATGCAATGTATGAAACCTTTGCGGTTGACGACAGCATGTCAGCGCTGGTCAGCCAGGTTGAGCAGGTAATCAGCGAACACAACAGCAGTGAAAGTGTATTCGTATCTGTTCTGCTTTATCTGTCAATGTTTTTGACTGTCGCCAGCGGCCTGATCTTTATTTACATGTTCTCAACCAGTATGCGCAGGCGTATCTACCAGGGCGAACAAAGTGTTGAAACGACCCAGCGGGCGATATTGCGCCTGCTCGATGAAATGGAAGTGCCTGCCGGCGGGGATCTTACTGCCCGGATGTCTGTCACGGAAGATATTACCGGCACAATCGCCGATTCAATCAACCTGACTATCGAAGCACTGCAGGAGCTGGTTAAAAAAATCAATCATGCCAATTCACAAGTCATGAATGCTTCGCACCAGGCGGAAAGAATTTCATCTGATTTGCTGAATGCCACGCAGGAGCAGGCACATAAAATTGAAGATGCCACCGTGGCCGTGCTGGGCATTGCTGAATCACTGGAAGCAGTATCCAGCTCTGCGGAGGAATGTGCCGATGTGGCGAAACAGACATTGCATGCCGCAGAAAATGGTGCCAGCGCCGTCCAGGATGCCATGGCGGGTATGAATGAAATCCGCATGTATATCCAGGAAACTTCCAAACGGATCAAACGGCTGGGTGAGAGCACACAGGAAATTGGTGAAATTGTCACACTGATTTCAGACGTTACTGAACAAACCAACATTCTGGCGCTGAACGCCTCCATCCAGGCGACAGCAGCGGGTGATGCCGGCAAAGGATTTTCTGTCATTGCCCAGGAAATACAGCGCCTGGCTGAACATTCAGCCGAGGCAACGCGCCAGATCAGCACACTGATCCGCAATATCCGTGGTGATGCGCAAGATACCATCATCGCCATGGAACGCAGTACGGCTGGCGTGGTGGAAGGAACAAGGCGCGCCAACGCGACTGGCAGTGCACTGGAAGAAATCGAAACCGTTTCAAAACGTCTGGCGCAACTGGTCATCCGCATTACTGAAGCAACGCATAAGCAAACCCGTGTTTCCAACAGGATCGCTAAAAACATGGAGGAGATCCTGGCCATTACCCGCCAGACTTCGCAGGGAACACAACAAAATGCCAATTCTGTTCAGCAGATTGCCGAACACGTTACCGATCTGAAATCTTCTGCAGCCAATTTCAAGGTATGACAGACAGATACGCGCAACTAAACTGCAACCTGACTGAATTATCCGTTATCAACCTCAGGACTAATAAGGCCGCATCATGAATACTGTAACCAGGATAAACATCTCATCCGTGATGGGAATCAGAGACGCTATTGAGCAGATTTTTACGCTGATTCATCGCCATTTTGATTCCTACGCTGCAGATATTGACGATGCCAGGCAGATTGAGGAATGCCGCTATTACATGCACCAGCTGAATGGCATGCTGGAAATGCTGGAGCTGAACGGCGTTGCTTTCGTTGGTCATAGCGTGGAAGATTTGCTTGCTGCCCTGCAGGAACAACGCATTGCGCCGGATGCACAGGCGCTGACAATTTCCCGACAGGCCATCCGTTCCATTTACCGTTACCTGGATGGGTTGATTGATGGTGAAGCCGATAACCCGGTCAAACTCTTCCCGGTTTACCGGAAAATCATGCAGCTGCAGGGGCTGGAAGAGATTCCTGAAAGTGATCTGTTTTTTCCGGAAGTACGTGAATCCCTGCCATTACTGCCTGTAGAGCTGGATCTGGATGACTCATCCCGGCAGGAAACAGCCAGACAGGCGCGTGCACAATTTCAGTCCGGGCTGCTGAACTGGTTAAAGGATGCAGAAGACAAGTCAAGCCTGCAGAAAATGGTTGAAGCAGTGCGTTCAATTGAAAAACTGCCTGCTCCCATTGAACAGCGCAGATTCTGGTGGATATCCTCCGGATTTCTGGACAGTCTGCTGCATCAGGCGCAGGTTGCTGATAAATCCGCACGTAAACTGTGCGGAAAGATTGAGCAGGAAATTAGGCATCTGAACAAGGAATCACACGTTGTGACAGATCGCCTGACAAGAGAGCTGCTTTATCGTATTGCACGCAGCCAGCCGGTGAGCGAACGTCTGCAGGAATTCGGGCGCGTTTACGACTGGCAGGCTCCATTGTCTGCAATCGATAAACAGGAACATCTCGATGAATCCATTCTGGATGAAGAGGCAACCGCCGCAGATCTGCAAAATATGCGTACCCTGCTGGAAGATATCAACGACCAGTGGCGCAGATTCAGCGCTGATACGCCTGGGAATCTGGCCTCGCTGCTGGCATTGGTTGAACGGTTCAAATCCCAGGCTTCCCGGGTGGGTTGCCCGCCACTGGAAAAACTGACGGGCGTTATACATGGCGCCTTATCGTATCTGCGTATTCGCCCGGAAAGCATGAACGAAGGAATTGCGCTGGATATCGCTTCATCCCTGTTGCTGACTGAAAATGCGATTGATAACTTTCATCGCCTGTCAGCAGAATTTCCTGCACAGGTTGAAGCACTTGCCACCCGCATCCGTGCAGTAACCACCGGCAAAGGCAGTGAAGATGATTTACCGGATCTGCCCAGCCCGGATCAGGCAGGACATCTTACGCAAGAAAAAAAACTGCTTAAGCAGGTTGCCCAGGAAGTACTCACTAATCTGTCACAGGTCGAAGATATTCTTGATCGTTTCTTTTTCGAACCGGAAATACGCAATGACTTACCAGCTCTGCCCGAGCTGTTCAATCAGATCGGTGGTGTGTTGCACATGCTTGAACAGGATCGCGCCAGTTCATTACTTGAATCCTGCCGTGATTTGGTTGAAAAACTGACAGAACCGGATCGTCCGCTCAATCAGGCTGAACAAACTCTGCTGGCGGATGCATTGAGTGGCCTCGGTTTTTATATTGAAGCACTCAGAAATTCCCAGTCAGATTCCGAAGCGATTCTGACTGCAACTATCGATCAGTTTAATCGGCAACTGGCTGAACAGGCCCTGTCAGCAGATATTCCTGCGATTTCAGCTGAACTGACGCCAGCTGCCATTGAAATCACACTCGGCTCTGTTACAGATCAACAGCACGACCCTGAGCTGCTGGCTGTTTTTCTGGATGAGTCTGTCGAGGTGCTGGCAAGCATTGCAGATAACCTGGAAGCCTGTTACGACGATCGTGCGAATGAAGATGCACTGACCGCCATCCGCCGCAATTTTCATACACTTAAAGGCAGTGGCCGTATGGTGAAGCTGGAAGCACTGGGCGAAGTCGCCTGGCGTATCGAGCAACTCATGAACCGCTGGCTGAGTGAACAAAAACCGGCAACAGATGCACTTTTGGGTTTACTGGCAGAAAGCCACCGGCAGTTCAGCAACTGGTGTGCCAGTCTGAAAAAAAATGGTTCTGCAGAAATCAATGCGCAACCTCTGCTCGATCAGATCAGGGAGATGATGTTTGGTGTGGAAGAACAGCCAGCTGCCGATGCAGCAACTTCTCCATCTTCCCTGTCTGCTGTACCGGGGCTGGAAATGAATTCGGCCATGGAGCTTGAACCGGTTGAGTTGCCTGCCATTGGAACGCCAGAAGCTACACCTGAAACGATGGTGCGAATCGGAAATATTGAAGTACCGGCAGAACTGTTCAGAATTTTTATTCAGGAAGCCAGTGGCCATGTTGACACTCTCAAGCAGGCGCTCGGGCTATCCGGGAGCAATACGATCCTGTCGGTTTCCCATGAACCCATGCTGGCAGCACATACGCTGGCCAGTACTTCAAGTGCTTTGCAGCTGAGCTTCATTGCGCAGATCGGGCAAATACTGGAACGCTGGTTTAACCGTTTGCAGGTAACTTCAGTTATACCGGAACAGCAGGTGTTGTCTTATCTGTCGGCAGCGGTCAATTTGCTGGATGTTATGGTGGCGTCTGTTCGTAACCATCAATACCCTGCTATTGAAATAATAGAGGCAGGTGGAGAGACAACACACGAACTGACACGTCTGCTGGAAGAAATGGCAGCACAACCGGTTGAGATTGAATCAGAAGGAGTTGAACCTGAACCGGCTGAAGTGCCAGCCAGTGAAATCCTGAAAGAGATTGCACCTGTGCTGTTACAGATGCCGGCTGAGGCACAAACAGTTACGCTAGATCAGCCGCATAAGGCGGAATCAGCTGGTGTGGACCGGGAGCTGCTGGAAGTCTTTCTTGAAGAAGCCCGGGAACTGCAATCTGAAATTGGCTCAAATCTGCGTGCCTGGCGTAAACAGCCTGATCAGGCAGCAGCACGCAAGGCGGTATTGCGCGCATTACATACGCTGAAAGGCAGCGCCCGTATTGCCGGAGCGTTGCAGATCAGCGAACAGGCGCATCAGATGGAAAGTAACATCGAATCCATTTATGAGCAGACCGTGCCGGCTACATTGCTCGATCAGCTTGAAACCCGGTTTGATATGATTTCCAGTGATATTGAGCAATTGCGCTTATCCCTGCGGCCTGTTTCACTGACAGAGGCAACCGGACGATCTGCGCCGGAGGCAGCTGAAGAGGATTTCGCCATTGCCCCAATACCGGCGGAAAGTGAACAGCCTGCGTACAAAACAGTTCTGCGTGTAGATGCTGAACTGATTGACCGGTTAATTGATGAATCAGGCGAATCCAGCATCATTCGCTCCCAAATAGAAACACAGCTGTACGATCTGGAACAGTATCTGCAGGATCTGGGTGAAAGTGTGGAACGGATGCGTGGCCAGTTGCGTGAAATTGAACTGCTGGCTGAAACACAGATTCCATCCGGTACATTGCCTGATGCAACCAGTCAGGCAGGGTTTGATCCGCTGGAACTGGATCAGTTTACCCGTTTCCAGGAACTGACCCGGCTGATGGCGGAAAGCATGGATGATGTGGTCACTATCCATAAAAGTCTGCGCGGGGTACAGCGTACTGCTGATATGGCTGTGGATCAGCAGGCGCATCTGAATCGCCGGCTGCAGCAGGATCTGGTGCGTATCCGTACCGTCCCGTTCAGGAATTACGCCGAACGCCTCTACCGTACCGTCAGACAGGCAGCAAAAGATACCGGCAAACAGGCCAGCCTGACGATTCAGGGGGACAGCATCGAATTTGATCGCGGCGTAATCGACAAAATCAGCTCACCCCTGGAACATTTGCTGCGCAATGCCCTGGTGCACGGGATCGAAACAACAGAAAAACGCATCAGTGCCGGCAAGGCGGAAACCGGCCAGATTACGCTGGATCTGCATCAGGAAGGCAATGAAATTGTCATGATCCTGCGTGATGATGGTGTTGGTCTGGATGCCGGGCGTATTCGCGAAAAAGCACATCAGCTTGGATTGAGCGATCCGGAAAATGCACAGGAAGATGAACAGTGGTATCCACTGATTTTTACTCATGGGTTTACTACGCTTGACGATGTGACAGACATTGCCGGGCGGGGAGTGGGCCTCGATATTGTCAGAAGCGAGCTGGGAGAGATTGGTGGCAATATCACCGTTACTTCGGAAAAAGGTCAGGGTGTTACCTTTACGTTACGCCTGCCGGTAACACTGGCGGTAACACAGGCACTGATGGTGAAAGCAGCTGAAAGCACATACGCCATCCCGACAGCGATTGTGGCGCATGTGCTGGAAATGAATGCGGAAGCACTTGGAACGGCCTATCAGGAACATCACCTGACATGGAATGACCAGCGTTTTCCGCTGGTTTATCTGCCATATCTGCTGGATGTGCCACATGGTTTTCCCGAAATCCGCCGCCATAACCGTATCGTGCTGCTGCAGGCCGGACATGAGCGGCTGGCGATTCATACGGATGCACTGGCAGGCCAATGCGAAGTAGCCATCAAGAATGCGGGGGGGCAGCTGGCCGGAGCGCCAGGGATTGAAGGCGCCACCATCACCGGGGATGGCAGTGTGGTGCTGATCATCGATCCGCTTGGATTATTGCAGCGCGAACAGGTAAAAGAACGGCTGGCTTCCGGGCCGTCAGCGCCCAGATCGGCAAATATGCAGCCTTCAGCAGCACCGGTTGTGATGATCGTCGATGATTCCCTGACGGTGCGTAAAGTGACCAGCCGCCTGCTGGAGCGGCAGGGCTACGAAATCCTGATCGCCAAGGATGGCGTCGGTGCACTCCAACTGCTGCGTGAAACCATACCTGCAATTATGCTGGTCGATATTGAAATGCCGCACATGGATGGTTTCGAGCTGATCCGCGCTGTTCGTAACAACCCGGAATTACAGAATATTCCAATCATCATCATTTCTTCCCGCACAGCAGAGAAGCACCGGAAAGTAGCAGAGGAGCTCGGTGTAAATGAATTCATGGGCAAACCCTATCAGGAAGATGAGCTGCTGCATCATATCGAACGACTGATTAAGCACTGAGGCAAAGTCCGGCACAACGCACCAGCAGAGCGCTTCTTCGGTAGCCTGCAATGGAAATGGCTGGCAGGCTTTTCTGCAAAACAGGAGAATACGCCATACAGGATGTGAACGCCTGTATGGCGTATTAGGGGTCACCTATGTGAAGCTCGCCATATAATATCTGGCGCGGGTGAGGCCCTGCGATGGTCTGGCAGCGAGACAATCAATTTTGCCGAACTCGAAATGGTGAAGCCGGGGGTGTTCAGGAGGGCTTGCCTGAATACTACCTCAACCATTCCAACCGCCCGGTGCGGACCCGCATGCCGGGTGGTGTGGGAGGGGATCGGTCAGGTATCCTGACCGCCAAGCAGCATCCCAACCGAGAATTTTGGTGGCCTTCTCGGTCAACACTGCGCCGTCGTTCTCGGCAACGTTGTAGATGCCCGGCACAGCTTTTGAAATCGCAAGCAGTGCAGCTTTAGCAGCGGCGCTAACATGGACGGAACCGGGGGCAATAGGCGCGTCGAGCCCGGTGCCTGGGCCATAGAACGGCCCATATCTGAGAACAATTCCATCGAGTGGAGCGGAGAGCACCTGCCGCTCAAGGCTCGCAACGCCATGCACCGTTTCGCCATAGACGTGGTGCGTTTCAGCCAGAAATGGATCCTCTTCACGATGTGGCGATGGGCCGTCTGCATAGATGAAAGAGATGCTCTGGGCGATAAGCCGCTTTGCGCCTGCAAGCACCGCAGCCTCAACCAGGTTGCGCGTACCTTCGTCCCGCAAGCGGGCGTTGCGCGCCAGGGCTTCCGTCATCTTGCTCGCTTCGAGCGCGTATGGAAGATCAGTGAGCTGGTGAATAACAATCGCTGGCTGACAGTCAGCCAACGCACTGCGCAGCGAAGCCGCATCAAAAACGTCAACAACGACCGGTTCAACGCCCAATTCACGCAGCAGCGGTGCCTTATCAGCAGATCGCGTAGTGCCGATGACTTGCCATCCATCCGCAATGAGAAGAGGCGCAAGCTGCCTACCTATAGCGCCGGACGCTCCCGCGAGAAAAATATTCTTGGTCGCGAACGGGCTCACGGTTTCAGCTTCTTGGGTCATGCTTGAGTTCCTTTTTAGGCAACATAGGGACGATTGGCTTTACGCATTCGCTCGAATCAAGCATCGATCCCAATGAATTTTGGGCGGCGACGATGCTCATTTCGCCGTGGGCACAAAAAACTCTCGGCCGGCTTTGATTACAAAAATTGCCAGCACGCTGGCGGGTTTCTTGGCGCTGGTATTTTTTAACAAGGAATGCGATACGTTGCGGGGTTCGTGAAACATCGATCCGGCGCTATAGGTGGACTTGCGACCATCCACTTCAACTTCAACATCACCCTGCAATACGTAGACGAAAGCATCCGCGTCATGGCGGTGCGGAGCAGGATCCACACCACCGGGGACGATATCCAGGCGGACGGCAAGCATTTCGTACCCTTGCAGCGCTGGATCACTCAGCGCCTGTTGAATAACCGGCGTCAGGGTATAAGGCGGCTTGGTTGCGCCGGAAGCCCCATTTTCATTAGCCACAGCGGCAGCGGAGTACAAGCAGGTGGCTAGAATCAGCAATCTGGATAACGACATTTCTGTTCCTTTTGTTTGAGAAAATAAAACCTATCGGATCGTTTACACGGCATCGAATCGCCGAGTTCAATGAAAGACCGTAGGTGGCGGATTCATGCAAATCGCTACTGGGCGCAGGTCGATTTTTTCGAACGAGAAGAAGCGCGCCCGTTGGCTCTTTCGTTCAGCCAGCCATGAACTTCTATGGGAAAGGTTTTGGGTGCTTTACGATCAACCACGGCGGCTATGCTGGCCAGCGTTTCCTGCGCTAGGCTCTCCCGCATTGCCTTTTCCGCGCGCAACATCACCGCATGAATTCCGCATACACCGGTTGTTGCCCAAGCCGGTGCGTCGTTGTCGAAAACGGCGCAACGGTCGCGAATTTCCTGGCATTCAAACAGCGGTTTACGACCTTCAATTGCATCAACGATTTCAAGCACCGTGATCTCGCTTGGCGGCTTGGCTAGGCGATACCCCCCGCGAATCCCTTCAGCCGCCTGGACTATCCCTGCCTTCTCCAGCTTGGGGAAAATCTTGGCGAGAAACGAGGGGGAGATGCCTTGCAATTTCGCAAGGTCCCGACTGCTGGGTTGCCCGCTGGCGGGATCGACCAACCAAAGAAGGCAGTGGATTCCGTATTCGACGCTGGTAGTTATGTGTGCCATAACGCGGACTATAACAGTCCGTGTTATAAGATTCAAGTCCGTTGTGCCATCCCTATCGCCTACGATGCTGTATTCGGTCAGATTTCTGCAGCCTCGATCAAGCAGGGCACGGTGACGGCTTCCCTGACGCTCAGGAAGCTCGGCAGCTACCCGCGCCAGAATGGCTTGGCGGTGGCCCTGCGTGAACTGGGGCGCATCGAGCGCACGCTGTTCGCGCTCGACCGGATGCAGAACGTCGAGCTGCGCCGCCGCGTGCAGATTGGTTTGAACAAGGGCGAGGCCAAGAACGCCCTTGCCCGAGCCGTGTTCCTGAACCGGCTCGGCGAAATCCGCGACCGCAGTTTCGAAAACCAGCGCTACCGCGCCAGCGGCCTCAACCTGGTGGTGGCGGCAATCATCCTGTGGAACACAGGTCTATCTGGAACGGGGGCAGTCCAGGCGCTGTGCGACACGGGCAAGAACATCGACGAGCGGCTGCTACCGCATCTTTCGCCGCTGGGCTGGGAGCACATCAACCTGATCGGTGACTACATCTGGCGGCAGAACAAGCAGGTTGAGCAAGGCAAGTTCCGCCCGCTACGAATGCCTGGCGAGGCTTAGCGTACGATTTTTTCCGTTTCGTGAGCTGACCCCTATTACAACTCATGCAGACCGTGGTGCTGCGAAATGCTCCTTACTGCATCCTCAATAATGGTTTCTCCGGCTTTCTCACTGATCATGTAAATGGCAGATGCAATAAAGAAGCCGGGTATTCTGGGAAAAATTGAAGCGTCGACGATACGCAGACCGGTGGTTCCATAAACACGGAACCGGCTGTCAATAACTGCCATTTCATCACTTTCCGGCCCCATTTTGCAGGTGCAGGAAGCATGATGCCCCCACGCCTGATCCCTGATGAACTGACGGATTTCATCCCGGCTGCTGACATTTTTTCCCGGCAGGATTTCTTCGTCAATCAGATCTCCACAATATCTGAGGATACCGCGAACAGTTTCCACGCCCTCTGCCACTGAATCCAGATCTTTCCTGCTGTCCGGATCTTCGGGAAAGTAATTGAAATTAATATCGGGAACATCGCGTGGATCACTGGATCGCAAAGTGACATGACCTTTGTTGCTCGCGTGTGCTTTGAGAATGGCCCAGGTGAAAATATTTTCATGGCGGGTATCGGAGCGGTGGTCATCGTTTTTACCACATAACATATTCGGGTAACGGCTGGTGTCTCCGGTAATGTCATTAGCATAGCCGGGGTAGTATCCGCTGAAATTACCAAGCAACCCGAAAATCAACAGATCCGGATCATCGCTCTGATGTCTGGAAGAAGAACGCCTGATGAGGGCAACCGTTGCCCCATTCGTGGTATAAGGCCCTTTCTGCTGGAGCCACAGGGTATATTGCGGATCGGGCTCTTCTCCATCTTCAGGCGGGTGCAGCTTCATTCCCTTAATCAGAGGAATATTTTCCTTAAGTCTCGTTACTACGCCAATTTCATAACGGTCCTGCAAATTTTTCCCCACTCCGGGCAGCTCTACTTTGACCTCGATCCCATGTTTTTCCAGCTC
Organism: uncultured Nitrosomonas sp.; assembly: GCA_964651625.1. Lineage (GTDB taxonomy): Bacteria > Pseudomonadota > Gammaproteobacteria > Burkholderiales > Nitrosomonadaceae > Nitrosomonas. Next base: position 11,947 of record CAZYWE010000013.1, on the reverse strand, counting down.
TTCCCGTGGGCCAATCCCGGACAGCATCAACAGTTGCGGTGTATTGAAAGCGCCTGCAGCAATAATGACTTCGCGTTCCGCATATGCTGTTTCTGCTTCGGAAATCACTGCTTCTTCGTGCCGGGGGTCGGCACGATACTGATGAGCGCCCACACGATATTCCACGCCGTAAGCCCGGTTATATCCGTTGAGTAAAATACGCTGAACCAGTGAGTGTGTTCTTATTATCAGTTTATCCGGACATTGTTCACGAACCTGCCGGATATATTCTCTGGTACCTGCCCGCTGGCCATATTGAACCGTCATTGGGATTTTGCATAACCCCTCGGGAATTTCCTGAATCAGACGCCAGTCGTTGGGGTCAAAGCGAATGATAAGTTTCAGGATTCCCAGAAAAAAACGTTTGAGCGGGTGCATCATGCGTCTGGATTCTTCCACGGCGGAGAGTGTCAGTTTCCGCAGTACTTTATCTTTCCACAACATACAGGGATTGGCCTGACTGGTCGGCAGCCAGCCGTCGAATCCATGGCGACTCCAGATCTTCCATCTAGGGACATATTCGCAGCGCTCCAGGTGCCGGAAGTACCTGTGCATATTTTTGCTATGCCAGCTTGAGTCATCCATCAGTTCCGCAATGTAATCCCAGTCACTATTGTGCGGGTACATCAGCACCATGGCATTATGGGCGGTGCACCCGCCAAGTGTGCCCGAGCGTGGATAAAGTACGCCATTTTTTTCTTTGCTGAACTTGTAGTCACGCTCCTGCTGGGTTATATCGTCATAATGACGCACAAAATAGTCCCAGCGAAGTGCCTTGTTTTCTGAAGCGCGTGTATGAAATGCCGGTACCCTGTAATCACAAGGCTCATCCTCTCCTCCGGCTTCCAGCAGCAACACACGAAACCCTTCCAGTGCCAGTCTGCAGGCAACCGGCCCGCCTCCCGCACCGGAACCGACAACGATATAGTCAAATTTTCCGCCATCATCACCATTGTCACTCTGGCTACTTTCCGGGGGGGCAGATTTGCTCACAAATACCTCCTGAAGCAGAAAACGGATTGAGGATCACGGTATGTAAACTGAGGATTGCGGTGGGCATGTTCGTTGCATACCGGAATGCCCGCCGCCGTATAGAATCACATGGTTTTGAGAAACTCGATCAGGGCACGTTTATCGCCGTCGTTGAGCGCTGTTCTGCCTTCTTCTGTCGGCAGATAATCCGTACCGAAATAATGTCCCCGGTTAACAACAAAATCTGGACATTTGTTAACTTCCAGCAATGGATCGACTATGCCGCTCAACATGTCGCGCAATGCTTCATCAGTAATGCTTTCAGGATGTTTTTGAGCCTCACGTAAATCCAGGATATTCTTCCACCCAATGGCCTTCACAAGATTCCACGCGAGAGAAAGCCGCTGCCCCCAGCTCATTCCCATATCAATATTGGAAACCAGATTAACCGGAATACCTTCAGGAAAAGGGCCAAGCTCCAGCCTGTCACCGATGGGAAGGATACTGACATACCAGGGGAGATAGCCTTTCGGTATCTTCAGCTCACTTCTTTTTGTCGTACGATCAATAATTCCCGGTACTTCTTTGCCTGATCGGGTGAGATAGGTTTTTCCCTCGCAGCTGTTCGTTGCTCCCGAACCATAGGCATAGGAGCCTTTCTCTTTTTCATCATGCTCGTAGTAGTACAAATCCTTTTGATCACAGTAGCGTTTTTCAGGCCATAGCAGCTGTTCTATGCTGATCTCGAAGGATTTCATGCGGTCTTCCACTGAGCCCGAGGGGTAAAACTTCCCTACCGTGTTGTTCAGCAGAAATGGTGCTGTAGACCATATACTGGCAAGAGAAGGTGGCCGGATATAGCCGCGCCCCCCGGCTGGCAGAACGTAATCCATGGGTGCACGGGTAACAGGATGGTGAATCATTGCCTTTCCTGCTGTCGGCAGATTTTTGTAGGTGGCCGATGAAAAATTATCCCAGGTATCCCCTTTGAGGGCGTTGGTCGCCATCGATGCGCAAATATTGGTTTCCAGCAATGTCACCGGGATGCGCAGCTCCGTAGACAGAAAATTATCCTTGAGAAAATCCTGGCTCAAGGCAATTTCAGTCATTTTCTGCTTGAATTCAGGTGAGTTGGTCCAGTGCCAGTACCTGTTCCAGCAATCCAGATAGCCGGCACCAGTACATTTATCACCGGGGAAGAATTGATAGGCTTCTTCCGGCAGTTTGCTTGAATGGCAGGCGGCACAGTTCTCGGCAAATACCTGCTTGCCACGCGCCAGAACCTTCTCGTCACCGGTCAGGTAGTGTTTACCTTCAGGAGCATCCTTCAGGTAATCCGAGGGAGCAGAGGCGAGGAAAAACAGGGAACCATCCAGAGTCTGCTGTTCAGTCGCCCGCCAATAGCTGGAATTCTCTTCGGCAGCCTTGATCGGGAAAGGTGTAAACGGTTTTCCACCCACCAGTGGATTGAAGTGCTGGAGCCATTCCTCACTGAACAGGCCGATATTGACAAAAACACGGTTAAAAGCACCCAGCGCACCGACCGAATCTGCGCCATCTTTCAGTACACGCGGTGTAAATACCGTATCCTGATTTTTGAAAAAGGCTCTGAGCGGACTGTCGGCAGGTATTTCGCTGTAGTCATTGAACTGTTTGTTATTCTGCTCACCACCGCTCAGCTTTTCTTCTCCCCAGTGCAAAGCGTGCAGCATGCGCGCAGGAAGGTTATAAATCGCGTTCATGGTTCGCGGATTATTGATGTAATCAGTGGAAATGAGCGAGGTATCCAAAGCACCCGGCCGGTTGGTCTGAAGATGCTGGAAGGCGTAGCTGGTTTTATCCGCTTCGAATGCAAATACCCGGTCAAACCAGAAATACTGTGCTCCCGGATTGGAATTAAGGTTGGCCCACTGCGGATTTTCCGGATCCTTAGGTGGATTGGTCGGGTTGGGCCCTACGTGACAGAAGCCACAAGCCATTCCCACCCGGTAGGGTTTAACCAGTTTGGGATCATTGTAATACTCAGGATCAGAGTAATATTTCTCGGCATCCCAGTGTTTTTTTGCTTTTTCATCAAAATCAGGATTGGGAAACAGGCGCAGGCCGACAATCCCGGTTGCATAACCGTAATACGATCCCACCGGCACGGTTTTGCCACGCGCACCGATCTTTACACCCGGATATTTCTCTTCATTTTCAAAAGGATCAGCAGGGCAATTTGAATCCCGCACATCCAGATACAAGCCAAAACGATCTGCACGTCCGGTCAGTTTGCCTTGTGCATCAGTATTTTTTCGGAAGCAGGGTTCATTGATAACGCCAAACCATTTCCATCGGTTATCACGGCTATACCCCGGGGTTTTCTGAAGCCCGGGGTGATTCGACAACACTTTCAGCAAATCGAAACTGCCAAAGCTCTTGGCATTCATGTAATCCCAGAACTTGTCATTGCCACCCGTCCATACGATCCAGTTATTGCGGCCTCTGATGATGCGGGTAACGGCTTCTGCGGGCGATATGGAAGTAGAGGGAGACCAGAAAGGCTGTAAATTGCCAGCCACCTTGTCCGGGTGCTGACTGATTCCATAATCCATATCCCTGAAATAATCCTCATCCGCTCCCGGAAAACTTTCTTCAGATCGGTTTACGCACTGAGCTTCATCCAGAATCGAACCGGACCGGATATGACCACCCTTGGTACATTCGGCTGCAATTTTTAGGGATAAATCATCTGAACATCCCGCAAGCAGTAAAACCAGACTGATCCCGGTGAAATAAAGAATATGCCCACATATTTTCATGATGACCTCCAGTTAAATTGCTGACCAGGGCGAGCTGATGTTTGTACTTAAAGCGTGCACCACACTTTTAATAATATATCCCTTTTTTTATTAAGGATATTGCTATATTTGGAATTGATTTTAATGAAAACCAGGTGAGAAATAGTTGTCCGGCATAATCCTGTTTTGCTGTTTTATGTTGTTAAACAGTTGAATATTGGATAAACCAGGAATAAGCTTAGTTGAGGTGGGGTTTTTGAGTCCGGTGCAGGCTGATTCTTTTCCGCAAAGGGTTTTCACCTGATTTATCTGATGCGGTGGGGCACAAGCACTTGTCCCGGATCGCGTGCTGTCAGACATTCGGTTTATTTGTGTTTGAGATAACCACGAGGAGTAACTGAAATGAATAATACGGTCAGGATCTGGTTGGATAAATCACGTGAAGAACTGGATGAAATCTACCGCCATGCTACGCCAGGCAATATTCCGACAGGGGATACACGCGGCACGGCAATTCTGGCGGGGTCCATCTTCTCAAAAACCGTAGCGGCCCTTGCACGTCTCTTTGCCTGGCAGGGCAAGGTGTTCGATTTGTTTTGCCCGGGTGGTCAGGCAGGTGTTCTCGTCAACAAGATTACCCCCTTTGGTTTGACATTTATTGTTGCCAAGGTCTACCGTGACAAGAGCTGGCTCGACGGCAAAGATACCATCGTCATTGATTACTCCAGAACCTCATTTGTTGCCAAAGTGATTCGTGATGAAATTCGCGAGATTGAACCTGGTGTTTATCTTGGAAAAGTATGGTGGGGTAAAACACGCATCCTGGATTTTGCTCTGACTCAAAGTAAAACCCGGTAACCAGATCATCCAACTGTTTATTCAGGATAAAAAATCATGACACCCCAATCCACCTTCATGATTACCGCAACGGTGCGTGTCGGAGAGCTGCAGAATCTGCGCGCTTTGCTGGCTTCGATGAACAAAATCCCGGGACATGCTGATCCGGATAACTGCCTGATCCCTTTCGGGAAATTTGATCGACTGCACTTTGCGCGCTTTGTCATCATAGAGGCAAAAACGCTTCAGGAGATCAGTGCGTTTGGCGTCAAGCCACGTCCATGGCGGCCCGTGCTGGCTTTCCTTGGTGATGTCGATGGAGAAATGCATGCTTTCCTGGCAGCGCTCGTGGAACAAGCGGAATCAGGGCTGGCAAAAATCTTCTCTCATTGTGATGATTTTTCCGGGGAAGGGCAGAACCTGCTGGAATGGATGAAGAAGCGCAATGTCAGCCCCGGGGCCAGTTATGTTAACTGGATAGGTCGAACCGTTAGGCAGGTACACGAAGAAACGGCGCTCCACCACAGCCTGTCTGATTATCTGCAGAAAATTGTCACGGAGGTTGGGCGGGAAAATATCCGCATGCTGCGACAAAAACTGTTGTCGCATGTTGAAATGGAAAAATATAAAGGCAGGCTTGTGCTTTCTCCACCAGAACCAACACCGGGTGACTGGAGGGTCCGTAATCTGCTGCATAAAATCGGAGTGCCGCTGCTCCTGTTACTCTTTTCCCCACTGCTACTGGTTATCGCCCCTTTTTTTGCATTATGGCTGAGAAGGCGGGAGCGCTCTGATCCTGAGCTCTTTATCCGGCCAACTTACGAACACATCAAAGCACTTTCAGAGCAGGAAGACTGGGATGTCAGCAACCAGTACAGCGTGTTCGGTGATGTAAAACCGGGACTGTTCCGCCTGTTGACCTTCAAGTTCATCCTCCTGCTGACCGACTGGTTTGCCCGGCATGTTTACAACCATGGTTTTCTCGCACGTATCAAAACAATCCACTTTGCCCGCTGGGTATTCATGGATAACAGCCACCGTGTTTTCTTTGCCAGCAATTACGATGGCAGTCACGAAAGCTATATGGATGACTTTATCAACAAAGTCGGCTGGGGGTTAAACCTTACCTTTAGCAATGCTGTTGGCTATCCGACGACAAGGTGGATTATCAAGGAAGGTGCGCAGCGGGAGCATGCATTCAAATACACACAGAGGCGGCATCAAATACCGACAGAGGTCTGGTACAAGGCTTATCCGGGACTGACCGCGGTTGATCTGGCGCGTAACAGCCGCATTCGGCAGGGTGTGGAAGTTCGCCAGTCCAACGATGCAGAAATCCGTGAATGGCTCAGCCTGATCTGAAGGGGGATGGAAATGGAAAAATCAAGCAGCTTTGAATTTGATGATGTGCAGGGGTTATTACGCTTCGGGTACAGAGGGCTGGCTGATACCTGTTTCATGTTGCTGAAAATTGCAGATGACAATGCAGCCAGACAATGGTTGAACACAGCGCCGGTCAGCAGTGCTGTTACAACCCATCCGCCACCTGATACGGCATTGCAGATTGCCTTTTCTGTTCAGGGTTTACGTGCACTGGGTGTGGCTGAATCTATTATTGATGGTTTTTCTGATGAATTTATTTACGGCATGGCCAGAAATGAAAACTGCTCCCGCCGACTGGGTGATATTGGACACAATGCACCAAAATATTGGAAATGGGGCAGTAGTGCAGTAGATGCGCCGCATGTCCTGTTGCTGTTTTATGCCAGAAAAGGGGAGCTTGATGCCTGGAGAGCAACAGTAGAAGGCGAGCATTTCTCACAGGCATTCCAGCTGTTAAAACACCTGCCCACCGCGGATATGGGACAGATTGAACCTTTCGGGTTTGAGGATGGTATCAGCCAGCCTGCGATTGACTGGACTGACCGGCACAGCACGGATTCACATGCAAACGACCGCTATACCAATTTACTGGCTGCCGGCGAGATGGTGCTGGGTTACCCCAATGAATATGGGCAATATACTGCGCGACCACTGATTGATCCTCAAAAGGATAGATTGGCGGCCAGTCTGCCGGATGCCGGAGATGATCCTTTATGGAAGGATTTTGGCCGCAACGGGACGTATCTGGTGCTGCGGCAGCTGGGGCAGGATGTCCCCGGTTTCTGGCGATTTCTCAACAAAGTATCAGACGCCATCCCGGAAAAACGTGAGCAGCTTGCCGCATCGATGGTAGGCAGGGAACGGGATGGTACACCTCTGATTGCAGAGCACATTCCGGGAATTTCACGCAAGGATCATGGCAATCATTTTACCTATGACCTGGATCCCAAAGGAAATCACTGCCCGGTTAGTGCGCATGTACGCAGGGCCAACCCCCGGACAGGTGATTTGCCGGTGGCGGTAACCGGTTGCGGTGTGACCGCTTTTATAAACCGGCTGATTCAGATCCTGGGATTTGAACAAAAACCGGAAGAAGATCTGGTTGCATCCTCCCGCTTTCACCGTCTGCTGCGGCGCGGCCGTGGCTATGGTCCTGTCCTTGCGCCGGAAAATGCTGTCAGACCGGATGCGCCTGCTATTGAACGCGGTTTGCAGTTTATCTGCCTGGTAGCCAATATCGGACGACAGTTTGAATTCGTCCAGAATGCCTGGGTTACGAACAGCAAATTCAGTGGCTTGCAGGAAGAGCCGGACCCTCTGCTGGGAAATCGTGAGCCGCTAATGAGTGGCAAAGACACGGACTGTTTCAATCGTCCCGTACCATCCGGGCCAGTGCGGAAAGTCTGTCATTTGCCGCAGTTTACGACCGTACTGGGGGGGGCATATTTTTTCATGCCCGGGTTGCGTGCACTCAAGTACATTTCAGCGTCACCTGCTAATGGGAATGGTGGTTCATCATGATAATGACGATCAAAAACCGGATACTCAAAGCGATTCACAATTTTCTGATACGGCTGCTGCATATTGAGCGCCGGCTGGAGCCGTGGTTCCGGCCGCAGTGGGATTATTTTTTTCGTGAACCGGGTTCAAGGATTATCCAGTTCTTCGTGAACCGGCGGCGCAAACATGAAAATCTGAAGCTGGCAGAGGAGCGCTTTGATCCTGACGAAGAAGAAAGCCTGAATAAAATTGTTGATCTCATGATGGATCAGATGCGCGGACGCTTTAAACCGGGAGGTTACGAGCGGGGAGGGAATACTAAAACACACGGTATCGTGCGTGCCACCGTAACCATCCGGGATGATCTGCCGGAACATTGCCGCAAGGGTATTTTTGCCAATCCACGCAGTTATCCGGCCTATATCCGCTATTCTGGACCTGGCCCGAATGTGCCTGCTGATATTGATGATGTTGGATTTATGAGCATGGCGATGAAAATCATGGGAGTTCCAGGTGAAAAACTGATGGATGAAGAAAAATATACGCAAGACTTCATCGCAACCAGCGGCGGGGCGACATTCGTTACCCCCAATACCCGGGAAAACGCCAAGCTGCAGTACTGGAGTCTGGTGGATATGACACTTTATTATTTTCTCAATCCGAAAGATTCTCACCTGCTCGATTTTTTCATGCAGAGCCTGTGGACTGCAACCCAGTACAACCCGCTGGGACAGCGCTACTGGAGCTGTACACCTTATCTGCTGGGTGAAGGTCAGGCAATGATGTATTCGTTTGTACCAAAAACAAAAGAGGTTGAAAGGCATATCCCCGGCCTGCCTTTTGGCACGCCACCATTCAATTACTTGCGGGAGAACATGATCAAAACGCTCAATGAGAAAGATATTGAGTTTGATCTGATGGTTCAGGTACAGACAGATCCCCATTTAATGCCTATTGAAGACAGCTCGGTACGCTGGCCGGAAAAACTTTCTTCATTCATTCCGGTTGCCACTATCCATATCCCCAAACAGAAATTTGATTCGGACGCACAGTTCGAATTTGCCAAACGCCTGAAAATGAACCCCTGGCATTGCCTTCCTGAACATAAGCCACTGGGCAACATCAACCGGGCACGCTTCAGAATGTATTACGAACTATCCCGGTTCCGTCAGGAAATGAATGACACCACTCACCTTGAACCGACAGGAGATGAAGTATTTGATTAGGAGACTTCTGGCCGCGCGCGTGGTTTGGCGGTGTGGCCTTGTAAAGCATGCGAAACGCGAACAGCCGTAGTGGCTGTGATTACTTCAAAATCTACCTTTCGCGTTTAATCTCCAAACCAGGTGCCAGTTTAACTTGCAGTATAATCAGCGGTTTTGGGTGAGATACTGTCATGGAAGCTGAACAAATCAATGTAATAGTCGATCAGTTGGAAAGCATGAAGCAAAGAAATCTTGATTTACGGAGGTATCTTTGACTTCGATGCCAAGCAAATGCGGCTGACGGAGCTCGAACGTCAGTCTGAAGACCCTGCCATCTGGAATGACCCCGACCGCGCACAGGAGCTGGGGCGCGAAAAAAAATCCCTCGAAAATATTGTGCTCACCCTGCAATCAGTAGATCGTCAGTTGCGTGACACCGATGAGCTGCTGCAGATTGCCCAGGAAGAAAACGATGACGACACCCTGCAAAGCATTGCCGGTGATGTCGCAACACTCGATGAAACGCTGGCCGGAATGGAATTTCGCCGGATGTTTTCTGACCCGATGGACCCCAACAACTGTTTCGTCGATATTCAGTCAGGGTCAGGTGGAACAGAAGCGCAGGACTGGGCATCGATGCTGGAACGGATGTATTTGCGCTACTGTGAACGGCGTGGTCTGGAAGTGGAGCTGCTGGAAGAATCCCCCGGTGATGTAGCCGGCATCAAGAGCGCAACCATCAAGGTAAGCGGTGAATATGCCTACGGTTACCTGCGGACAGAAACCGGTGTCCACCGGCTGGTGCGCAAATCGCCCTTTGATTCCGGCAATCGCCGGCATACTTCTTTTGCCAGCGTGTTTGTTTACCCGGAAGTGGATGACAGTATCGAAATCGACATCAATCCGGCCGATTTGCGGGTGGATACCTTTCGTGCTTCCGGTGCGGGTGGTCAGCACATCAATAAAACCGATTCAGCCGTGCGGATTACGCACCTTCCAAGCGGTATCGTCGTACAGTGCCAGAGCGGTCGCTCCCAGCACCGCAACCGTGCCGATGCCATGACTGTGCTGAAATCCAGGCTGTACGAAGCCGAGCTGAGAAAGCGCAACGAAACCAAACAGGCGATCGAAGATTCCAAAACTGACATCGGCTGGGGTCACCAGATCCGCTCCTATGTGCTGGATCAATCCCGCATCAAGGATCTGCGCACCAATATCGAGATCGGCAATACTCAGGCCGTGCTCGATGGAGATCTGGATACATTCATTGAAGCCAGTCTGAAGCAGGGTGTATAGCGTTTTGATGCAGGGCAGGAATGCCAGCCACGATTGAGCTGGCTGGCGCGGTACTGTTTGCACTGGCTCTCCTGCATACGTTTGCCACCGGGGTTTTCAACCGGTTGGCACATATCCAGCCGGCACACGCCGGGTTGTGGCACCTGCTGGGAGAGGTGGAAGTCGTATTCGGCTTCTGGGCACTGGTGCTGGTTGTCATGCTGTTCATCACGGTGGGTGAAGAAGCAGCAATACGTTATATCGATTCATGCAATTTCACCGAACCGATGTTCGTGTTTGCCATCATGGTGATTGCCGGTACGCGCCCGATCCTGCAGGTAGCGACGACTGCGGTACATCTGGCTGCCCGTATCCTTCCTTTGCCAGACAGCATGCGGTTTTACTTTGCCGTGCTGTCGCTGGTTCCCCTGCTGGGATCATTCATTACCGAGCCGGCGGCCATGACACTGGCCGCACTCATTCTGGCAGACCGTTTCTTCGGGAAAGGTATTTCTGCCCACATGAAATATGCCACGCTAGCTGTATTGTTCGTCAATGTTTCCATTGGCGGCACGCTGACCCATTTTGCCGCGCCGCCGGTATTGATGGTGGCTGGAAAGTGGGACTGGGATAGCGCATTCATGCTGTCAATATTCGGCTGGAAAGCAGCCATCGCGGTAGGAGTGAATGCCTTGGGTGTCACGTTACTGTTCCGCGAGGAGCTGAAGCTGCTGCCCCGGATGGAACTGAGCCGCAGCGATACGGTGCCGCCTGTCCTGACAGGCGTACACCTGGCGTTTCTTGTCGGGGTAGTGGTGTTTTCCCACCACCCGGCGATATTTATGGGGTTATTCCTCTTTTTTCTGGGAATTGCTCACGCCTATCAGCATTATCAGGACCGTCTGCTTCTGCGCGAAGGATTGCTGGTCGCTTTTTTTCTGGCCGGGCTGGTGGTGCTGGGTGGCCAGCAGCAATGGTGGCTGCAGCCACTATTGATGAGTATGACCAGTGACCAGATGTTCCTCGGCGCAACCCTGCTGACAGCCGTGACTGACAACGCAGCACTGACCTACCTGGGTTCACTGGTTGAAGGATTATCCGATAACCTCAAATATGCGCTCGTCAGCGGCGCAGTGACAGGGGGTGGTTTAACCGTCATCGCCAATGCACCAAACCCGGCGGGTATTGCTATTCTGCGTGATCATTTTGATGATGAAACTGTGCGCCCGCTCAGACTGTTGCTGACTGCAGCAATCCCCACATTCATCGCCGCATTGGCGTTCCGGGTGTTGTAGGCTGGCCGTCAGGTTCTTGTCATACATCAGCCGCTTATGCTGGCAGAATGAGCCTGATATATCTGTCGAGGAATTTTATTTCAGATTTGTATCAATGTTGATGTCAGCATGCAGCGTCAGCAATAACCTGGCCAGATCAGCCTGCCGGTGTGTGCCTGTCTTTTCAAATACATGCTGCAGATGGGTGCGTACAGTTGAAAGCGAGATTGACAGCCTGTCCGCAACATCCTGGAGTCTTTCATCCTTTATGACCTGGAGCGCCACCTTCGCTTCAGCTGCAGTCAGGTCGAAAAGATTGTGCAGGATAGCAGGGGGTGGTTCAGGTGCATTTTCCGGATCAACAATCAGCAGCATTGCACTGACGGATGAATCGGTCAGATCAGGTAATTCACTGCCCAGCGGCAGGATATGCACAAGAAAGGCCCGTTTGCAGGATGGCCGCGAAATCAGCATATTTCCCGCTGATCGCAGTCCATCATTATTTTTCTGGCAGGCCGCACCAATCATTCTTTTCAGTTTCAGACTTTCATTTGTCAGACTGGTATGAAGATACCCCGTTTTATCAGCAGATAACCCGTCGGATAATCTGAATAGGACTTCTGAATTGCCCCGAGTTTTGAGGAGGCTCTAACCTTTGAGAGAATAGAGTCATGAAGAAACA
>CAZYWE010000012.1:0-66081 GCA_964651625.1 uncultured Nitrosomonas sp. | reverse complement strand
GCGACCAGCCAATACTTCCTCGGCAGCATCGTTCTGATCAAGAACGACCGGGAGCCGAAATCGCGGGTGGTCGATGGTCAGCAACGTCTGACAACCCTGACGATGTTGTTCGCCGTGCTACGCACCGTGCTGCCAAGCGCAGCGGATGACATTACCGATTTCCTCTACAAGAAGGGTAAGGCTATTCTTGGGGAAAAAAACGAATATCGCCTAACCGCCCGCGAGGAAGATGCCGACTTCTTCCGCACCAATATTCAGGAGCTGGACGGCATCGAGCAGTTGGTCAGCAACACCGCCAAGCTGGAAGACAGTCGCCTGCGTTACCGCGAAAACGCCACGCTGCTGCTGGACAGGGTCAAGGCGCTGCAGCCTGGAGACCAGATAGCATTGTTGAAGTTTCTGGCCAACGACTGCTCGCTGGTCGTCATTTCCACGCCTGATCTCGAAGCCGCCTACCGCATCTTTTCGGTGCTCAACAACCGGGGGCTCGACCTCGCGCCCATCGACATCATCAAGGCGCAGGTGCTTGGATTGATCCGCGCCCGCACCACGGAAGGCGAGGATAAGAGCCGCGTCTATGCCAAGAAATGGAGCGCCATTGAAAGCGCACTGGGCCGCGACGCCTTCGGCGACCTGTTCGGCCACATTCGCACCATCTACGCCAAGAAGAAGCAGCAGTACACCCTAGTTAAGGAGTTCCAGGAGCACGTCACCGAGTACAAAACCCCTATCGACCTCGTCGACAAGGTCATCAAACCCTATGCCGAGGTATGGGACTTCGTGCGCGATGCTGATTTCGAGGCCACCGAGCACGCCGAGACGATCAACGAACACCTGTCCTGGCTCAACCGCGTGGACTTCAAGGACTGGGTGCCTCCGGCGCTGGTGTATTTCAAGCGCTTCCGGCAGCAGCCCAAGCTGCTCGCGGAGTTCTTCGCATCGCTGGAACGCCTCACCTACTTCCTGCTGGTTACCAAGGTGGGCATCAACGAACGCATCGACACCTACGCCGCGCTCATTAAGGAAATCGAGACAGCTGCCTTCGACGGCCATGTGGCTACCTTGAAAACTCTGACCCTCACGGACAAACAAAAGCGCGAGTTCCTTGCCGCGCTTGATGGCGATATCTATCGCAATTTGCCAAGGGCGCGCATGGCGCTGGTGCTGCGTCTCGAATCACTGGTCAATGACGGCAGCAAAAAGCAGACCTTCACGCACCTGTCACTGGAACACGTCCTGCCGCAGACGCCACCCGATGGCTCGGACTGGCTGCAATGGTTCCCGGATGAAGGCGAGCGCGATGGCTGGACGCACCGCTTGGCCAATCTGGTTCCGCTGGACAGGAACAAGAACTCGTCCGCCAGCAATTACGACTTCGCCAAGAAGAAGGACGCGTACTTCAAGGGCAAGAAGGACAACGAATCGCCTTTCACGCTAACGCAGAAAGTCAGATCAGAAAGCGAGTGGACGCCCACGCTCCTGGCCAAGCGCCAGCAATACCTTGTGGGCAAATTTAAAGAACATTGGAATCTCGCTGTTGCCAACGACAATACTTGAATTGCCAATCTACACATTTATCCATTTGAAAAAATCCGCAACAGACAGGATAAAAAAGCTAATGAAAGCCCGCCACGGGATGAGAACACATGCCTGTTAAACCCATCCGAATTGGATGCATTTTCGTTGGAAAGAAAGGATACTCGCCCCAGAATAGCGATGCCCCCGTAAAGTATGTGAGTTTGCACTTGCAGCACAAACCAGACTACTGTGCATCTATGGGGAATGGTATGACAACCTTTTGATTGGTCATTTATTGCAGTCCGGTAATCAATCAACTATTTCACAAAATATGCTCATGGCTGAATCTTTCTTTATCATTCATGCCCGCTATAATGGTTGAGCCTCTTGTGGCTTGTGGAAAACACCAACTTTTTCAAGGGAATGAGGGATGAAACTTCTTGCTATGGTCTTGTTATTGCTGATCTCGCCTGCTGCAGTGATGGCGGATAATCTGTCAAATCTGCAGCGGCAGACCAATCAGGCTTATGAACAGATGAGAGATGCTGAAAACCGGCTCAGCGATGCAAAGAAAGAAGTACAAATCAAGCAGGATAACTTGCGTTACTACCAGGAAAAAGTGGCTGAAACCGAGAAAGCACTCCAGGCTGCGCAGCTGGCTCAGCAAAGAGCGGAAGAAAGCCTGTCTGCCGCCCAGCAAAGGTGGAATGGCGATTCTGACAACCTTTACCAGCAATGGCATCGATAACAGTAAAGGATATTTTTGAGGGCTGGTTTTTCAGGAAAGCCGGTGTGCTGCGGATGCTCAGTGAAAGTTACCAGACCTCGTTTTACTCATCCGAATTTTGCAGTTAGCCGAAAGGGTGATGGAAGACGATAGTTTCTTCCCTGTCCGGCCCGGTTGAAATCATGGCGAGGGGAGTCTGGCAAACTTCTTCCATTCGTTTAAGATAGTTTTGTGCTGCCTTGGGCAGTTTATTGAATTCCCGGATTCCAGCTGTAGACTCCTGCCAGCCTGGCAGTTCTTCATAAATTGGTTCCACTCCAGCCAGATCGTCCGCGCCAAAAGGCAGGGTATCGTAAACTCTGCCTGACTGACCTGCTTTATAGCCTACCCCAATACGCAATATTTCCAGACCGTCAAGCACATCAAGCTTGGTAATACACAATCCCGAAACACCATTGATCTGAATGGAACGCCTGGCGGCAACGGCATCAAACCAGCCGCACCGGCGTGGGCGACCGGTAGTAGAACCAAACTCGTTACCACGCTGCGCCAGATGTTCCCCGGTGGCATCCGATAGCTCGGTAGGAAAAGGACCTGAGCCTACACGAGTGGTATAGGCCTTGGTAATTCCCAGCACATAATTCAGCATTTGCGGCCCAACGCCGCTGCCCGCTGAGGCTGCACCAGCAATACAGTTACTGGAAGTAACATAAGGATAGGTACCGTGGTCAATATCCAGCAGCGCGCCCTGTGCGCCCTCAAACAGCAGGCTGTTCCCGGCTTGCCCGGCTTCAAACAGCAACTTGGGAACATCAGCAATCATTGGCCGAATTCTCTCGGCTTTTGCCTGACAATCTTCCAGAATCTGATGATAATCAACCGTTGCAGTACGGTAGTAGTTTTTCAGCAGAAAATTATGATAGTCGAGTACTTCTTTCAGTTTTATGGCAAGCCGATCCGGTTGAAATAAATCCTGCAGACGAATTGCACGCCGTGCTACTTTATCTTCATAAGCCGGTCCGATTCCCCGGCCGGTTGTGCCGATTTTTTCTGAGCCTTTTGCCAGTTCGCGGGCGCTATCGATGGCAATGTGATACGGCAGAATCAAAGGGCAGGTTTCACTGATGCGCAATCTTCCGGGCACATCTACACCGGCCTGCTCCAGCATATCCATTTCTTCCAGTAAAGCTCCTGGAGACAGCACAACACCATTGCCAATGTAACAAACAACGTTCTCACGCAAAATCCCGGAAGGAATTAAATGCAGTACTGTTTTCTCACCATTTACCACCAGTGTATGGCCGGCATTGTGGCCACCCTGGAAGCGAACAACTCCCGCAGCCCGGTCAGTCAGCCAGTCGACGATCTTGCCCTTACCTTCATCTCCCCATTGCGTTCCAATGACTACGACATTCCTGGCCATACTCTACTGATCTCTTTAAAAATTATTTCCAAAACAAAGCACCGCGCTGTTAACAGTGCGGTGCATGAATATTCCCGGACAAACTATGGCTATTCCCACTTTATTATTACGAGCCAGGCTATACAGAGCATTATCTGAAAAGATGGTTTACCAGATTTTGCAGATTGTTAAACTTCCCTGTCAGTTTCTACAAAATCTTTCTTACTTAACTCGTGATCACACTGATTTCCCAGTTGCCATTAAGAAAAGTTATTTGTCTATCGCAGCCTGATATTTCCTTGCCATTTTCTCCAGGCAGTTCTATCACCACGATATGCCCTTCAGCACGCAATCGGCGAATCATTGCTGTAAGTTTTTCATCCTCCGGTTTCCATGGTGCCAAAATCCCCAGAGGGTAATCGTTTATCGCCGTCAGCCGGGACAACTGCTTCAGATCAAGGCTGAAGCCGGTTGCCGGCCGCGCTCTGCCGAACGATTTGCCGATTTCATCATAGCGCCCACCCAAGGCAACAGGAGCAGGGCAACCCGGTGTATATGCGGCGAACACCATACCGGTATGGTAGTGATACCCCCGCAAATCAGCCAGATCAAAAGTGATTCGATCAACATAAGGTTTCAGTGTTCTGGCAACGTATCCCAGCTGATCCAGCGCCTCACTGATTTCCGGGAATTTTGGCAGATACTGGCGTGCACGCTGAAGCACGGTATCATCCCCATACAGTTCTGGTAACAGCAGCAAAGCATCCTGCACTGATTTATCCAGTCGTTTACTCAACCCTGTCAGAACCAGTTCCCTGAGCGAGCTGGTATCCTTAGCCCACAATGCCGCATAAAGCTCTGTTTCAAACTCAGGCCTGATTCCTGAATCGTGAATCAGACTGCGGAAAACCCTGATATGGCCAAGGTCAAGATGAATGGTCTGAATACCTGAAACGGACAGGCACTCCAGCAGCAGGCGCTGGATTTCAAGATCACTTTCAATGCCGGGATGACCAAATAACTCGGCACCCACCTGGAAAGGCTCTCGTGTGCGGGTAATCTCATCCGGAACGGTATGCACCACACTGCTGGCATAACAAAGTCGTGTCACACCATTATTATCCAGCAGATGCGCATCAATCCGGGCAGCTTGCGGTGTCATATCTGCACGCAACCCCATCATTCTGCCACTGAGCTGATCGACGACCTTGAACATGCGTAAATTCATGCCACTGCCGCTTCCAGCCAGTAAAGAATCCACATACTCCAGCAATGGTGGCATCACAAACTGATACCCGTGAGAAAACAGCATATCCATGATCAGCCGGCGGATCTTCTCTATACGGTAAGCATCTCGCGGCAGTACATCTTCGATATATTCAGGAAGCAGCCAATTGCGCATTTTTAATGTTGGCCGGAAAATACTACATCCGGGTCAAAAGCAGGGATACCCAAAATCATCAGGGGGAAGGACAATCAGCTAACCAGAAAAAGAATGATAAGGCCGACCAGCATGGTACTGAGGCCCATTAGCCGTATCTGACCGTCTTCCATTTGCATCAGTTTGAGAAAAGCATCTCGCCAGGCGCCAGGAAACGAAAAAGGAACGATACCTTCCAGTATCAGCATTAATGCAACCGCTTTTAGAAAGGTATCCCACATATCAGCAAATCCAGAGCTTCAGCAGCAAGACATGATCTGATAAGCAGCTACTTGCATATGTCTGCAGATACTCCCTGACATAACTGTTTTTAATTCCAAAACCTTGTTTAAGCAGCTGCATACAGATTCAATACTTATTTTTTACGGTCTGAAGGGCTTTTCATATACTTGAAAAACTCAGAATTTGGTTCCAGAACAAGAATATCTTCTTTATTTCTGAAGGATTTTCTGTAAGCCTCCAAACTCCGGTAAAACTCATAGAATTTAGCGTCCTTCTGGAAGGCTTCAGCATAAGTTGCCGTAGCCTGCGCATCCCCCTCACCCATAACCTTCTGGGCTTCGCTATAGGCTTCTGCCAGAATCACCTCATGTTGACGGTCAGCATCTGCACGGATCTTTTCTGCTTCAGCAGCACCAGTCGAACGCAGCTCATTAGCCACTCTTTTACGTTCCGCTTCCATTCTGCGATAAACAGATTCACTCACTTCCTGTGGAAGATCTACACGCTTGAGGCGCACATCAACGACCTCCACCCCGATCTTGCTGGCATCCACATTTGCTTTCTGGCGCATGATTTCCATGATTTTGTCGCGTTCCCCGGAAATCACATCATGGACGGTTCGGTTACCAAATTCATCACGCATACTGGAGTTGATCGTCTGTGCAAGGCGAGTTTGAGCCAGTGCTTCATCTCCGCGCACACTGACATAGTATTGCCTGACGTCAGAGATACGCCATTTAACAAACAAATCCACCAGAACGTTTTTCTTCTCTGAGGTAATAAAACGCTCAGGCTCTTCTGAATCCATTGTCAGGATACGGGAGTCGAAAAAGCGGACGTTCTGAATAAACGGTATTTTGAAATAGATACCGGGAGAGGTCTTAACACCGACAACTTCCCCCAGCTGGAACAGTAACGCCTGCTCACGTTCATCAACAATATAGACGGCAGAATTACCCAATATCGCCACTACGAGCAGCAGTCCGGCAAATACAGATGAAAGCGCTCTCATTATCTCGTCTCCCGTTCACGACTGCGAAAAGACTCACGCGAGCGTGAGCTGACATCTGAGGAAAATTCCTGGGATTCGCTCTGTGTCCTGGTTGTTGCAACAGAAGGCTTAGCTGCAACAGGATCGGCCTGGATCAGTTTATCCAGCGGCAGGTAAAGCAAATTCCCTCCTCCCTTTTCCTGATCTATCAGGATCTTGCTGGTGCTGGACAGAACCTGCTGGATAGTGTCGAGATACATACGCTCTCGCGTAACTTCAGGTGCTTTGGCATATTCCACCTGCACCTGTGCAAAACGGCTGGTATCACCTTCTGCAGTGGAAATCACTTTCTGTTTATACCCCTGTGCTTCCTCCAGCAAGCGTGCAGCTCCCCCCTTTGCTCTTGGTACTACATCATTTGCGTATGCCTGGCCCTCGTTTCTCTGCCGTTCTCTATCCTGACCAGCTTTAACAGCATCGTCAAAAGCTGCCTGTACCTGTTCGGGAGGTTGCGCATTTTGCATCGTTACCCGGTTAATTGAAATACCAATCTGATAACGATCAAGTATTTTCTGCATCAGCTCGGTTGTTTTAGCCGCCACCTCTTCCCGACCTTCATACAAAACAAAGTCCATTTTACTTGTGCCAATTATCTGTCGAATAGCTGTTTCCGCCACCTGCAGAACCGTATTCTCCGGGTCGCGATTGGTAAACAGGAAATTCTCGGGGTTATTCAGGATATATTGCACAGCAAACTGGATATCGATGATATTTTCATCATCTGTAAGCATCAGTGCTTCCTTGGGCACTTTACTGCGTACATTGTTGCGATAACCGATTTCCACCGTACGTACCTGACCTATATTGACGGATTCAACCGTTTCGATCGGGGAAGGGATATGCCAGCGCAACCCGGGCAACGTTGTTTCCACATATTTACCGAAACGCAGCACCACACCACGCTGACCTTCATCAACAATATAGAAACCACTTCCCAGCCACGCCAGAGCAAGCAGAACAGCAATCGCTACAATACCTTTACCACTAGGCATACTGGAGCCTCCGCTATCGGAATCTCCATCATCGCCACCCCCGCCTTTCTTCCCAAAAATTTCATTCAACTTCTGGTTAAAATTGCGCAGGATCTCATCAAGATCGGGAGGCCCTGAGTTACCTCTCCTTTTCCCCCACTGTGGATCATTCAAGCCCATATGATTTAGTCCTTTTCATTATTTATAAAAATGGCACGGACATTGCCGTTCATGGTTGCTGATGTTGCCGGATATTGTTCTGCTTTGTTCAAATTCTGATCGAACACCTCTGCCAGCGCCTCATACAGATAGCCGAAACCCGCCCCTGTCTTCGCACTGAGATGAATGCTGCTGATTCTATCACACTCATCACGCATGTAATTCCCGGGCAGACACTGCTCAAGAAGATCAATTTTATTCAGGATCAGGATCTGCGGTATCGCATCTGCCCCAATTTCATGCAACAACTTATTGACCTCACTTATCTGTACATCGCGGCTGGA
Organism: uncultured Nitrosomonas sp.; assembly: GCA_964651625.1. Taxonomy (GTDB): domain Bacteria; phylum Pseudomonadota; class Gammaproteobacteria; order Burkholderiales; family Nitrosomonadaceae; genus Nitrosomonas. The sequence goes on along the minus strand of CAZYWE010000012.1, from coordinate 58,246 downwards.
ACTGGAAATATCAACCACATGCAGGAGCAGGTCCGCCTGTACTGTTTCTTCCAGAGTGGCTCGAAATGCAGCAACCAGCGTATGCGGCAAATCCCGGATAAAGCCAACCGTATCGGAAATTACGATTGTGCCATGCCCCGGGAGAGTCAATCTTCTGGTAGTAGTATCCAGCGTAGCAAACAGTTTATCCGCAGCATACGTCTCTGCCCGCACCAGCCGGTTAAACAACGTTGATTTACCGGCATTGGTATAGCCCACTATAGAGACAGATAAAATCTCTGCGCGTTTCCTTGCCCGCCGTTGTACTTCACGCTGCCGCTTGAGACTGACAAGTTTTTCCTTCAGCAGTTTTACACGCTTGGCCAGTAAACGGCGATCTGTCTCCAGCTGGGTTTCCCCCGGCCCGCGCAAACCGATACCGCCCTTTTGACGCTCAAGGTGTGTCCAGCCCTTCACCAGTCGCGTTGAGAGATACTCCAGCTGCGCCAGCTCAACCTGCAATTTACCTTCATGACTTTTAGCACGCTGCGCAAAAATATCCAGAATCAGGCTGGTCCTGTCTATGACACGACAAGCCAGCGCTGTGGAGAGATTCCTTTGCTGTATCGGGGACAGTTCGTGGTTGAAAACCGCGATTGCCGCATGTGTTTGTTCCTGAATTTGCCTGATTTCTTCTAACTTTCCCTTACCAATAAAGGTAGCAGGATCAGGTCGTTTTCGCGTTCCTTCCACGATTGATGCTACAGAAAGCTGTGCACTGCGAGCCAATTCCCGCAATTCCTCCAGGCTTTCCTTATTTCCTTCACCGAAATCGATGCCTATTAATATCGCGGTATTATCAATCGCGCCCCCAGTAACAACTTCATGACTCATCTTGCTCGATCTGGGTTTCAGCGGGCGCCGGAATTGAAATTGCTTTGGCCGGAACGATGGTGGAGATAGCGTGTTTATACACCATCTGCGTAATGGAATTCTTTAACAGGACCACGTACTGGTCAAAAGAATCTATCTGCCCCTGTAACTTGATTCCGTTAACCAGATAAATGGAAACCGGAATATGCTCCTTGCGCAGGATATTCAAAAAAGGATCTTGCAGTAACTGCCCCTTAACGCCCATTATTCATTCTCCCTGGTGAATTTTTAATTATTTGATTTGATTCGGTATAAATACCCTTCCGGGTTAGCCGGCTGATTCCGGCAGTATTTTTATCATGGACCTGAAACCAGTCTGTACCACCAGATTGGTAAGAGAAAATCAAAAATCTACCCTAGATATTTTAGCGTTGCCAAAGTATAAGTCGCGCAAAATGAGAAGTCTAATATGGCGAGCAAATCCACTCGGATCAGTGGTATGAATCATCTGGTGGCCACAGTAAAAATACAACTGAATTATGCAGCTTCGGCCTGTATCACCCGATTGGCAGGGAACCAGATCCTGAAAATACTCCCTGATCCAGGTTGACTGGTTATTCCCAGGCTTGCCTGATGACGGTTGAGGACATGCTTGACAATGGCAAGGCCAAGGCCAGTGCCACCAGTTTCGCGGGAGCGGCTGCGATCCACCCGATAAAAACGTTCTGTCAGTCGGGGAATGTGATTCGGTTCAATACCAATACCGCTATCCTGCACATAAAACAGCCCCTTGCCATTTTCCACAGTCCAGTTCAGGGAAATCACGCCATTCTCCGGGGTATAACGTACTGCATTGCTGATGAGATTCTCAAATGCACTGCGCAGTTCATCTTCACTGCCGAGCAGCATAGTATGACTGACAAGGTTGAGCGATATGGTATGGCGGCCGGCACTCAGCGACTGGGCTTCCTGATAAAGTCCCTGCAAAAGTTTGGCGACATCCACCTTTTCTTCTGCCAGGGTATTTCCAGCACTTTCCAGGCGAGAAAGCGTCAGCAGATCTTCCACCAAACGACGCATACGAATCGCCTGGTCTGACATCAGCCGCAATGCGTTTCTCTCCACTTCTCCGGATATTTTGCCGTCTTCCAGCAGCGTTTCCAGGAACCCCCCTATCACAGTCAGAGGAGTACGCAATTCATGCGAAACATTAGCAATGAAATCACGCCGCATAATCTCGATTTTCTCAAATCGTGTCACATCCCGGCTGATCAGCAATTTTTCCCTGTCTCCATAAGGCACGATCTGGATCAGGAGCAGCGCATCATGCAGACGTGACTGCTTAAGCAGAAAAGGTTTACTAAAATCTCCTGTTTCAAGGTACCCCACAAACCGTACCTGACGCACCATGCGGGTTATATGCTGGCCGGCATCCATTTCAAGATTAAGCCCCAAGTGCTGTTCGGCAGCTGTATTACACCATTCTATCTGATCCTTATCACCCAGAATGACAACGCCTTCCGGCAATGCAGATGTTGCACGCTGCAGTCGCTCCAGAGAGGTATTCAACCCCAAACGTTCTTTGTCCTGGCGCCGCATGAAGCGTGCCAGTCTGGCAAATACCACACCCCACAGGCCAGATCGGTCAGGTATCGTTGAATAGGAAAGATCTGAGCGATGCAGCCATTGATCCAGACAATGCAGGGTGTGAATATGGTAAACAATAATCCCTAACAGGATAGCGCTGTACAAACCCAGAACAATTGCAGCATCCAATAGCATTGCTGCCAGTGCAGCGATGAGGGTCAGCCATAAAACGGGAGCAATACTCAGCCAGAAAGAGTTCACGTGGTTAGAGATGAGAGCAGGACTGGTTTTTCTGTTTATTTCGGCCAGTTTGATTAACCATGGCAATGTCAGTTTTTTCTGACTTCGCCCTTCACACCCGAATAATAGCCGAATCGCACAGCGATGAGAAAAAACTCACAATACGTTGCGGCAGCCAGTCCAGGCTCCCCGGAAAAGTTCCCTGCATAAAACCCACATGCCCTCCCTGTTGCGGATATTCGAGTAAGACCAGAGGAGAAACTTCTGATTCTTGCGGCAACACACTTTCAGGCAGAAAAGGGTCATTACGCGCATTGATCAGCAGAGTTGGCACCTGAACCGACCCAAGCCAGGGTTTGCTGCTGGATTGATGCCAGTAATCATCTGTATCCCGGAAACCGTGCAATGGTGCCGTAACCAGATTATCAAACTCATACAAAGATCTGCAGGCTGCGACTGCTCTGGCATCCAGCAAACCGGGAAATTGCCTGTTTTTCCGCAGTGCCTTGTGCTTGAGGGTAGACAGAAAATGGTGTGTGTAAACCCGATTGAAACCGGAATCAAGCACTTTGCCGGCTGCTGCCAGATCAAGAGGGACAGAAACAGCCACCACACCGGCAACCAGTGAAGCCGCTTGCGTACCTTGCTCACCCAGCCATTTCAATAGGGCATTACCACCCAGCGAAACGCCCACAACATAACAGGTATTATCCTGATTCAGCGAATCGTTCTGATGCACGATGTAACGCAGCATACGATCTATTTCAGCCGAATCACCCGCATGATAAGCACGCGGCAGACGATTGGGAGATCCGGAGCAACCACGAAAATGAACCACCGCGCCACGCCAGCGCAATCTCTGCAGGAAACGCATGAGACTCAGCGCGTAATGGCTTTGTGAACTGCCTTCCAGACCATGCAGCAGAATTACCAGCGGCTTGTCCGGCGCCCCTTCCAGCCAGTCAATATCGACAAAATCACCATCATCCATCTCCCAGCGTTCGCGCCGATAGCCAATTAGCGGGGTCAGATTGACAAAGTAAGGATAAATGGTCTGGGCGTTTCCACCCGGCAGCCATTTGGGAGCATGATAAGTATCAGCCATATCGGGATTGTGTAGAAAAGCAGAGGGCTATCATTACAGGAAAGTGAACCCTTTATGGACAAATCCGGCGCACAGCCATCACAGGATAACCAGATTATCCCTGTGAATCAGTTCATATTCATCCACATAGCCAAGAGCAGCCTCGATCTGACTGGTAGGCAAACGCATGATCCTGCGCGATTCGCGGGCACTGTAATTAATCAGCCCCCTGGCAATCTCACGACCACTGGCATCAAGGCAGGATATAGCCTCCCCCCGCTCAAATTCTCCCTTCACCTCCACCACACCAATTGGCAACAGGCTTTTACCCTCAGTCAGCAACGCCCTACTGGCCCCGTCATCCAGTACCACACTGCCCCGTACCTGAAGATGATCGGCCAGCCACAATTTACGCGCCACTTTTACCGGCATATCCGCCAGCAAAGTGGTTCCAATAGCCTCTCCCTCTGCCAGACGAGCCAGCACATTCTTCGCTCTGCCTGAAGCAATCACCGTATGCGCTCCGCTGCGGGCAGCGCGTCTGGCGGCCATCACCTTGCTTTGCATACCACCCCGCCCAATACCACTTCCCGCTCCACCAGCCATGGATATGATATTTGGATCACTGACGCTGACTTCCGGAATCAGCACAGCATCGGCATTCTTACGTGGATCACCGGTAAAAAGCCCTTCCTGATCGGTCAGAATCACCAATACCTCAGCCTCAATCAGGTTGGCAACCAGTGCGGCCAGATTATCGTTATCACCAAACCGGATTTCATCGGAAACTACTGTGTCATTCTCATTGATAACTGGAACAATATGCAGATTCAATAAGGTAAGAATGGTTGAACGAGCGTTCAGATAGCGTTTGCGGCTCGACAAATCGTCATGTGTCAGCAGGATTTGTGCCGTCTGCAGCCCATATTCGCTGAAACAATCAGCATAAGCCCGGGCGAGATCCATCTGCCCCACTGCTGCAGCCGCCTGCAGCTCATAGAGCGCGGCAGGGCGTGTTTTCCAGCCTAGTCGCTGCATACCTTCGGCAACAGCGCCGGATGAAACCAATACGATTTCCTTACCCATCTGCCTGAGCCGAAAAATCTGTCCGGCCCAATCTCCAAGCGCACGACGATCAAGACCACTACCTTCATTCGTCACCAGGCTACTGCCAACCTTGACAACAATCCGGCGGGCAGACTGCAGAATCGACTGTGTCATAAAAATCAGGTTTCTTCGCTAACAGACTGTAATTGCTGCAAGTATTCCATAATGGCGTAAATCAGTGCCTGACACCCACTACCAGTCAATGCTGATATGGCAAACCAGCGATCCTGCCAGTTTAGTGCCTGCAGCAACCGTAAGCAAACAGCCTGCTGTTCATCTTCGGGCAATATATCCACCTTATTGAACACCAGCCAGCGGGGCTTATGGTAGAGCGTTTCGTCAAATTTGCGCAGCTCATCCACCAGCGCCTCAGCCGAATGGACAATATCAACCTTCTCATCAAAAGGAGCAACATCAATCACATGTAACAGCAGACGGGTACGGCTGAGATGTTTGAGAAACCGGTGGCCCAGGCCAGCCCCTTCTGCCGCTCCTTCGATCAATCCTGGAATATCTGCCATTACGAAACTGCGCCCAGCATCCACCCGAACCACTCCCAGATTGGGGTAAAGCGTAGTAAAAGGATAATCAGCCACTTTCGGGCGCGCTGCGGAAACAGCGCGAATCAAAGTAGATTTACCAGCGTTAGGCAATCCCAGCAACCCGACATCCGCCAGGATTCTAAGCTCCAGTCTGAGTTCGAACTGTTCTCCTGGCTCACCATAGGTAAATTGCCGGGGAGCACGGTTAGTGCTGGATTTAAAATGAAGATTGCCCAGCCCGCCACGCCCCCCCCTGGCCAGCAGTACCTTCTGCTGATCACGCTCAAGGTCAGCCATGAACTCGCCGGTCACATCGTTGGTAATGATCGTACCGACCGGCATACGCAGCACGATGTCTTCAGCCCCTTTACCATAACAGTCGGATCCACGCCCGTTTTCTCCCCGTTTCGCCCGAAAAACCGGTGTAAAACGATAATCAATCAAGGTATTGAGGTTATGATCAGCCTGTGCGTAGATGCTGCCACCGTGGCCACCATCCCCCCCATTCGGCCCACCTTTGGGGATAAACTTTTCACGACGGAAACTGGCGACACCGTTACCGCCATCCCCGGCAAAGATTTGTACTTTTACCTCATCAATGAATTTCATATATGCCCTGAAGCAACTATTCCAATTACAGATGAAGAAATCTATTCAGGCAAAAAACACAATCAAAGTAAAAAGCCCCATTCAAGAGATGGGGCTTTTGTCCAGTGCTCAATCCAGCTGACCAAATGATCAGGAAGGAATAACCGCAACCGTTCTCCGATTCAATTGACCTTTGATAGTAAAAACAATCTGGCCATCCACTTTTGCAAACAATGTATGGTCACGCCCGATACCAACGTTTTCACCCGGATGAAACTGTGTACCGCGTTGACGTACGATAATCCCGCCAGCCTGAATTATTTCACCACCATAGCGCTTCACACCCAGACGTTTTGAATGGGAATCGCGCCCGTTTCTGGAGCTCCCGCCCGCTTTTTTATGTGCCATGAATCAATCTCCTTATGCAGAAATGCCGGTAATTTGAATTTCGGTGTAATTCTGCCGGTGTCCCTGCTGTTTCCGATAATGCTTGCGGCGACGCATTTTGAATATGCGTACTTTGTCGTGCCGACCGTGGCCAATCACAGTTGCGCTGACCTTCACCTGATTGAGAAATGGGGTGCCTGCCGAAACAGCCTCACCATCCGCAACCATCAGCACCTGATCCAGCTGAATATCACTCCCCGCTTCCGCAAGCAGTGTTTCCACTTTTAATTTGCTGCCAACTTCAACCCGGTATTGTTTACCACCTGTCTTGATTACTGCGTACATATCCGTCTCCCGTCCTAGAACCGCGCATTATAATGGGATCCGCAGGTTTTGTATAATAAATTCAATTGCACCACAGCATTCTGTGTTAGACAAAACCCGTACCACTCGCTGTTCCGCAGACAAAATCTGCCGATCCGGGTCAATGCTATAATCTGGCGGTTTATTTCCAAGCTATGGACTTCCATGCCGGTACCTCACCTCACTCATGCTCTAAACGCACCCACTCTGGATCTCGAAAAACGTATCCTGTCAGCCAAGCCAACGATCGAACACTGGTTCCGTAAACAATGGCAGCACCACACCGTACCCTTTTATTGCTCGGTAGATTTACGTAATAGTGGCTTCAAACTGGCACCAGTTGATACCAACCTGTTCCCCGGTGGCTTCAACAACCTCAATCCGGCTTTCATTCCGCTGTGTATTCAGGCAATGATGACTGCTGTCGAAAAAATTTGCCCTAGCGCACACAATGTTCTCCTGATCCCGGAAAACCATACACGCAACATCTTCTATCTGCAGAACATCGCCATGCTGCAATCCATCATGCAGCAGGCGGGGATGAATATTCGCATAGGCTCACTCCTGCCCGACATCGAACAGCCACTAACAGTCCCACTGCCGAATGGTGAAACTCTGTTGCTCGAACCGGTACAGCGCAAGGGGAACAGGCTTTTTACCGAAGATTTTGATCCCTGCGCCATTGTTCTGAACAATGATCTGTCGAGTGGCATACCGGAAATTTTACAAAATCTGGAGCAGACTATCATACCGCCACTCCATGCAGGCTGGTCCACGCGCCGGAAATCCTGGCACTTCAGTGCCTACGACAGCGTAGCACAGGATTTTGCTGATCTTATCGGCATTGATTCCTGGCTGATCAACCCTTACTTCACTTCTTGCGGAAAAGTCGATTTTCATGAAAAAGAGGGGCTGGATTGTGTTGCTGCCGGTGTAGATGAAATATTGCATCAGATCAGTGAAAAATATGCCAAATATGGCATCAGCGAAAAGCCGTTCGTTATCTGTAAAGCTGATTCGGGCACATACGGTATGGGCATCATGAGTATCAAGAATGGCGCCGAACTCTACAAACTCAATCGCAAGCAGCGCAACAAAATGGCGACCGTCAAGGAAGGACTTGTTGTCACGAATGTGCTGGTACAAGAGGGTGTGCATACATTCGAAAGCATTCATCAAGCTGTCGCCGAACCAGTCATTTACATGATCGACCGCCATGTGGTGGGTGGATTTTATCGGGTTCATACCGGCCGGGGAGTCGATGAAAATCTGAATGCCCCAGGCATGCACTTCGTCCCGCTGGCCTTTGATACCACCTGTATGCAGACCGACCCCACTGCCCAGCCGGATGCCGCTCCCAATCGCTTTTACACCTACGGTGTCATCGCCAGGTTAGCGTTGCTTGCCTCAGCGATCGAACTGGAACGGTATCAGCAGGCTCCTGTGCCCGCACAGGCAGAAAACCGATGAAGCTGGCTTTCATCCTGGATCCGCTCGACAGTATCAAAATTGGTAAAGATTCAAGCTATGCCATGATGCGCGAAGCAGCATCACGACACCATCAGCTATACACTCTGCAACAAAGTGATCTGGCATGGAAAAACCACCAGGTAGTTGGCTTTGTCCGGCCACTAACACTGATTGATCTGCCAGACAGCCCCTATCACTGGTACAAGGAAGGAGTCACTGAAGAAATCCCACTGTCCAGATTCGATGCCGTACTCATGCGCAAAGATCCTCCTTTCGATACAGAATATATTTATAGCACTTATCTTCTCGAACTGGCCGAACGCCAGGGTGCTTATGTCGTAAACAGTCCGAGAAGTATCCGTGATCACAATGAAAAACTGGCAATCACTGAATTTCCCCAATTTACCCCCCCCTCACTGGTTACCAGTCAGGAGCAGTTGATTCTCGGATTTCTGGCTGAGCACGAAGATATTATCCTGAAACCACTGGATGGCATGGGTGGAGCGAGCATCTTCCGCGTACAAAGCACTGACCATAATATTGGCGTCATCATTGAAACACTAACACGCTACGGCACGCGCACCATCATGGCACAGCGGTTTTTACCGGAAATCAGGGAAGGTGATAAACGCATATTGCTGATTGCCGGAAAGCCTGTTGATTACGCGCTCGCCCGTATTCCAAAACCGGGCGAAACACGTGGCAACCTGGCAGCCGGAGGTACCGGCAAGGCACAACCCCTATCAGTTCACGACAGGGAAATCTCTGAAGAACTTGGATCGATACTTTATGCGCGCGGCCTGATGCTGGTAGGGCTGGATGTTATCGGCAGCCACCTGACGGAAATAAACGTCACCAGCCCAACCGGCATGCGGGAAATTTCTGATCAAACCGGCATCAACGTTGCCGGGCTGATGATTGACGCGCTGGAACAGGCACTGGCGCACCGTTCCGCAACCGGTATGAATGTTTGACTGTACAACTTCACACATTGACACAGAGCTGAACGCTCTTTGTCCGGCAGCACCTTCTGTTCCTGTTCGTCAACTCACAACCCCGCTCTGCGCTTCTCTCATACACTCAGTTACCCCTCATGCAATTGCGCTTCGTTCACTGTAATCAGCTCGCGAGGCCGCCAAATAAAAAAGGCCTGCTGAGCAGGCCTTTTTTGAAGAAAAGCGGATTAGTAACCACCCTTCCAGGCAGCACCCGATTTTTCTCTTGCTTTCTGGGCGATAGCAACAGCATCACCGCACTTTACTCTGACAACTTTGCCGTTTTCTGTTTTAGAATGGCTTTTTACAACATCTGTCGCTTTCTTGTCTTTGCAAGAGATGTAGTTAAGCAAATCTTCAGCACTGATTGGCGCCAAAGAAGATTCCAGATTTCCACTGGCAAATGTTGCTGTAGAACCCAGTACAAAAACAGAAACAAATGCTGCGACGATTACCTTGTTCATTTGCACTCCTCTTCAAGTTTCCCAAAACAAAATCCCTTACCTGATAGCCTTTCAGGCCTCCCTGTAACCTTACCCCTGACCAGCTCTTCCCAGTCTTGAAAAATCAGCTCAAATCATCGGCACAGATTACTGACCGGTACCTTATCCCACCGGCCCTGGTTAATACAAACCGGCTACATTCTATCAAGTAATTCATTATCTTTGCATCTAAAAACAAGTGAATTTCCGCTTTTTCCTTTGTCTAACGGCCGTAATGCAAACACAAAACCGGTTATCATGGATCACAACACTCACCGCCCGCGCACATTGATTCTTCCACCTGCACCTTACGCCGCAGCCATCGCGATGGGGTGGTGGATAGACCGAAATATTCAACTGCTTCCCTGGAATTGGGGTGAAGTTACCCGGCCAATTGGCTGGCTGGGCATAATCATGGGATTGGCACTTCTGGCATGGACAGCCGTTACCCTCTGGCGACATAAAACCACCGTCAATCCCTACAAAGCGGCTTCCAGTTTATGTACCACCGGGCCATTCCGCTACAGTCGCAACCCGATATACCTTGGGGACTGGCTAATATTCATTGGCTCATCGATGCTGCTGTCAACCTGGTGGCCACTGTTCTTTGCGCCATTGATCTGGGTAATGCTGCGTTATGGCGTCATCCGCCATGAAGAAGCACATCTGGAAGCCAGATTTGGGAATATTTACCGAGACTACAAAATCAGGGTACGTCGCTGGCTGTAAAGAATTTTCCAGTCGCATCACCGCCTGTCTCAAGGTAAAAACCGAACCGCCGCAACAACCAGACCGCCTACCGTCAGCGTGGTGGCAAACGACCAGATCATGAAACGGTCAATGCGGGCAGTCAGCAATTCAAACCGTTTATCCACCTGTTCAAACCGTTTATCTACCTGCTCGAAACGTTTATCTATCTGTTCAAAGCGCTTCTCCATCTGCTTGAAGCCTTCCAGCATCAAAGCCCGCTGATGTTTCAGCTCTTCTTCCACACGAACAATCCGCTCCCTCAGTTCAAGTTCGTAGCGTACATTCGCCAACCCAAACTCCGGTCTTTCAGACAGTGCTTTCGTAATCAGGTCCTGAATAACAGCGATATCTTCCTGCGCCAGCGCCATTGCATTGTTTTCCTTTAATTTTTCCGCCAAAGCATAACACAGCAGACAATAAAAGAACGGTTAAGGTTTCCTGAAAATCACCCCCGAAAACCGTCAACCGTTCCAATTGGCATTACAGCCTTCACAACGCGGCAATCATGCCGCCTTCTGCGAAAAAGCACCTCGGGCGGCACGCATACCACGCAGATATTTTACCTGCCGGGTAGCGCACAGCTTGACAAGATGCGCCGGAGCACCAACCGCACTGCCAAAATGTTTCATCAGATTCGCCGCACAGTCGATGAACCGTTCCGGATCAATCTCCAAGCGCTGCAATAACGCCGGCACCTGCCCACCAATTTTGCCGCGTTTATTCGGATGCAGACAACGACCAGTCGTTTCAATCAGATCGAAGTAATCCTCAAAAGCAAACGGAATGGCAGCGCGCAGCTCACCAGCCGCATCAAACGGAAGCAAAGGCTGCAACGGCAGTTGCGCCAACTGTACCAAATGGCTTTTCGATCGCGTTTCCTCACTTGCATCAACAGAAATATTTTTTGATTTGATCGGCAAAAACGGGGAGATCCCTTTCCGCTTTACACGCTGCCCCCCGGCATGCTTTTGTAACCGATGCTTTTTTCCGATCAGTGACGGCGACTGCAATTGCGTTAAACGCTCAGCCACCGAGGTGTATTCCGAATCCTCCGGCGTCTCTGCCATCGCCGCACGAATCGGGTTCAGATCAACATAAACCATCGCCGTCAGCACCGCCTCCTCATCCAGCAGCGCCTGACTCTTGAAGCGCCCCTCCCAGAAACGGCCGGTTACCTTATCTTCCTCATTTGCCTGACGAGCCACCGATTCATTCAACACCCGCATAAACCACGACAAATCACACAATCTCGCACGCCAGACCTCCGCCCATTCATCAATTGCCGCCAGCTCCCCCTGATCCAGGTCGCCACTTTCCCCAACCAGCAAACGCTGCACCAGCAACGGACCGGAAAACAGCTGCGTCCAGCGCCGCAACACCTCATCCCGGCTCCAGCGCTGCGCCCGCACAGCATCCACTCGCAACACCAGATGATAATGATTGCTCATCACCGCATACGCCGCCACATCAATAGCAAACACCCCGGCAAGCTGCTTTACCCGCTCCACAATCCAGCCGCGACGATGATCAAAATTTTGCCCGGTATGCGCATCCTCACCACACAAAAATGCCCGTCGCACACAACGACAGACAACGTGATACCACGGCGTATCGGAAAGAGAAATGAGGGAGGAACGGGGTTTAGTCATGGGAAGGGAGTTTAGCCGGCAAAGTAAAAACTGTCAAACAATATGGGTGTCCTTTTATTTCTTTATTTCTTTGATTTATTTTTTATTTGGGAAACCGCCCAAGTTTCCCGAGGGCGGTTTCGATTTGTTTAGTAGTGCTATTAAGGAGCAGGAGTAACACCAGGGCAGCTTTTTGGAGTGTATTTACTGTCCGCATCGGAGGCACATGTCCAAGTCCCATCAGCCCGTGTCAAAGTAATTTTTTTACCGGCAACTTGAGACGGAGCATTCGTAAGCGTACATTCAATAGAGTTTGATGAGGTAACAATAGTGCAATTGCTAGTTGGTGTTTTAAGGCCAATAACTGTAGGGTCAGTGCCAACCGCATCGCCATTGTTGACTCGATCTTCAAATGCAGTTTTTCCAGCTGAAATTTCTGCCAAGCCAGCCGTTACCTTCGATTTGGCCTGATAATCTGAATAAGCCGGGATCGCCACGGCCGCCAGAATTCCAATGATCGCCACCACGATCATCAATTCAATCAAAGTAAAACCTTTTTGTACGTGTTGCATGGTCAAGTTCTCCATTAGTTAATAAATAAAACAAAATTTTCAGGGTATTGCGCTTCTTGAATACTGCTGGGGAGTATAACGACTGCCTCTTGTCTGACTTTAGCAAATTTCCTGGTTTTTATTTCCACCCGCCCCGGAGCCTCCCCCCACAGCGGTATAGCACGCTTCTCCCCTGCCAGAACAGGGAAATAACCGGCGTTTAGGTGATTATTCAGGTTATCAAAATCACCCGCCACTCACCATAATTCGCTCGTACTTATATCCACGCAGGAGAAATTCATGAGCGAAGCAACAGCACTGGCCGCACCCGCCGCCACAGGTGGCAAAAAAAAGGTCATTTTACTGATTCTTGTTGGAATACTGGCCATCGGCGCAGGAGTGGGCGGCACCTGGTATTACATGAAACATCTGCAGACAGATGATGAAACAGAAGTCACTGATAAAAAGAAAAAAAAGAAGAACATGCCAACCGCTTTCATCAAGCTGGAAAGCTTTACCGTCAACCTGCAATCCGAAAAGCCGGATGACAGGCAGCCCCATTACCTGCAGGTGGAACTCTCCATCAAGACCAATGAATCCGATGTCATCAAGATTATCGATGAAAAAAAACCGGAAGTCCGCAACCAGATCCTGCTATTGCTGACCAGCAAAAAACCATCTGAAATCAACACGCTGGATGGCAAGCAGAAACTCGGCCAGGAGATCATTCAGGCAATTAAATCAAAGGTGGATTCTGAAGATCTGGAAGACGATGTTCTGGAAGTTCTGTTCACCTCTTTTATCATTCAGTAAGCCCAACCTGCCATGGCCGAGAATTTTCTCACCCAGGATGAAGTTGATGCGCTGCTGAATTTTGACAGCGGCAACAAGCATCAGGCTGCCCAGAAAGAAGACGAGGTCACTTATCCGGGCGGGGTGCGCCCCTACAACATGGCAACGCAGGAGCGGATCGTGCGTGGACGCATGCCCGCTCTGGAAATCATCAACGCGCGTTTTGCCAATTCACTACAGATCGGTCTGTACAACTTTCTGCGCCGAGGTGTTGATATTTCCGCCGGTTCAGTCAGAACCATTAAATACAGCGAATTTACCCGTTCACTGGTTGTTCCGGCAAACATCAATCTGATCAGCATGAAACCGTTGCGTGGTACGGCGCTGTTCACCATCGATCCCAATCTGATCTTCCTGATCGTGGACAACCTGTTTGGCGGGGATGGCCGTTTCCATACCCGGGTGGAAGGACGGGAATTTACCATGACCGAACAGGGCATCATCCGGCGTTTGCTGGATGTGCTGTTCGATCACTACGAAAAAGCATGGCATTCGGTTTACCCGGTCAAGTTTGAGTATCTTCGTGCAGAAATGAACCCGCAGTTCGCCAATATCGTGACGCCTAATGATATGGTCGTTGCAAGCAGCTTTGAGCTCAACCTGGGGGGCAATCGCGGCGATTTTTACATCTGCATCCCCTACACCATGCTGGAACCGATACGCGACCTGCTCAATAACAGCATGCAAGAAGACCGGGCGGAGGTGGATAAAAACTGGATCAGATCATTAACCAGACAGGTGCAGGGAGCAGAAATAGAAATCATTGCCAATCTGGGTCAGGCCAAGGTAACGCTGCACCAGATACTCAATATGCAGGAAGGTGATGTCATTGCACTCGATATCCCGGATACCGTTGTCGCCACAGCAAACAATGTACCGGTCATGGATTGCCATTACGGCATTCTCAATGAGCGCTACGCACTCAAAGTCAAAACCATACGATCTCCAAACGAAACTGACTGATACCGGAGCAGAAGATGAATGAATCCACATTGATAGAACCGCAAACCGAACAGGACGACTGGGCTGCCGCCATGGCAGAGCAGCAGGCAGCTGAAGAACAATCTGTCTCTCATGATGATGCCTCCCCTCCCCCTTCATCTGCGCAGCTGGCAGGTGATAGTCTGGCGAGGCCATCACCCGTTTTCGAGCAGTTTTCCAGAAACGATGTGCTGAATGATACCCGTAACGACATCGACATGATTCTGGATATTCCCGTGCAACTGACCGTCGAGCTGGGCCGCACCCGTATCGCGATCAAAAATCTGCTGCAGCTGGCGCAGGGCTCCGTAGTGGAACTGGACGGCATGGCGGGTGAGCCGATGGATGTACTGGTCAACGGCTGTCTGATCGCCCAGGGGGAAGTGGTGGTTGTCAACGATAAATTTGGCATTCGCCTGACTGACATCATCACGCCCAGCGAACGCATACGCAAACTCAACCGCTAAGTTGATTCGCATGAAACCAGCCGTCAGATCCATGCAATACATTCGGTATATTCGCATCCGGGCAGGCACTGTCTGGTGGTGGCTGCTGCTGTACCTGCCACAACCGCTGCTTGCCGAACCGGCAAAAAACCAGCCCCATACCCAGTCCTACCTCCCGCCACCTCCGGTCATTTCCACTGAGAGCATGTTGCAGCTTTCTGCAAGCCTGCTGGTGGTATTGGCACTGATTGCGCTGATTGCCTGGCTATTCAGAAAAATCGGCTTTCATCCCGCCAGCCGGACTGGATTACTGAAAATTATTTCGGCAGCCAGCGTCGGGCAGCGGGAAAAAGTAGTGATTGCCGAGATCGACGATACCTGGCTGGTATTGGGTGTTGCACCG
Source organism: uncultured Nitrosomonas sp. (assembly GCA_964651625.1). Lineage (GTDB taxonomy): Bacteria > Pseudomonadota > Gammaproteobacteria > Burkholderiales > Nitrosomonadaceae > Nitrosomonas. The sequence goes on along the minus strand of CAZYWE010000012.1, from coordinate 42,938 downwards.
GGGCAGGTCAATCTGCTGCACCAGATGCACAAAAAATCACCGGCAGCGGGCGAAGTAACAGAATCACCTGCTGCCAATCGTTTTACAGAAAAGCTGCAAGCCTCTCTGGAGCAGAATCATGAACACTGAATTACCGGATTCACCCGGCATGAATAAACGCGGTATTGACTATGGCTCCCTGTTGCTGGGAATGGGAATCTGCTTTGCTACCCCGGTGCTGGCACAAAAAACCGGTTTTCCCGCCATTACCAGCACACCTGCTGCTGGAGGCAGTGCTACTTATTCTCTCAGCCTGCAAACGCTGCTGCTGCTGACTTCGCTGACGTTTCTGCCGGCAACCGTGCTGATGATGTCCAGCTTCACCCGTATCATTATTGTTTTGTCCCTGCTGCGGCAGGCACTGGGAACACAATCCTCCCCTCCCAGCCAGGTACTGCTTGGTCTGGCACTGTTTTTATCCTTCTTCATCATGTCACCGGTGATCGACAAAATGTATACAGAGGCCTATCTGCCATTTTCGGAAGACAAAATCAACGTTGTTCAGGCGATGGAAAAGGCAAGCGACCCGCTCAAATCTTTCATGCTGCGCCAGACACGCGAGGCGGATATAGCCCTGTTCGCCAAAATTGCCGGGGGCGAGGAGATTGAAAGCCCGGAACAGGTCCCCATGAAAATACTGGTACCCGCCTATATCACCAGCGAATTGAAAACCGCATTCCAGATCGGGTTTGTTGTATTCATTCCCTTTCTGATCATTGATATGGTGGTTGCCAGCACCCTGATGGCGATGGGAATGATGATGCTGTCGCCCATGATTATTTCGCTGCCGTTCAAGCTGATGCTGTTTGTGCTGGTGGATGGCTGGCATTTGCTGATCGGCTCGCTCACCCAGAGTTTTTACGTCTAGCCATAGAGTAAGGAGAACAGCCCATGAGCCCGGAACAGGCAATGTCCATTGGCCGGCAGGCGATGGAAATCACATTGATGATTGCAGCACCCTTATTACTGGTCGCACTGGTGACGGGGCTGCTGATCAGCATCTTTCAGGCAGCAACACAGATCAACGAGATGACGCTGTCGTTCATCCCGAAGCTGCTGGCCATATTCATTACGCTGGTGCTGGCCGGCCCCTGGATATTACAGGTCATGATGGATTACATTGAAAGGCTCTATACCAGCATCCCTTGGATTATCAGCGGCTAAATCACACTTGACGCCCGAACAGCCTGGTCGCCCATGATCAGCATTACCACCGAACAACTGAGCGGCTGGCTGGCTGCATTGATCTGGCCGCTGGCAAGAATTCTTGCTCTTCTCGCAAGCACTCCCATGCTGGGCAGCAGCTCGATCCCGACACAGGTCAAACTGGGATTGGCCGTGCTGCTCGCCATTCTGGTTGCACCGCTTCTTCCTCCACTGCCACAGATTGACCCGGGCTCCGGTGTTGGCCTGATCGTACTGGTGCAACAGGTGATTATCGGACTGGCCATGGGGTTTTCCATGCGCATCATCTTCACAGCGATTGAAATGGCAGGCGAGATCACAGGATTACAGATGGGCCTGGGGTTTGCCACTTTTTTCGATCCCCAGCAATCCGGACAGGTCCAGGTAATCGGCCGTTTTTACGGATTGCTGGCTACCCTCTTTTTTCTGGCAATCGATGGACATCTGCAAATCATCGCCATACTGACAGAAAGTTTCACCACGCTGCCGATCGGTGCAGAAGGAATGAATACCGCCTCATTTACGGCGCTCGTCAGCTGGGGAAGCAGGATTTTTACGCTGGGACTGCATTTGGCTCTACCCGTTCTGGCCGCATTGCTGATTACCAACCTTGCATTGGGTATCCTGACGCGCGCTGCCCCGCAGCTGAATATTTTCGCAGTCGGGTTCCCGTTAACGCTGGGGATTGGCCTGCTGGTCATATCCTGGGCCCTGCCTTATTTCTCCCCCTTGTTCAGCCAGATTTTTTGGGAAAGTTTTTCCATCATGCGATCCCTCTCGGGGGGAATCATCAACGGAGCCGGGGTGCCATGATCCCGCCCGATGAACAGATATGCCCATAACATTCTCCGGATTAACCGGATTCTTTACCTCTTATTTGATCGATCGTCCCGTTCTATGACCCGGTAATGTAAGCGTCATTCACACACCTTTCTTGAGAAAACGGTAACCATCATGCTATTCAAATCTCATCTCCGGTCGATTCTGAACATCGCCCCGCAGGCAGAAAACACAGATGAATCCAATGTCGTCGCGCTCCATACTGCGAAAGCCGCGCCTGACGATGCGCTGGAGCAGGAAGATTACGAAGCTTCTTTATATGACAATCCCGCTTCCCGGTTGGCAGCAGAAAATCTGGCCATTCAGGAAGCCAGGAACCGGATCGAAACCGAATCCAGAGCGCGCGTCACAGCAGAAGCACGTGCCAGAGTAGAGGCCAGCGCCAGATTGGCAGCCGAAGCGCGCATCAGGGCAGAAACTGCCGCCACGGAGGAAGCCCGGGCACGCGCCAGAGCAGAAGCCATGGCTGCGCATGAAGCGCAAGCGCGTCAGGAGCTGGAGGCAAGATTACGCCAGACGGTAGAAGAGGGTCTCAAGGCAGAGAAAGAAACAGTATCTGCACTGCGCGCCAAGGTGCAGGCTGAGGCTTCCACCACTGAAAAGGCTCGCAGACGTTTACAGGAAGAAGCACTTGCGCTGAGAAAATCCCAGGAACGGGAGCTGGCGGAGCAAAGGGCAATCGAGGCAGCCATTGCCAGAAGAAAAACCAGTGAAGAAGCACTCAAAACAGCACTTGCTGCTTCTGCCGCTGAAACAGAAGCCGCAACACTGGCACGTGCAAAAATTGAAGAAGACCAGAGAAACATTGCACTGATCAGTTCCAAAACTGAAGCTGAGCGCCAGGCCATTGAAGAAATCCGCTTGCGCACCGAAGCGGAAGCCAATCTGGCAGCAAAAGCACAGGAAAGATTACAGGCCGAAATCAGTGCGCGCGAAGCAGAACAGGCCCGGCTTGATACCGAGAAAAAGGCAGCTGAAGCAGCACAATCCCGGTGCGAGCTTGATCTGGCGGCAAAATCGGAAGCAGAAGCACGTACGGCAGCCGAACTGGAAGCTGCTGCTGCTGAACGAGCCCGAATCGAAGCAGAACGAAAAGCGAAAGCTGTGGCGGAACAGGTTGCGCTGGCTGAAAAAGAGGTTGCCCAGGCAGCACTGGAACGTTCCCGGGCGGATGAACTGTTGCTGGAGAGAACAAAGGCACAGACCGCTGCGGAAAATGAGGCACGCGCTGCAGCCGAGGCCCGTATCCAGGCAAAAGAGCAGGAAATCGCCATTTTCAATGAAAAGGCACAGACCGATCAGGCAGTAACCGATGCGATCAGAGAACGCATCCAGACTCAGGAAACAGCGATCCGGCGTGCCCGGGCCAAGGCTGCTGCAGAGGCAGTTGCGAGAAAAACAGTTGAAGACAAAATTGCGGCAGAAACACGTGCGACAGAGCTCACTGAAGAAAGAACCGCTCTGGATAAACAGGTTGAGATAGAAGCCAATGAGCTGGCTGAAACCGAAGCCCGTCTGATCGAAAACAAGAAAAAACAGGCTGAAGCAATTCAGCAGGCCAAATCCGCAGCGGCTGCACGCATCATCATTGAACAAAAACTGACTGATCTTTCAGCCCGTATTGCACAAGATCGCGTCATTGCCATGGTGAAAATGGAAGAACAGCTTAAGGCTGCCGAAATTGCGGCCGCCGCTGAATTGCATAAAATCCGGACAGCGTCTTCAGCATTGAAAGCAATACAGGGCCGTATCGAACAGGATGCGCTGGCAGTTGAACGCGCCATTGCCCGGGAAGCAGTCGAAACCATGGCAGCTGAAGCAGCTGCGGCACGTATCCGCGCAGATGAAGCTGCAATTGCCCAGGCATCCCGAAAAATACAGGAAGAAATCGAAGCAGCCCGGCTCATTCAGGATCATCTTGATGAAGGAGATCTGGTCGAAACCATCATGGACGAAGAAGCATCAGACAAGCGCGATTCATCGTCTGGCTCACCAGACGGTATCGTCAGCCAGTCAGCTCCTGATACGTCAGATGATTCAGCGGAACAGTCTGTTTCCGGTCAACCTGCAGAAGAACCCGGAGCTGAGGAAGCAGTACAAACCGTTCCATGATTTCTATCCGGTATGCAGGTAACATACACGCTCAGACCACCAGACAGTAGCAGCGGGCACAAGCGGGACATGCAACGTGCCCGCTTGTGCCTTTTCAGAATCCGGCTGACAACAATACTAAAAACCAGGGGAAAAACAGTATGCTGAAAACCTTGTGTAAGGCTGCATTACCGCTGGCGCTGATAGCGGCCAGTACCGATGGGTTGACCATGCACCACCTGAAAGGTAAAACCACCACATTGCAGGATCAGCAACAGATCAGCATCACCATCTACAATGACAATCTGGCAATGGTTCGCGATTTGCGCCATGTTTCTCTGGAAAAAGGAATGAACAGACTGGCCTGGGGTGAAGTTTCAATGCAGATACGCCCGGAAACAGCGCTGTTGACTGCTTTTGAGAAAACCTCTGAAATCCGGGTGGTCGAACAGAACTTTGATTTCGATCTGCTTTCTCCGGAGAAACTGCTGGAAAAATATCATGGACGCAGTGTCAACGTGATTCATGTGAACCCGGTGACCGGGGAAGAAACGACAGAAGCCGCCACGGTACTTTCCACCAGTGATGGGATTGTGCTGAAATTCAGAGATCGGATCGAAACGGGTACCCCGGGACGAATCGCCTTTCCTGATATACCTGACAGCCTGCATGACCGCCCCACACTCTCACTTCTGCTGGACGGCGCTGCCCCGGGCAATCATGAACTGGAGTTGTCCTACCTGACCAACGGACTTTCCTGGCAGGCGGATTATGTAGCCAGACTTAATGCGGATGACACCCGGCTTGATCTCATCGGGCTGGCCACGCTGACCAACCATAGTGGCGTTGCTTACGCAGAAGCTCATTTGCAGCTGATGGCCGGAGAAATCAGTCTGGTTTCTGCTGAACCGTATCCGGCCAGAAAAATGATGGCCATGGTGGCCGATGCAGCCGGATATCAGGAGGCCAGGGAAGAGCCACTATCTGAATATCATCTTTACACGCTGCCAGCCACAACGACTCTGGCAGAAAATCAGGCCAAACAGGTGACTCTGATGTCAGCAACGGATATTCCTGTCTCACAGGAGTTCCTGTTACGCGGCGCGGGGGCGTACTACTTCAATAAATATAACAACCAGGATGGCAAGCTTAACCCGGTTGTACTCTTCCAGTTTGAAAATAAAGGACAGGGACTGGGTGTACCGTTGCCAAAAGGAACAGTGCGTGTCTATAAAAACGATGCACAGGACAATACACAGTTTCTGGGCGAAGATCGTATCGAACATACGGCCAAGGACGAGTATGTCCGTGTAAAACTGGGCAAGGCTTTCGACATCACGGCCACCAGAACCCAAACGGATTTCCAGCAGCTGGATACATCCTCCAAACGCTTTACTGAAACAGCACACCAGATTGAAATCCGTAATGCCCGTCAGAAGGATGTCACTATCCGGGTACAGGAGCCTATCCCCGGCGACTGGATAATGATTTCAGAATCTATGCCTCATACCAAATCCACCTCCAATCTAGCTGAATGGATGGTCAAGGTACCGGCAAACGAAAAAGTCGTGTTGAGCTACCGGATCCGTATCAGGCATTGAAAAGCACCGGCCCGGGCAGCCGGGGTTTCCGGGATCACTCCCCCCGTCTTCTGATTTCCAGCAGATAATCTTTAACCAGGGTGGTCTGATCCTCATCCATCAGCATGGGTGAATGCCCGATACCTGCCAGCTCGGTAATCTGCACATTGGGCCGGAGCTGCATTCTGCCGGCTATTTCCGGCGTCAGCACGCCAGACTTTTCACCGCGGAGCACAAAAACCGGAAGCTCCAGTTTGTCCCAGTAAGGCCACAAATCAATGTCTTTCACGTGACCCGGTCTGAAGCCGGATGAAATGGCCGGATCATAACGATAGCCAACCGTTCCATCTTCATATTCACGCGCGCTGTACATGGCCAGATGATGCCACTGAGCGTCCGTAAACCGGCTGTAAGGCAGCGCTGTACTACGCATGTGGAATTCCAGTTCACTCAGATTGTGAAAACGCGGATCCCTGCCGATCGTATCCGAGAACAGGTTCAGTACCCCGGCAGGAACACTAGGTCCGATGTCGCTCATTACCAGCGCCCGGATATGGTAGGGAACAGTGACACGCTGGCGGGCAGCCAGCAGCATGCCGATCAGGCCACCCATCGACACGCCTACCCAGTAAACATGGAGATGGCTGTTGTGATTCTGCCGGTAGATATGTTCGAGCACACGCTCCATGTCCGACACGTAAGTTGCTGCTGAATTGTAATCCGCGACCTCGGTCAGCCAGTCACTTCGCCCCCGCCCGGCCATATCGACGCAAACCACCCTGAAATCCTGCTCCAGTGCCGCGGCAAGAAAATCAAAATCCCTACAATTGCGGGTTAAGCCATGAGCACACACCACCACATATTTATTTTTTGGGTCTCCCCAATCGGTATATGCGAGCTGACGATGAGTTCGCCCGGATTTCATTTTTCCGGGTTGCGCCGGAGCAGACAGGAACTTCCACGTGATTGCAGAGAAATCTTTCATGGCATTAACAGCAGAAACAATAGACGCTCACCTTCCCGGAAAATCAGCGTCTGCGAAGCGCTTTCGCAATCCGCATTCTCAGTGCATTGAGCTTGATGAAGCCCGCCGCATCGGCCTGATGATAAGCCCCGCCATCTTCTTCAAAGGTGGCAATGTTGGGATCAAACAGTGAATCCGTTCTGGAATCACGCCCGACTACCGTCACATTCCCCTTATAGAGCTTGACCCGCACCCAGCCATTGACGTTAGCCTGGGATTCATTGATAAGCACCTGCAGCAGCTTTCTCTCCGGGCTCCACCAGTAGCCGTTATAAATCAGCGTTGCATAGCGCGGCATTAGGTCATCCTTCAAATGAGCCACTTCACGGTCAAGCGTAATCGACTCGATTGCACGGTGCGCACGCAGCATGATGGTGCCACCTGGGGTTTCATAGCAGCCGCGCGATTTCATCCCGACATACCGGTTCTCCACCAGATCAAGGCGCCCGATACCATGCTTGCCACCCAGCTGGTTAAGTTTGGCCAGAACAGCGGCAGGTGTCAGCTTCTCACCATTCAACGCGACGATATCGCCCCGCTCATATTCCAGATCCAGATATTCGGGCTCGCCTGGTGCGGCTTCCGGCGATACCGTCCAGCGCCACATACTTTCTTCCGGCTCGGCAGCGGGATCCTCCAGCGCCCGGCCTTCGTAGGAAATATGCAGGAGATTGGCATCCATGCTGTAGGGTGATCCCTGCTTTTTCTTCATTTCAATCGGAATACCCTGTTTCTCGGCATACGCCAGCAGTTTTTCACGTGAAGTCAGATCCCATTCACGCCAGGGTGCAATGACACGGATATCCGGCTGTAATGCATAGTAGCCAAGCTCAAAACGTACCTGATCGTTTCCTTTCCCTGTAGCGCCATGCGAAACCGCATCAGCACCTGTCTGCTGCGCAATTTCAACCTGCCGTTTGGCAATCAGTGGCCGGGCAATGCTGGTGCCCAGCAGATACTCTCCCTCATAAATCGTATTGGCACGAAACATGGGAAAAACATAGTCGCGCACAAATTCTTCACGCAGATCTTCAATAAAAATCTCTTTGATACCAAATTGAATGGCTTTGGCGCGAGCAGGCTCAATTTCTTCGCCCTGGCCCACATCTGCCGTAAAAGTGACAACCTCACACTGATAGGTATCCTGCAACCACTTCAGAATAACCGAGGTATCCAGACCACCTGAAAATGCCAGTACTGCTTTCTTAACTTTATCCATGTTCCTTCATAATCAAAAAATTTCCAGATAACTTGAGACTATCTGATACCAATCCTGCCCAGCAGCAGATATTCCATCAATGCTTTTTGTGTATGCAGCCGGTTTTCAGCTTCATCCCACACCACTGACTGAGGTCCGTCAATTACCTCGGCATCTACTTCTTCACCCCGATGTGCCGGCAGACAATGCATGAACAGTGCTTCTTTTTTAGCACCGGCCATCATTTCAGCATCCACCCGGAAATCAGCAAAATCGTGTTTACGCGCTGCTGTCTCATCTTCAAAACCCATGCTGGTCCACACATCTGTTGTAACCAGATCAGCACCCTCGACTGCATCATGCGGAGAAACAAACTGCTCGTAGTGGTCAGTGCCGTACAAACCGGCCCGTTCCGGTTCTACTTCATAGCCCGGCGGGGTAGAAACATGCACGTTGAAATCAAACACCTCGGCAGCCTGCAGCCAGGTATTGCATACATTATTGGAATCACCGATCCATGCCACGGTTTTACCCGTAATGCTTCCGCGGTGCTCCATGAAGGTAAAAATATCCGCGAGGATCTGACAGGGATGATATTCATCCGTTAACCCATTGATTACCGGCACACGTGAATTTTCAGCAAAGCGGGTAATGATTTCATGTTCGTGCGTACGTATCGTAATGATATCGACCATCCGTGAAATTACCCGGGCGGCATCCTCAACCGGCTCGCCACGGCCCAGCTGGGTATCCCGTGTCGAAAGATAAATGGCGCTGCCACCCAGCTGATGCATCCCGGCTTCGAATGAAAGACGTGTACGAGTCGAATGTTTCTCGAAAATCATGGCAAGCGTTCGATCGGCCAACGGCCAGTAGCGGCGATATTGCTTGAATTCATTCTTGATCCAGCGGGACCGGTCGAACAGGTATTCATATTCCTGCCGGTCAAAATCCTTGAGCTGTAAAAAATGCCTGATCTGCATAAGTGCTTTTACTGATAAAAAATATTCAGAAACCTGTGCCTTGATCCCGGCGATAAGCCAATGGAAGCAAGGCCTGGGAAATTTCTGAAAAATACAAAAGGAAAAATCGGGGAATGCTCCTCCAATAACCGCCGTATGGCTGTGCTACATCCGGCTATTTTTCCTGATTCTCAAGGAACTGGTTAATAAGCGCAGAAACCTCGACAACCACCTGTTCAGCCTCTGCCTTTTGCATATTCAAAGCCGGCAGCAGGCGCACCACTTTCTCGGAGGTCACGTTAATCAGCAACCGGCGTTTCAGTGCTTCAAGCACAAGTGCACCACAGGGTACGGGCAGCTCGATTCCGATCATCATCCCCTGTCCGCGAATTTTCAGCACACCCAGCCACGCCTGCAAATGCTTTTCGAACCCCTCTCGCATAAAACCACCAATGGCCACTGCGTTAGCCATCAACCCCTCCTGTTCAATAACATCAAGGGTGGCCAGAGCAGCTCTGCAGGCCAGCGGGTTACCGCCAAAAGTGGATGCGTGATTGCCCGGCTTGAACACTTCTGCCGCTTTTCCGCCTGCCAGGCACGCGCCAATAGGCACACCTGAGCCAAGCCCCTTCGCCAGTGACATGACATCCGGCCTGATTTCACTATGCTGGAATGCAAACCATTTACCGGTACGTCCCAAGCCGCACTGCACCTCATCCAGCATCAGCAGCCAACCGTTCTGATCACAGATTTTGCGCAAGCCCTGCAGATAACTGGCCTGTGGAAAATTGACACCGCCTTCACCCTGATAGGTTTCCAGCAGGATGGCCACGATTTCCTTGTTGCTGGCAGCCACTCTGGTTACGGCTTCCAGATCATCGTAAGGCACCCGCACAAACCCTGTCAGCAGTGGCTCGAAACCTGCCTGCGTTTTGCGGTTACCTGTAGCTGTCAAAGTTGCCATCGTCCGACCATGAAACGAGCGCTCCATCACGATAATTGTCGGCAGGTTGATTCCCTGATTATGGCCGTAAAGCCGCGCCAGTTTGATCGCAGCTTCATTCGCTTCTGCTCCGGAATTGCAGAAAAAAACCTTATCCAGGCCAGACAGACTGGTCAATCTGTCTGCCAAACGTTCCTGATGCTGGATATGATAAATGTTGGAGGTATGAACCAGAGTCGAGACCTGTTCACACAACGCTTTTACCAGGGCCGGGTGGCAATGTCCGACACCGCAAACCGCAATACCTGACAGCGCATCAAGGTAGCGATTACCCTGATCATCCCACAGCCACACCCCTTCACCTCTGACAAAAGTAACAGGAAGCCGTGCATACGTATTCATTACATGAGACACAGAAAGCCCATCCAATTTTTCTGATTCTGAAATAACATGGCGGCCTGCACCGCCACTCCCCGGGGCCAAGCCGCCCCACTCCTGACCAAAACAATGGTCACTTATTTATCATTTCATTTCAAGCAGTTTTTCTGCCGGCATCAGGGACGGCAGCCTGTCTTCCCTGCCACCTGCCACCTGGAGCTATTTTTTCTGCCAGGAGCCATTTCCCTGCTGATACCACCAGCCCGGTCTGGCTGAAGCAATCCAGCGTTGGGCGAATGTCGAACGAATATCCCCTTCCCATTCCGGATGATTATTAGCCAGTGCAATCTCACGATAAAGCGCATTGCGATCCTGATTTTCAGCAGCAACGAGAGAACTGGCTGACTGGCGCCCTGATAGTGGCACGGCGTTGGCATCACGCAGAACAATCAGGCCATCGTGCGTCAGCCCTATTGCACCACTGTCGTAGAGTGGTGCCAGTTGGCTGTGACGCTGCTGCATATTTTGCTTCAACCGGGTAACTGCTGGTGTATTGGCCTCAAAATCAACCGCTGTTGCAACACCTGTACTCATAAAAAAAACCAGCGGAATCAGCAATAAAAAGTTAATCAACTGTTTATACACAGACTTACCTCTCTGAAAAACAGGATTGCATCGCGCAAAACCCTGGTTATGGTTTGGCTTTATTGGTTTTGCTGCCAGTCCTGTTATTGGCATCGCTATCAGGCTGGCCATTTTTACCACCGCCCTCTTCAGTCTGCCACACTTCCTCGATGATTTTATCAGCCACTTTTTCAGCAGCAGCTGCCGGAAAATAAATGTTGATGGTCACACAGCCGGCTGCTGCCAAACCAGCAGCTATCAGCAAAGCCAGGAGGTAATAATTCTTTGTCATCGCCGTCAGTGAATAACCGGGGTACCACTCTCGATTGCCTGTTTAAGGCGTCTAAGCAATTCATGCCAATCAACTTTCCGATTATAGCCGGTAATGTTAATTGCCGGTATTCCGCTGCCTTTAATCAACATATAGCTGTCATCATGCGTTAATGATTCGATACCACCCATGTAGCAGATATTACCGCGCAACTTGCAGCGCCAGCCAATTTCCGCATAACCGAATTGCTCGAACAATCCGAGAAATCTTTGCTGAATGGCTGTAACAGCAGACCCACCCCCCAAAGCGATAAGGTTCCTGATGGCTGCCTGACTGATCCGGCGTGTGTAATCCCCCGCGCTGCTGGTAATTTCTGCATCAAATCTCACTGGCTCCCAGTCAATCAGTTCAAGATCACGGATGCTGATATCGACTCTTCCCTGCATATTGCCGAACGAATAGGCGTGTGTCAGTAAATCGAGGTCGATATGGTGCATGGCAATATCTGCGGCCAGATGTGGCGTCAGGCTGAGCGGTTCGGTCAGCACTAGATCCCTGACTGTGACAACTCCATCGAATACCCCGAACACGAGCTCACCCTCTATCGTCACCGTTGAATTGGCATAACTCATTCTCGGTATGGCGCCGGATAACGTTCCATACATCGGCTGGATCTGCAGGGACTCAGTCAGCTTCTCCATGGAAACCGGGGAAAGTAATCCGTTAAATTGCCACCGCCAGCCAGAATTCTGCCGGGTGGCCAGAAAATGTTCTATCAGCATTTTTCCATCCAGTATCGGAATTTCTGCACGCGGAATACTGAGTTGTAATCCTTCTGTACGAATCGGGATTTGCGTTTCTCCCAAAGGAATCTCCATCACCCGGGCATTGCTGAACCGGATCCAGCCATCCTGCTTCATATTTCGATCCCACGGCAGATGGGCATCAAGCCCTTCAACAACAAACCGGCCCTGGGTACCCGTCAGCGAAACGTTATGCAAATCAGCGACTAGCGACTGATCAACACCACCCGGGTAATGCCAATCAATGTCCACCCGGCCGGCAGCCTCTGTTTCAGCCAGAGCGGTTTCCATAGCCAGCGGCCGGATGATATTGCCAAACAAGGTTGACAGATCCAGATCCCGGGCCACAATCCGGGCCTGCTGCCATGACTGGTCAGCAATACCAAATACAGCAGAAAAATCTGCCTTACCGATGCCAGCCAGATTAAATTCGCCTTGTGACAGATGGATATATCCGTCTTTTATCGTCCCTCCGGTTGTTAACTGGTGCGCTCCACCAGAAAAATAAAACGGCTGCCAGAAAATTTCTCCTTCCGGCCAGATGAGCCTGCTTTGCCACCGCCAGCCATGTCGGCTTTGTTGTGCATCCATATCAAACTGCAGGCTGATCCGTTCACCCGCATGTAAACCGCTTGTGTCACTGAAAGCCAGGTTGCTGATATTCAGTCGGGCAGAAAACGCTGTAACAGAAGCGCCATCTCCACTCAGGCAAAAATCGCCATTCAATGTTGCCTGGCGCACCTGTATCGGCTCTTCCATTTGAGGCAGCAGGCCGGCCAAATCGGCCAGATACCTGCCTTCTCCATTGATTATTTTCAGCACACTCCGCCACTTGCCTGCCTGCCAGTTAACCACCAGCCGCCACTTTTCTTTTGATTTACCGACTGGAACAGGCTGCACTTCAAGTTCAAACCGTTTTTTCAGCAACGATAACCGGAAAGCCATTACCAGAGGTCGCCCGCCAATCTGCAGCACCCCTTTGTCACAAACTGCTGATTCACGGGTGATGCGCACCGGGCTGCATGCCAGATAAAGATCGCGCCATAGCTGCCTGCCAATCGCCACCCGCTTCAGATTGATTTCAAGACTCGGAGTGGAAGATCCAGCCAACCGGATGCTGGCTGACCGAATACTGAAAACAGAATGCCGGACGTCTTCCAGCATAAAATCAAGGCGGGAAGCCGCCACCGGGAGACTTAAGATAAAAAGCAGTATCAATGGAAGAAACCGCCAGAATCGCGCTATCAGACAGCACGCACAATCTGGGGAACGATCACAGCGAAACCAGAGCCTGTCCGGTTTCATCTCTTTCAGGAAGGGAAAACTCCGGTTGATAAATAACGATCCCCGCGATCACACACAATAAACACAATTACTGCATTTTCCACTTGTGCAGAAACCTGCAGGGCAGCAGCCAGAGCACCGCCTGAAGAAATGCCGGTGAACAAGCCTTCTTCACATGCCAGGCGGCGGGCCATATCTTCAGCATCCTGCTGAGATACCAGCAGGATGCGATCAACCAGTTCAGGCTGATAGATCCTGGGCAGATAGGCTTCCGGCCATTTGCGGATTCCAGGTATTTGTGCGCCTTCCTGCGGCTGCACACCGACAATTTCCACTTTTTGCTTCTGTTCACGAAAATAACGGGCACATCCCATAATCGTACCGGTTGTTCCCATACTGCTGACAAAATGCGTAATCTTGCCCGCAGTATCCTGCCAGATCTCGGGTGCCGTAGTTTCATAATGCGCCAGCGGATTATCCGGATTGGAAAACTGGTCGAGAATAATCCCCTTGCCCGCCTTGCACAATTGTTCGGCCGTGTCCCTTGCCAGCTCCATACTTCCTTCTTTCGGCGTCAGGACAAGCTCGGCGCCATAGGCAGACATCACCTGACGACGCTCCAGACTCTGGTTTTCCGGCATCACCAGAATCATGCGATAGCCCAGAACTGCTGCAGCCATGGCCAGTGCAATGCCGGTATTGCCACTGGTCGCTTCAATCAGCGTATCCCCCGGTTGAATATCACCACGCTGCTGCGCACGCATGATCATGGAGTAAGCAGGCCGGTCCTTGACTGAACCGGCCGGGTTGTTGCCCTCCAGCTTCGCCAGAATGGTATTGCTGCTTTTGCCCGGAATGTGTTTGAGCTGGACCAGAGGAGTATGGCCGATGAAATGTTCAATGGTGTTATGCATGACCGGATCGTGCTGTTACAAATAATAATCAGAAGCAGATTATCTCACACAGAGGAAACCTCTGATTAACCTCAAATTTTGCCATTGCGACTGCGAAGCAATGAAGCAGGAAGCAGGAAGCAGGAAGCAGGAAGCAGGAAGCAGGAAGCAGGAAGCAATCCACTGTATCAATGAAATCAACATCTTATGGATTGCCGCGTCGCTATACTCCTCGTAATGACGAAATTGTGCAGAGGTTCCATAGAAAAACCCCCAGCGCCTTGTGAGATCTGCCCACAAGAGGTTGGGGGTTTTCCAGGCGTCTGTCCAGGCCCGCTATAAAGTCAGTCTGGCAATAATGCACTCATGCTGTTTACAAGCTTTCCAGCAGTTTTCCTGCTTCATCTCTCCTGGAGAAAGGCTTGTCACTACCCAGTAATTTTTCCAGTTCCTGGCGCGCTTCAGCTTTTTTACCGGATCTGGAAAGGCCAACAGCGTAGTGGTAGCGGATTTCCGTGGCTTCCGGAACAGCTGCTACTGCCTTTTGCAACAGTGAAGTTCCCCGCTCGACATCACCCTTCTCAATCAGAATCCAGCCATAGGTATCAAGAATGGCCGGGCTGTCAGGTGCCTGTTTATAGGCTTTCTCGGCATAGTCAAGTGCAGTGGCGGGATCTTTCTTCTCCTGATAAATCCAGGCCAGATTGTTCAGCGTTGCGGCATGATCAGGATGCTGTTTCAGGATAGTCTTGTATTCCCTGATAGCGGGATCGTACTTCTTGTTAGCCAGATAAACACCGGCAAGGTAAGCACGGGTAATCGCGTCAGTCGGGTTTTCTTTCAACCACTGATTGATTCTCTGATCAGCCTGCTTCTCTTTTCCACTCTGACTCAGGGCAGTATGCAGCTTGATCTGCAGCTGACTGCTTTTCTGTTTATCCAGCGCTTTTTCATAAGCTGCAGCAGCGGCAGCAGCATTCTTTTGCCCCATCAGCAGATCACCTTCCAGCTCAAACCCTACTGGCAGCTTCTCATGCTGTTTTTGTATCTCCCGGGCAATATTGAGCGCATCCTCTACACGGCCCGCCCCGGCTGCCAGCTGAGCCTGCATCAGCTTGGCTTCCCAAAGATCCGGCTTGATCTTCAACGCTTTTTTCAGTGATTCAGCAGCTGCTCTGGTGTCCTGCATGGCAACATGAAGCTGCGCCAGTTGTAGTTGAGCCGGCGCTGAATCAGGCAGTCTGGCAGCCAGTTTTTCAAAATTCTCCAGTGCAGCTTCCTTGTCACCACTCGCCAGATACGCACGTGCCAGCAATTCTGTGACACTCAAATTATCGGAATATGTGCCTTGCAGTTTTTTGGCGAGTGCAAGCGCTTTTGCAGGTTCATTCATTGCCAGATAATGCGCTCCCAGCTGCAGGGCAGGCTGTATCTCATCCGGATTTTCCAGGCTGGCTTTTTCCAGCCATTCTGTTGCCTTCTCCTTGTTTCCCTGTGAAGCAGCAATTCCTGCCAGCGCACTCATTGCCTGAATATTTTTTTTATCCTTCTTCAAAACTTCTTCAAAGCGCTGTTGAGCGGCCTCGGGATGTTTTTCCTGCAAATCAATTCTGGCCAGATTGGAAATAGCCGGGAAATAATCCGGCTGGATGGAAAGTGCCTTGTTAAAACTGGCACGCGCTTTAGCCAGATCTTTTTTACCCAGATAAACACCACCTTGCAGGTTATACAGCAACGGATTATCCGGCTGTTCAGCCAGTTGTGCATCAACCGCTTTCAGCGCCTTATCAAATTCACGCAACTGCAGATGGGCCAGCACCAGCATGACACCTGCCCGGCCAGTCTGATCATGCAGCTGGGTAGCCTGTTCAAGATCAGCAATCGCACTTTTACTATCCCCCTGCCCCATCTTGCTCAAAGCCAATGCAGTATATAAACCGGCATTGTCCGGCGAGAGCGCGCCGGCTTTTTCAAAATACTCTGACGCTTTCGTAAAATCTTTTATCTGCATATAAGCCTCTCCCGCAAGTGCAAACAATTGCGGATCCTGCTGAACTGCCTTCAATGCCGGTGCCAGTGTTGTGATCACCTCTTTGGGCTGGTTGCTCTTTAACTGAATTGAAGCCATCAGCTTGATGGCATAAAGATTGTTAGGGATTGCCTTCAGGTATTGATCAACATACTGCTCGGCCTGTGGCAGCGATCCCAGCGCAAACTGGGTTGCGCCAGCAAGCAGTACACTGGGCAAATGGCCTGGCGCAGCACTGAGTATCTTTTGCAAAGCTTCAAGTGCCACCGCATGTTTACCCTGGGTAAAATCAAGTAACGCCTGGGTATAGGCCGCAGACAGACTGCCTGGAGCAAATTTACGGACTGCATCCAGATCTGCCTGGGCCGCTTCAAACTTCCTGGTACTGATTGATATGGTTGCCCGGTTGATATAGGCAGCTTCCAGCTCAGGATTCAGTTTGATTGCTTTGTCATAATCTGCCAGCGCCTCATCAATCTTGTTCTGTGCCCGCAGCAGATCCCCCCTGAACAATACTGTCTGGCCATTCTCCGGATTAAGTTTCACCGCCTCTTCAGAAAAATTCATTGCCGATTCAATATCATTCCGCGCCAGCGAACACCTGGCCAGCCCCATCAGTGCATCTGCAAAACCCGGTTTATCCTGCAGCGCCTGCTCAAACAATGCTTTGGCCTCCTCAATTTTGCCCAGGGCCAGTGAAGCATTGCCGCGCAGAACAAGCAACTCGGCAAAATTACCCTTGTCAGACAACTTTCCGGTTTCATCCAGCACTTTCTGGAACTGTCCCGTTCCAAGCCAGGCACGACTCAGGCCAGGCAGCACCTTGACTGGATCCATCCCAAGATCAAGCGCTTTATTCAGCTCCTTTTCAGCTGACAGGATGTCTCCTTCCTTATCATAGAGCGTACCAAGCAGGTAACGGATCTCGGGATCATTAGGGCTCTGCTGCAATGCATTCTTCAGCTGAATAATGGCTGCTTTATCATTGCCCTGTTGCTGATATTGCCTGGCTTCGGCTACCAACGCCTGCGCATCCATAGACTTGCCACAAGCCGAAAGCGCCAGAATAGCAGCCACTATAGGCGCCAGAACCGCCGCCGGCTTCACTCGGGTGATCTTTTTACCTGAACCGCTCATACCCACCTCTTTTGGTAATTAAATATCTGTATTTGCAAGCTGCTGTCTTGAGCATGACCTGGAATCACAATTTTTATCCAAATATCATGCAACCGGCTAGTTATAGCACAACCTGAAGCAAGCCAATTCAGGAAATAAGCCTGAAATACGCACCTGCTTTAGCACCGGGACTATCTGACATTCAGACGATGTCACATTTCATCTGATTATCGGGATTGTTGCGTAATAAATGAAGGCGAGAATCATCCGCACATAATCTGTACAGAAGCCTTATTCTTGCGGGCTGATTGAGACAACCGTTCAGAATCAGTCGCTATCGCCAGCAATTTCCCGCTGAGTGGCAGGCAAAATATGCGCATCCTATGCAAAAAATAACGTTTTTTATTCATGTAACTATCAGGGACGAGACAAAAGATGAGAGTTGGCTGGCTGCATGTGCTGCGTATCTATACCCACCCGCGAGTACTGGGCATGCTGCTGCTCGGATTTTCCGCAGGGCTGCCCATGCTGCTGGTACTGGGGACTTTATCATTCTGGCTGCGTGAAGCAGGCATTGATCGGGCAACTATCGGCCACCTGAGCTGGGTGGGGCTTGCCTATGGTTTTAAATGGGCGTGGGCCCCGCTGGTGGACCGCATGCCGTTGCCATTGCTCACTCACTGGCTGGGGCGTCGCCGTGCCTGGTTATTGCTGTCACAGCTGGCTATCAGTGTGGCATTGATCGGCATGGCCAATACCGATCCAGCCGGGGATCTGTCACGTATGGTCATTTTTGCGCTGATCGTGGCGTTCACTTCCGCCACGCAGGATATTGCACTGGATGCTTACCGGATCGAAGCGGTTGCCTTGCGGCTGCAGGGTGCAATGGCCGCTACTTATCAGGCAGGTTACCGGCTGGCCATGATTCTGGCCTCCGCCGGTGTGCTCTGGATTGCCGCCGCACTGGATACATCCCCGGACGAATACAGCGCAACCTCCTGGCAGGTGGCTTATACCATCATGGCGGGCTGTATGCTGATCGGAATGGTTACCACCTTGATTATTCGTGAACCGGAAGTACCTGTTGCACAACTGGCGATCAGCAAGGGGTCACAAGAAGCATCCGTATCCGCCCGGTTATTTGCCTGGCTGGACAGTGCGGCAATTGCGCCATTTCGCGATTTCATCCTGCGTTACGGCTATCACGCAGTGCTGATTCTGGCGTTGATTGCGCTTTACCGGATCTCGGATGTCGTCATGGGCATCATGAGTAACCCGTTTTATGTGGACATGGGTTATACCAAGGATGAAGTGGCTACCATTTCCAAAGTGTACGGTGTGCTCATGACTATACTGGGTGCAGCCATGGGCGGTGTACTGGTTGCCCGCATCGGCGTCATCCGTACCTTGTTTCTGGGAGCAGTATTATCGGCCGCGACCAATCTGCTGTTTGTATGGCTGGCGGGCAGAGGGCATGATGTCGGCGGGTTGGTCTTCACCATTTCAGCCGATAATCTGGCAGCGGGCATTGCCTCCTCCGCCTTCGTTGCCTACCTCTCCGGACTAACACACGCGGCCTATTCCGCCACGCAATACGCGCTGCTCAGCTCCATCATGCTGCTGCTGCCAAAATTTGTTGCCGGCTTCAGCGGCGAATTTGTTGATGCTTACGGCTATGCCACATTCTTTACCGGCACCGCATTACTAGGCGTACCGGTATTGATTCTGGTGTGGAAGGCAGGGCGAATTGCGCTTGCAAAACCAGAAGAAAATAACTTGCGAAAAGATGAATAAACAGCAGCCGATTCGTCCCGAAGCAGCGAAAGATGGGCTGCGTGTTCTGTGTGGCCGGCCGCGAAAACAGCTTTCCGGAGATTAAGCTGACTGGCTGAAACGATAAAATGCGAGGACACCGAACAGGTTGGGGAAAAAAGACACCTTCCCATCGTTGTTCATCACCCGCCTTTCCAGAATATTGACCTGATGCTGCTGACATAACTGCTCGAAATCGTGCAGGGTACAAAGATGCACGTTCGGCGTGTCATACCATTGATAAGGTAACGTTGGCGAGACAGGCATGTGACCACCACAGGCAACCTGTACACGGTTTTTCCAGTAACCGAAATTGGGAAAGGAGACAATGCCTTCCTTGCCAACGCGCAATATCTCCCGAATGATGTATTCGGTGTTTCTCATTGCCTGCAATGTTTGCGACAGGATCACATAATCAAATGATTCATTCTCAAACCCGGACAGACCGGATTCGAGGTCATTCTGGATCACATTGATACCATTTTTCATGCAGGCCAGTATGTTATCGGCATCAATTTCCACGCCATAGCCGTGTATATCGAGTTTGTCCCCGAGGTAGCGTAACAATGTTCCATCACCGCAGCCCAGGTCGAGCACGCTGGAGCCTGGTTTGATCCAGGCCGCAATGGTGGCAAAATCCGGGCGCAGTGTCAGTGCTGATCTGCTGATTTCAGTTGTTGTCATGTCCAAATAAATAACCGTTAACCGACTTTGCTAGATAGGGATGTTATCCATGTAGGCGCGCACCAGCTGGTGATAATAATCATCCTGCATGAGAAAGGAGTCATGTCCGTAAGAAGACGGGATTTCCGCATAACTGACGTTCAGCTTGTTATCGAGCAGTGCTTTGACAATATCACGTGAGCGCTCTGGAGAAAAACGCCAGTCAGATGTAAAGGAAAGCACCAGGAAATCCGCCTGCGCCCGGGCGAACGCTGCGCTCAGATTACCGCCGTAATCCTGTGCCGGATCAAAGTAATCAAGTGCTCTTGTCATCAGCAGATAGGTGTTGGCATCAAACAGATCGGCAAATTTGTCACCCTGATGGTGCAGATAGGATTCGATCTGGAATTCCACATCGTAGTTGAACGCAAGCGAGCCGTTACGCAGTTCGCGGCCAAACTTACTGGCCATGGAATCATCCGACAGATATGTGATATGGCCGAGCATACGGGCCAGGCGCAATCCCCTGCGTGGATGCGTACCGCGGGAATAATAATCGCCCCCATGAAAATCCGGATCAGTCAGAATCGCCTGCCGCGCGACATCATTGAAAGCAATGTTTTGTGCAGTCAGCCTGGCGGCAGCGGCCACCACGATCGCATGACGAACTCTTTCCGGGTCATCCAGCGCCAGTTGCATGGCAGACATCCCGCCCAGACTGCCACCAATAACGGCGGCAAAACGGTCGATCCCAAACTGGTCAGCAAAACGGATATAGGTTTTTGCCCAGTCACCTGTTGTTACCAGCGGGAAATCCTGGCCATAACGCTTCCCGGTTCTGTCATTGATACTGACAGGCCCGGTAGAGCCGTGGCAGCCACCCAGATTGTTGATGCCGATGACAAAGAATTTACGGGTATCCACCGGTTTGCCCGGGCCGATCATGTTGTTCCACCACCCGGTATTTTTGGGGTTGTCCGCATATACACCGGCCACATGGTGATTACCGGACAAAGCATGACAGATCAGCACGGCATTGGATCGATCCGCATTCAGCTCACCATAGGTTTCATAGACAAGCTCGTAGCTGTCCAGTACAGCACCGCTTCTCAGGCTGAGCGGAGCATCAAAATGGGCGCGTCGTGCCGAGACGATGCCGATTGAATCAGAATCTTGCGTGGACATCTGGAAATAGTAAATGTCGAGGTAAAAAGTGAATGCCCATTGTATCCAATCCTGTTGTACAGCGGGAAAAGTGAATCAGCTGTTGAGCTTTTGTACCAGATCCTGGATTTTCTCCGGCTCGTCTGCCTTAAGTATCTTTTGTGTCAGACGGGAAATATCTGGCAGGTGGCTGTTGAGAATCTCGCGCTTCACGGTAAGCAGTTGTGTCGGGTACATGGAAAACTGCCGCAACCCCATCCCCAGCAGCAGACGGGTATATTTTGAATCTCCTGCCATTTCCCCGCAGACAGAAACCGGAACACCGGCTTTTCCGGCACTCTGGATAATCTGCGCCAGCAGGCGAAGGATAGCCGGATGCAGCGGATCAAACAGATGGGCAACGGCCTCATCCGTACGATCAATGGCGAGCGTGTACTGAATGAGATCATTGGTGCCGATAGACAAAAAATCCAGCTTGCGCATGAACAATTCAAGGCTCAATGCGGTAGCCGGAATCTCCACCATACAGCCTATTTTGATATGTTCATCGAAAGGCCTGTTTTCATCACGCAGGCTTTGTCTGGCAAGCTCAATCATCTGCAGTGTCTGATCGACCTCCCGGCTGCTGGACAGCATTGGAATCAGGATTTGGGTTTTTCCCAGCACGGAGGCACGCAAAATCGCGCGCAGCTGCACCATGAACATACCGGGCTCAGCCAGGCTCAGGCGAATCGCACGCAGCCCGAGTGCCGGGTTGAGTGTTGTACGGTAAGCACTGCGCAGATTTTTGTCTGCACCCAGATCAAACGTGCGGATCACGACCGGATGCCCGTGCATACCATTGATCACCGTGGAATAGGCTTCAAACTGCTCTTCTTCACCCGGCAGATCATCCCGGTTGAGAAACAGGAATTCACTGCGGAACAGACCGATTCCCGCTGCTCCATATTCCCTCGCCTGCTCGACTTCCTGTGGCAACTCGATATTGGCCAGCAAATCCACTGCCGTACCGTCGAGCGTAATCGCTTTCACCGAACGGATGCGCCAGAGTTTGCGTTTTTCCAGCTCAAGCTGGCTTTGCTTCAGGCGATATTCAGCGAGGATATATTTGTCCGGATTGACGATAACGATGCCCTGGTTACCATCCACGATCAGATTATCGTTTTCGTAAATCAGCTGCTGGGCATGCTGCATCGCCACAATCGATGGAATGTTGAGGCTGCGCGCAACGATAGCGGTATGTGACGTTGGTCCGCCCATGTCTGTCAGAAACGCGGAAAACTGATGCTGCTTGTACTGCATGACATCGGCCGGACTCAGGTCGCGCGCCACCAGAATACTGGAACCATCATGCTTCAGCGGCGGCGGAGTATACCCGGGGTGTCCCAGCAGCACCTTCAACACCCGTTCGACCACCTGGGCAACGTCGGTTTTACGCTCACGCAGGTAGGCATCCTCTATCTCTTCAAAACGGGAAATCAGCACTTCCATCTGCTGCGTAATCGCCCATTCCGCATTGCATTGCGCCTGTTCGACCATTTCCAGCGCTGCCTGAGAGAGCATCGGATCATCCAGAATCATCTGGTGCAGTTCCAGAAAAGCCTGAAATTCCGCCAGACCAGATCCTTGTCCATCCGCGATTTTCAGTGTTTCCAGTTCCTGCCGCACAATGGAAAATGCATTGCGCAACCGCGTCTGCTCAGCCTCAATCTGGTTTTTGGGAAGCTGATAATGCGGGACATTCAATGTCGCTGATGAAGCCAGGTGCGCGTGCCCTATCGCAATACCATCAGAGACACCGACACCATAGAGGATAAAACTCATTCCCCTTCCCCGAAATAATCATTGATCAGGATTTTTAATGCCTCCATGGCCTGAACTTCATCGGGGCCGGAAATTTCCAGCTCAACAACTGTATTTTTGCTGGCAGCAAGCGTCATGACACCCATGATACTTTTCGCATTTACCCGGCGGCCATTACGTGTCAACCAGACTTCACTCTCAAATTCACCCGCCAGTTTTGTCAGTTTGGCTGAGGCGCGCGCATGCAGACCCAGCTTGTTACGAATGGTCAGTGATTCAGTTTGCATTATCGTTTTCCGGGGATAGCTGAATAATATTTTCCCGGCCACCCGCCAGGGCTTTGTCAATCAGCTGTGGCAAGGACAAATGCCGATATTGCACAGCTCGCAGCAACATCGGCAGATTCAGTCCGGACAGGCATTCAATATGCCCGTTGCGGATCAGCCGGCAAGCGATATTGGCCGGCGTCGCGCCAAGCACATCCGTCAGAATCAGAACGCCCTCCCCCTGATCGAGCTGTTTAAGCATTACCTGCAATCTGGCAACGTCAACATCCGGATCTGCCGCGGGAGAGACCACATAATTGGCCAGCAGGGGAGGATGTTCTCCCAGGATATGTACGATACAGTCAATCAGACTGGCGCCTGACTGCTCATGACTGATGATCAGAATGCCGATCATTTTACGATTTACCCACCTGTTTACCGAAAATAATCCCCGGATTCTATCACCCGCTCCCGGTTACTGAATTTCAATCACGACAATTTCGAAGCAGTACATCAAAAGATGGATTTACGGGAATTAAAGTTGCCACGGCAACCGTCGTTAAACCGTAGAACCTCTGAAAAATATCAGTTCTATTTATGAAAGCAGAGATGTCTGAAACAAACAGCAAAGGTTTTACCCTGGTTGAGCTGATGATCACCGTCAGCATTGCCTCCATCCTGCTTGCCGTGGCAGTGCCGAACTATCAGTCCCTGATGCGCGATTCCAGATTGACCACGCAGGCAAATGAACTGATGACTGCCCTGCATTACGCCCGTTCTGAAGCGGTAAAGCGCAGTGTCAGGGTCACCATTTGCAAAAGTTCAGATGGATCGGCCTGTAACAACGGCAGCAACTGGCAGGACGGCTGGCTGATTTTCAGTGATACCGGTGCTGCCGGATCTGTCGATGGCACAGATGAAATATTGCGGGTTTTCCCAAAAATAACAGGCAGCACACTGGGTGGCGGATCAAATTTCGGTAACTGGGTTTCCTATCTGCCCAGCGGGCGCAGCCAGGGAAATGGCAATCTGCCCAACGGGGTGTTCAGTCTGTGTTATCAGGCCAGCGGGCGCAACATCGTTATAAATAATTCAGGTCGTCCCAGAGTGGAGAAAGTACCGTCATGCTGAATTTTCACCAGAGATCTCATTCATTCCGCACTCAAACAGGCGTCAGCATGATTGAAGTGCTGGTGTCCATCATCATTCTGTCTATCGGATTACTGGGGCTGGCCGGACTGCAAACAGCCGGGCTGAGGCATAACCAGAGCGCCAACTTTCGCTCAACTGCCTCCATGATGGCTTACAACATCCTGGACAGCATGCGCGCCAACCGGGTTGAAGCAGGTGCAGGCAGTTACAACCATTCACCGGAAGATGCAGCACCTTCTGGAAGCACCCTCTCCGTACTGGATATGAACAACTGGCTCAATGAGCTTGCCCTGCGATTGCCAGAAGGCACGGGAGGCATTGCAGTCGATGCGGGTAACAAGGTAACTGTCCTGATTCAATGGGATGACAGCCGTGGCGCTATGGCTGCGCAGCAGTTCGTCATGACAACACAGCTGTAACAAGGTGGCGAGATAAAGGATATGCACATACACCCAAAATCCGCATGGAATCAAAAGGGATTAACCCTGGTGGAAATGATGATTGCCATGACCATTGGCATGATTCTTCTTGGCGGTGTAGTCACAGTGCTGATTTCCAGCAAGAGCACTTACCGCGTCAACGAGGCGATGTCACGCATGCAGGAAAACGCCCGCTATGCCTTTCAGCTGTTATCGCGTGATATTCGCATGGCTGGGTACCGGGGATGTGTAGGCAATAACGCCGGGACAGATAACGTTCTCAGTAAAGCAACAGAGTTTTTATGGAAACTGGATCAATCTCTGGAAGGATTTGAAGCAACCAGCGCAAGCGGCTGGACACCTGCCCTACCGTCTGAAATTACTATTCCGCTGGGAGGCCGGGATGTCATTGTGATGCGCGGGGTGGACGGCGCCAACGCCAGAGTAATTTCACATACATCTGAATCGGCTGATCTGGCTGTTGCAGCTGACAGCGATATTGAAGCCGGGAATGCGGTACTGGCAAGTAACTGCCAGGGCGCCACTATCTTTCAGGCTACAAACGTCAGCAACGTATCCGGGCAAAAAATCATCGCACACGCTAACGGCGCTGGTGAACCAAACGCCACAGCAGCACTGGGCAGATTATTTACAGGAGGCGAAGTGGTGCGAGTCAGCACAAGGGCTTACTACATCCGGACGAATCCGCGCGGAATTCCCTCACTTTTTTGGCGGAGAGGAGAAAATCCAGCCGAAGAACTGGTCGAGGGTATAGAAAACATGCAAATCCTGTATGGAGAAGACACCAACGAAGATCGGGCAGCCGATATTTACCGCACCGCAAACGCAGTAACAAACTGGAATGCCGTAGTCAGCGTGCGTATCGATCTGCTGGCTCAATCGGTAGAAGATGGCATCACCAGCCGACCTCAGTCGTATGTATTTAACGGTGCAAGCGTTACACCGGCAGATCGGCGATTACGCCAGGTATTTTCTACCGTGATTTCTCTGCGCAATCGGGCCTCCTGATTATCTTGTGAAGAGTGGAAAATATGGATGCAAATGTTTCAGCAGACTCCAGCAGCAAAAAAGATCAGTTTTTCAGGTATGGACGAATTGACCCTTCAGCTCGGCGTATTTCGTTTACGGTTAAAGTACGGTTTATTCACGATAATTCAGAAGGTGTATCGCAGACTGTGCATGCGCCTGCTGCCATCGCACCACGCACCCAAACCTGCCCTCATCACGCGCCGCGCTGCAATCCTTTAGCCGTCATCGCGAGCTGCGCAGCAGCGTGGCGATCCAGTATTCCTGCCTCCCCAGCTACCGGGTTGCTTCCTCCGACACCTCTGGTTCGCCACGATCCCAAGGGTCTCGCGATGACAAATCAGCCTGCAAAGGCGCTTGATAAACTGCGGCTGCGTATATCACTAACAGTCAATCCTTCTGTGACCCATAAAAACGCCGTCATCGCGAGCTGCGCAGCAGTGCGGCGATCCAGTATTCCTGTCGTCCCAGCTACCGGGTTGCTTCATGCCAGCGGAATGAATTCTGCTTCCACACAGCGGGGTGCCGTGCTGATAACCGGGCTGATCTTTCTGGTCATCCTGATGCTGATTGGCACAACTGCCATGCAGGGGACGCTGCTGGAAGAAAAAATGGCAGGTAACCTGCGTGACGAAACGCTCGCCTTTCAGGCAGCAGAAGCCGCCCTGCGCTCAGGAGAGCGTTTTCTTGAACAGGTCACCATCCCGGAATTTAACGGCTCGGATGGCCTTTATTACTATGCAGACTGCTGGGGATCTGAATCCGGAGCAGGAGATGAAGCGAGTGACACTGCAGGAAGTACAGGTAATGCCTGTGCCCCGGAAAACCCTGCCACATGGTCTGCCAGCGACTGGTCTGATGCAGCAAAAACCCGCTCCGCTGAGATTGAAACAGATGGTGTAGCCAGCCAGCCGCGCTATTTCATCGAACAGCTCCCCAATATTTCACTCATGGGCAACAGTGGCAGTGCCCAGCAGTCCGGCTCGTTACAAACAGCAAGCATCTTTCGCATTGTCGCTCGTGGCGTAGGGGGAAACGATACAACAGCAGCCATCCTGCAAAGTACTTATCAGCGATAAAAAAGGAATAAAGGAGCCCGGGGTGAACAGTATTTATAACGTGAAAAAAAACTGGCTGGCGGGATTGATGTTTGCTTTGCTGCCCTTGCCTGCCTGGTCAGCGATGAGCCTGTCTGACGTGCCGCTGTTCCTGACCAGTGCAGTCCATCCTAACGTCATTTTTACCCTGGATGACTCCGGCTCAATGCAGTTTGAAATCATGCCGGAGGGATTGATTACAAAAGATGTACGCTTTGTTTATCCCGTTAGAACGGGCACTTATGGGGATGATACCTACAGTAACTATGTGGTTGGTTTTGATGCAAATAATGACTATACGGCTAAATTACGTTCCAGTCATGTCAATAAAATTTACTACAACCCGGAGGTGCGCTACCTGCCATGGAGCAAAGCGGATGGATCCTTGATGGATAATGCCAGTGTTACGTGTGCACCGCATAATCCATGGCTCGTCCCCAATAAAAATGATCCTACCAAAGACTGCCGCAATCTGACTGAAAACAACACTGCGAACGTAAGCTGGCTGCAGAGTAATAACACCCTGAAGACAGAGAGCCAAACATTTTTTCCGGCAGTTTATTTCCAATATAAGGGAAGCGGTAGCATCGATTCAGCCGGTAGTTATACGCAAGTTGAAATCAGATCCGGCAAGACCTATACCGGGGGGCTTGGCCGTACCGATTGTGCAGCGGTACCAATATGCACCTACGACGAGGAAATCCAGAATTTTGCCAACTGGTACACTTATTACCGTTCCCGGGTGTTGCTGGCACGGGCTGGTGCAGGCCGGGCTTTTGCTGCGCAGAATAAAAACATGCGTGCGGCCTTTGGCGCGATCAACAAGGGAAGCACCAGTATAGATGGGGTATCTACGGAAACTCTGATTACCGGTGTCCGGCTGTTTGATGGAGCGGATAAAGCTGATTTCTTCGATAAACTTTATGGGCACACCATCCCGGCCCAGGGAACGCCACTGCGCACTGCACTGAAGGGAGTAGGTGAATACTTAAGGCGTAACGATGCCAAAGGGCCATGGAGCGACAAACCGGGCGTGGGAGGCACTGACAGTATTCAGCCAGTCTGCCGGCAGAATTACCATATCCTGATGACCGATGGTTACTGGAACGATTCTTATACGGGAGTAAACAACGCAGATGGCAGTGACGGCACTGCCATTATAAATGGGACTGCCAACGCCACACCGGCAACTTATCAGTACAAACCAGCTCTGCCCTACAAAGACGGTTATAAAAACACCCTGGCCGATGTAGCGATGTACTATTGGAAAACCGATCTGCGCACTGATCTGGCCAACAGGGTTCCAGCCAATGCCAAAGACCCGGCCTTCTGGCAGCATCTGGTCAATTTTACGGTTGGGCTGGGTGTGCAGGGATCGCTGACCAGCTTGCCAGGCAGCGCTGGCGGGCCAGCTGGCTGGCCAAACCCAACAGCGACGGAAACCGCAAAAATTGATGATCTCTGGCATGCTGCTGTCAACAGCCGGGGTGAGTTTTTCAGTGCACAGGACCCGGCCACCTTTGCCACCGGACTCACGAATGCGCTGACCAACATCACTGCCAGAATCAGTTCAGCCGCAGCAGTCACCACCAACACCAGCCGGCTCAATACCGGCGCACAGATTTACCAGGCAAAGTTCAACAGTGCTGACTGGAGTGGGCAACTGCTGGCATTCAACCTTCAGTCCGATGCATCACTGGGTGCATTGCAATGGGAAGCGTCCGAGCAGCTGCCTGCACATTCCAATCGCTCAATTCTTACCCATAACGGGACGACTGCCCTGGCATTTACCGCGGCCAACTTTTCTTCACTCTCTGCCGCACAGCAAGCGGCGCTGAACAAAAATATATCCGGAGTAAATGATGGGAAAGGGATCGCCCGCATTGGCTGGCTGCGTGGTGATAAAGCAACTGAAATAGTACAGGGTGGCACTTTCCGGAATCGCAATAACGGCGTGCTGGGTGACATCGTCAATTCGGATCTGCTGCATATCAAATCACTGGATTTTGGTTACGATTTTCTGCCGGCCGGAACACCGGGCCAGTCGTCTTACCATACTTTCAGGAAAGCCAATAACAGCCGTACCCCTGTTATTTATACCGGTGCAAATGAGGGTATGTTGCATGCGTTTAACGCTGAGACGGGTGTAGAGTTATTTGCTTACGTTCCATCTACAATTTATTCAGATTTAAGCCGGCTTACTTCGACCAGTTACACACACCGCTATCTGGTTGATGGCAACGCCTATGCCGGAGATGCCTATATCGGCACCACCCCTGCCTGGAAAACGGTGTTGCTGGGAACGCTGGGAGGGGGCGGTAAAAGTGTGTTTGCGCTGGACATTACCGATCCGGTCCATTTTTCTGCATCCAATGTATTGTGGGAATTTACCGATGCTGATCTGGGTTTTATTCATGGTCAGGCAAAAATTGCACGCCTGAATAATGGTGCCTGGGCGGCTATTATCGGTAATGGCTATAACAGCACGGGTGATAAAGCTTTTCTGTTTATTGTCGATCTGCAGACAGGTGCATTGATCAAAAAAATTCCAACCAATAGCAGTACAAGCAATGGTCTTTCCACACCAGCACTGGTGGATATCAATGACGATAAAACCATTGACTATATTTACGCGGGCGATCTACAGGGAAATGTATGGAAATTTGATCTGTCACAAACAGATTCTGCGCAATGGAGCGTAGCATACAAATCCGGCTGTACCGGGTTGCCACTCTTTACCGCCAGAAATGGCAGCAATCAGGTGCAGCCGATTACATCACCCCTGGAAATCGGCTACCACCTGGAAGGCTCTGTCAGGAAAGCGGGGTATATGATTTACTTTGGTACCGGTCAGTTTGTTGCATCGGGTGACACTACTGACAAGAAAATACAAAGCCTGTATGGAATCTGGGACAGGAATGATGGCAGCAGCAGCCGGATTCCGGAAACGGATCGCAGTGTGCTGCAGTCACAAGCCATCCTGACTGAAATCACCACACCCTCCCCGCAGCGAACGTCGTCCAGCAATCCGGTTGACTGGACAACCAGACGTGGCTGGTATATTGATTTACAGAGGCCGGATGGGACGAAAGAAGGAGAGCGTTCGGTCGTTATGCCGATGCTGAATTTTGGGCGGGTTATTTTTACCACGCTGATTCCTTCGGTTGATCCCTGTGAGGCTGGCGGGCGCAACTGGCTGATGCTGCTGAATGCTGAAACCGGCGGGATGATACAGAAACCGCAGTTCGATACGAATGGTGATGGCAAGTTAAACAGTAACGACGGTATTATTGCCGCAGTGGGTTCAGAGGGAATTCGCAGTGAATCTGTTGCCATCAGTGCGGGTAGTGTGACGCATCTGATTGCGGCAACCACAACCGGTAATGTTGAGAAAGTCACGATCAGTAATGCTGCATCGGCTGCCCGCCGATCCTGGAAGCAGATACAGTAAACGAGGGATGGTACAACCGGTGAAGTAACCCGGAAGGGTTTCAGGTTGAATTAAACAAGGAACAGGATGAAATGGACAGGTATGCAAAAAATCGCGGATTTACACTGATTGAGACAATGGTTGTGGTGGCAATCATTGGTATTCTGGCAGCTGTCGCCTATCCGTCTTATCAGGAACATGTGCGACGAGGCAACCGTGCGGAAGCCAAAGGTATTCTGCTGGAGATGGCACAACTGCTGGAACGCAATTACACCGAGGCCAATCGCTATGACAAAACCGGTGGTGGCGGAGATTTCACACTACCGGTTACGCAATCACCCAGAACAGGTACGGCAAAATACACCATCCAGTTTGCAGCAGGCCCGGCACAAAACACCTATACGCTGGAGGCGGTACCAACAGGCTCCATGGCAAGTGATCCCTGCGGCACGCTAACACTGACACACACAGGCGTCAGGGGAGCAGGCGGTAATGTCACCGAGTGCTGGCAGCGGTAAGCCGGGATTTTCATCAGTGCAAACCACGAGACCCGGCATGAATTTTTCATTATCTTGTCAGCCGGTTACAGAAGCACTGGATCGCCACGTCACAATGTGACTCGCGAAGACGAGGAAAATACTGTCTTTGCGAATGCCAACGACATGAAGCAATCCAGAACTATTGGCACAGGTGCTGGGTTGCTGCGCCAGCCTGTGGCCCACCCGTAATGGTAAAAGGGTAGTGGTTGATTCGAATCGGGCTTTCAGGCAGCGCCCGATCCGGCCTGATGACCCTCAGGCAGGTTTTCAATACGAAAATCAACATCCACTTTAGCCCACACTCCGGTTTCATTATTCAGCAGGGTATCCGTAAGCGGGTTACGCTCCAGCCAGACCTGCGGAAGCTGGAGTGTATAGCGCTTCCCGTTCACGGACAGCGCCATATCCGGCAAATCAATATGTGTGCGGCTGCGATAAAAGATTGTGGCAATGCGTAACGCCATCGATCGCGCAAGATTGACAGGCTGGCTTATAAATTCCCGGGCTTTGGCAAGTGCCCCGTAATGTGAGAGCACAAGCTGACTTAGCTGGAATTGCTCCATCCTGGAAAAACCCGGTATATCAGCGTTCTCAAGAATATAGGCCGAATGTTTGTGGTAACTGGTATGCGCTACCGAAATTCCGATTTCATGTAAACGCGCGGCCCATGAAAGCACTTTCAGCGCATTCTCCACTTTTTCCTTATCCGGGTTGCCTGCCAGAAGCTGTTTACCGAGCATCATCGAAAGTGACTCAATCCGGGTTGCCTGAACCGGGTCGATCCGGTAGCGCTGCATGAATTCCTGTACAGATACCTCGCGCGTATCTTCCTTATGGAAGCGCCCCAGCATGTCGTAGAGTACGCCTTCGCGCAGCGCGCCGCTGGCAATCGCCATACGATCCATGTTTAGCTCAGTGAAAACAGCAGACATGATGGCAAACCCGCCTGCGATAATGGCTCTGCGGGAAGGGTTCAGCCCTTCAATTTCCAGCTTCCTGATATCCCCTATCCTGAGCAGTAAATCGCGTAACTTCTCCAGCCCTGCGAGCGTAATGATCTCCTCATTACTGCCGTCGTTATAACCGTTGCGTGCAAGAATATATGCCAGTGCGCGAGCTGTTCCGGAAGAACCGTAAGCCTTTTGCCAGTTTAATGAGGAAAATCTGGCGGCAACGGCCTGTATTTCAGTGCGTGCAGCCAGTTCAGCGCGCTTCAGCGATCCTTTGGTGATTTTTCCATCAGAAAAAAAATGCTGGCTGTGGCTGATGCAGCCGATAGGCAGGCTTTCGAGCTTGCTGGATTCCAGCCGGTTACCGATGATCAGCTCGGTAGAGCCGCCACCGATGTCAACTACCAGCAGATTATTGTCGGAGGCCGGTACGCTGTGTGCAACGCCAAGATAAATCAGTCGGGCTTCTTCATGCCCGGCAATGATTTCAATCGGAAAACCCAGCGCATTTTCAGCTTTGCGCAAAAAATCCGCTGCATTGCGGGCAACACGCAGCGAGTTTGTTCCCACCACCCTGACTGCATGATGCGGGAATCCGCGCAGGCGCTGACCAAACCGCTCCAGACAGGCCAATGCACGATCCTGCGATGTCTCATCCAGAAACTGATCTTCAGATAACCCCGCCGCAAGCTGCACCATTTCTTTCAGGTTATCCAGCAGATAAAGCTGCCTTTCTGCGACTCTGGCGACTTGCAGATGAAAACTGTTGGAACCCAGATCGACTGCCGCCAGTGTGGAATATTCGTGCATGTTCCCGGTTTGTGTTGTGTGGATTATTTCCCTACCGCGCGCTCGATCTCATCAGCCGAGACATGGCGGACATCCTTGCCCTTCACCATGTAGACAACATACTCCGACATGTTTTTGGCATGATCACCGATACGTTCCACAGCCTTGGCTGCAAACAGTATCTCAATTGCTGTCGAGATTTTGCGCGGATCTTCCATCATGAATGTAACCAGATGCCGGATGATCGAACGGAATTCCTCATCCACCTGTTCATCTTGGCGCACGATTTCCGCTGAAGCATTTGGATCCACCCGGGCAAAAGCATCAAGTGCCTTGCGCAACATATCCATTGCAATAGCCGCAATATGCCGTATTTCAACAAAACGTGGCATGTGCATCCGGTCCGAAGCGTAGATCAGCTTGGCCATACGGGCGATTTTAGCGGCTTCATCACCGATTCTTTCCAGATCCGTAATGGTGTTGATGACTGTCATGATCAGACGCAGATCAATTGCCGTTGGCTGCCTGCGGACGATGATCTGGGAACAGAGTTCATCGATCTTGACTTCCATGGCATTAACACGGTGATCGTTGTCGATAACCTGCTCGATCATGGTTTCATTGCCTTCAGTCAATGCCTCGATCGCGTTTTTGATCTGTTCCTCGACCAGTCCGCCCATCTGCAGGACACGGGTACGGATTTCTTCGAGATCAGCATCAAATTTTTTGGAAAAATGTTCTTTATTGGGCATGTTTGCATCCTCGGAAGAAATAATCGCATCACTCTATACACCTATCATGATGATTTAATGACAGGTAGAGCAGCTGCCGGATAATGGCCGGCTACCATGCTGAAACAGGGCTGGGCAACCGGCTTCCTGTACTCACCTCACACCGTAATGGTCTCCACTCCCTGATCGGTGCCCATCAGCAATACATTGGCTCCCCGTCTGGCAAACAGACCATTTGTCACCACCCCGGTAATCTGGTTGAGGGTCGTTTCCAGCTCTACCGGATTCATGATGCTCAGGTTATGAACATCGAGAATGATATTGCCGTTATCGGTAGTAAACCCCTGCCGCCAGGCAGGCTGTCCGCCCAGCAGGGTAATTTCCCGGGCGACATAACTGCGCGCCATCGGTATGACTTCCACTGGCAGTGGAAATTTTCCCAGCACACCGACCAGTTTGCTCTGGTCAGCGATACAGATAAATTTACGCGCAACAGCAGCCACGATTTTTTCACGTGTCAGCGCACCCCCTCCCCCTTTTATCATGTGCATGTTCCGGGTGATTTCATCCGCGCCATCGATATACACCGGGATTTCGCTAACAGCATTGAGATCCAGCACCTCGATGCCGTGCTGCTTCAGACGATTTGCAGTCACCTCGGAGCTGGCCACGGCACCCTCAATCTTGTGCTTGATCCTGGCCAGTTCATCGATAAAAAGATTGGCGGTCGATCCCGTCCCGATGCCGATAATTTCACCTACCGGCACATACTGCAGCGCTGCCTGTGCTACTGCCCGTTTCTGCTCGTCTTGTGTCATGATGGTTTTAATGGTTGGTTTCTGAAATTCACTGTTACTGTCATTGAGTCAAATTTCGGGGTGGGGCTGTTTCCTGCACTACCCGCCCGACATCGGCCAGATACCGCCTCCCACCTCGTTTGCCCAGCCTCAAGCGTATCATAACTTGAAGTCAGTATAATGGCCGATTCAGTCGGTTTTTCTACAGATTTCAGCGACTTTTCTTCCATTTCTCAAATGAGTGCAATCAAATTACTGCCCGATGGACTGATCAGCCAGATAGCCGCAGGAGAAGTCATCGAGCGCCCGGCTTCGGTACTGAAAGAGCTGCTGGAAAATGCCATTGATGCCGGCGCGGCTGAAATCACTGTCACTATCGCGCAAGGCGGCCTGAAGCTGATCCGTGTAACTGATAATGGCTCCGGAATTTCTGCAGAAGAATTGCCACTTGCGCTCACGCGCCATGCAACCAGCAAAATTGCCAGCCAGGAAGATTTATACAGAATCACCAGCCTGGGATTTCGCGGTGAAGGACTGGCCAGTATTGCTTCGGTTTCATATTTATTGCTCATCAGCCAGCAGCCGGATGGAAAACACGCCTGGCAGATACGCTCCGAGGGTACGCAGATGTTACCGCCGGAACCTTCATCTCACATGGCGGGTACCACGGTAGAAGTGCGTGATCTGTTTTTCAATCTTCCTGCCCGGCGAAAATTTCTGAAAACTGAAGCTACCGAATTTGCCCACTGTGAAGAAATTTTCCGGCGCATGGCGCTTTCTCACGCAAACATTACCTTTACGCTGCGGCACAACGGAAATTTACGTCATCACTGGCAGGCGGCAGAAACAGCTGCGCGCATCAAAGCCGTACTGGGTGAGGAATTTGCCGAATCTGCCACCTGGCTGGATGAGCAGTCGGCTGGCATCGGTCTGCGGGGTATGCTGGCACAACCGGCCTATTCACGGGCGGCACGTGACATGCAGTATTTTTTTGTTAACGGGCGTTTCGTGCGTGACAAGCTGATTACCCATGCCTTGCGCGAAGCCTACCGTGATGTGCTGCATCTCGATCGCCATGCTGCTTTTGTGCTGTATCTGGAAATCGATCCCGAACAGGTCGATGTCAATGTTCACCCGACCAAAATTGAAGTCCGTTTCCGGGAGTCACGGGCAATCCACCAGTTCATCTATCACGCAGTCAGCAAGGCGTTATCCTTGCCGCGCTCAGGTGCGGAACAATCTCCTGCCGCATCCGCAATCCCTGCTACCAACCATGCTCCAGCAGATTATGCCTTCACCACCCGCGCACCCGCCGCGCCGGTGTTGAGTTATCCCAGACAAACACATCTGCCGGCAGGAATGATTGCGCAACCTTCCAGCTTTTATCAGGCCCTATCAGGCAGCAGGCCGAATTCTGCAGCCGCACAGAATCATTTTCGACAAACCGGAGAAGAAGACAGCGAAGATTCAATCATGCCCCCGCTGGGTTTTGCACTGGGACAGCTGCATGGCATCTACATCCTGGCGCAGAACCGGAAAGGGCTGGTCATCGTTGATATGCATGCCGCGCATGAACGCATTGTCTATGAACAACTGAAATCGCAGCTGGATGAGCAGACGTTATCCGCACAACGGCTGCTGATTCCGGTCACATTCCACGCAGACAGTCTCGATAGCGCCACAGTTGAAGAAAATCAGCCCCTGCTGCAGCAACTGGGTTTTGAAATATCTGCATTATCAGCCACCACGCTTGCCGTGCGTGCCGTTCCAGCCATGTTGCAGCATGCCGATATAGAAAAACTGGTGCGCGATCTGCTGGATGAAATCAGAAACGGGGATCCTGCCCAGCTGCTTGTTGCCCAGCGCAATGAATTGCTGGCAACAATCGCCTGTCATGGTGCTGTCCGTGCCAATCGCCCGCTGACACAGATAGAAATGAATGAGCTCCTGCGCAAAATGGAAATTACCGAGCGTTCAGACCAGTGCAACCACGGCCGCCCCACCTGGTTTGAAATCAGCCTGGCCGAGCTGGATAAAATGTTCATGCGCGGGAAATAATCACCGTTAAAACAGTAACTTATCCCGTTATCATGAAAAACTTAGCCACATGATTTTGAACCCGGTCAATTCAACGGTTATCCTGTCTGCCACACCAGCCGATGCAATTTCACAAACCCGGCCAGTCAGTGCAGTTACCCCGATACCGGATGTTACCCAATCAGACACCCCCTCCTTTGTTCTTGGCCAGAAATATATGGCGCAGGTTGGTGAACGGCTGACCAGCGGCCATTCCGTTGTCAATGTCGCGGGAAAATGGCTGCAGATGCGGATGCCTGCTTCGATCAATACCGGGGATGAGCTGGAACTGACGCTGATCGAACAGGCTCCACGGCTCAAGTTTTTGCTGCAAAACAATGTTCAGGGCAGCAACAATCCGGCAACGCTCAGCCAAACTGGTAAATTCATTACCCAGCTATTAAATCAGCCCGCATCCCCTGCCACGAAAGCCATAAATGAAACTGTGCCGCTGTTACCGGCACCCCCTGCAACCAATGCAGAAAAAGCACAGTTATCCAGCCAGCTGCAGCAGGCATTATCAGCCAGCGGATTATTTTATGAATCACATCTGGCGCAATGGCTGAGTGGCAGCCGTTCACTGCAACAGCTCCGGCAGGAGCCACAGAGCAGGTTACCTGTACCAGTCCCTGCATCCACCTCAGCAACAACCGCTGATTCAACCTCACCCATCGCGCCACAAACAGCTGCGTTAGTGCAGCAGCAACTGCATACGCTGGAAACCGGGGTTATTCAATGGCGGGGAGAAATCTGGCCGGGACAGACCCTGGAATGGGACGTCACCGAATATCCGGATAATCAGGAAAAAAAACAGGCCGGGGAACCATCCGGAAAATCCGGCCGCTGGCAAACCCGTATTCATCTTCAGCTGCCCAATCTGGGAAACATCACAGCCACACTCATGATCGAGCCGCAGGGTATGCGCATCCGGCTGGATACCGATTCTGACGAAATCACGCAGCAACTCAAAAAAGAACAGCTGGCCCTGGCAAACGCCATGCAAACTACCGGGCTGGCGCTACAGGCGATGGAAATCCAGCAACATGAAAACACCTGATCTGAAAGAGCAGCAACCGTTAAACAGCCAGATCGGCTTGCCTGCTGCTGCCGGGCAGAATGCGGTACCGGGCGCGGTGGCACTTGCTTACCACGGCGGCATGGCGGCTCCCCGTGTCATCGCCAAGGGTCGGGGAGTGATTGCCGAAGAAATTATTCGCCGTGCTCAGGAAGCCGGCGTGTACGTGCATGAATCGGCTGAACTGGTAGCGCTATTGATGCAGGTTGATCTGGATGACCATATTCCGCCAGAGTTGTATATTGCGGTTGCCGAATTACTGGCCTGGCTTTACCGGCTGGAAAACGGTGTGATACCTCCACCTGGCCGGTAGCCGCATTACCGGGTCATTACAGTGCAGCGACCTGTAATGGCAAGGCAGATATGGCGTGATCGTTAAAGAAAGCGGTTAGGAAACCTCTGATTAACCTCGAATCCCGTCATTGCGACTGCGGGTGCAACGTGGCAGGAAACAATCCATCACATCAATGAAATCAACACCTTATGGATTGCCGCGTCGCTACACTCCTCGCGATGACGAAGTTGTGCAGAGGTTCCTTAATCGACCAGGTGGTGCATGAGGGCGTAGCGGATCAGTTCGCTATTGTTGGTAAGCTTCAGTTTCTCCAGCAACCGGGAGCGATAAACGCTAACCGTTTTCGGGCTGAGACACATTTCTTCAGAAATTTCGGTCAATCCCTTGCCGGCAGCAATCAGACATAACGTCTGGTATTCCCGATCAGACAAAGAAGCATGCGGCGGCCGGTCAGTATCGGTGGTAATTGCATTCGCCAGCTCCATCGCCAGCGCGGGCGTAATATATTTCTGGCCGGAGGCTACCTGCCGGATCGCGGTGACCAGCTGCGCCGGTGCGCTCTGCTTGTTTAGATAACCGGCAGCGCCTGCCTTGAGTGCGCGAATTGCAAACTCATTTTCATTGTGCATACTCAGCATCAGCACAGCCAGCTCCGGTTTTTCCTTCCTGACCTGTTTGAGCACCTCGATTCCGTTCCGATCCGGCAGGGAAATATCCAGCAGCATGACATCAAACACTTCCTGGCGCACGATCCTGACTGCCTGAAAACCGTTTTCCGCCTCTCCGGTTACACTGATATCGCCGGTTTCGCTCAGAATCTGCTTAAGCCCCTGGCGCACAATCGCATGGTCATCAGTGATCATCACCCTTATCACGGCCTTACCCCCTCACGCTTCAATTCAATCACAACTCCGGGCGGGATTCAGATTTTCCATTCACCGGAATCCTGATTATCACCTCAGTTCCTGCCAGAGATCCACCCTGGATATGAAACTGCCCGCCAAGCTGCTGGCAACGTTCACGCATACTGCGTATCCCGAACGAATTTACTTTCTTCATATCGATGTGTGTAACCCCGCGCCCATTGTCCGTTACTTCCAGATGCACCTGACCACCCGCCTCAGCCAGTTTTACTTGCACTTCCGTCGCATCTGCATGCTTAGCGATATTGGTGAGCGCTTCCTGAAAAATCCGGAAAATCGCCACGGCCAGATCCCCATCCAGTGAAATTTCCTCGCTGTCACATTCAACCAGACAGACAATCCCGGTACGCTGGCTGAATTCCCGCGCCTGCCACTGTACCGCCGCCACAATCCCGCAATCGAGCACACCCGGACGCAAATCAAGCGCAATTCGCCGCGTACTGTCGATTACCATATCGACCAGCGATTCCACCGCTTCGGCTTTATGCCGATAAAACCCCGGAGTACGGTCAGAATTATCCAGACAGGGTACTAGCTCACATTTGATCGCCGTCAGGGTCCCACCAATATCATCGTGAATCTCGCGCGCAATCCGTGTGCGTTCCTGCTCCTTTACCTTTTGTGAATAGACCGAAAGCTCCTCCAGCTGCGCTCGTGAACGGGCAATTTCCAGCTCGATCTGCTTATTGCGCGTGATATTCAGCATGATGCCATCCCACAGCACCGCTCCACGTGGTGTCCGGCGCGGTGTCGCCCGCAGGCTGATCCATTTAATATCTGTATCGCCCTTCGCCTGAATACGCCCCTCCCAGTTCCATGCCGAGAGCCGTTCGCGTGAATCCAGCAATGACTGTTCGTAACCTGCTGCATCCTCCGCCACGATCAACATGGCAAACGTACCCGGTTTTTCCCGCAGATAATCAGGAGAAAGCCCAAGCAATGATCTGGAGCCCTCGCTGACATAAGGAAAAAAAACACCCCCATCCGATTCCACTACAAACTGGAACACCAGCCCCGGCAGATTGGAAGCAATCGCACGGAAACGCGCTTCACTTCGCTCCAGAGCCGATTGCGCCTCGCGCAAATCCAGCAGATGCTGGACATGCCAGAAACAGCGCCGTACCGCAGCAAGCAGGCGAACAGAATCTGATCTCAGCAATACATCCTGCGCACCTGCATTCAGCAAACGGGCTGCCAGCTGTTCATCTTCCCTGGGAAGCAGTGCAATGACCGGAATACCCGGTTTCCGCACTGTACTCAAATCAAACTGATCATCGACCAGCAGAAGATCCCGATTCCGTTGCTGCAGCATATCCGGCAGCGCCTCCGCCGTCGCCACGCAGTCCACTTCAACCGCTAATCCACCCTGCTGCAGCAAATCGCGCAGCCATCCTGCCTCCTCCACCGTATAACCAATCATCAGAATCGAAAGTGTTCGAACCATATACCCTGCCCCACGCTTTATCTGCCAGTTTTTCGTTGTATTGCCCTGGTACTTCTGTATTTTTGCACTCTTGCCTGAAACCGACCAGTTGGTTTGTGGGAGGAGACTATCCCGTGATTTCTAAATCATTACGCTGCCAATGCTTAAAAATCGAGAAAACTGGAACCAATAACATTTGGTAGCTTGTTTCTTTATTCAAAACCTGCCTTCAATTTTCGCTCTATGTAAACAGCTGATACAAAGCGCTATATCCCGGAAACGATAAAAGACTGGGCAAAGCGGAATGTCAATCATGGTTCGCAGACTGTCGAGCACACTGGACTGCATATCCCAAAGGCAAGGATAGATTCTCCTGGTTACATTATTTGGGTTTTCATAGACCTTGAACTGAGCCATTAAAAGTTTCTCAGATCACCGCTAAAGGTTCCGTGCTCCTCAACCAGCTGATTACAGGTTTCGATTGCAATCCTATGCTGCTGCTTCCAAAATTCACATTGTCTGATCTTCACCAATTCAATCAGAGTCGCTTCCAGTATTACCGACAGATTAGTCTTCAGCGCTTTAGCCTTGGCGATCAAGTCGCTGTTTATACTAACATTTACAGATTTTTTGTCGCTCACACGTCAAGAATGAATTCATGCGCATACCCTCGCGTTTTTATCAACGCATATTATGCACACTCTAAATGCGCAACAAGCTACACAATTCTGATAACGCAATCGATTAGCCGGGAAAACCGGGATCCAAAATCAACAACACTTATTATGTTTATTTTTCTGATTCCGGACCTGACCCTGATTTCTATATTCTGCTATCAATACTGCTGGATCACCACAGCCTTGTCAGGCTTCGTGATGACAGTGGTGCTTTGTTATTGCCCCTTTTTCCCCTCACCTTTGTCGTCTTTGCGAAACAGCGCAGTCGCCGCAGCAATTCAGCAGCAATGGCGACAAAACCGCTGGATCGCCACGGCCTGCGGCCTCGCGATGACGTATATGGTATGTCGTCTTTGCGAAACCCAACGGGTTGAAGCAATCCAGCACACAACATACCGCCGTCATTGCGGCCACCGCAGGTGGAAAGCAAGTTTGACCAGATTCTGCTGCTGGCCTGAAAGTGACAGGCTGATCCGGTGAGCTGGGGATATTGAAGTAAGGTTGCGATAATATTATACTTAAATATAACTAATGGAGGTGCCACATGCACACTACTAATCTTCGCAAGGTCGGCGGTTCTATCATGCTGGCCGTTCCGCCTGCACTTCTGGATGTTCTGCACCTGTCAGCCGGATCTACAGTTGGTATTGATGTTGATAATGGCAGACTTGTGATAGAACCAAAAAAACGACCACATTACACGCTTGAAGAACTGCTGGCACAGTGCGATCCATCGGTCGAGCCAACTGCAGAAGATCGGGAATGGCTGGATGCTTCCGCTGTGGGTCATGAGCAGCTTTAATGGAGCGAGGGGATATTTATCTCGTTTCGCTCGATCCTGCTTCTGGTCATGAGCAACGTGGAATGCACCCGGTACTGATTATTTCACCTGGTGCGTTTAATCAGTTAATAAAAACGCCCATAGTTCTGCCGATCACAACCAGTGGCAACTTCGCCCGAACAGCCGGATTCGCCGTGTCACTCATGGATGCTGGTACTCAAACAACAGGCGTAATTCGCTGCGATCAACCGCGTGCACTGGATATTGGATCACGCAATGGTCGCAAGGTAGAAAGTCTGGCGACAATAATTGTCGATGAGGTACTGGCGAAACTTGCAGCTATTCTGGATTGAAGGGAAGGGATGCAATGGTGAAGCGCTTATTTACTTATTTTTTATCGGGATGTTGGTAATCCTCCACAAAACAACATGAGAGCTGTGGTCTATCCCCATTTTTCTGCACACACCGTCTTGATAGCATCGGCAGACAAAAATCCTGGAATTATCAGTATACGTACGTAACCCATGGGATCGTTTCTTCCAGGAAAAGTACTTTTGATCATTGTCACATGGTTAAAGTAAAAACGCCTTTTCCTGAGGGGCTCTCACCGATAGGCATGAGTGTGAGCGCGTACGGTATGGACCGGAGTGGAAATGTTCGATTTGGTAGTACTGTAATTGAATTCAACGAATACACAAACGAATATATGGTTATTGGTGCAGCCATCCTGTCAGGGTTGCTTGGCCATGAAAATGCCTAAGGAACCTCTGCACAACTTTGTCATTGCGAGGAGCGCAGCGACGCGGCAATCCATAAGATGTTGATTTAATTGATGCAGTAGATTGCTTCCTGCCACGTTGCACTCGCAGTCGCAATGACGGGACTCGAGGTTAATCAGAGGTCCCCTAACAAGGCCGTTAAGTTCGCTCCCTGCGGTCGCTGGACGCTCGCAAGCTCGCGCCGTTTATGGCGGCGTTAGAGCATATCATCCATACTTGATTCCCATTCAATAAAGGTATACTTTCTATACCATGATAACTTTTGAGTTTGACGAGGCAAAGAGTCAGGCCAATCTTCTGAAACATGGCATCAGCTTTGTTGATGCTCAAGCATTATGGAATGACCCAAGATTACTGGAGATTCCCGCAAAAACAGAAGATGAACCACGATACCTCATAATAGGGCTGATTAACGGCAAACACTGGTCTGCCGTGATCACCTACAGAGGCACAAATACCAGACTTGTTTCCGTTCGTCGCTCACGTACCGAGGAGGTGACACTATATGAAAGCTAAAGATTTTGAACAGCAGTTTGACGAAGGCGTTGATATTACTGCTTCGCTGGATCTGTCAAAGGCAAAGCGCGTATTGCAAGAGCAAAAACGTGTCAATGTTGATTTCCCAACGTGGATGATTGAATCTCTTGACCGGGAAGCTGAAAAGCTTGGTGTGACCAGGCAATCTATCATTAAGGTGTGGCTTGCCGAACGTCTCGAAAAGGCTGCTCTAACCCATCCATCAAGCGGAACGCGCTAAAGCGCGCCCCTTATATCCAACGTTAGCCTGCAATTGAAGCGATTGCATATTGCATAGTCGTACGTACATCCAGAGCCTGCGCAAGCACGGTGTTTCGTTCGAAGAGGCTGCGTCAGTGTTCTCCGACGAGCGAGCTCGCCTCATTGACGATCCCGACCATTCGGCTGAGGAGGAACGGTTCGTCTTGCTGGGTTTCAGCGCGAATCTTCGAGTCCTTGTCGTGGTTCATTGTT
>CAZYWE010000011.1:0-74730 GCA_964651625.1 uncultured Nitrosomonas sp. | reverse complement strand
TCATCAGCAGCTTTTGCTCGCTGGCCACCAGCACCATGTAGCGGCTGATCATCTGCCCCAGCGTGCATTTGGCAAGAAATGCATCCGCAAAGCTGTCCAGATGGGTGATCTTGCTGTTGTCTTCACCGGCAAACTGGTAGAGCGGCAGAAAACGCTCGTCGGCGTTGAAACTGAAATGGCGGCTGTTGTTGTTGGCGAAATACCAGGTGTCCGAGCGGTTGCTGACGATGAACAACTGCAAAAAACACAGCAGGGTTTTGCTGTAGCCGTTGCCGGGGTCGTTCTTGTAATCGACGATCTGTTGCATCGCCCGGCGCGGGCTGATGGCCAGCGTCTTTAGTTCGATCTGCACCACCGGCACGCCGTTGATGAGCAAGATCACGTCATAACGGTGGTGGCTGTAGTCGGTGCTGATGCGCAGCTGGTTGACTACCTCGAAGTTGTTCTTGCACCAGTCCTTGATGTTGACCAGCGTGTAATAAAGCGGCGTGCCGTCGTCGCGCTCAAAGCTGTTTTTCTCGCGCAGGTGCTTGGCTGCGGCAAAAACATCAGAGGTAACGATGGATTCCAGCAGGCGTGCGAACTCGGCATCGGTGAGATGAACGCGATTGAGCGCCTCGAAGTGCTGACGAAAATTGTGTTCCAGCGCCGCGCGGTCACGGATGTCCGGGCGACAGGTGTACTTGAGATCAGCCAGTTTTTCGATCAGGGCCTGCTCAATCCGGTTTTCTGTTGTGGTCATTGATCTGGTTCAGAGATAAGGCGCAATGATGCTTCGCGGGAAATACGCCATTCAGAGCGCCTTGCAAAACGGCTTATACTACAATCATCCGTCATGAAATAATCACCTGTAAGCGCTTTCTATCCATGTTGAGTGAACAAAAAATCTTCGTTGCCGGCCCGGCCGGCCGGTTGGAAACAGTCGTCATGCTGCCGGAAGGTTCGCCGCGCGGCCTTGCTGTTGTGGCACATCCGCACCCGCTTTATCAGGGCAACATGGACAACAAGATTATCTATATCCTCACCCGGGCTTTCATCGAGCAGCAGTGCATCACGGTGAAATTCAATTTCCGTGGCGTGGGCGCCAGTGAAGGCAGTTATGCGGATGGAAAAGGGGAAATCGGGGACGTCATCGCCGTCACTCAGGCCATGCGCGAACACTATGACACCGGATCGGAATCCCTGCCGCTGATACTGGCCGGGTTTTCATTCGGAGGCGGAGTTCAGGCGCATGTTGCGCAGCAGCTGAAGCCGCATCAGCTGGTGCTGGTTTCACCATCAGTCGAGCGTTTACATGCCCCGCCTGTAGTTGATCACGCACAGCATATTCTGGTTATTCAGGGTGATCAGGACACGATTGTGCCGC
The DNA here is from genome assembly GCA_964651625.1 of uncultured Nitrosomonas sp. GTDB lineage: Bacteria > Pseudomonadota > Gammaproteobacteria > Burkholderiales > Nitrosomonadaceae > Nitrosomonas. The sequence goes on along the minus strand of CAZYWE010000011.1, from coordinate 73,364 downwards.
TTCAGAGTATCTTGCACTGGGCGACGCCGCAAATACTGCCAGTGACTGTCATTCCCGGTGCTGAGCATTTCTTCCACGGCAAGCTGCATGTCCTGAAAAACATCATTCTGCAAAACTGTGCTATCAGCCAGGCGGCAGCCAGTCCTTGCCGGTGAGGAAATCAGTGTACAGTTTTGCTTCCGGGCTGCCTGCGGCAGGCGCCCAGTCATAACGCCATTTAACGATTGGCGGCAGTGACATCAGGATGGATTCGGTCCGCCCGCCTGTCTGCAGGCCAAACAGCGTTCCGCGATCCCATACCAGATTGAATTCCACATAACGGCCACGGCGATACGCCTGGAAATCCCGTTCACGTTCTCCATAAGGCAGATCACGGCGCTTTTGCAGAATTGGCACATACGCTTCCAGAAAATGATCCCCGACGCTCTTCGTTAAATTGAAACAGGTGGCAAAATCCGGCTGATTGAGATCATCAAAGAACACTCCGCCTATCCCGCGCGGCTCCTTGCGGTGTTTCAGGTAAAAATATTCATCACACCATTTCTTGAAGCGCGGATAGTATTCGCTGCCGGAAGGCAGCAGTGCATCTTTGCAGGTCTGATGAAAATGGATGGCATCTTCTTCGAAACCATAGTAAGGCGTGAGATCCATACCGCCACCAAACCACCAGACCGGATCAGCGCCTTCTTTGATGGCTGCAAAAAAACGGACGTTCATGTGAACAGTAGGTGCATAGGGATTGCGCGGATGCAGGACCAGAGAAACACCTGCAGCCTCAAACGCCCTGCCCGCCAGTTCCGGACGCGCTGCGGTAGCTGAAGCAGGCAACCCTTTGCCGAACACATGCGAGAAATTGACCCCTCCGCGTTCCAGCACATTGCCTTCTTCGATCACACAGCTTATCCCTCCCCCGCCCTCCGGACGATCCCAGGTATCACGCCGGAACGGCCGGCCATCTGCCTGTTCCAACCCTGCTACGATCCGGTTCTGTAAATCAGCCAGATAATCTTTGATTTGTACAAAATTCATAACACCTCCCGTGTGATGCCGCTGTTTGCCAATCGGTTTTTTCGGCCAATTCTACCTGTACAGCCCTGAATTGGCACGCTGAAACCGTTATGACAGATGGTTTCCGGCCAATCTGCCCGCATGGGCTTATGTTAGACTTTACACTTCCCCGTTTAACCAAGGATTTGTCATGTCTGGCAATAGCATCGGAAAGCTGTTTTGTGTTACTTCATTCGGCGAATCTCACGGTCCGGCCATTGGTTGTATCGTAGATGGGTGCCCACCCGGATTAACCTTGTCAGCCGAGGATATCCAGCAGGAGCTGGATCGGCGTAAACCCGGCACATCCCGGCATGTTACGCAGCGGCGCGAAGCAGATCGGGTGGAAATTCTCTCCGGTGTATTTGAAAACATCACAACAGGTACACCGATTGCCCTGCTGATCCGCAATGAAGATCAGCGCAGCAAGGATTACAGCAAGATCATGGACGTGTTCCGCCCCGGCCATGCGGATTACACCTACTGGCAGAAATACGGCGTTCGTGATTATCGCGGGGGGGGCCGTTCATCCGCCCGGGAAACAGCGGTGCGCGTGGCAGCAGGCGCTATCGCCAAAAAATGGCTGCATGAGCGCCATGACATCATTATCCGCGGCTATATGGCACAACTTGGCCACATTGTCATTCCTTTCAAAAACTGGGATGACGTTGGCCGGAATCCGTTTTTCGCAGCAGACAGCGACTATGCACCAGAGCTGGAAACATTCATGGACAATCTGCGCAAATCGGGTGATTCAGCCGGTGCCAGGATCAACGTGGTGGCAGAAGGTGTACCCGTTGGCTGGGGTGAGCCGGTTTATGACCGACTGGATGCCGATATTGCTCACGCCATGATGAATATCAATGCAGTCAAAGGCGTTGAAATCGGTGCCGGGTTTAATAGCATCACTCAGAAAGGGACTGAACATTCAGACGAAATCACGCCAGAAGGCTTCCTGAGCAATAACGCCGGCGGGATTCTGGGTGGCATCTCCAGCGGCCAGCCGGTGACTGTCAGTATCGCGATCAAACCCACTTCCAGCATCCGTCTGGCACGACAATCGGTCGATAAGGCGGGTAATCCCGTGCTGGTGGAAACCCATGGCAGACATGATCCCTGTGTTGGTATCCGCGCCACACCCATTGCGGAAGCAATGCTGGCGATCGTGCTGATGGATCATGCCTTGCGCCACCGGGCACAAAATGCGGATGTCGTCTGCACCACACCCAAAATTACCGGAAGCATCCCGGGACAGATCACTCCAGCTGCGATACACACCGGTATTCCCCACACTGAAGACCCGGAACCAAATGAATCTTCATAAAAAACATGCTTTTTTCCTGTATCTGGCAACAAAAATATTTATACAATTGGCGTAACATTCCGTTATGAATGGCTACTTTATCGCAAGGAGGCAGCATGAACGCAAGACAACTTAACCTGGTAATTTATGCCAGCCTGTCATTTTTTCTGGCTGGCAGCACCACAACATGGGCTCAGGACGCCAGCGAAATTCAACGACGACTCAATGCCGAGACTCTCAACAAGTCATTCAGTGTTCCCAGTGATGCGGAACTGACTTCTGCACTGAAAGAAGCAACCCGGAAAGGGGTATCACAGATAGCGGCACCAACCCCTGCTCCCGCCTGTATCGGCCTCGGATGTGTTGCCGGCCGGAATTATGGCTACGGCAGCTACTTTGGAGGTTACGCCCGGCCATATTATGGTGGTTACTATGGCCGTGGCAGCTATCTCCCCTATTACTATGGCTGGTAAGCCGTTCAATCGGGAGTTCACAGGCAGCAGCGCCGCATCTGTAACAGTTTTTCCATTTTTTAATTTTTAATATCAACGTCAGGAGATGAGATGGGGTTTTCCATAAATAAATCGGGCTGGATTGTGTCAGGTGTTCTGGCGCTTTCTCTAACTTTGGGTGGTTGCGCAGCGGTGCATACATCCATCGCAAAGAAAGATCTGGATGTGCAGACCAAAATGAGCGATACCGTTTTTCTTGACCCGGTTGAGCCAAGTAAAAAAGTTATCTACATCAATATTCGCAATACCTCCGACAAGACCAATTTCGATATTGCTCCCAGCGTTGCCCAGGCACTGCAGACCAGAGGTTATCGCATTACCAACAACCCCAAAGAAGCGCATTACTGGCTGCAGGTCAATGTATTGAGTGTCGAAAAAGCCAGCCCGACTGCAGCCGAATCCGCATTGAAAGCGGGCTATGGCGGCTTGGGCAGTGCTGCTCTGGGTGCGGCGACAGGAGCGGCGGCAGGAGCAGCCATTGGTGGCTGGGGTGGCGCCGGGGTTGGCAGTCTTGCCGGGGCTGCCGCATTTGGTATTGTTGATACCATCGCTGGAGCTGCGGTAAAAGACGTTACCTTCATGGCCATTACCGACGTGGAAATCGCTGAACGGGCAGAGGGGGGTGTAGTGGTTCGTGAAGATCGCCAGCAAGATGCCAAACAGGGTGTAGGCGGCTCCAGAAGGCAGACTTCCTCCAAAGTCAGCGAGATGAACAAATATCGCACTCGCGTCGTCAGTACAGCCAACAAAGTCAATCTTAAGTATGAAGAAGCAGCACCCGAACTGACCAGTGGATTGACCCGTTCCATTTCCGGGTTGTTCTGATCTGGCAGATTGTCCGCCACCCGGTCTAAAACCCGGGTGGTAACCAACCACATATTCCCAGTATTCCGGAGATCTACATGACCGCAAACACCATGATTGTCACCCTGGCTTCAGTATTGCTGCTGTCGTCCGCCGTTACGTTCGCACAAAAACCAGCCCAGCCTGCTGACAGCCGCGCAGTCGTCAACCGCATGGCAAAAGAACTGGGGCTCAATGATTCACAACGTTCTCAGGTTGAAGCCATCCTCAACGACGAAAAAACGAAGGTTGAAGCGGTATTCAATGAAGAAAAAATGAAATTACAGGCAATTCAGGAAGAAACTCACACCAGTTTGAAAACAGTGCTCACTCCTGAACAAATGCAGAAACTGGATAAAAAAATGCGCCAGAAAAGTGGTGCGGGAAAGAAATAGGTTCACCTCCACCACTATGCAGTTGTCTTGCTGACCGGGCGTTACCGGATAGCGCAGCATACAGCACAGCTACCCGGTAGCGTTCAACACCACGCCATCCAGACTCACTCGGCAGAATCATTTCCATAATATTTTTCCCCTATCCGGATACGTTCCCGGCCATTTGCTTCCCGCCATTTATTGGTATCACGGAATGAATAGGCGCAGCCGCAATACTCCTGCATGTAGAATTTTTCACGTTTGCTAATTTCCAGCATACGTGCAGAACCACCCTTTTTGCGCCAGTTATATGTCCAGTAGATGATCCCCGGGTAGGGTGCGGCAGCCCTCACACCGCTGTCATTGATCTGATCCATGTTTTTCCAGCGGGAGATCCCCAGTGAGCTGGAAATAACATCAAATCCGTTTTCATAGGCATACAGCGCTGTGCGTTCAAAGCGCATGTCAAAACACATGGTGCAGCGGATACCGCGCTCAGGCTCCATCTCCATTCCTTTGGCCCGATCAAACCAGTTATCCATGTCGTAATCCGCGTCAATAAACGGGATAGCGTGCTTCTCGGCAAACCGGACATTCTCCTCCTTGCGCAAATCATATTCCTTGCGCGGATGAATATTCGGATTATAAAAAAAGATGGAAAAATCGATCCCGGAAGTCATGATCGCCTCCATCACCTCACCTGAACAGGGTGCACAGCAGGAATGCAGCAGCAATTTTTTACCGTTTTCCGGCAATTCGAGTTTTTCACGTTCCATTTTCACCTGCCTGTACACTGTTAAATATAGGATGTTCCTGATAACCAGGTCGTTCACCGCGTTATTATAGCTTTGGCTACCTGTACAAATTCCGGATTCAGGTAAATTACAGAAAAACATTAACCGAACCATGCTCACCTCTCTGCAACTGACCCAGTTCAAAGTCTGGCAAGATACCGGTGCGATTGCACTTGAACCCGTGACCATACTGCTGGGCACCAACTCATCCGGCAAATCCTCACTCATTCAAAGCCTGTTGCTGTTGAAGCAGACAGTGCAATCCCCGGATCGCACCGTTCATCTCAATCTGAGCGGTGATGAAGCCAGTGATTTTTTCAATTTTGGCAGTTTTAGCGATGTATTGAAGCGCGGCACTCTATCACCCCGCGAATTTTCCATCGCATTCACTTTCCAGAATACCGATCAGCATTCACGGGTACATAGCGGCCAGTTCTTCTGCAGCTACCGGCAGACAGCGGGCGACAGCACCGTCATCCGGAAAATGGTATTGACCACCGGTGAACACCGTTTCCAGGCGATCCGCCGGGAAAAGGAAAACTATGCAATTTTTGTAAATGACGAGCCACGCCCGCGCGCTAAAGGCTGTTATCTGGCACCGGAACGCTCCATCGCATTCCCGGCAGAAGCAATTGCCGCACTGGGGAAAGAAGGCGCGCTGGCTGAAGATCTCAGCCTGGCTATTCGGCGTGAACTGGAAAATATCAGCTACCTCGGCCCGCTGCGGCGCAAACCGGAGCGCGATTATGTCTGGAACAGAACCTCTCCCGGACAGATTGAAAGCGACGGCCATCGCGCTATCGATGTACTGCTCGCCAGTGCGTTGTCACAAGAAAAAGAACCGTACCCGCTGCTGAACGAAGTCTCATTCTGGTTGAACAAAATGAAAGTGGCGGAAAAACTGGAGGTCAAACAGCTGGGTCGTTCATCCCGCTATGAAATTCTGGTGCACAAGGATGGCATCATCTCCAATCTGCGTGATGTTGGTATTGGCGTTTCGCTGGTGTTGCCAGTGCTGACCACCGCCTGTTTCTCCCCTCCCGGCAGTACTGTCATTCTGGAAGAGCCTGAAGTACATCTTCATCCGCTGGCACAAGCAGTGCTGGCAGAATTTTTTGTTGCACAGAGCCAGTTGCGCCATATCCGGTTCATTGTGGAAACTCACTCGGAGCATCTGTTCCGCCGCATGCAAACCCTGATTGCACGAAAGGAAACTTCTGCCGGACAGGTTGCTCTGTTTTTCGTGGAAAAAACCAGGGGAGAAGCCAACAGCGCCACATTACGCAAACTGGCGATTGATACTTTTGGCCGTGTCAGCAACTGGCCGGAACACTTCTTCGGCGACGCCCTGGGCGAAACCCGTGAGCAGGCGAGGCTGATGCTGAATCCCGGTCAGGATCAGGCCAGAAAATGAAACAGCGTTATGTGGTGGATACCAACGTGCTGATTACAGCCAGCGCAGCTGATCCAGCGGTACCCAAAGATATTGACGCCACCCCGGCAGATCCCGCGCTGCGCTTTCAGGTATGGCAGTGGCTGGTCGAGTTTGAAAACAGCCCGGCCAGGCTGGTGCTGGATTCGGCCGGTAAAATCAAGGAAGAATATGACCGTAAACTCGGGTTCAACGATTACGGGATCCAGGTTGTGATCCATAAATGGAGTACGGCAGCAGTGGATAATGTCGAAGTGCAATATGATGCTGATGGCCATGCCGTGCTGCCACCCCCATTGGATTCAGTAGTGCATGATCTTGCTGATCGTAAAATGGTCGCCGCCGCGCTGGAAGCAACGAAACATTTTGGAGAAAGCGTAATCGCCTTTGCCGGCGATACCGACTGGCACGACTGGGAACAGGCGCTGATACAGGCGGGATTATCACTGGAACCCATCATTGAGAAGTGGTCACGTGCGAAACATGCAGAAAAGGCAAACAGATAACCATGACTGAATTCTTCCGCTTCCCTAACACCCCTCACCTGCTCTGGCTGGGAACGGGTCAGCCCAGAGATGACAAGATCCTGTCTGATGTGGAGATTGCGGCATTGCTGCAGGATGAAGTGCTGATCGAGGAAAAGCTGGATGGTGCCAATCTGGGTATTTCCCTGGATGAACATGGCGAATTGCGTGCGCAGAATCGTGGCCAGTATCTGCCCCAGCCTTTTTCCGGCCAGTTTTCCCGCCTGAACAGCTGGCTGGGGCAACATGGAGAAATCCTTAAACAAGCCCTGACACCAGAGCTGATCCTGTTTGGTGAATGGTGCGCTGCCAGACATTCACTCGATTACAACAAGCTGCCTGACTGGTTCCTGCTGTTTGATGTTCATGACCGGAAAACAGGCAAATTCTGGAGTGTCGAGCGGCGTAACCAGCTTGCCAGGGAGCTGAATTTCACTACTGTACCCTTGCTCAGGCGCACGAAGATAACGAAAAACCAGCTTGTTCAACTGCTCGATGAAGCACAAAGCCGCTATCGCAGCGGCAAGGTTGAAGGTATCGTCATTCGCAGCGATTCCCCTCTCTGGTGTGAAAACCGGGCAAAACTGGTGAATCGGGAATTTGTCCAGGCAATCGAAGATCACTGGCGCAGCCGGGCAATAGAATGGAACCTGGTGAATACCGGATCAGCACAACACAAGCCATGACCTGGAACCGTTTCCTGGCGAATGGTCGCGTTCCCTTCCAGAGGGAGTTACAACGCAGCCATGCACCCGGAAAAAGGTACATTCCTGCTCGTCCAACAGGGGTTTTTAGGATGATCTTTTCAGTTCTGCGGATCGCTGTTCTCCTGCTGCTTGCCATTCACGGCATGACGGCAAGCGGCCAGGCGCTCGCCCCCGCCGTATCGTACACATCCCGGGAAGCAGATGACATACTGGAAGCCACCCAGAAAACCGTTATCACCATACAGGACCGTCTGCAGGATCAATCACAGGAAACGGATGATGCAGCGCTGGCGCTCATGCGTGATGATCTGCAGAAAGCCCAGTCAATCGCGGACAGTATTGCCGCACAGCAGGAACCTGAACTGACCGGCGTCCAGCGCCGGCTCAAGGAACTGGGTGCACCAAATGCCGGCAAACCGGAACCTCCGGATATTGCCCAGCAGCGAACACAGCTGACCCAGCACCAGACCACACTGGATGCGCAGGTCAGACTGGCTCATCTGCTGGCGGTCGAAGCCGGCCAGGGTCAGGACAAGATTGAACAGTTGCAGCGTGCACGCTTTCAGGCTCAACTGGGAAAACGCTCCCCTGCGATATTGACTGCCACATTCTGGCAGGGTGTATTGCGCGATATGCCGCGCGATATGGAGCGGCTCTCCGGGTTGGGAAGATTGCTGGCTGACAGGATGGAAGCCATTCCGCTGCAGGCCTGGTCAGTAGCTGTCATGCTGGCACTGGCATTGCTGACCTGCACAACGATGCTGCACCGGAGGCTGGCTGCCTTTACCATCCGCCATACATCCCCTTCGCGCCTGCGCCGTTCGATTTTTGCAGTCTTAACAGTCATCCTGTACACCCTGGTGCCGGGTCTATGGATATTCATCATCCTGCACACCTTCCGCTGGAGTGGTGAGCCTGAAACGATAGTGGAAACATTTCTGGCTCAGTGCATGAGTGCCTTCTACATCGCGGGTTTTGTTGCCGGTACAGGCAAGATCCTGCTGCTGCCGGACCAGCCAAGCTGGCGTCTGCCACAGATAACAGACCAGCTGGCCACAAAGCTGGCAAGACTGCCAATCCTGTTCGCGGTAACAGTCGCTCTGGCCTGGGCCACGCAGCGGGTACTGGAACTTGTCAACGCCTCACTTTTCACGACGCTGCTGATGAACGGGGTAATGACGGTTACTCTCGACATGCTCATCGGATTTACGGCATGGAAACTGCGGTTGAGCATGCGTACGCTAGCGCATGAAGCTGTCACGGAAGACAAACCACGATCAGCGCTGCCGGTATCCCCCTGGGTTCATGCCGTACCCTCTGTACTGACAGGTATCGTCGCAATCAGTCTGTCTGCCTTTTTGCTGGGCTTTGTGGCGCTGAGCAGTCTGATCGTTCAGGAAATCATCTGGATGAGCCTGGTTGCCTGTACTACCTACCTGCTTCTTGTTCTGGTGGCTGATATATCCGGCAGTCTCGTAGTCCGGGTTGGCAAGGAGTCAAAAGCGGAAAGAATCAGCGAACAGCAGGCCAGCGTTCTTTGCCAGCTGCTGGTTATCTGTTCCGGCTGTCTGCGCCTGTTTCTCATTCTGTCTGCAATTACCCTGCTCCTGCTCCCGCTGGGCGAAGCGCCGGACCAATGGCTGCAGCGCCGCCTGGGCTTTCTGACAGCAGGCTTCCAGATGGGGGAAATTACCATCAAACCGACATCTGTCGTGTTTGCCATGGCGCTCCTGCTACTTGGCATCTTCATGGTCAAAATACTGAAGTCCTGGATGGTCCACCAGTTCCTGCCGGTGACCCGCCTGGATGAAAAGATGCGCGCCCCGACAGCCCGTCTGCTGAGTTACCTGGCTTATTTCACCGTTGGCATCATCACAATCTCATCATTGGGTATTGAACTGGAGCGCATGGCCTGGATAGTCAGCGCCTTGTCGGTCGGGATCGGTTTCGGCCTGCAGGCCGTGGTACAAAATTTTGTGTCAGGTGTCATCCTGTTGATGGAGCGATCCGTCAAGGTGGGAGACTGGGTGAGTCTGGGTGAAATCGAAGGTAATGTACGCAGAATCAGTGCACGTGCAACAGAAATAGAAATGTTCGACCGGTCAACGATGATCGTACCCAACTCCAAATTTGTCACCAAGATGGTACGCAACGTCACCATGGCCAATCCGATGGGGCTGGTATCGGTACAGTTCAACATGCCGCTGGATGCGGATGCGGATGCCGTTCATGCTGTCGTGCACGGTACAATCGTACAGCACCCGGATGTACTGGAAAACCCGGCACCGACAGTCTCTCTGCAGGGATTCAATGAATCCAGCCTGATATTTTCAGCATCATGTCATGTTGGTTCGCCACGCAGTGCAGCCCATGTACGCAGTGCACTGATGTTTGAAATCCTGCGCAGTCTGCGCCAGGCAGGGCTGATAGTGCCCGTTGTCCAGCCGGTGATCATTGCCGATCCTGCCGTTAGTCCGCAAACCGGCGCATTATCTGCAAAAGACCCACCCCAACATTAGCAGGATAATCAGAAATATGTCGGAAACACCTTCTGCAAGCGCCAGACAGACAGTTCCGTTAGCCACTGCCACCACTCTCGGACTCTCGGCACTTGGTGTCGTATTCGGTGATATTGGCACCAGTCCGCTGTACACACTCAAAACCGTCCTCGTGCTGGCAGGAGGCCGTCCGACAGCCGATGTGACACTCGGCATCCTTTCACTTGTCATCTGGACGCTGATTATCATCGTCTCAGTCAAATATGTGCTCTTCGCCATGCGCGTCGACAATGACGGTGAAGGCGGAATTCTCGCACTGATGGCACTGCTTGGTATCAGGCACAAGCGACGGCCACTGATCGTTGCCACCGGTTTATTCGGTGCTGCGCTGATCTACGGTGATGGTGCCATCACGCCGGCTATTTCAGTTTTGTCCGCAATTGAAGGGCTGAATATCGTGGCTCCGGCAATGAAACCTTTCACTACCCCGGCTGCAATAGTCATTCTGATCGGACTTTTTGCCATACAGCCGTTTGGCACCGCATGGATAGGCCGGATTTTCGGGCCGATCATGGCATTATGGTTCTGTTCGATCGGTTTACTCGGTATTTGGGGGATATGGCAGTATCCAGCGGTACTTGCTGCCATAGATCCGCGTTATGGAATCCATTATCTTTTATCGGGGGAACCGGGGAGTTTTCTTGTCCTTGGCGGTGTTTTCCTGTGTGTAACAGGAGCCGAGGCACTTTACGCCGATATGGGGCATTTCGGCCCCAGGCCGATCCGTATTGCCTGGCTGACCGTCGTCTTCCCCGGGCTTCTTCTGAACTATGCCGGACAAGCTGCAATTGTCCTTGGCGGAGCACCGGTAGAGGACAACATTTTTTACCGCCTTTGTCCGGAACCATTACTCATTCCACTGGTAGTACTGGCTACACTGGCAACGATCATCGCAAGCCAGTCCATCATTACCGGTGCTTTTTCCATCTCCCGGCAGGCAATGCTGCTGGGGTGGCTGCCGCGCTTCAGGATCATTCAGACCTCGGCACAAGGCTACGGGCAGATTTACGTGGGCGCAGTCAACTGGCTGCTGATGATTGCGACTGTCGGGCTCACGATCACATTCGAAAAATCCGACAATCTGGCTGCTGCCTACGGGATCGCCGTATCACTCACCATGCTTATGACTTCTGCATTACTGTTCATCGCCATGCGCGAAATCTGGGGCTGGAGCCTCATGGTCAGCGGTGCAGTTGCCGGCTTTTTCCTCACTATTGATACAGCTTTTTTTCTGGCAAATGCCATGAAAATCATTGATGGAGGCTATGTGCCGCTGCTCCTGGCCGCTGGTGTGTATGGAATGATGTTTACATGGCACAGCGGCGTAACCGCCATATCACATGAGCTGCACGAGACACTGGTGCCTGTAAGGCAGTTCATGGAGCAACTTGCAGTAACCAATGTGGCACGTGTTCCAGGCACAGGATTATTCCTGGCCAAGAACACGCGCGGCACGCCTCCGGTCATGATCTGGCATGTCAAACACAACAGGGTGCTGCATGAGCATATTCTTGTCGTCACGATGCGAATGCGGCCAATCCCCCGGGTGGCGGACAATAACCGGCTATCCATAAAAAAAGCAGCCCCGGACTTCTGGCGAGTAACCGCCTACTACGGTTTCATGGAACGTCCCGATATTCCGGCACTCCTGCCCCAGATAGGTGCAAGGGGATGCAATACTGATCCTGACAGCATGACTTACTATATAGGTCGCGAGATTATCATTGGTCGCGAAGATGCAAACTGGTTATCACGGATTCGTACAGGGCTGTTCATTCTGATGGAGCGTAATAGCGTCCATATCACCGACCTCTGCCATGTGCCTGCCGGAAAGGTCGTTGAGATCGGCCGGCAGGTCATAATTTGATGCGTGCTGTCATTGCAGAGATGCGGTGAATCCGGTGAATTACCACCCGTGCCCGGCCCTTCCAGTCCACAACGCAACTCTTATGGCACAGAACGGCGTAAAGCAGATGTCCCGGCGAAGCCATTGTGAAAGCTGATAAAATGCCGGCGTTCGGCGGGTCCGGTTGATATGTGTGTACACCCGGGTAAAGACAACTCATTTCTCTTGCCATGTTAACTTCAGACAGCTGGTTTTTCTGGGCGCTACTGTCAGCAGTTTTCGCTGCTCTGACTGCGATTTTTGCGAAAATTGGTGTCCAGGGTGTTGATTCCGATCTGGCCACACTCGTTCGTACCGTTATTATTCTGTTTGTTCTCTCCGGATTTATCTGGGTTATGGGGAAATGGAGCAATCCGTTTGAACTCCCCGCCAGAACATGGCTGTTCCTTGGTCTGTCAGCCCTGGCTACCGGTGCCTCCTGGGTGTGTTACTTCCGTGCGCTGCAAATCGGTGATGCCTCCAAGGTAGCACCTGTCGATAAATTCAGTCTTGTTCTGGTTGCTGTTTTTGCTTTTGCGTTTCTGGGTGAACGGCCATCCTGGAATGAATGGCTGGGTATCGCCCTGGTTGCTGCCGGCGTACTGACCCTGGCAATCAAGCATTGATGAGCAGTTGGGGTGCGACAATTATTTCCCTTTTTTTCCTTCACCGGAAGCTGATTTGCTCACCAGCTGGCGAAATCTTCTGATAGCAAAAAACACAATAGTCACGATAACGGGTATGGAAATACCGGTCACCAGTTCTATATCAATATTCAGCCCGGCTGCCTTAATCGCCTTGAGACCATAGCCGGTAATTCCCAGCAGATAATAGCTCAGCACGACGACTGACAACCCTTCCACTGTCTCCTGCAGGCGTAATTGCAGGTGTGCCCGGGCATCCATTGATTTAAGCAGATCCCGAATTTGCGATTCCATCGAAATATCCACCCGCGTGCGCAACATCGAAGTTGCCCGCTCCACGCGCAATGACAATGCTTCAAGTCTGGTTCGTACCAGCTCGAAAGTTCCCATGGCAGAAGTCACGCGCTGTTTCCTGTATTCGTACAGCATTTGCAGCCCTTCAATTCGCCCTTCACGCAATTCAGTCACGCGCTGCTGCATGATGGCGTGATACGTTTGTGAAGCACCAAAGCGATGGCCGGAAAGTGCCGAGATTCTTTCGATTTCCGAAGCCAGTGCAGTCAGTTTTACCAGCAGCTGCTGCTCATCATCGATTGTGTTAAGCGCCATATTGGCCGTCATCAATTCTGCAAGCTGATCCTCGTACTGCTCCAGCTGAGGGATGATATCGCGTGTCATGGCCAGCGGAAGAATGGTCAGCATGCGATAGGTTTCGATTTCCAGCAGGCGCTGTACCAGCCGGCCCACCTGACGGCTGCGCAGATTGTCGTCGTGCACCAGAAAACGGGTAAACCCGTCAGGGTGAATATGATTATCACTCCAGACGCTGGCGCTTCCGGCGGAAACCTTGGAACCGATAACCGTATTCGATGAAAACAGGGCGGCCAGTTCACGCAGGCTGTGGCTGGGGCGCCTGCGATCCTCCAGTTCGATATGGGTAGCGACCAGAACCTCTCCAGGCAATTTTTTCAGCCACTCTGCAGGAACATAAGTGATGGCTGGCCTGGCAAATGGCTCATCAAATGATCCATCCCTGTAGAAAATATAAGTGGAATACTCCGTATGCCGCTCCCAGCGCAACCGGAAATCTCCTAACTCAACACTTAGCTGATCAAAGGCACTGTTGAGTATCCGGACGCCAAAATATTCACAAAGCTGGATAACCAGCTCACGCTCCCGGCCTGTTTTCTGCCGGTCAGACAGCAGCACCAGCTGCGAAAGCTGTGACGGAATGTTAATCAGTTCATGGACATCCGCATTCAGCTCGGCATGCAACATCTGCCGTTCGGAAAATTCAGCAAGCTCCGATAATCCATTTTTTAATACGTTATCAGTCATGATCTGGATAAATTGTTTGAAAAATCTGGCATCAACCCTGAAAATCCAGCAACAGTCTGGTTCCCAGCAAATAGAGCAGCCCCGCAAAAATTTTTCTGAGCGTTACTGCCGGCAGAATATGGGCTGTTCTGGCTCCCAATGGCGCTGTTACTATACTTGTCATTGCCACCAGCACCAGCGCAGGCAGATAAATATATCCCAGTGAATAATCCGGTAGCGGCTGTGTTTGCAGCAAACCGTTGATGGCATAGCCGGACGCACTGGCCAGCGCAACCGGGAACCCGACAGCTGCAGCTGTACCAATGGCATGGTGCATTCTGATCTGGCAAGCCGTGAGGAATGGCACTGTCAGCAATCCCCCGCCAATTGCCACCAGGCTGGAGAGTGCACCGATCACGCCACCTGCTACGAATAATCCTGTTTTCCCCGGCAAAACGTAGCTGGTAGCTGGTTTAAAGTTGAGCCACATTTGCGTTGCTGCCACATAAATAAACAGGACGAAGATAACACTCAGTATCCGGCTTGATAACTGACCGGCCAGCGTGGAGCCAGCCAGCGCGCCCGCAATAATTCCCGGGGTGATGTAACGTACAATCAGCCAGTTCACCGCGCCATGCGTATGATGCGCACGCAAACTGGAAATGGCGGTCAGAGTGATAATTGCTGTCGTCGTCCCCAGTGCGATATGCAGGATACGATCAGCCGGGAAACCCAGTGATGTAAAAACCGCTGCCAGAACCGGCACCATCAGCAGACCACCGCCAATTCCCAGCAGCCCTGCAAGAAAACCGACTATACCCCCTGTCAGCAGGTAGATCGGCCATGCTTCCATGTTTGAGCTACCTCGCTGGCAATGTCAGCTATTCTGACAAACAAATGTGAATATTTGATGAAAAGGAAAGCGTACAGCAGCATCGTTGCTACAGTTTTGCTTCAATGAATTTCCACTCTAGTGGATCGATGGGCGTAATAGACAACCGGTTTCCCTTTTGCAGGATGCGCATACCAGCCAGCTCAGGGTAACTGCGCAGCTCCCTGATGGAAAGCAGCCGGGTTTTACGGAGAAACCGGACTTCAACATTAAACCAGCGCGGATTTTCGCGTGTTGATTTCGGATCAAAATATTTGCTGGCCGGGTTGAACTGTGTTTCATCCGGATAAGCGAGCTGTGATACTTCTACAATACCGGCAATCCCTGGCTCAGCACAGCTGGAATGGTAGAAAAAAACCAGATCCCCCAGCTGCATCTGGTGACACATAAAATTACGCGCCTGATAATTTCGCACGCCATCCCAGGGCACGACCTGACCCGGTCTTGCAGCCAGATCATCGATACTCACTTCGGATGGTTCTGATTTCATCAGCCAGTAACGCATACTGTTTTCAGACAAACCTTTTAGCAGTGCTCTGAAAATAAACCGGGAATACTAAGGAACCTCTGCACAACTTCGTCATTGCGAAACAGCGCAGTCGCCGCAGCAATTCAGCAGCAATGGTGACAAAATCGCTGGATCGCCACGGCCTGCGGCCTCGCGATGACGTATATGGTATGTCATTGCGAGGAGTGCAGCGATGCGGCAATCTATAAGATATTGATTTCATTGATGAAGTTGATTGCTTCCTGCCACGTTGCACTCGCAGTCGCAATGACGAGATTCGAGGTTAATCAGAGGTTTCCTAATTATAAAGGAGGGTCCCCGCAAATGCCGTCAGATCGCTATCTTGAACCTGTGGTTCAAGAGTGGTCGCCTGTCGGTTGCATCAGGCACGCTCCGCAAAGGAGTGCGCACAACAGCAACCATTGACTGGCAGCCAGTTACAACGAATTGGTTCAAAGAACGCAAACCTTAACAAACACCGCAGGGATTAAACTTGTTGCAACTGCCACAGCATGAACAGCACGACCAGTCATTCTGCTCCATTTTCTAAAGCATTTTCACCAGAAAGTGCATTGTCCAGCCGGGACCCGAGCGATTCGATTCTACGCTTAAATTCAAGCATGTCAAAATCATGGCGTGAGCGGAAACCAAGCAATTCATGCGCAATACTGATGGCAGTAGCAATGGCAATTTGCTCTGTTCCCACGATCTTCCCCGCAGATTTTATTTCCTGCATTTTCTTGTTAAGGTAGGAAACCGCAAGCAGCAAATCATCACGTTCTTCCCCGGAGCAGTGAATACGGAGTTCCCGCCCCATTACAGCCACATTCAGCACAGTCTCTTTGTTCATTTCAACTTTCGGGCAGATTATTCAATAAAATCTTAAGGCGCTCAGCTGCGATATGCATCCGCTCGACAAGCTGTTTATTTTCAGTTTCAGTATTTTCAAGCTGAAGGTGTAATCTGGCATTTTCTTCGCGAACACCCTGATACAACCTGATCAGCTGATCAATTTTATCTTCCAGCAGCTTCAATTCTTTATTCACCATTAGCGCGACAGAATCGTATCAGTGGCTTGCGGCAGAGTCTCTGGATAATCCCGGCTAAAGTGCAGACCGCGGCTCTCATGCCGCAGCATGGCGCTGCGAACGATCAGATCGGAAGTGCATACGAGATTACGCAGTTCGAGCAAATCGCTCGTTACCCGGAAATTTGAATAATACTCATCAATTTCCTCACTCAGCAGCCTGATACGGTGTTGTGCCCGCTGCAATCGTTTGTTGGTACGCACGATGCCCACGTAATTCCACATAAAACGACGCAATTCATCCCAGTTATGGGAAATCACGACTTCCTCATCGGCATCAGTTACGCGGCTTTCATCCCAACCGGGCAATGGCAGATCCGGCGCAGGAGAACGGACAAGGATATCCTCAACGGCCGAAAATCCGGTAACCAGACATTCCAGCAAAGAATTACTGGCCAGACGATTGGCACCGTGCAGACCAGTGTGAGCGGTTTCGCCAATGGCATACAGATTATCGATGTCCGTTCGCCCGCGCTGATCAGTCACGATCCCGCCACAGGTGTAATGCGCAGCTGGAACAACAGGGATGGGCTCGCGCGTGATGTCGATACCCAGCTCCAGACAACGCTTGTAAATAGTAGGAAAATGCTGTATCAGAAAATCAGCTGGCTGGTGGGAAATATCCAGAAACACACAATCCAGTCCGCGCTTTTTCATTTCGAAGTCGATCGCACGCGCCACAATATCGCGCGGTGCAAGTTCAGCGCGCTTGTCATGCCACGGCATAAAACGTTCGCCATCAGGCAGCTTCAGCATGCCACCTTCCCCTCTCACTGCTTCAGTAATCAAAAAAGATTTGGCATGCGGGTGATATAAGCAGGTGGGATGGAACTGGATAAATTCCATGTTGGCGACACGGCACCCTGCACGCCATCCCATGGCAATACCATCCCCGGTAGCCACATCGGGATTGGTTGTATAGAGATAGACCTTGCCCGCGCCGCCAGTAGCCAGAATCGTGTTACGCGCCGCGATCGTGCGTACCTTGCCGGCACGGATATCAAGCACATAAGCACCGTAGCAACTGTTACTCTTTCCGGGGTGAGACAGTTTTTCGCTGGTCACAAGGTCTACCGCAATATGGTGTTCCAGTATGGTGATGTTTGGGTGCGCTGCCGCCTGTTTGGTCAGTGTAAGCTGCACCACCCTGCCTGTAGCATCATCCGAATGAATGATACGACGCACGCTATGCCCCCCTTCGCGGGTCAGGTGGTAACCGGTTTCATTATGATCGTCACGCGTAAAATCGACACCCCGATCTATCAGCCATCTGACAGCCTGCGGGCCATGCTCAACAATATGGCGGGTCATGGCTTCATTGCACAGCCCCGCACCGGCAACCAGCGTATCGCGGATATGTGCTTCCGGAGAATCTTCAATCGACAATACAGCAGCAATTCCCCCCTGTGCCCAGGCACTGGAACTGTCATGTAATGTCCGCTTAGTCACCAGTGCGACCTTCCGGGTTTCTGCCAGATTCAGGGCGAGTGTCAGTCCGGCCAAACCGCTACCTATGATCAGTGCATCGAAACGAAGTGGTTGCATGAATTACAGTAAGAACTCGGAAATTATGAAAGAGTAAACGGGGTTCCCGGAATTATCACATTTTTCGTCACGGTTTCGAATCCATCGAACGGTGTCAGCATTGCCACCGGCAAAAATACGCTAGAATACAGCAGGTTTTTCAGGGAAGCACCGGATGATCCGGCTGACAGATACTTCCCGTTATTCAATTACAGATCTAACACAGGAGAATTTCAGCATGTCGATGGCGGACCGTGACGGGTTTATCTGGTATGACGGGAAACTGGTTCCCTGGCGCAACGCCACGACCCACGTACTCACTCACACCCTGCATTACGGAATGGGTGTTTTTGAAGGGGTTCGTGCCTATCAGACACCTCGCGGAGCAGCCATTTTCCGTTTGCCCGAGCATACTGAACGTCTGTTTTATTCAGCACATGTCTTCAGAATGAAAATCCCTTTCGATCAGGCCACGCTGATGCAGGCACAGCGGGATGTCATTCGTGAGAATGGACTTACCTCCGGCTATATCCGTCCAATCGTCTTCTACGGCCCGGAAGCCATGGGGTTATCCGCCAAAACGCTGTCGGTTCATGTTGCAGTTGCTGCCTGGTCGTGGGGTACTTATCTGGGTGCAGATGCATTGGAAAATGGTATTCGCGTGAAAACCTCCTCATTCACCCGCCACCATGTCAACATCAACATGTGTCGCGCCAAATCGGTAGCCACTTACACCAATTCAATCCTGGCACACCAAGAAGTGGCACAGGATGGCTATCAGGAAGCACTGCTGCTGGATGTGGACGGCTATGTCGCAGAAGGCTCCGGCGAAAATATTTTCATCGTCAAAAAAGGCAGGATTTATACGCCAGACCTGACCGCCTGTCTGGAAGGCATCACACGTGCCTCAGTGATCCAGCTGGCGCAGGAAGCCGGGATTGAGATCATCCAGAAACGGATTACCCGTGATGAAGTCTATTGTGCAGACGAGGCTTTCTTTACCGGCACGGCAGCAGAAGTCACCCCGATTCGCGAGCTGGATTGCCGTGAAATTGGCAACGGCAAACGCGGTCCGATCACAAAACAGCTGCAAACCGCATTTTTTGATTGCGTCAACGGCAAATCCAGCAAGCATGCCGATTGGCTGCATTATGTTTAACTGTTGAACCCGATGGAATCACCCATGAATACATCTGCCACTCCAGCCTATCCGCAAAGTATCGAAATCAGCCCGGATGACTTGCCGTTGCACTGCCCAAACCCTTCCATGGATACGAAAAGCTGGCATCCCCGTGTTTTTCTGGAAATTGAAGCCACCGGTGAGGCCATGTGTCCGTATTGCGGCACACACTACATTCTGAAAGGTATCCCAAACCCGGATCATCATCACCCATGAGCACACTTCCACGCGACATCTTCAAGGCCTATGACATTCGCGGCATCGTAGAAACTGCGCTGACCCCGGAAGCAGTTGAGCGTATCGGCCATGCTATTGGCTCTGAAGCACGCGAGCGCCGGCTGACCACCATTGCAATCGGTCGTGATGGTCGCCTGTCCGGACCCAAGCTGGCACAGGCGCTGATGAACGGTATCCGCAAAAGTGGAATCGATGTTATTGATGTGGGTATGGTTGCCACCCCGGTGCTGTATTACGCTGCACACGAACTGTGCAGCTACTCGGGAGTGATGGTCACCGGCAGCCATAACCCGCCGGAATACAACGGGCTCAAGATCGTGCTGGGAGGTGAGACACTGGCAGCAGAAACCATCCAGGCATTGCGTTTACGCATTGAGCAGAACAACCTCCAGCACGGACAGGGTGATTATCGTCAGCATGACATCGTGCCCG
The DNA here is from genome assembly GCA_964651625.1 of uncultured Nitrosomonas sp. Classification (GTDB taxonomy): domain Bacteria; phylum Pseudomonadota; class Gammaproteobacteria; order Burkholderiales; family Nitrosomonadaceae; genus Nitrosomonas. Next base: position 53,564 of record CAZYWE010000011.1, on the reverse strand, counting down.
CCTATCTGCAGCGAATTGCTGATGATGTCAAACTCGCCCGCCCACTCAAAATTGTGGTGGACAGCGGTAACGGGGTAACCGGCGCACTGGCCCCTGATCTGTACCGCCGGCTTGGCTGTGAAGTCACTGAGCTGTTTTGTGAGGTTGATGGCACATTTCCGAATCATCACCCTGATCCTTCAGTACCGAAAAACCTGCAGGATGTCATTCGTACACTAGCCACCACTGATGCCGAAATCGGCTTTGCCTTTGATGGCGACGGCGATCGCCTGGGAGTCGTCACCAAAGACGGCAGCATCATTTTCCCGGATCGCCAGCTCATGCTGTTTGCTGCTGATGTATTGTCCAGAAACCCCGGCGGCCAGATCATTTACGATGTCAAATGCACGCGCACACTGGCACCGTGGATTACACAGCATGGCGGTAAACCTGTCATGTGGAAAACAGGGCATTCCTTTATCAAAGCCAAGCTGAAAGAAACAGGTGCACTGCTGGCTGGTGAAATGAGCGGTCATCTCTTCTTTAAAGAACGCTGGTACGGATTCGACGATGGCCTGTATGCCGGTGCACGTTTGCTGGAACTACTAAGCAAACAGATTGATCCGGCGGCGATATTGCACGCCCTGCCCGACACAGTTAACACACCGGAACTGCAAATCAAACTCAACGAAGGGGAAAACCATGCCCTGATCGCTCAGCTCCAGCAGGAAGCCGATTTTCCCGGGGCCGATCAGGTGATCACGATTGATGGTCTGCGGGTGGAATACAGCGACGGATTTGGCCTGATCCGGGCGTCCAACACCACCCCGGTTGCGGTACTGCGTTTTGAGGCAGATAACCAGGCAGCTCTGGAGCGTATCCAGCAGGATTTCCGCCGGGTTATTCTGCAGGCGAAACCAGATGCAAACCTGCCTTTCTGATTTGATATTACTCGCACACCCGTTCTCCCTGTCGTGAAAATCGCGCTTGCCCAGATCAACTGCACGGCAGGTGATCTGGGCAGAAATTCATCCAAAATACTGCACGCCTGCCACCAGGCCAAAATAGCCGGTGCTGATCTGGTCATCACTCCGGAAATGGCACTGTGCGGCTACCCGCCGGAAGACTGGTTACTGCGCAGGGAGTTTATATCGGCCTGCCAACAGGGACTGGCCGCTCTCGCCGCACAAGTGCAGGGTGTCATGCTGGTGGTCGGTCATCCACATAGCGTGAACGGCCATCTGTTCAATGCTCTTTCCGTCATCCGGGATGGTCGCCTGCTGGCCACCCATTACAAACAATATCTGTCCTCTGGTTTGTTACTGGATGAACAACGCTATTTCATCGCCGGCAATCAGCCCTGCACATTTACATGCAATGGCACCCTCTTCGGACTGGCTACTTTCTCCGATTGCCAGTATCCGGCGCATCTGCGGTCACTCCGTTCCGCAGGTGCTCAGGCTTTACTGGTAGCGGATGCCTCCCCCTACACTATTAACGGCCAGGCCGATCGCTACCGGATAGTGCGCGAAAGAATCGCTCAAAGCGATTTACCAGTGATTTATGTCAATCTGGTGGGCGGGCAGGATGAGCTGGTTTTCGATGGCGCTTCATTTGCAATGGATCACAGCGGCAAATTAACCTGCCAGCTACCCGTTTCAGAAGAAGCATTTGGTTTGCTCGAAATTCACGGCAATGACCTGGTTCCCAGTCAGCTCTCTTCCTTTCCAGATCAGATTGAAGAAATTTATGCCATATTAAATCTGGGGTTACGTGATTTCATTACTAAAAATGGGTTCCCCGGCGTATTGATCGGTCTGTCAGGAGGTGTTGATTCTGCACTGGTACTGGCCGTCGCAGCAGATGCACTCGGCGCTGAAAGAATCAGCACTGTGATGATGCCCTCACCTTATACCGCTGACATCAGTATTCTGGATGCACAAACCATGGCAGATAATCTGGGGGTGCATCATATCGACTTGCCGATTACGCCACTATTTGATCAGTTTCAGCAAACATTGCGGGCTGAATTACAGACCTGCCCATCCTCTGGCTCCCAGACCACGCTGGAAAATCTGCAGGCACGCATACGCGGAACGCTGCTGATGGCGCTTTCCAATCAGACTGGCAGACTGGTGCTGATAACAAGCAACAAATCTGAAACTGCAGTGGGCTACAGCACGTTATACGGCGACATGGCCGGCGGATTCTCGATTCTCAAGGATGTCAGCAAAACACTGGTTTATCAGCTTTGCGATTATCGCAACCGTATTTCACCGGTCATCCCGGAGCGCATCCTGCAACGTCCACCCTCAGCTGAATTGCGCCCTGATCAGACAGATCAGGACAGCCTCCCACCTTACGATATACTGGATGCAATCATTGAGGCGTACGTGGAAAACAATCAGCCAGCAGATGAAATCATTGCACTGGGTTATCCCGCAGAAATTGTCCGGCGCGTGCTGCGCATGATTCATTCCTGTGAATACAAACGCCGCCAGGCCGCACCCGGCATCCGGATCACCCGGCGTGATTTCGGCCAATCGTGGCGATTTCCGCTCACCTGCAAATTCCAGGGCGGACAATCCTCATAGTACCCCAGCGTTCACCAGGCTGGCTGCCGATTTACTGGTACGGCGGAACTCAATTTACAGCCGGCCATCAAACGTGACATGAAATTCCACTACCTTTTTATCATCGTGCCCCTGCTGTTTCCTGCCCATATCTTCGGACAGGAGTTGCCTGATCTGGGTGATATTTCTCAGGCCAGCGTCACCCCCCGTCAGGAACGACAAATCGGTATGCAAATCATGCGCGAGATTCATGCAGATTCCAGTTACCTGGATGATCCTGAAATTGCCGATTACCTGACCAGGCTCGGTAACCGCCTGATCTCCGCCGCTGGCCAGATCAGCCTGGACAACCCATTTGAATTTTTTGCCATCAATGACTCCTCGATTAATGCCTTCGCACTTCCAGGAGCTTTTGTGGGAGTCCATAGCGGACTGATTACTGCAGCACAAAATGAATCGGAACTGGCGGGTGTTCTGGCGCATGAAATTGCCCACGTCACACAAAAACATCTTGCCCGCATGATCTCCAATACCCCTTATCTGGGCATACTCGGATCGATCGCCGCCCTGGCGATTGCTATTCTCGCTTCCCGCTCCAACCCCAATGCCGGCCAGGCGGTTCTGGCCACTGCTCAGGCGGGCTTTATCCAATCCCAGTTGAATTTCACGCGCAAACATGAAAAAGAAGCCGATCGCGTCGGATTCAATATGCTCGTCAAGGCCGGGTTCGATCCGCACGGCATGTCATCGTTCTTTGATCGCATGCAACATGCCAGCCGGTATTATGAGAATGGAATTCCGTCTTATCTCATGACCCACCCGGTTACGCATGAGCGGATCGCTGACATCCAGAACCGCACCCGTGAACTGGGTTACCGGCAGGTTCCGGACAGCCTGGAATTTCACCTCGTCCGCGCCAGAATTCGCGCCTCCCAAGGCAACCCGATTTCAGTTATCAATGAATTCAAGGCGCGTCTGCAGGATAAACGCTATATCAACGAGGTGGCTGAGCGCTATGGACTGGTATATGCCCTGCTGCGCGGGAGACAATTCAAGCAAGCAGATGAAGAATTAAACACGCTGTATCGGACTATTCAAACCGACACTTCTGCACAATCGCTCAAGAATCACCGTCTTGGCAAATCCGTTCAGGTAGAAGGCGATTATCTGCAATCCGCCGCGATGATTGAAACACTGGCTGCTCGCGTCAAACTGGATAATGGACAGACCGATGATGCTTTCCGGCTGTATCAGGCTGCACTACGCTCCTTCCCGCATTATCGCGCCCTGGTTTACGACTACACTGATGCACTGCTAAAACACAAGAATCCACAAGCCGCACTGGATTTCATCAACAGCCAGTCCCAGTTCATTCATGACGATACTCGCCTCTATCGGCTTACCGCACAGTGCCATGCTGCGCTGGGCAACGCCCTGCTGCAGCATCAAGCCGAGGCCGAAGCACTCATCCGCGAGGGCAACCTCCGTGCGGCCGTCGAACAGCTCCAAGTGGCCCTGCGCTACAAACATGACAGCTTCTACCAGCTATCCAGCGTAGAAGCCCGTTTGCGCCAAATCAAGGAACTTGTAGCGGCTGAAGAAAAAAAATAAAGGAGCTCTTTGCACGCCCCTCGCAGATTAAGATTTTTATCCGGAGGGTAGTCGTTTTGAAGGGTTTTTATACAGAAAGACTACCTTGTACCAGGGTTAATCAGATACCACTCGAATATCTGGTTCAATTGTCCTCAGGAGCTGCTCTATCCCTCTTAATGTTCCGGAAATTGAACTGGGACAAGTACCACATGCTCCCTGATAATGGATACGCAGAACACTGCCCTCAAGCGCCAGCACATGAAGATCACCCCCGTCGTGTTGCAGGAAGGGACGTACTTCTTCATCCAGCAGAATATTGATACGCTCCAGTCGTTGCTGATCTGCTTCACTGAGATTAGTCAGTGCTTCACTGGCTGCGGCCACTACAGCAGCTGACTGGTCAGTTGCTGCCGGCGCAGCACGAATTGGATCAGCCACTGCGCGCGCCAGATCCTGCCAGTCAGCCCCACCATCCTGTGTAATCGTGATCCAGCGATCCACATAAAAGATATTGGTTACATGATCAATATCAAACAATGCGGCAGCAAGCGGATCATCTACCGCCTGACCGGCATTGTCATAAGATTTGGCAACTCCCCAGGTCAGTGGCTCCTTCAACACAAATTTCAGCGCATTAGGATTAGGTGTTCCTTCAATTTCAGCAATCTTTGGCATGGCTTTATCAGTGATTATTTGCTACCAGCTGACCAGCATGATCATCCACCTCTGTTGTGGCATCATCTGTTGAATTCATGGCTGCATGCAAGGTATGCCACGGCAAAATTGCGCATTTGATCCGGGTTGGTAAATCACGCACCCCTGCCAGCACCTTGAGCCGGCCAAGATGATCAAAATCTTTTTCTACCCCATCTACCAGCATTTCTCTGAATTCCTGAATCAGATCTTCTGCTTCCTGAAAGGATTTTCCCTTAACGGCATTTGTCATCATTGAAGATGATGCCTTGCAAATAGCGCAAGATTCACCCCGGAAGGCAATTTCTTCAATACGTCCATCATGCATATTGATATCCAGATCGATACGGTCACCACACAGGGGATTATGTCCGGTCGCATGATGGCTGGGTGAATGGAGAGAACCATAATTACGCGGCTTGCGGTTATGATCAAGAATAACTTCCTGATAGATCGATTTCAGACTCATTATGCGAAAACCTTTTGTACGGATCGAATACCTTCCACCAGCGTATCAATCTCTTTTTTAGTGTTATAAAACGAAAACGAAGCGCGCGATGTTGCTGCCACATTGAAGCGCTGCATGATCGGTTGTGCACAATGGTGGCCTGTGCGCACAGCGATTCCATCCTGATTCAGCAGGGTGCCAACATCGTGTGGATGAATACCATCCATCACAAACGATATCACCGCCACCTTATCCTGACAGTCACCCACAATTTTTACTCCCGGAAGTATTCTGATCTGTTCTGATGCATAAACCAGCAGCTCATGTTCGTAAGCAGCTATCGCATCGAGGCCGATCTGCTCCAGATAGTCGATCGCCGTACCAAAACCTATAGCCGCTGCAATAGGAGGAGTACCTGCCTCAAATTTGTATGGAATCTCGTTATAAGTTGTTTTTTCAAAGGAAACAGAAGTAATCATGTCACCGCCACCCTTGAATGGCTGCATGGATTCAAGCAAGTGCGCTTTCCCATACAAAATACCGATCCCGGTAGGACCACACATTTTATGCGCGGAAAAAGCGTAAAAATCGCAATCAAGATCCTGCACATCAATTTTCAGGTGCGGTGCTGCCTGCGCGCCGTCAACCAGAACAGGTACGCCATGCTGATGTGCCATGGCAATCATACGTTTAACCGGATTGATACTGCCAAGTGCGTTGGAAACATGCGACAACCCCACAAACCGGGTTCTGGAATTGAAAAGTTTCTCGTATTCCTCAACCAGAAGCTCGCCCGCATCGTTAATCGGAACCACTCGAATACGTGCACCTTTTTCCTCAGCCAGCATCTGCCAGGGGACGATATTGGAATGGTGTTCAAGTGCAGTCAGGATAATTTCGTCACCACTCTGAATAAACTTTCGTCCGTAACCATGCATGACCAGATTGATACTGTCAGTCGTACCACTGGTAAAAATCACCTCTCTCTCTTCACGCGCGCCAATGAAATGCTGCAGTTTGTGTCGCGCCGCTTCATATTCCTGTGTGGCAATCCCGGACAAGTGATGTACCGCACGATGAATATTGGCATGCTGGGTTTTCTGGTATCGCACCAGACGATCAATCACAACTTGTGGCATCTGGCTGGAAGCAGCGTTATCAAGATAAACCAGTGGCTTCCCTTCTACCTTAATGTCCAGAATCGGAAAATCGGCACGAAGCCGTTCCATCCCCGATACTGCTGCCTGTTCGGCAGCAGGTGTCAATAATGCATCAACCGTTTCCATGTTTTAACTGACCCGTGTTCTTGCAAGAATATATTGTTCGAGGCGCCGCTTAAGTGAGGGAACCGTGATACGACTGATCACCTCTCCTCCGAATGCGTAGGTCAGCAGGTTACGCGACGCAGTTTCAGCGAGCCCCCTGCTGCGCAGATAAAAAAGTGATTCCTTATCCAGTTGACCCACCGTAGCGCCATGGGCACATTTAACATCATCAGCAAAAATTTCGAGCTGCGGTTTAGTATCCATACGAGCCTTGCCTGACAACAGCAGATTACGGTTCAGCTGTCTGGCATCCGTCAGCTGTGCATGTGGGCGCACCATGATCTTTCCACTGAAAACACCATGTGCACTGTCATCCATAATACATTTATGAAGCTGCCTGCTTCTGCAGTGTGGATTGGCATGATCAATGAAAGTATGTGTATCTGCGAGCTGACGATCCGCTATTAAAGCCAATCCATCCACCTCACACCCGGCACCCTCACCCGCCAGTGTAATCTTCTGATCAAGACGCGAAATACGCGCACCCAGTGCGATACTGATCGAATCATAACGGGCAGATTTTGCAACGGACGCAGAGCTGTTAGCAATATGGAAAGCTTGCGGACTTTCACGTTGTATACGAATATGATTCACACAGGCCGAATCCTTTACATACATCTCTGTCACAGAATTCGTCAGCGATACTCCATCATGTAATGCGACATATTCTTCAACAACAGTCACACCGGCTCCAGACTCAGCTATTACGAGACAGCGTGGATAGGCAGCCACTTCCTTCAGGGAAGAGATATGCAAAATATGAACTGGTATTTTTACAGAAACATCAGCTGGCACGATGACACAAACACCTTCATGCATCAGTGCAGTATTCAGTGCCGTGAATACATTTTCCCGAAAATCCGCAAGCTGGCCGAGATACTGTCCGGCTATGGAAGCATACGTACCTGTTAAATCAGACAAGCTGCGGACAGTGATGGAGGCGCTATCTGCCAGCGCCAGACTGGAGAGTCCAGGCACATACTGGCCATCAATAAACACCAGCCTGCAAACGGCCTCGTCAAGAAACGTACCCGCCTGATTATCCGGTATCGATAAAGTGGCGACTGACGCTCTCGGAAACGGAGTAGTCCTGAGCGAGGAAATATCAGTAAAGCGCCACTCTTCATCACGGGTTGTAGGTAATCTCAGCGATTCGACACAATGCAGCGCATTCGCCCTAAGCTGATCCAGATACGATACGGAACGAACAGGAGAGGCTTCTTTTCTCCAGGATGAAATCAGCCTATCAAGATAATCATCCTTGATAACCATGCTCACGGTTGTGCCCCGGCTGCCTGATCGCCCGCATGAATCCATTCATAGCCGTATGTTTCCAAAGCCTGTGCCAGTTCTTTGCCACTCGTTTTGATGATACGTCCTGCTTCCATCACATGTACAAAATCAGGAACAATATAATCCAGCAAACGCTGATAGTGTGTTACCAGAATCATGGCGTTATCTTTATTGGATAGCTGATTAACCCCATTCGCCACAATTCTGAGTGCATCAATATCCAGCCCTGAATCCGTTTCATCCAATAGGGCAAGACGAGGCTCAAGCAACGCCATCTGCAATATCTCGTTACGTTTCTTTTCTCCGCCGGAAAACCCTTCGTTGACGCTACGATCAAGAAAATCCGGGCTCATTTTGAGCAGTTTCATTTTTTCCCGTACGAAGTCATCAAACTCAAGCGGGTCCAGCTCTTCCTTGCCACGTTTTCCTTGAACAGTGTTGTAAGCCAGTCTCAGAAAATGGTCGTTGGCCACTCCCGGTATTTCCACCGGGTACTGAAAAGCGAGAAATATACCTGCTTGCGCACGTTCTTCCGGTGCTAATGCAGATAAATCCTGACCGTCAAAAAGCAGTGTACCCTGGGTTACTTCATAATCAGGATGACCCGCCAGCACTTTAGAAAAAGTACTTTTGCCCGAGCCGTTCAACCCCATGACGGCATGAATCTCTCCGCTTCTGACGGTGAGATTCACCCCCTTGAGGATCTCGACTCCACCCACTGTTGCATGCAAATCACGCACTTCAAGCAGAATTTTACTGTCTGCATTTATCATCCGACACTTCCTTCCAGCTTAAAGCTGAGTAACTTAGTGGCTTCCACAGCAAATTCCAGCGGTAATTGCTGAAAAACTTCTTTACAGAAACCATTGATAATCATCGATACCGCTTCTTCCGCACCGATACCTCGCTGGGCAAAATAGAACAGCTGATCTTCACCGATTTTGGAAGTTGACGCTTCATGCTCAACCTGTGCGCTGTCATTCTGCACCTGGATGTACGGAAAGGTATGCGCTCCGCACTGGCTGCCAATCAGCATCGAATCACACTGTGAATAATTACGGGCATTCCGGGCAGTCGGGGTGATTCGTACAAGGCCGCGATAACTGCTGTTGGATTGACCTGCCGAAATTCCCTTGCTCACAATAGTGCTGCGTGTATTCGGACCAATATGGATCATCTTGGTACCGGTATCGGCCTGCTGATGATGATTGGTTACCGCAACAGAATAAAATTCACCAACTGAGTTTTCTCCGCGCAAAATGCACGACGGGTACTTCCAGGTAATGGCTGATCCCGTTTCCACCTGCGTCCAGGAAATGCGTGAATTTCTACCTTTTGCCAATCCACGTTTGGTAACAAAATTGTAAATGCCACCAATACCATTCTCATCACCGGCGTACCAGTTCTGTACGGTTGAATACTTGATATCCGCATCATCCAGTGCAACCAGCTCAACGACAGCCGCGTGCAACTGGTTGGTATCAAACCGGGGAGCAGTGCACCCTTCCAGGTACGAAACAGAGGCTCCTTCTTCTGCAATGATAAGAGTACGTTCAAACTGCCCTGATTCTTCCGTATTGATACGGAAATAGGTGGATAAATCCATCGGACACTTGACACCCCTTGGGATAAAACAAAAAGAACCATCGGTAAATACAGCGGAGTTCAACGCTGCATAATAATTATCCCCCGGAGGAACAACTGTACCCAGATACTGTTTGATCAATTCAGGATATTTCTGCACTGCTTCTGAGATTGAGCAAAAAATAATGCCAACCTCAGCCAGTTTTTCCTTATAGGTCGTTGCAACCGATACACTGTCAAAAATGACATCGACAGCAACACCCGCCAAGGCTGCCCGTTCATGCATAGGCACACCCAGCTTTTCAAACGTACGCAACAGCTCAGGGTCAACCTCATCCATGCTGGCAAGCTTCTTCTTTGGCTTGGGTGCCGAATAATAGCTGATGTCCTGAAAATCAATTTTCGGGTACTTAACGTTCTGCCACGCAGGTTCAGTCATATCGAGCCACTTCCGGTAAGCTTCCAGCCTGAAAGCAAGCAGCCATTCAGGTTCATTTTTTTTGGAAGAAATTAGCCGGATAATGTCCTCATTAAGCCCTTTGGGCGCAATATCTGCCTCTATATCTGTGACGAAGCCGTGCTTATATGGTTGATTCACCAGATGTTGTAATGCAGCACTCATTTTTTATAATTCCTGATTTACTGGGTTTTAAGGCTGAAACTCTCTCCACAGCCACAAGTATTATCGATATTTGGATTATGAAATTTGAAAGAACTGTTCAGTCCTTCCTGGACAAAATCAATCTCAGAACCATCAACGAACGACAGCTGGTCGCGCTGGACAACCACCCTGGCATTGTTCGATTCAAACAGCTGATCATCCTCCTGTACTTCATCAGCATAATCAAAACTGTACGCAAAACCGGAGCACCCTGATTTTTTGACACCCAGCCGCAGCGCAACCCCTTTACCTCGTTTACCCAGTTGCTGCCTGACCTGCTTTGCAGCACGCTCGGTTAATGTAATCGCCATAAACACACTCTCACAAATGAACAGTTAGAATGCAGCTTCCCGCATGTCATACAGCTTAACAACAGCCTGTTCACGCTGCATTTCGCGCAGTAATTCACGTTCACTTTGCTCCTCCACCAGCCGTTTCAAGGTAACGTGACCAAGATAGTCATAAATGATTTCATGAAGCTTTGCCCATAAATCATGAGTCATACATTTACCATCATCCAGGCAGTTTTCCTTGCCGCCACACTGAGTCATATCGATAGGCTCATCCACTGCCAGAATAATGTCAGCCACAGATACCTCCTCGAGATCCTTAGCAAGACAATATCCGCCACCTGGCCCGCGTACACTATCTACAAGCTTGCGCTGCCGCAGCTTGGCAAACAGCTGCTCCAGATAAGACAGCGAAATACGCTGTCGTTCGCTGATATCCGCCAGCGCAACCGGCCCACTGCCATGCCGTATGGCGATATCCAGAAGCGCCGTAACTGCAAACCGTCCTTTTGTCGTTAACCTCATTGCCACCCCCTAGCGTATTGTTTTAAAGCGACTTGAAAACGCTTACTGTTAATTTTGCCCAGGGCATAACTGTATAATACCCGACAATATTAGTCAACTATAAGCGCCGGGATTTAAAATGACAGACAGCCGCAACCAATACAGTTACCCTGATGAATAAAATAAGGTTTTTTGTGAGAAACAATCCGGGGTGGATAAGCAGGTCGTTGAAGAATGTAACAGGGTGCCAAATACAAAATGCACTGCGATCGGGAAATATCACAAGATAGCGGGTAAGAGAGCAAATTCCACACAACACACCTCAAGCAGACTCCGCAGCCATTTTCCAACAACTGGTGAGATAAGCTTATTTCCTGAGCACCAGCAAAGGTGGTTGTGACAAGGTTGCACGTGTTCCGATCAGGCCGATCACTGTTACACCAGTAACGCTCACCAGCACACCCACCGCTCCAATCCACGGGCTGGGCGAATAGCTAATGTGCAACGCATATTTACCGATCAGATAGCCAAGGATGCTCGCTCCTGCTGCAGCGAAAAAACCAGCCAGCGCCCCAAGCACCGCAAACTCCACGGCCCATGCACGGATAAGCTGCTGTTTCCTGGCTCCAAGCGTGCGAAAAATTGCCGCCTCATAAATTCTTTCATCCTGAGTCGACGCAATTGCGGCATACATCACAGCAAACCCCGCAAGCAGGGTAAAGAAAAAAACAAACTCAATCGCGCGTGTCACCTGCTCGATCATACTTTGTACACGCTCAATCACGCTTGCCACATCAATCACCAAAAAATTCGGGAACAGATGGACAAGCTCCTGCATAACAGACAACTTGTCTGGCGGCAGATAAAAGCTGGTGATGTAGCTTGCCGGATAACCGTCAAGTGCACCAGGACGAACTACGGCAAAGAAATTCACATGAAAAGTATCCCAATCCACTTTACGCAAACTCGTAATTGTTGCCGAAAAATCCTTTCCTCCCGCGTAAAAAGTCAGGCGATCACCTATCTTGAGCCCAAGTGTTTCTGCGAATCCGGCCTCCATCGACAACTCGTGTTTGGATGATGCAGATTTTTCCGGCCACCACTGGCCTGCCACAATTTCATTATCCGGCTGCAGGGTATCCGCCCAGGACAAATTGAATTCACGATTGATTAGCTGCTTGGCACGCGGATCCGGAAAATCATCAAGATTTACTGGCCGGTTATTGATTTTCAATAATCGGCCGCGCACCATCGGAAAAATTTCAGGCCGCGGAATGGCATATCTGTCAAAAAACATCATCAATTTTTCCTGCTGATCCGGTTGGACATTTACCAGAAAGCGGTTAGGTGCATTCTCTGGAAGACGGGCATGCCAATCCTCCATCAAATCACCGCGCGTTAGCGTCAATGTCAGCAGTGCCATAAACCCCAACCCGAGAGCCGTGGCTTGCACCAGGCTGGGGATAGCTCGTCTTCGTATGTTAGCCAGCCCATAACTCCACGGGCCTGACCCTTGTGGACGGGTTAGCAGGAACAGCCGGATCAGCAACAGTCCGAACAAACCAAACAGGACAACAGCCAGCAGGAAACCCAGCATGATCATGATACCGAGATTGAATGACCCGGCTTTCCAGACAAACAGAATGGACAGCATTGCCAACCCGAACCCGTATCCCGCCAGGCTATGTAAATTTGCCAGTTCAAGATCGCGCCGAATGACGCGCAACGCAGGCACTTGCCGTAAATTCAGCAGGGGTGGCAAGGTAAATCCCAGCAACAGCAGCATCCCGGTCAACATTCCCTGCACAAACGGCAGCACACTTGGCAATGGCAATGCAATTCCAAGCAACTGTTGCAGCCAGTATGACAAAAATTCCTGTGCAAGCACGGCAAGTACACATCCCAGTAAACCTGCAATCGAACCCAGCATCACAAAATAGAGTGAATACAGACATAGCAGGGTAGATTCGGTTGCACCCAGGCAGCGCATCACAGCACAGCCATCCAGATGGCGCTGGATAAAACGCCGTATAGCCAGCGCCATTGCTGCCGCCGCCACCACTACACTGGCCAGGGCAGCCAAGCTAAGAAACTTCCCCGCGCGATCAAGTGCTGACCTAATTTCCGGACGCGCATCCTGAATCCCCTCTGCACGCTCGCCAGGGGATAACCGTTTGCTGATCCAGCTCCGGAAAGCAGCTACCTGCCCATCATCTCCAGCAACCAGAAGCTGATAGTTGATTCGGCTGCCGGGCTGAATCAGTCCGGTAGCTGGCAGATCTTTCTCATTCATCAGCAATCTGGGATTCATACTGACGAACCCGACAGTGTGATCCGGCTCACTCTTCACCAGGGACATCACGGTCAATTCTGCAGCACCTACCTCGATCCTGTCGCCTAATGTCACATCCAGTGCCGCCATCACCTTTTCATCCACCCACACCGTTCCAGGCTTGGGTATCCCCTCTGCAATCCGGATATGACGGACAATGCTCCCCTCTGTCGGAGGATCAGTCAGCTTCAACTCTCCGCGTAGCGGATAACCACGCGAAACAGCCTTGATACTCGTCAAAAGATTTTTTTCATCAAAGCTGATCATGCTTGGAAATTTAATCAGCTGAGTAGTCCTTAATCCAATCTTCCGGGCATGTTCAGCATAATCGGGCGACAAGGGAGCATCGGAAGTTACCAGCAAGTCCCCTCCCAATAACTGATTGCTTTCCAGTACCAGTGCTTTCTGCACCCGATCCGAGAAAAAGCTGACAGTTGCCACGCTGCTTACTGCGATAACGAGAGCCAAAGTAAGAATGTGCAATTCTCCAGCCCGCCAGTCCCGCAGCAGTAAACGTAAAGAAAGCCTGATCATGTTCATTGCAGAATACTCTCGACAGGTGGATAAAAAGATGGATAAAAAGCAGGAAGCTGAAAAATCAGATTCGGATCAATCAACCGCCCGGCCGGCAACCAGTTTGATAACACGAGAACAGCGGGCAGAAAGTTTTTCATCATGCGTTACCAGGACAAGTGTTGTCCCCTGTTCCCTGTTGATCGTAAACATCAGATCAATGATCTGAGCCCCGGTCGCAGCATCCAGATTACCGGTCGGCTCATCAGCAAACAGCATTTTAGGATGGGTGACAAAAGCACGGGCGATCGCCACACGTTGCTGCTCCCCTCCGGAAAGCTGTCTGGGATAATGTCTGGTCCGCTCCTCAAGCCCTACCCGCACAAGCCAGGAATGTGCAATATCATGGGCATAGGTATTATCAGCGCCAGATAGCTCCAGTGGCAGCATGACATTCTCAAGCGCAGTCAGTGAAGGCAGCAGCTGAAACGACTGAAACATAAACCCGAGCAGCCTGCCACGCAGGCCAGCCCGTTCATCTTCATCCAGCTTGAAAATATCTGTACCATCGAGAAAAACCGTTCCCTGAGTTGGCACATCCAACCCTGCCAGCAAACCTAGCAGCGTTGATTTCCCGGAACCAGACGCCCCCACTACTGCAACCGATTCTCCAGCATTAACCTGGAAATTAATATCCTGCAAGATAGTCAGCCGGATCTCGCCGGTATCAACCTCTCTGGTTAAATGACTGACCTGTATGATAGGCTGGACGCTAGCAGAAGCAGAAGCCGATTGTTCAGAGGGGTGTTGGTTTGCCATGAAAAAATTACTGTCTGTCATATTTTGTTTGTTTTGTATTTTCTCGTTCAGACCGGCCTGGTCAGAGACAGGCACCCGTATCATGGTGCTGGGAGACAGTCTGTCCGCAGGATACGGGTTGCCACCGGGCACCGGTTGGGTAAATCTGCTTGAACGGCGACTGCAAAGCCAATTCCCCGATGACAGCGTGATCAATATCAGTATCAGCGGAGAGATTACTTTAGGCGGGCGCAACCGGATAGAGCAGGCACTCAAGGACCACGTGCCCGATATCGTTATCGTTGCGCTGGGAGCAAATGATGGTCTTCAGGGTCGTCCAATCTCTTCCATTTATGAGAACCTGGAAGCCATTATCCTGACTTGCAAACGGTACAACGCCACCCCACTACTGGTCGGCATGCAGCTGCCGCCAAATTATGGCATAAGTTATACACAAAAGTTTCGTGATATCTATTCACGTCTGGCGCAAGATCAGCAAGTACAGCTGGTGCCCTTTTTAATGGAAGGTTTTGGCGATCAGCCTGAATTCTTTCAGGCTGATGGCATACACCCTGCTATTCAGGCTCAGGAAAAAATACTGGATAATATCTGGCCAGCATTGGCCAAAGTGCTGAAATCAAGGCAGACACCCGCTACTGGCACAGTGCCAACCGAAAAACCTGATACAGAAACGAGCCAGCCATAATCCTTCCCCTGAAATACAAAATCCCAGCCCGATTTCAGAGTTCTCAGGGCAAACTGGCTTTCAGATCCAGGTTCCTCACAAACATGCGTAATTCATCCGGCAAAGGTGCTTCCAAACGTAAAACATCACCTGTTACCGGGTGAGTACAGGCAAATATCGCTGCATGCAGGAACATGCGCCTTAACACCAGACCATCCCCGGCATCCTTTTGCAGCTGTTTATTCAGCCCGAAATCACCATATTTATCGTCGCCCGCAATAGGGAAACCCAAATGTGCCAAATGCACACGAATCTGGTGTGTGCGGCCGGTTTTGAGTTCAGCATGGAGCAGACTGAAATCTTCCCAGGCTTGCTGCAAAGTAAATAATGTATGCGCCTGTTGAACCTTGTTTTGATCACTTTTGTCAGTAGCAACAGCAACACGTCTTTCTCCCTCTGCGGTCAGATATTTATTCAGCGGCAAATAAACATTCTGCACCGGGTTTTTCCATTTGCCTCGAACTAATGCCAGATAACGTTTTTCAACTGTTCCTTCACGAATCTGCTTATGCAGCGCCAGCAGGGATTGGCGTTTTCTCGCCAGCAGCAAAATACCTGAAGTTTCACGATCCAGGCGATGCACCAGCTCCAGAAATTTCCAGTCCGGATGCTGCTGGCGCAGCTGTTCGATAACACCATGGCTAATGCCGCTGCCTCCGTGAACAGCAACTCCGGCCGGCTTGTTGATCACCAGCAGATAATCGTCCAGATAGAGAACAGCAAAACGATCTGTCCGATATATTTTTTGCCTGGATACCGTGCTGGCCGGCCTGATAACAGGTGGAATACGTACTTTGTCATCAATCTGCAAACGATAACTTGCATCGATGCGTTTGCTGTTGACGCGCACCTGGCCGCTGCGAAGCAGCTGATAAATATGACGCCTGGGTATTCCCTTGAGCAGTTTGATAAGAAAATTATCAACACGCTGGCCTTCTGCAGCTTCATTAACCTGTTTAACCACCACATGTTCCGATATAATACCCGGCATAATTTTCTCTTTACCGGGCACTTCGCTTTTACCTATACTCTTCATACCTGAATTCCTGTAAATCTGTTTTTTCACCATGAAGCGATTACGTGGTCAGTACAAAAAGTCATGAACCCGAATTTTCGTTCTCATAAGCCGGACACAGCTAACCTCCGGCTGGTTAATATCGCTCACCAAGTAAAAAGCAGCGATGGTATTTAATTTGCGCGCTCAACATACACACACTCAAACTCCTGATTTCATACCCGGACACACAGGGTATGTTCTCCGCAGATTCCATATTTCGCCCGTTTCTGATCCGGCCCGTTTTGAAATCAAAACGTCGGATGACAGTTATCAATTGATCATTTCCAAAGGATACCGTAATTATTATCCGCATCGTGATTCAACAAGCCGGGCGGCAGACGCACCCAGACAAAAACTCATCAGGGTGCCGCACTGACAGCGAATGAGAGGTTTGCCCGTAAACTGAGCGCGGGAGACACTAAATGAAACGTATGTTATTCAATGCAACCCAGCCTGAAGAGCTGCGTGTTGCCATTGTAGATGGGCAAAAGCTCATCGATATTGATATTGAAACCGCAGGCAAGGAACAGCGTAAAAGCAACATTTACAAAGCAACTGTTACCCGTCTTGAGCCCAGTCTTGAAGCTGCTTTCGTCGATTACGGCGCCGGCCGTCACGGCTTTCTGCCTTATAAGGAAATTGCTCACACTTGTTTCGATAAAAATACCGACTGGTCCGGTCACCGTGTAGCCGATCTGTTACGTGAAGGTCAGGAGCTGATTGTACAGGTTGATAAAGATGAACGTGGCAACAAAGGTGCTGCGCTTACGACCTATATCTCGCTGGCCGGGCGTTATCTTGTCCTGATGCCTAACAACCCGCAAGGCGGTGGTATATCACGCCGCGTGAGTGCAGAGGAGCGGGCGGAATTGCGGGAAGTAATCAACAATCTTCAGGTACCTGAAGGCATGAGCATTATTGCACGCACTGCCGGCATCGGGCGCAATGAAGAAGAACTGCAATGGGATCTGAATTATCTGGTGCAGCTCTGGCGTGCAATCGAAGAAGCAGCCAACAGCGGGAAAGGTGTCTTTCTGATTTATCAGGAAAGCAGCCTGGTAATCCGAGCCATTCGTGATTATTTTCATTCTGAAATTGGCGAAATCCTGATTGATAATCCTGAAATATATGATCAGGCCTATCAGTTCATGGCCAATGTCATGCCGGCGAATGTAGACCGGTTAAAGCTTTATCAGGATGACATTCCGCTGTTTTCCCGTTTCCAGATCGAGCACCAGATCGAAACTGCTTATTCCCGTCAGGTTACCTTGCCTTCAGGCGGCTCAATCGTGATTGATCATACTGAGGCGCTGGTATCGGTTGACGTTAACTCAGCGCGCGCCATACGCGGCTCCGATATTGAAACCACCGCACTTAACACCAACCTTGAGGCTGCTGAAGAAATCGCCCGGCAACTGCGTCTGCGTGATCTGGGGGGGCTGGTTGTCGTGGATTTCATTGATATGGAAGTTTCCCGTAATCAGCGGGAAGTGGAATCCAGCCTGCTGCGGGCACTGCGCCTGGATCGGGCTCGCGTCCAGATCGGGAAAATCTCCCGCTTCGGTCTGCTCGAACTATCGCGACAACGTCTGCGTCCCTCTCTGGGAGAAGGGAACTACATCCCCTGCCCTCGTTGCCATGGTACAGGCCATATCCGGGGAACCGATTCATCTGCTCTGCATATTCTTAGAATCATCCAGGAAGAAGCGATGAAGGAACAGACCAGTATGTTGCAGGTACAGTTGCCGGTAGATGTCGCCACCTTCCTGCTGAATGAAAAACGCTCGGAAATTCACCGGCTTGAAGCACGGCTGAAAGTGGGAATTATCCTGATTCCCAATATCTACATAGAAACACCCAACTATACGATTACCCGGTTGCGCCATGAAGATGTCAAATCAGCGGAATTACCACCCAGTTACGAAATGGTGGAAAAAACCGTAGAAGAAACCACGCTGCCATCCACTTCCCAGGAACCCAAGGCTGTCCGCCCTAAGGCAGCGGTAACCGGAATCAATCCCGAGCAACCCGCTCCTGTCTCTGAAGAAAAACCGCGCGAGCAACTTTCATTCTTGGATAAGTTTTTCAGCCTGTTCAGACCTGCAAGCAGTGACCGGGTAGAAGTCGATCAAACCAGAGAAGAAACACAAACAAAACCTGCTCGCAGTGAACGCAGCCGCAACAGGCGTGATCGTGGCCGCAATCGGCGCACAAGAACAACCTCTCAGGCTGCTGCAACAGATGAATCATTACAGGATACAAACTCTGCTGCACCTGACCACTCCGCTGATCAGATCAACGATAACGATCATCAGCATCACGGAAATGATCAGCCTGATATATCAACAGTAGAAGCGGCACCCGCCCCAGATGATTCCACCATCGAAAAAAGATCAGACAGGCGGGGACGTTCACGCCGTCGCCGCGGTAGCTCTCATCGAGACCGGGAAAATCTGGCAACCTCAAACTCAACCATCGAACAGGCTGAAGCAATTCAAGCTGCAGAAATTGTGGTAGTTGAAGCAGCTGGAACGATTGAAGCTGTCGAAATGATCGGGATTGCTGAAGCTGCTGAACCAGTTCCGGAAACAAATCCCGTAGTAAATCCTGCTCCGACAGATAACCCGATTGCAGATCAGTCAGTCACTTCTGCAGAAACCTCTGAAATAATCATCTCTGGCGAATTGGGTAATGGCAGCAAGGAAAAAACCGGACTATACCAGACAATTGAATTACCGGATCTCGCCCAGAGCGGACTGGTTATGATAGAAACAGCTCCGGATAAAATAGCGGAAGCAATAGAGGAAACCTCTCCGGCACCGGCCAGAAGGCCACGCAATCGACCAAGCCATTCGGCAGAATTTGAAGTAAATGATGCAGGGCCATTGGTACAGATAGAAACCAGAGACTGACGCGATTACCAGAAAAACCATCTGCGGCATGCTCTATACCATCTGGAAAATGCATGTCGCAGAACAACGCCTCACATGGCAATTCAAACCCAAAAATTCAATTTAATCATCAGATAACGCTACCCGTTATCGGTGAGATTTCGCTACAGTTTCCCTCTTGGATGGTGCTGAGCGTGCAACTGCCTTAATCGTTCGCGGGCAACGTGAGTATAAATCTGCGTAGTCGAAATATCACTGTGGCCAAGTAGCAGCTGCACCACCCGTAAGTCCGCTCCATGATTGAGTAAATGAGTGGCAAAAGCATGGCGGAGCGTATGAGGAGACAGCAACTTTACAATTCCTGCCTGTTGCGCATGTCGCCTGATCAGATACCAGAACGCTTGGCGGGTCATGGCATCACCACGCGTGGTTATAAACAACATATTACTGTGCCTGCCTGCCAGCAGTATCGGGCGCGCTTTCTGAAGATATGCATCCAGCCAGTGCAGCGCCTCCTCCCCCAGAGGAATCAGGCGTTCTTTGTTACCCTTGCCCAGAATACGTACCACGCCCATGTCCTGACGGATTTGTGAAACTCCCAAACCAACCAGCTCGGAAACACGCAATCCTGCAGCATAAAGAATCTCCAGCATAGTGCGGTCACGCAAACCCAATGGTTGCTGAATATCTGGCGCTGCCAGCAACGCTTCCACTTCGACTTCAGTCAGATTTACGGGTAAGGAGCGCGATATTTTCGGATTATCTATATTTGCGGCAGGATCTTCAAGGATTTTGCCCTGACGCAAAAGATACCGGTAAAACCGTTTGATACAGGTAAGTGCTCTGCAAGTTGAACTTGCTTTTATCCCCTGCCCGATCCGATCCGACAGAAAAGCCAGCAAATCCGCTTGCGTTACCCCGCTCAACAGGCCACCTGCTCTTCCCTGCCGGTTGAGCCATTCAACCAGTTGCACCAGATCTGCCCGATAGCTGGTCAAGGTATTGCGCGATAAACCATCCTCCAGCCATAAGGCATCCACAAATTCATCCAGCATTTGAGTATTGGTGTCAACCAGATTCATATTTGAATATCTTTCCGGGAAGAATCGAAGAAATTGGTGCGTCACACCTTATCGAACCAAGACCCCAATCAATAACGGCAGAAAAGATTTCTCAGACATCCACAGGGAGAATTATTGCTGAATTAACGGGATAGATCCCTGGATTTCAACTAGCGATTGAGGATAATTTCCAGCACAAACTTACTGCCAAGATAAGACAGGATAAGCGCAACAAATCCGGCCAGCATCCAGCGGATCGCCTTACGGCCACGCCACCCGTACAGATGCCTTCCTGCCAGCAAAGCAGCGAATATTCCCCAGGAAATAAAGCCGAATAATGATTTATGTGTAAATGGTACAGATTGGCCGAACAGTTCTTCCGAGAAAACAACACCGCTGAAAAGAGTCAGGCTGAGCAGGGCAAACCCTGTCCACACAAGACGAAACAGCATTTTCTCCATCACCAGGAGAGGTGGTAGTTGTACGAATATCGATGACACCACTGAATGGTGTAAACGACGTTCGAGCAGTGTCATCAATACAGCGTGCAGAGCGGCAATTATGAAAAGACTGTAAGCGAGCATTGCTGTCAGCAAATGGGTTATGAAAGCCGTCATTCCGGCATGGGCAAGCGGATGAACAGAAGGCAGCAGCAGCGGTACCCAAACAGCAATTGCCGCTATGGCTGAAATCGGCGCGATGAGATTCTGCAACCCTCGCAATGATGCAAAAAAACCCGATACCCAGTAAATCATCGCGGTCAGCCACACAATCGCTGAAATAGCATTTCCAACACCGAAGCTCAGCATGTCGCCCGTAAATACAGCACGATACAGCACCAACCCATGAACAGTCAGCGGGATCAGCATCACGTATTGCTGCAATTTCACGTTTGATACCACCCCTGGAACAGAGGTATCTGTGTGCACAGCTCGCCAAAAATACCATCCGGCAATCCCGTAAAGCAATGAAGCGCTGAGATAAGTTAGAATGCTGGGCATTGATAGTCGCAACCTGAACAATTGGCGAAGAGACAGCCAGTCTACTCTACGCCGGGATAAAGCAGAAGTGCTGCCTGACAGCTTCTGCAAAGTTTAACACAGGGCACAGCCCTCGCCAGCGGATACCGTTTCTACAGGAGTTTACATGTTTGACAACTTAACCGAACGCCTTTCTGGCGTTATCAAAACGCTGCGTGGTGAAGCACGCCTGACTGAAAGCAATATTCAGGAAGCATTGCGTGAAGTGCGCATGGCTCTGATCGAAGCTGATGTCGCTTTGCCAGCCATCAAAACATTCATTGAGCAGGTCAAACAACGTGCTATCGGGCACGAGGTTCTGGACAAACTGTCCCCGGGCCAGGCGCTCATCGGTATCGTTCATGAGGAGCTGGTCGCCATCATGGGTGGTGACAAAGCAGAACTCAATCTGAATGTCGCACCACCCGCCGTTATTCTCATGGCAGGCCTGCAGGGTGCCGGTAAAACCACCAGCAGTGGCAAACTGGCAAAGTGGCTGATGGATCAGAAAAAAAAGAAAGTATTGCTGGTCTCATGTGACGTTTACCGCCCTGCTGCCATTGAGCAGCTGGCACTTCTGGCCGAACAGATCGGTGCTGATTTCTTTCCGGTACAAGCCGGCCGGCAACCTGCCGAAATCAGCACCACCGCTCTGGATTTTGCACGTAAACATCATCACGATGTGGTGATTGTCGACACTGCCGGACGACTCGGTATCGACGAGGCCATGATGCAGGAAATCAGCCAGCTGGAACAATTGCTGAAACCGGTTGAAACACTGTTTGTGGTTGATGCCATGCAGGGTCAGGACGCTGTCAATACCGCCAAAGCCTTCTCTGAAGCTCTGCCACTGACTGGTGTAATACTCACCAAGCTCGATGGCGATGCACGTGGGGGTGCTGCCCTTTCTGTCCGGCACGTTACCGGGAAGCCAATCAAATTTGCCGGTGTTGCTGAGAAACTGAACGGATTGGAACCATTTTACCCGGATCGCATGGCCTCACGTATTCTCGGGATGGGGGACGTGCTCGGACTGATTGAAGACGCACAACGCGCATCTGATCAGAAAGAAGCTGAACGCCTGATAAAGAAAATGAAATCAGGTAAGAGCTTCGATCTTAACGATTTCCAGCAGCAGTTCCAGCAAATGAAAAAAATGGGAGGAATGAGCGCCATGCTGGAAAAACTGCCTCATCAACTCAGCCAAGCAGCTCAGAACGTAAATGTTGATGAAAAAATCATCAATCGCACCGAAGGTATCATTAACTCCATGACCCCTCAGGAGCGTGCCAAACCGGAAATCATCAAGGCTTCCCGCAAACGTCGCATCGCTGCAGGCTCCGGCGTTTCTGTACAGGAAGTCAACCGTCTGCTTACGCAATTTGAACAGGCACGCAAAATGATGAAAATGATGAGCAAAGGAGGAATGGCAAAAATGATGCGAGCAGTCAAGGGCATGCTCCCCGGCATGCGGTAGATACTTACACCAATGCAAACAGCGCTGAATTAGCTATCAAAGATGAAGTTACCTGTTACTCTTTCTATCCTATTAGCTGCGATTGCACTCGCAGTCACAATCTGGGTCACTGATCAAGACATTGATCTTGCGAATAAGATAACAATTACCACGTATATTTTTACAGCTTCAGGAGGTTTAATTTCGGCTGTCTTTTTAATTTACGGATACTTCATAAATTTATCCGTATTTAGAGAATCTCAGAAGCCGAGACTACTTTTACAGATCAATAACGATCGACGAATCCTTGAAATTGAAAAAACAAAAAAAGATGTTCATCAGACTATAGTTCGTTATGCAAATTTGAGCCAAAATGAGTGTCGAGGACTTAATTTAAAGCTATCTCTAATGCGCGACAATGAGGTTATCGAAATTCCAAGGTTGTTTTCTCCTGACATGAATATGGGGCCAAACGATAGTAGAACACGAGATTTTCCTACCCTCTCTTATCTTTCCATGCATGGTATTCCCGAGGCCGTAGTACAAAATCTTAATCAATATACATTAAGAGCCAGCTACTCATATAAGCTTATGGATGAGGAAATTAGTAGCCATTATGATTACAAATGGGATCAGAAAAAAGAACGGTGGAGTATCGTATAACTAAAAATTTTGCTGTATAACACGTTCAACCAGATAACGCCTCCTCTCACTGGCACCTGTATAGTGCATACCACCCAATCTCGAGATTCCCGAAACCTGATCTCCTGCTCTGACTCCTCGTTTTTCAAACCATCCGCCGTTCATTTCCAGTGCATATTTTGCTGCACTGGCCGCGCAATGCGGAATAAGTGTCTCAGGAATCATTTCAGCAAGGTTGATGATCTTCCCTGTTTCATCCACAAAGGCGACACTTAAAGGGATAGCGGTATCTTTCATCCACATGCAATGAATACCTGATTGCGGAAAAACAAAAAGCATGCCGCTGTTTTCAGGCAAGTGCATGCGATGCATTAACCCGGCCATACGAGCTGACACCGTTTCTGCCAGCCCCGCTGTAACCGCATAATCCAGAATTCCAAGTTTTACAGTTGGCAATCGCTGGTCATTAGCGCTGGCTATATTTGATCCACCGATTACCAGTAAAACTGCCAGATAGCGTTTCAACATTTGCCGGTACTGCCAAACCCTTTCTCGCCACGTTGACTCAGTTGAAAATCATCCACCACGTTAAAGCTTGCCTGTACCACTGGTACAACGACAAGTTGTGCAATTCGCTCCAATGGTTCCAATGTAAATACAGCTTGCCCCCGATTCCATATAGAAACCAGAATTTGTCCCTGATAGTCTGAATCAATCAACCCCACCAGGTTACCCAGCACGATTCCATGCTTGTGTCCCAGACCGGAACGCGGCAGTACCATAGCGGCAAAACCGGGATCAGCCAGATGAATGGCTATTCCGGAAGGAATCAAAAGTGTCTCACCTGGATGAATTTCAGTACGCTTATCAATACAGGCACGTAAATCAAGGCCGGCAGAACCGGGCGTAGCATAGCCAGGCAGAATCTCTTGTAAGCGTGGATCAAGCAGCTTGATATCAACTTGTTTCATGGTGATCAGTGTTACATCCATTAAATTTTTCATAAAGACGGGTTATATGCGCCATCACCAACCGAGCCTGTGCATTCTTGTCTGCTCTTGGTAAATAATGCGTCCCTTCATCATCCAGCAGAATCAGTGAACTTTCGTTCGAACCGATTGTTTCAACAGCATTATTGGCAACGATCAGGGGTAATTTCTTCCTTTTTCGCTTCTCAGCTGCATACTGTTCGATTTCGTCCGTTTCTGCCGCAAACCCCACACAAAATGGAGAATTTGGCAAGCTGGCCACATACTGCAAAATATCCGGGTTGGGCACCAGGGTCAGCGTAATACTCATCGCAGTTTTTTTCAGTTTGGAAGCGTACTGTTCAGACGGACGATAATCTGCAACGGCTGCCACGCTGATAAAAATATCGCAATTGTTTACCTCTTCTTTAACAGCAGCAAACATCTCGTCAGCGCTGACAATACAAATCAGTTTGTGTACCACCGGCGATGGCAAACAAACCGGACCACATACCAGCGTGACCTGTGCTCCGGCATCAAGCGCTGCTTGTGCCATTGCCAGCCCCATTTTCCCGGAGCTCCGGTTGGTCAGTCCCCTGACTGCATCAATCGCTTCAAACGTAGGCCCGGTCGTGATCAATACTCGTTTGCCACCAAGATACTTGGGCTGAAAGAAACGGCGTACTGCTTCCGTTAAATCTTTCGGTTCCAGCATGCGCCCTGTCCCGGTTTCGCCGCAAGCCTGATAACCACTATCCGGACCGAATACTGTTACCTCGTCCTGCTGCAAGATGGTCAGATTACGTTGGGTTGCCGCGTTTTCCCACATTTGCAGATTCATGGCAGGGGCAATCAGCAAAGGACAGTTCCGTGCCAGGCAAAGCGTAGAAAGCAAATCATCAGCCATGCCATGTACAATCTTCGCAATAAAATCAGCACTTGCCGGCGCAACCATAATCGCATCCGCTTCTCTGGAAAGGTTGATATGAGCCATGCTGTTTGCCATATCAGCATCCCAAAGCTCAGTAAATACTCTTTTACCTGTCAGTGCCTGGAATGTAGTTGCTCCGATAAACCGGCAGGCTGATTCCGTCATGACAACCTGCACCGCCACCCCTTCCTGCATCAGCAAGCGAACCAACTCTGCAGTTTTATAAGCAGCAATGCCACCAGTCACTCCCAGCAACAGGCGTTTTCCCGCAAGAACATTAATTTGGCTCATAAAATCCATTCATAAAAAGCAAGATCATCATTCATTTTTTGGCACGATGACCGTTCTACCCACATTACCAAACTCAACGCGCCAACTTTTACAGGATTCATTCAAATATGGCAATTTCAGACTGGCCGGAGGCTGAACGCCCACGGGAAAAACTGATCGAAAAAGGAGCTACGGCTCTTTCAGATGCAGAATTACTGGCTATTTTTTTACGTACCGGCATTACCGGGGTTAGTGCTGTCGAACTGGCACGCAATTTATTGTTACATTTTGGCAGCCTAACAAAATTGTGCACCGCAAATCTGCAAGAATTCAGTGCATTGCCTGGAATGGGACCAGCAAAATTTGCACAACTGCAGGCTGTCATGGAAATGGCAAAGCGAGCGCTGGCTGAAGAATTCAAGTGTGGTGACATCATGGATTCTCCCCAATCCGTACGAAACTACCTGCGTTTAAGTCTGGGCAGCAAACCGTATGAAGTTTTTGTCGGTATTTTTCTGGATGCTAGACACCGAACGATTGTTACTGAAGAACTTTTCAACGGTACATTGACACAGGCCAGCGTTTACCCGCGTGAAATCGTCAAACGTGCTCTATATCATAATGCCGCTGCAATGATTTTTGCGCACAACCACCCTTCCGGGATCGCCGAACCCAGCCGGACTGATGAAATACTGACACAATCCCTCAAACAGGCACTTGCTCTGGTGGATATAAAAGTGCTGGATCATTTTGTTATCGGCAGCGATGAGGTTGTGTCATTTGCAGAACGCGGCCTGATTTGAATTGAAAAAACATATCCATGCACGCTATAATGTTGAGCTTCAGTATTTAATCACAGGAGTTATGTAACATGGCGCGTGTATGTCAAGTCACAGGGAAGCGTCCCATGAGTGGTCATAATGTCTCTCATGCCAACAACAAAACCAAACGCCGCTTTCTGCCAAACCTGCAATCACGCCGCTTCTGGCTGGAAAGTGAAAATCGCTGGATACGTTTACGTATTTCCAACGCCGCGTTACGTACCATTGATAAAAACGGTATTGATACCGTAATTGCCGATATGCGCGCACGTGGAGAGCGTATCTGACTGTCTTGATTAAGGTTCAGCAAAACGAACGAGGAAAGGTATAAGTTATGCGCGAGAAAATAAAACTGGAATCCACAGCGGGTACAGGTCATTTTTACACGACAACCAAGAACAAGCGTGCCAACCCGGAAAAACTGGAAATGAAGAAGTTTGACCCGGTTGCGAGAAAACACGTTACTTACAAAGAAACCAAGCTTAAGTAAAAGTATCTGTCTTTCTGCTTTCTGAAACAAAAAACCCGCTTGAAGCGGGTTTTTTGTTTCCATCCGATCTCTCGTTAAGTCATAGCGTAGCTGCGTAACCGTCGAGAGAAATTCTCCAGTAACTCGATACCACTTTCTTCTGCACGATGACACCAATCCTGCAACTGTTTGAGCAGCTCATCTTTTGTTGCCGCTGAACGCTCCCATATTGCAGATAACTCTTCTCTCATGCAATAAAGTTTATCAAGCTTCTGAGCATGACTCAGTACTCGTTCCAGCTTATCGCGCTCTTCCTCCTTCAAGGTTTTTGCATCAGCCAGCACCCAGTTCCGTAAAGTCAGTCCATCTACACCATTCTCAATTGCTGCCTGCTGCATATGTACCAGTTCATTCTTGAATGCAACCTTTAACGACTTGGTATATTTTGCCAGCACCTCATATCGATGAGAAATAACTGCCTGCAATGTTTCCAGATCACACTCAGTCTTGGCCTTGTTCAACTGTAACTTGGGAGCTGTTTTCTTCACGCGCGCCAACCCCATCATTTCCAATATCCGAATATACATCCAGCCGATATCGAATTCATACCACTTATTGGATAGTCTGGCTGAAGTTGGATACGCATGATGATTGTTATGCAACTCTTCACCGCCGATGAGAATTCCCCAGGGAACGATATTACGGCTGGCATCCTCGGCACGGAAATTCCGATAACCCCAGTAGTGTCCAACCCCGTTTATAACTCCGGCTGCCATCACTGGTGTCCACATCATTTGTACCGCCCAGATTGTCAACCCAATCGGACCAAACAGAACCACATTGATAACCAGCATAGAAGCAATGCCAGCCACGCTATGTTTGCCATACACATTACGCTCCATCCAGTCATCAGGCGTACCATGCCCATAGCGATCAAGCGTTTCCTGGTTCTTGCTTTCTATTTTATAAAGCTCGGCACCTTCCCTCAGCACTTTATTGATACCAAAAACTACAGGGCTATGTGGATCATCCACAGTTTCACATTTGGCGTGATGCTTCCGATGAATAGCCGCCCATTCCTTGGTAACCATGCCAGTAGTCAGCCACAGCCAGAAACGAAAGAAATGACTAGGTATAGGGTGCAGCTCCAGCGACCGGTGCGCCTGATAGCGATGTAAAAAAATGGTGATGCTGGCAATTGTGATGTGCGTAAGCACCAGTGCTACCACAATATAACCCCACCACGGCAGATCAACGAGACCGGTCATCAGTATTGATACGACGTCCATATTTATAACTACCCTCCTTCACGTTTATAATCTTGCAAAAAATCAATCTAAAGAGATGTCACTTACAAGTCAAGAAAATTAATGATTTTTTCAGTACCCCCCGATAAAACCATTTGACCTCCAAAATAAAAACCGGTAGTAGAATCAATGTGCCTGATCCCAGTTTTTACCCGTACCCATTTCAACTTTTAGTGGCGCGTCCAGCTTAAGTACGTTTTCCATCAACCGAGGCAGATTTTCCTTAACTACAAACAATTCAGTTTCAGGCACTTCCAGCACCAGTTCATCATGAACCTGCATGATCAATTTACTTTGGAGCTGTTCCCCTTCCAGCCATTGGTGCACAGAAACCATGGCCAGCTTAATGATATCTGCGGCAGTACCCTGCATCGGTGCATTGATTGCCGCCCGTTCAGCCCCCATCTGGCGGTTACGCTGGCCACTGCGAACATCAGGCAACTGCAACCTCCTCCCCAATACGGTTTCAACATACCCATTCTGCCTCGCGAGCTCCCGTGTACGTTTCATATAACCCGCCACCCCGGGGTAGCGCGCGAAATAACGATCAATAAAAATTCGAGCAGCTGTACGCTCCAACCCCAGTTGAGTGGCAAGCCCAAATTCAGACATGCCATAAATCAGACCAAAGTTGATAACTTTAGCGTAACGGCGCTGTTCCGGGGTCACCTGCTCAACCTGCACACCAAACACTTCTGCAGCCGTAGCACGGTGAATATCCTGCCCTTCAGTGAAAGCCTGTATCAGCCCCGCGTCCTTGGATATATGGGCCATAATGCGTAATTCAATCTGTGAATAATCTGCTGAAACAATAAGCCAGCCACCCGGCGCAATAAAAGCCTCACGGATACGTCGGCCTTCCGGCGTACGTACAGGAATATTCTGCAAATTGGGATCACTGCTTGCCAGACGACCGGTAACCGCAACTGCCTGGGCGTAATGTGTGTGCACACGGCCGGTTTGCCCGTTCACCATCTGCGGTAATTTATCAACGTAAGTCGATTTGAGCTTGGCAAGCCCACGATAGTCCAGCAGAACCTTTGGTAACGGATAATTCAGCGCCAGCTGCTGCAATACTTCTTCATCTGTGGATGGCACGCCTTTAGGAGTTTTTTTGATAACCGGCAATTTGTGCTGATCAAATAATATTTCCTGAATCTGCCTGGTTGAATTCAGATTGAAAGCATGACCGGCGAGAGAATGCGCCTGCTGCTCAAGCACAATCAGTTGCTGCGTCAACTCACCACTCTGTGCCCGCAACAGATTGGTATCCAGCAACACTCCATTCCGCTCCATCCGGAACAAGACCTCCAGCAATGGCATTTCAATCTGCCGGTAAATGTGACAGAGGCGCTCATCCTTACAGATTATCGGGAATAAAGACCGATGCAAACGTAATGGAATATCAGCGTCTTCAGCCGCATAAACTCCTGCCCGCTCGATTTCCACCTGATCAAACCCGATACGTTTGGCTCCCTTGCCGGTAACTTCATCATAGGTCAGGGTTTGTATACCCAAATGCCGGCTGGCCAGACTATCCAGATCATGTGAAAGATGGGATTCCAGCACGTATGATTGCAGCAGTGTATCGTGTGCAATTCCATTCAACACCACCCCATGATTGGCAAATATATGCCTGTCGTACTTCAGGTTCTGCCCAATCTTGGGTTTGTCAGCATTCTCCAACCAGGACTTCAACCTTTGCAGAATATGTTCACGATTCAGCTGCACGGGCACGCCCTGGTAATGATGAGCAAGTGGTATGTAGGCGGCATGCCCCGGCTCAGCGCAAAATGAAACCCCAACCAGCCTGGCCTCCATTGGATTCAGGCTGGTTGTTTCGGTATCAATCGAGACCAGCTCAGCAGACTCACATTTCGTCAGCCAATCATCCAGTTGCGATTCACTCAAAACGACCTGGTAGTCACGCTCACCCCCGCTTTCGCCACCAGCCCATAATGGTGGATCATCTTTACTCACAGCTGCAGCACCTGATCCGGATTGCAGATTTTTCTCCGAACCAGGTTGCTTAAATTCACGCAACCAGCTTCTAAACTCAAGCCGCTCATAGAGTTCAGCCAACTTGTCTGCATCGGGCGGAGTGGCAATCAAATCATCCCAATCCACAGCAAGTGGAAGATCGCATTTGATGGTCAGCAATTTCCTTGAAACTGACAGCCAATCCAGCGCTTTACGTAAATTTTCACCCGCAGCACCCTTTATTTCTTCTGCATGTGCAATCAGGTTATCTAATGAACCATACTGATTAAGCCACTTTACCGCAGTCTTCGGCCCCACTTTCTCCACTCCGGGGATGTTGTCAACGCTATCTCCCACCAGTGCCAGAAAATCGATAATCTGCGCTGGTGTCACGCCAAATTTCTGCAGAACACCTGATTCATCCAGAGACTCGTTATTCATGGTGTTCACCAGCCGGATACCCGGCCTGACCAGTTGGGCAATATCCTTATCCCCTGTTGCAATCACACATTGTGCCTGCTTGCTGACAGCACGTTCCACCAGCGTCCCGATTACATCATCAGCCTCAACACCATCCTTCATTAGAAGCGGCCAACCCATCGCCCGGATACAGGCATGCAAAGGCTCAATCTGTCTGGACAAATCATCCGGCATCGGCGGGCGATGAGCTTTATATTGCGGATAAATATCATCACGGAATGTTTTGCCTTTTGCGTCAAACACACACGCGCTATAATTTGGCCGATACTCCTTATGCAGGCGACGCAGCATATTCAGAACACCATAAACAGCACCAGTCGGCTCATTAAGGCGGTTACGCAAATCGGGCAGTGCATGAAAGGCACGATACAGGTAGGAAGAACCGTCAACCAGCAAGAGTGTTTTCATCAAACAAGGATCCTCATGAGCTTGCAAGCAAAGTTATCGGACGCCCTCACCCTGGAAAAACCCTGGTCAGCCAGGGAGTCATGGCGGGTTCTCGGTATTGTGGCAGAATTTGTTGAAGGAACAGAGCGACTCGAATGCATCCAGCCCGCCATCAGTATTTTTGGCAGTGCCAGAACCCACCCCGAGCACCCGTATTATAAGTTAACCGAAGCGATTGCAAGACAATTGTCAGACGCCGGGTTCTCGGTCATCTCCGGCGGCGGACCGGGTATTATGGAAGCAGCCAATAAAGGCGCTTTTTACGGAAAATCTCCAAGCGTAGGGCTAAATATCCAGCTTCCCCACGAACAGCACCGTAACGTTTATCAGGACATCAGCCAGACCTTCCGACACTTTTTTGCCCGCAAATATATGTTCATAAAATTTGCAACGGCCTACGTTGTCATGCCAGGAGGATTCGGAACGCTGGATGAACTGATGGAGGCATTAACACTCGTCCAGACAGGAAAGACCCGTAAGATGCCAATTATTCTGGTCTGTTCAGACTTCTGGAAAGGAATGATCGACTGGTTCCAGCAAGTACTTATCCAGGAAAATTTTATTTCAGAAGAAGATATTGATCTTATTCAAATGGTGGATGAACCGTCTGAAGTTGTTGAAGCAATATTCCGTTACTATGAAACATCAGGGTTTGAGCCTACCACAGCTGAACGCAATATCCAGCTCAATCTTTAGGTTCAGTGAATCCGTTTCACTTAATACCAATCACCTATTTAAACTTTTCAGATATATCAGCATGAGGCTATCACTTCTTTCATTTTTCTGCAGCAGCCTGATCTGGGTATCCCCACTGGCGTTAGCTCAACAGCAACCGGACAATCTGATCCCATTACCAGAGATCCCCGGCCCCGCTGCTGGTGAAGGAACTTCGCTTCCTCCTGAGCTGGGGCTGGATCCCTCTCTTGAACCGGAAATTACGATTCATGAAGGAAAAGACAGGATGGTCGAAGAATATCGTGTCAACGGTGAGCTATATATGCTCAAGATTACCCCTCGGATCGGTAAGCCTTATTACCTGCTGAATCGGCGCAGCGCTGCTGGCACGCCCCACCCTGGAGATATGGAATCGGGCATCAGTGTTCCAATGTGGCAGGTTTACCGGTTCTGAACAGAATGACTGAAGCTACACCTCTCTGCGTAAATCCATCTGACAGCAACTAACTGTCACCCTTAAATCAAACAATTTTTGCTCCATTCATGTCTGTTTTTACTCCGGTTACCAAAGAACAGCTCGCTGTCTGGCTACAAAATTACTCACTGGGAACGCTGGTCGATTTGCAGGGCATTTCATCCGGCATTGAAAATACCAATTACTCTGTCATCACCACACAGGGCAAATTCATTCTCACCCTGTTTGAAAAATTAACCTGTGCCGAACTGCCTTTCTATCTCAACCTGATGGCACATCTTGCTGAACAGGGTATTCCCTGCCCCAGCCCGGTTGCATCACTGGATCGCAACCTGTTAAGACAGTTAAATAACAAACCGGCCTGTATCGTGAGCTTCCTTCCAGGGCATTCAATGGTACAAGTCGAGACAAAACAATGTGCACAAGTCGGTGAAATGCTCGCCAGAATGCATCTGGCAGGACAAAATTACACCAGCCGAAATAAAAATCCACGTGGACCGGGTTGGTGGCAGGCTACTGCTGCAACAGTCATTCCCTTCCTTCCCCCTTCCGAACAGCATTTGCTTAAAGAAGAATTACAGTACCAGGCAATACAAACCACGGCCAACCTGCCGCAAGGTGTCGTGCATGCTGACCTTTTCCGGGATAACGTCCTGTTCACACCAAACGGTATAGGTGGAATCATTGATTTTTACTTTGCCTGTAATGACACGTTACTCTACGATCTGGCGATTACAGCAAATGACTGGTGTACCTGTAATGATGGTACAGTGGATCAAACACGTATGCATGCTCTCGTAAAAGCCTATCATACTGTTCGGCCTTTGGCAGAAGGTGAATATCCTGCGTGGCCCGCCATGCTGCGCGCCGGCGCATTACGTTTCTGGTTATCGCGTTTGTATGATTACCATTTGCCACGTCCCGGTGAACTGACACATAAAAAAGATCCTGCCCACTTCAGAAGAATCCTGGAACATCACCTGAATAACCCAAGTGTATTGCCGGTTTTGTATGCCTGAGATTATCTGTTATTACATGCAACTATTTTCAGTGGCACGGTTCTTTTCACCAGCCTCTGCAGGCAGACAACCGGGTTTCTGACGAAATTTACTTCAAACTACTGGAGAATGATGAATGGAAGCACGATACGTACGTGGTAAACAGGGTTTACAGTGGATCCTGAGTGGCTTTTATTTTTTTCGTATGTCGCCATTCAACTGGATACTCTTGTGCTTCACCTATTTATTGATCGGCACCACACTGGGGCTTATCCCGTATTTAGGTGGCTTTGTCGGCATATTGACCGCACCTGTTTTTGTGGCAGGAATCATGGCCGGATGCAGGCAACTGGATTTGAATGGAAAACTTGAGCTGGAGTATCTGTTTTATGGATTCAAGAAATACACCGCGCCCCTTATTACGATAGGTGGAATCTATCTGGTTGGTGATATTTTAATTACTGGTCTTTTTATGCTGCGCGGGGGGGATGCGGTAGTTGATATGTGGTTACACGGCAAACGATTTGATGAAACAGAGTTGCCCGGCGTGATGAGCAGTCTGTTATCTGCTTCCCTGCTTTCCCTCCTGTTGGCAATTCCCCTGATGATGGCAGTCTGGTTTGCCCCCATGCTGGTAGTTTTCGAGAACATGCCCCCGCTCATTGCCATTCGTAAAAGTTTCTTCGCATGCCTGAAGAATCTCTTTGCTTTACAGATTTATGCGGTCATTCTGTTCATTCTCGGCATATTTTCAGCCATGCTGTATGGACTGGGTTTCATTATCTGGTTCCCGGTCGCATTTGCTTCTGTTTATATCAGCTACAAAGACATCTTCCATTATGAGCAGGAAGAAGATGTTGGCTCAGCACCAGATAACGAAGAAAACAAAGAAGAAGCGAACCAGATTGAGGAGTAGCGCTAAATTTTAGCCGTTTATCGCTTCCAGCTTTGCGTATGCAAGCGAGAGCCATTTTGTTCCAGCCTGACGGAAATTTACCTGAACACGCATATCTGCTCCATTCCCCTCGCAATTCAGAATAGTGCCCATACCAAACTTGGTGTGCGATACCTGCTGGCCAATATAAAAGCCGGCAGCACTATTCAATCCACGTGAAACCATTTTTTTAGTTGCCTCAGTCAGCAAGCTTTTATTTGCCTGAGCGGTGTTAGTAAAATCAGAAGCAGATGGTGTTATCCCTGATAGCGAATGGCGATACCCACCTCCGGAAGAACCAGATCTCAGCCGCTTCAGAAGTGCCTGAGGGATCTCATCGACAAACCGGGAGGGCACATTCACACGAATCTGTCCATGCAGCATGCGACTGTCCGCATAACTCAGATATAAGCGTTGCCGTGCGCGCGTCATCGCCACATACATCAAACGCCTTTCTTCTTCCAGCCCATTGAGCTCATTGCGGCTGTTTTCGTGAGGAAACAGTCCTTCCTCCAGGCCGCTAATGAAAACTGACTGAAATTCCAGACCCTTCGCGGCATGCACTGTCATTAACTGCACTGCGTCGTGATGCCCTTCTGCCTGATGCTCACCACCTTCCAACGAAGCATGCGCCAGAAAAGCCGTGAGACTGTCATCCTCGGATTCATGCACAAAACTGGTCGCCGCGTTAATCAGCTCTTTAAGGTTGTCCAGTCGTTCACCACCTTCACGCTCAGCCTGGTAATGTGCCACCAGCCCACTCTGATCAACCATTCGCCGGATAATTTCCGGTAGCGGTAATCCTCTGGTTTCCTGCTGCAGAGATAAAACCAGATTGACAAAACCCGCCACCCCTCTCCCGGATTGACTGCTTCTGGTTACAGATTTTCCTCCTTCACATGTGCTCAGCGCTGCCTGCCACAGGCCGATTCCAAGCATCTTTGCCTGATCCTGCAGCTGTTCCAGCGTGCGCGCCCCTATTCCTCTGGGGGGAAAATTGATGATGCGCAACAATGCATTGTCATCATCCGGCAAAGCAATTAACCGGAGATAAGCCAGGGCATGCTTTATTTCCTGGCGATCAAAGAAACGCATACCACCGTAAACACGATAAGAAACAGAGGCATTGAATAAACTGTGCTCCAGCACCCGTGACTGTGCGTTGGAGCGGTATAACAGGGCAATATCGGAAAGAGCCAGACCGTCAGCATGCAGCGCCCTGATTTCATCGACAATAAAACTGGCCTCATCCATATCTGTAGCAGCGTAATATACTCGCACCGGTTCGCC
This sequence comes from uncultured Nitrosomonas sp., assembly GCA_964651625.1. Lineage (GTDB taxonomy): Bacteria > Pseudomonadota > Gammaproteobacteria > Burkholderiales > Nitrosomonadaceae > Nitrosomonas. Next base: position 18,062 of record CAZYWE010000011.1, on the reverse strand, counting down.
TTCCCCGGCTGCTGTCCACAGGTTTTTGCCCAGACGCCCTTTGTTATTTTCGATCAGCGCATTAGCTGCGTCGAGAATGTTGCCATGCGAACGGTAGTTCTGCTCCAGCCGGATAATTTTGGATACGCCAAAATCCTTTTCGAGATCATGCATATTGCCAACATGCGCACCCCGGAAAGCATAAATGCTCTGGTCATCATCTCCAACAGCAAAAATAGCTGCATGCTGTTGCAAACCAGACCCTGTCAGCAGTTTGATCCATTGATACTGTAAACGATTGGTGTCCTGAAATTCGTCCACCAGTATATGCTCGAACCGATTACGATAATGGTCACGCAAAACTTCATTGCGACTTAGTAATTCATAGCAGCGCAGCAGCAATTCAGCAAAATCAACCGTACCTTCCCGCATACTGACAGCTTCATACACCTGATAGCATTCAGCCAGAGTCTGGTTGAAATTACCACGCGCATCAACCCGGGAAGCCCGCAACCCTTCTTCCTTGGCGTTATTGATAAACCATTGCAGTTGCCTTGGGGGCAATGTTTTCTCATCCAGTGAACGCTCTTTCAGAATACGTTTAATGACGGCCAGCTGATCTGCCATATCCAGGATCTGGAATGCCTTTGGCAACCCTGCATCTTCATGGTGAGCCCGCAGCATACGGTGGCATAAGCCGTGAAACGTACCAATCCACATATTGCGGATATTGACAGGCAGCATCGTACCGATGCGGGTAACCATTTCACGAGCCGCTTTATTAGTAAACGTAACAGCCAGGATATTTTGTGGTTGAGCATGGCCCGTTTGCAGCAAATAGGCAATGCGTGCAGTCAGCACCCTGGTTTTGCCACTACCCGCTCCCGCCAGCACCAGGGCTGACTGGTGCGGCCAGGTCACGGCTTCCAGCTGTTCCGGGTTGAGATCAGTAAGTAATGCAGTCATAGAGAGAGGGAACAGCTAAACACCCTGCTGCCATTACTGGCAGGCAGGGTGTCAAAAAAACTACTTTTTGCTTTTTGCCACCAGATCCAGAATAAGTGGTGTAAGGATCAACTCAATCGCCATGCCCATTTTACCGCCCGGAACAACGATAGTATTGGGGCGAGACATAAACGACCCACTTATCATATTAAGCAGGTAAGGAAAATCTGCACCCTTATGGTCACGGAAGCGGATAACCACCATGCTTTCATCCAGCGTGGGAATGTCCCGTGCAATAAACGGATTGGATGTGTCAACCGTTGGCACGCGCTGGAAATTAACATGTGTACGCGAGAACTGAGGAGTAATGTAATGAACATAATCGTGCATGCGACGCAGGATGGTGTGCGTTACTGCTTCGCACGAGTACCCTCTGGCAGCGGTATCACGATATATTTTCTGTATCCATTCCAAATTAACAATTGGAACCACACCAACCAGCAGATCGACATGCTGGCCAGCATCAGCGGTATCGCTCTTGACTCCGCCATGCAAACCTTCATAAAACAACAGATCGGTACCAGCCTGTATCGGCCTCCATGGCGTGAAAGTACCGGGTTTCTGGTTGTATGGCTGCGCTTCCTGCTCATTATGCAGGTAAAGGCGTACCTCACCTGATCCGCTCTGGCCATACGACCTGAATAGTGCCTCCAATTTCTCGAATTCATTGGCTTCCGGACCAAAGTGGCTAATGGGGCGCCCTCCTCCTTTTTCTGATTCTTCAACTGCCCGTTTCATGGATTCACGATCATAACGGTGGAAGCTGTCTCCTTCCACTACCGCCACATTCAGCTTCTCACGCTGAAAAATATGTTCAAAACTTGTCTTGACTGTGGATGTTCCGGCCCCGGATGAGCCAGTAACTGCAATAACAGGGTGCTTCTGTGACATTTGTTTTTATCTCCTCAAATATAAAAAATAATTTTCCAAAAACTAGCAAACTGTTATTGGCAACCAATTGATTTTATAAACATTGCCTATACAGTTACGAATTCATCAATTTACTATCTGGTGCAGCGAGGGTTTTTCCCTGCTGCTTTCGCCTGTTGCTGCAACTGCTGCGCCCCCGGTAAATTCACCTGCAGACTTTGTATGCGGGAAACATGCGACGGGTGCGTGGAAAGGAACTCCACTGGCTCCATCCCCTGACTGGCCTGATCCATTTTTTGCCATAACCTTATGCTTTCAGCTGGATTGAACCCGGCCCTGGCCATTAAATCCAGACCAATCTTATCTGCCTCGGATTCCTGCAGTCTGCTATATGGCATGATAATCCCGTACTGAGCCCCCACCCCGAGAAGGCCAACTGCAGTTTGTCCCAATGCTGATTGCGGTGCAGCAGCTGCCTGAATGAGTGAAATTCCAAGATTGGTACCCATCTGCTGAGACAAACGCTCGTTACTATGGCGAGCCATTACATGTCCAACTTCATGACCAATTACTGCAGCCAGCTGATCCTGGTTACCCACCAGATCAAGCAGACCGGTATATACGCCAATTTTACCGCCTGGCAGCGCAAATGCATTCAGGGATTTATCTTCAAATACGACAACCTCCCATTCACCACCTGTCTCACGTGTAATTGCACTGGCAACACAGTTAACAAAATGGTTACTTGCCGCATTATGACTGATCTTATTTTCGCGCTTCAGGCTATCAAACGCCTGGAGCCCCATGCTGTTTACCTCTGAATCCGGCATAAAAACCAGCTGTGACCGGCCTGTGGGAGAAGTCGCGCAAGCGGTGAGTATACCTATCAGCACACAGAGAAACAGCTGCTTCGCCTCTAAAAGATTCATCATCATTCCTTAGCACCCAGAGCCAGTGCCAGCTTGCGAGACTGCTCCGCACTCTCTTCGGAAAAAGGCTGATCAACCCAGCCGGCCAGATGAGTCTGAATGATGTTCCCAACCGCCTGAATCCAGAGCGGATGTTCATTAAGGCCTGGTATGTAGTGAAACACTCCTCCACCCGCTTCGGTAAAAGCTGCTTTTCCTTCCATAGCAATTTCCTCAAGCGTTTCCAGGCAATCTGAAACAAAACCGGGACAAACAACATCAACCCGCCTGGTTTTCTGTTCTCCCAGCTCCTTAAGTACGACAGCCGTATAAGGATCTAACCACTGCGAGAAACCAAAACGTGACTGGAAACACACTTGGTAACGATCACTCTCAAGCTCCAGTGCCTCCGCCAGCAATCGCCCCGTTTTCTGGCATTCACAATGATAGGGATCGCCCATATCCAACGTTTTGCGTGGCACACCATGAAAGCTAATGACCAGTTTGTCAGGCCGGCCATGCTCTTGCCAGTAATCGCGAACATTTTGCGCCAGCGCGGCAATATAACCCGGATCATCGTGATAGTGCCTGACTGTACGGACATCAGGAATATTACGCATTCTCCTCAATTCTGAAAAAACGCTGTCCAGTACGCAACCGGTGCTGCTGGCAGCATATTGAGGAAACAGCGGCAACACCAATATCCGGTCGCAGCCTTGTATTTTCATCTGCTGCAATTTTTCCGCAATGGATGGATTACCGATAATCATTGCATATTCAACTATCAGCGGATAATCAACCTGCTCCCCCAGCAATGTTGCAATCCGCACTGTCTGGCGCTCGGTGTGTACTTTTAGAGGAGAACCTTCTGGCGTCCAGATCTGCTCGTATTTTCTGGCAGATTTAGCTGGCCGGATATTGAGAATGATACCGTTCAAAATAAACCACCATAGCCAGCGCGGAAATTCAATGATGCGCGATGCGCTCAGGAACTGTTTCAGATAAGGGCGCAACGCTTTGGCAGTTGGCGCATCCGGTGTGCCCAGATTAACCAACAGAATACCAATTTTTCCGGGAGAACCATGTCGAAAAGCAGGCTCTGGTAACATTTGGCTCATCGATGAGAAGAAATATGCGGAATACTACGATAAATTGCTTGAGAGTAACCTGGCTGTAATGTCCACGATGGGAATAATGCGTTCGTACGCCATGCGCCGCGGACCAATCACGCCCACTGTACCGACAATTTTCCCTTCCATCTCATAAGGGGCTGTCACCACGCTGATTTCCTCCAGTATCGTTTCATCCGATTCTCCCCCGATAAAGATCTTCACTCCGTGCGCCTGTCGACTCAGCTCCATTAACTGCAGCAGTTTGGATTTTCGCTCAAACAGCTCAAACAGGCTTTTTAGGCTGGAAAGATTATCTGATAAATCACGCACATCAAACAGCCGATGTTCTCCCGCAATGACTACCGCCTCACTGCTCTCCTGTAAAGCATCATTTCCCATTTCAATCGCCGCATTCATGAGCCTGGTCATATCGCGACGAAGCTGGGTCAACTCGCGCTGCAGACCCGAACGAATCTCTTCCAGCGCACAGCCAGCGTAATGCTGATTGAGAAAATTTCCAGCCTCAATCAGATCAGACTGACTGTAAGCTGTTTCCGTAAGAATAATCCGGTTCTGGACATCTCCCTCTGGCGTTACCAGAATCAGAAGAATCCGTTTTTCTGTCAATGCTACAAATTCTATATGACGGAAAACTGCTCCGCCCACTCGCTTGGGGGTCACTACTACACCTGCGAATCGCGTCAAATCCGAGAGCAGACGAGAAGTGGTATTTATCAAATGTGCAGGGTTATTGGGATGTAACTGATTTTCCAGCAGGGTGATTTGCTCATTATCCAAAGACTTGACTACCAGCAGGGCATCTACAAAAAAACGGTAACCCAGTGTCGTTGGCATTCGTCCGGCAGAAGTGTGAGGACTTGCGACATACCCCATTTCTTCGAGATCTGTCATCACATTACGAATTGTTGCCGGACTTAAATCCAGACCGGAAAATTTGGCAAGGGAACGCGAACCAACAGGCTGACCTTCATGGATATAACGTTCAACCAGGGTTTTGAGAAGAATTTTTTCGCGTTCATTAAGCATCTGTTTATTTTACACGAATCAGCCTCGCCATAAGTGAGGTTGATCTGCAAGGAAGCTGCCGCCTCTGGCTTCATATACCAGCAAAACAGCCCTTTACAGCTGATTTCTGCCTTTTTTATCATAGGCTGCGGTAATATCCGGTCATATCACTATTTTCCAGTCAGTCTGGTTACCCGAAACAAAAATCAAGGCGAGGCCAACTGTTTCAACTCTTCATCATCCATGAATAGCGACTTGTTCAAAACGATTGCTTTAATTGGGAAGCATAAAAATCCGGATATTGTGACTCCCCTGCTGAACTTGGCAGCATACCTGACTGACCGTGGCATCAATGTAGTACTGGATTCACTGACAGCCACGCACATCAGCAACAGTAAATACCCCGTTTTAACACTGGAAGAAATCGGCAAACAGGCTGATCTTGCAATTGTGCTGGGAGGAGACGGAACGATGCTCAACATTGCTCGTGCACTCGTCCCGTTCAGTGTTCCACTCATCGGCATCAATCAGGGAAGACTGGGCTTTCTGACAGATCTTACAGCCGACACGATGCATGAAACCCTGAACGATATGCTGGCCGGCCAGTTTACTGTAGAAAAGCGTATGCTGCTGACGGCCGAGGTTACACGCAATGGCGAAAGTGTCTTCAAAGAACTGGCTTTTAACGATGTGGTACTCCATCGCGGTATTAGCAGTGGCATGATCGAACTTGAAGTCCATATCAATGATGAATATGTTTATTCCTTACGATCAGATGGCTTGATCATTGCAACCCCTACCGGATCAACTGCTTATGCACTCTCTTCTGGCGGGCCGATCCTGCACCCCGGCCTCAACCTGATGACATTGGTGCCAGTCTGCCCACATACCCTGAGCAATCGCCCAATCGTTATTGGTGCAGATGCAACCATTGAAATCAAAGTCCATTTCACGACCGAGATCAAAATCTACACAGACAGCCATTCCTGGTTTGATCTGGGTGAACATGACAGAGTTTTTGTCCGGCGCTGCCCGGATACCATCAGACTGCTTCATCCCGTCCACCACAGTTATTACCGCATGTTGCGGGAAAAACTCGGCTGGAGCGGCATCCTGCAGAAGAACAGTCGTTAATTCCCCATGCTGCAAAATTTATCCATCCGAAATTTCGTTATCGTCGATCATATTGATCTGCACTTCAAACCGGGCTTTACCGTTCTGACCGGCGAAACCGGAACAGGGAAATCCATCCTGATCGATGCGCTGGAGCTTGTACTTGGCAGGCGAGCTGATACAAGTCAGATCAGACACGGCTGTAAATACGCCGAGATCTCCGCTCAGTTTGATATAAGCACGATCCCGGCTTTACAGGAATGGCTGACGGAAAATGCACTGGAAGATGAAACCGGTATATGCATGCTGCGCAAACTTATGGAATCAGGCGGGCGTTCACGCAACTTTATCAATGGACACCCTGCCACCCTCCAGCAATTACGCACTATTGGAGAATGGCTGGCAGATATTCACGGACAGCACGCGCACCAGTTGCTGATGCACAGCCGTAAACAATGTGAATTACTTGATTCCTGGGCAGGTGAAACAGAGCTCGCCCGGGAAGTTGCTGCCTCGTACCGGCACTGGCAAGATCTTTGCCAGCAAAGACTCACATGGGAACAACACAATGAGCAAAACCTGCGTGAATATGAAGCCCTTACCAGCCTGCATCAGGAACTGACTGCCCTGAATTTCTCGGCAGAAGAGTGGGAAAACCTGCAAACCGAGCATAATCGCCTGACACATATAGCCAGTTTGCTGGAAACCGCGCAGCTCAGCATGGAACTATTATCAGAAAGTGAAACAGCGGCATTGTCGCAACTCAGCACCGCAGTTACCCGCCTGCATAGCCTGTCTGGTCTTGACAGCACACTTGACCCTGTCTGCAATCAGTTGCAATCAGTACAAATACAGCTGCAGGAAGCAGTGTATGAACTGAAACGCTATCTGCAGCATCTTGATATTGATCCCGGCAGATTGCAGGAAACAGAAGCACGTATTGCCGCCATTCACAGTACCGCCAGAAAATACCGGGTTACGCCGGAAATACTGTCGGATTTACTGGAAACAACCAGGCAACATCTGAAACAACTGGAAAATACGGCTGGCAGCGAAGCACTAACCGAGATGGAAAAATCTGCCAGAGATTATTTTGAAAATCTTGCTGGTAAATTAAGTGCAGCAAGGCAGCGTGCAGCAGAGCAACTCTCGGAACAGGTCACAGAAGCCATGCAAACACTGGCAATGACAGGTGGTTGCTTTAATGTGGCGCTGACACCCATGCCACCAGGCAATCTCCACGGCATGGAGCAGATTGAATTTCAAGTGACAGCTCACCCAAACCTGCCATTACGCCCACTAAATAAAGTAGCCTCTGGTGGAGAATTATCTCGCATCAGTCTGGCAATCCAGGTTATTACCAGCAAAGCAGGCACTGTCCCCACTCTGATTTTTGATGAAGTTGATACCGGAATAGGCGGACGTGTTGCCGAAATAGTCGGCAAACTGCTCAGGCAACTAGGAGAAACACGGCAGATAATAAGCATTACACACCTTCCGCAGGTTGCAGCCAAAGGGAATCATCACTGGCGTATATCCAGAACCTCCGATCCAGAAAATCAGCAGCTTCCGGTCAGCCAGATTTCAGAACTGGATAAAGCCGAAAAAATCGAAGAAATCGCCCGGATGCTGGGTGGTGAGAATCTGACTGCCGCCACGCGTCAGCATGCGGCTGAAATGTTGGATTACAAAAAACAGGATCGTTAACTTGAATGCTGACTGGCTGCTGGAAGTATATAAAACTACTCTGCACTTTCATTTCGCCCTTTGGTTTCCTCAACCGGCGCAACATACGTAATCAGTTTTTCTGGCTGAGGTACTTCGTGTCGCACCATTTTTCCTTCAACCACTGCCCCCTGATGAATTTTTACAGTCTTGTAGAAAAGATCTCCGGTAATTTTAGCTGCCGGCTGCAACTCAAGGCTTTCGTCAGAATGAACCGGCCCTCTCACCGTACCATTTATAACTATGTACGGCACCTTGATTTTCCCCTCAACCACTCCCTGTTCACTGAGCACCAGCAAAGAATGCGGTTTACTGCTATCTGATGCGATATTGCCGCAAACACGCCCGTCCACACGCAACCCGCCGGAAAATTGAATATCTCCCGTAATTACAGTGCCAGACCCAATCAATGTATCAATATCACTGACTGTTTTATGTTTTCTTCCGAACATGTTCTGATTTCTTGTGAGATAACTGGATTGTTTTCGTCAGCATAGCTTTACTTGAGCCATTTTCATAAATAAGTACCTGCAAGCTCTTTACTACTGTATCTGCCGGTATCTGGAAGCTTTTCTCCAGTCTGTGATAAAAGCGGAAATTGACTGGAAACTCCCTGGAAGCATTCTCGCCCACAAGTGAGATGAACTTCTCTTCGCCGTCTTGAAGCAATCCAACCACAAATTCAAGTTTGCCACTGAATTCTTTTGAATGCTGCCCCCCCTGGGCAAGCAGCAAAGTGTACAGATATTCGCCAGGGAGCTGACCTGCTTCCAGTGAAAACCGGTGAATAACAAGTTCAGCATTAGCAGATTCCTCATTCCCTGAAACCATCTGCTGGAAAAGAGTCAGGTCTTCTCTTAATCGCTCATTTTCTTCATCCAGCGATTTAACCTGCTTTACCAGATCAGCCCGTGTGGCATTACTGATTTGTAACTGCCTGATAAGCTCTGCAAGCTGCGAGCAGAGCGCAGCATCATATTTTTCCAGACAACTATCTGATTCAAGAATCTGCTCAAACGCAGAATCGGTAGCAATGTCACCCGCTGGCTGAGCCGTATTTTGTCCAATAACATACATACCGTAAGACAACAGGGTTATCAGCAGCAACCCAAATAATGCCATCAGCAAACGCCGGTACCAGGGAATATGGGGGCGCACAACCAGCTTGGGTGTATTAATGCTTTGTCTGTTATTCAGCAACTCTCCCCCGGTTCTCAGAAGTTTCTGGAAGTTCTACGTATACCCTGACAGCAACACGATACTGCTTCTACTACTTCACTTGCAAAATATAACCAGCTTAAGGCAGCAATGGAACATGCTGGATTCCTGTCACCTCAGGTAATCCATACATGATATTCATATTCTGAACGGCCTGCCCGGCAGCACCTTTAACCAAATTATCAGTAACTGAGAGTATTACTGCCGTATCGCCATTCCCCGGGCGATGAACCGCAATTCTGCAAAAATTTGAACCACGTACTGAACGGGTTTCTGGATGGCTGCCTGCAGGAAGCACATCAACAAAAGGTTCATTGGCATAACGATTCTCGTACAGGGATTGCAAATCAATATCTCCGGTCAATCTGGCGTAGAGAGTGGCATGAATTCCACGGATCATTGGGGTAAGGTGAGGCACAAAAGTCAATCCAACCGGCTTGTTTGCTCTCTCGGACAGACCCTGTCTGATTTCAGGAAGATGGCGATGGCCGGGTACCGCATAAGATTTGAAATTATCCGATGCTTCCGCATATAGCGTATGTATTTCAGCCTTACGACCGGCTCCAGACACACCCGATTTGGTATCAGCAATCAGATGATTCATGTCCACCACTCCCGCTTCAATCAACGGGATGAAGCCCAGTTGTACTGCTGTCGGGTAGCAGCCAGGGTTGGCAATCAGGCGCGCCCCGCGAATTTTTTCCCGGTTTACTTCAGGCAAACCATAAACAGCTTCGGCTACCAGCTCAGGTGCGGCATGTTTCATGCCATACCATTTTTCCCATTCCGCAACATCCCTGATTCGGAAATCAGCCGCCAGATCAATGATTCTTATTCCGGAATCCAGCAAAACCTTAGCTTGTTGCATGGCAATACCATTAGGCGTGGCAAAAAAAACAACATCACATTTTCCAAAATCCACTTTGGCCGGATCGCTGAATTTAAGTGCAACCTGTCCGCGCAAACTGGGGAAAAGTTCATCCACCCCAATCCCAGCTTCCTGCCGCGATGTAATGACTTCAATTTTCACCTTCGGATGCTGCACAAGAATGCGTAACAGCTCAACACCCGTGTAACCCGTCCCACCTACAATGCCGACATTGATCATCTTTGAGAATTAATAACCGAGAAGTTAATTATTTATCCGGGAATAGCCGCTACTCAGCTGCAGCATATTATAAAATCTGATACAAAAAAGCCGCCCATGAAAGGGCGGCTTTTTTTAAGTTGTTTGCAAATAACAATCACCGCTTGGAGAATTGCTTACGACGCCTTGCTTTACGTAAACCGACTTTTTTTCGCTCCACTTCGCGCGCATCCCTTGTCACAAAACCAGCTTTGCTCAAAACCGGTTTCAGTGTTTCATCATAATCGATTAACGCACGGGTTATGCCATGCCTGACTGCTCCAGCCTGACCCGACTCACCTCCACCGTGGATATTGACCATAATATCCAGATTAGATGTGTTTCCAGTTAACTCCAGAGGTTGGCGAATGATCATTCGCCCCGTTTCACGAGAAAAATATTCGTCAGCAGGTTTGTGATTTACTGTGATGACACCTGTACCCGGTTTGATAAAAACCCGTGCAACTGAGCTTTTCCTGCGACCGGTTCCGTAGTTATATTGAGTAGCCATGATTAGTAGATTAAGCGTTAATTTCTAGTGGCTGCGGTTGTTGGGCCGCATGAGGATGGTCATTTCCGGCATAAACTTTCAACTTCTTTATCATGGCATAGCCGAGCGGACCTTTAGGCAACATACCCTTCACCGCCTTTTCAAGTGGCCTGGCAGGAAAGCGCTCATGCATTTTCCTGAAAGTAGTCTCATAAATCCCACCGGGATAACCGCTATGGCGATAGTATTTCTTATCTTCAGCCTTATTACCGGTCACTCTCAGCTTGTCAGCGTTAATGACCACAATATAATCGCCTGTATCAACATGCGGCGTATAAATAGGCTTATGCTTGCCACGCAAGCGGTGGGCAATTGCTGCAGCCAGCCTGCCCAGAACTTTATCAGTCGCATCGACCACAAACCACTCATGATTCACTTCATGTGGCTTGGCAGAAAAAGTTTTCACTAATTTTCCTTTGTTTTTATGGTACAAGATAACCGCGGATTATGAATTACCACATAAACAAAGTCAAATCGGGAGCTGGATAAAAACTGCTGCCTACCCAGCACAATATACCCCCTGATTAACTCATGCCGTTCAATTCAAGAAATCCATGACGCGGGTTATAATCAAACTTTTGCAGATTCCTCCCATGAAACAATTCATTCTTTCTCTGTTTTTACTGGCAGCAATCTCTTCGGCGTGGTCACAGCAACCGGAGCTGACAGTTGCAGCTAAATCGTTCATCCTGACCGATTTCCACAGCGGCCAGACACTTGCCAGCTCCAATCCACATGAACGACTGGATCCTGCTTCGCTTACCAAACTGATGACAGCTTATGTCGTTTTTTCAGCACTGAAACAGGAGCGTATAAAGATGGATCAGGTTGTTCCTGTTTCCAAACGGTCCTGGCGTATGGTGGGTTCTCGCATGTTTATTGAACCCAACAAACCGGTAACAGTCGATGAATTGATTCATGGCGTAATTATTCAGTCAGGTAATGATGCCTGTGTAGCGCTGGCCGAATTGATCGCCGGTTCGGAAGATCTGTTTGTGCACATGATGAATGAAGATGCAAAACGCCTGGGTATGCATAATACGCATTTCATGAACTCCACCGGATTAACTCATTCCGAGCATTACAGCACTGCAAACGATCTGGCGTTACTGGCAGCAGCCATTATCAGAGAATATCCGGAATACTACCCGTTCTATTCCATGCGCGAGTATAAATACAACGGCATTACCCAGCAAAACCGCAATCGCCTGCTGTGGACAGATCCCAACGTTGATGGCATGAAAACAGGATGGACAGAAGCTGCCGGTTACTGTCTGGTAACATCCGCAAAACGTGACCAGCGACGCCTCATTTCTGTAGTTATGGGCACGGCCTCTCCCAATGCTCGCAGTATTGAAAGCCAACGTCTGCTGAATTATGGATTCCAGTTTTTTGATACTGCCCACCCCTACAAAAAAGACCAGCCTGTCGCCAATGTCCAGATCTGGAAAGGAGCACAAAACAAGCTCAAAGTTGGGTTTGACCGGGATATTTATTTCTCACTCCCCAAGGGCAAAGCAGATGGATTAAAAGCACGGATGGAATACCGTCAGCCACTTATTGCCCCAATCAGCCATGGTCAGGAAGTGGGAGCAGTAAAATTTGTCCTGGATGGGCAGGAAATAGCCACCTATCCCCTGGTTGCACTGGAAACTGTTGATACCGCCAATTTCCTCGGGCGATCCTGGGATAACCTGAAAATGCTGTTCAATTAACCTCAGGTAATAAAAAACAGACATGATTTACCTCAATGGCAAATTTTTACCGATAGAACAAGCGACTGTCCCCGTGCTGGATAGAGGCTTTATTTTTGGTGATGGTGTCTATGAAGTCATACCGGTTTATTCACGAAAACCGTTCCGGCTGAGTGAACATCTTTCCCGACTGCAGCACAGTCTGGACGGTATACGTCTCCAGAACCCGCATACAGAGGAGCAATGGACCGATTTGATCGAACGCACTATCGAACAGAATGATGGCGACGATCAATACCTTTACCTGCATATCACACGCGGCGTAGCGAAACGCGACCATGCATTTCCCCGCGGAGCCACACCCACCGTCTTCATCATGAGCAACCCGCTGGTGACGCCCCCTGGAGAATTACTCATTTCCGGTGTTTCGGCAGTCACCGCCCGGGATAATCGCTGGGGGCGCTGTGATATCAAGGCCATCTCCCTGTTGCCAAATATCTTATTGCGCCAGCTTGCTGTCGATGCACAGACCATGGAAGCAATTCTGCTGCGCGATGGTTTACTGACCGAAGGTGCTGCCAGCAATATTTTTGTCGTAAAAGATGATCTGCTGCTGACACCTCCCAAAGATCACCGTATCTTGCCTGGCATCACTTACGACGTCGTACTGGAGCTGGCTGAAATACACGGTATTCCACACTCTGTCAGAGATGTATCCGAATCTGAATTACGCACCGCACAGGAAATCATGCTGACTTCTTCTACCAAGGAAGTTCTTCCGATCACGCGGCTGGACGGCCAACCAGTCGGCAATGGCGTACCTGGCCCGGTTTTTCAGCAGCTGGACAGGCTGTATCAGGCATACAAACTGGAAGTAATGCGCGGACACATTTCACATCAATAGCACAGCTCCATGGCAGAAGAATCTCTCATCGAATATCCCTGCAATTTTCCAATAAAAATCATGGGAAAATCACAGCAGGGATTCACTCAGTCCGTTCTGGCTATCGTTAAAACTCACGCGCCTGATTTTGATGACTCCACCCTTGAAGTCCGAACCAGCAAAAGCGGCGCCTACCTGAGCCTTACCTGCACCATCCAGGCCACCTCACGCGCACAGCTGGATTCTCTCTACCAGGCGCTGCACGATCATCCAATGGTAGCCATGCTGCTCTAAGCAGTTCCGCAGAGCAGCAATCTTTCATACCCGTTCAGTTATTTACTGATAAAACTATAAACAGGGCAACATGCCGCATGTTTACCGTAACCGTGAAAAATATGGGGGTAGTCGAATACCTCGCCACCTGGCAGGCCATGAAGGAATTTACGGCACAGCGCACCCGTGAAACACCCGATGAAATCTGGCTGCTGGAACATCCCCCGGTTTACACTCAAGGTATCGCCGGGAGACCCGAACACCTGCTTTTCCCCAATCATATCCCGGTTATCAAAACCGATCGCGGCGGACAAATTACCTATCATGGCCCGGGGCAGATCATTCTCTACCTGTTATTGAATCTGCACCGTCAACAGCTGCATATCCGGCAACTGGTCAGAAAAATGGAAGGCGCCGTGATAGACTTGCTGGGCGAATATGGTGTCGTTGCACAAGGCAGCGAAGAAGCCCCCGGTGTCTACGTCAATGGTGCCAAAATCGCCTCTCTGGGACTGAAAATTCGGCACGGGGCCTGCTATCACGGGATAGCCTTCAATGCCGACATGGATCTTGCACCCTTCACGGCAATCAATCCTTGCGGCTATCGCGGTTTGCGCGTCACGCAGGCAAAAGATCTTGGCATTACTGACAGCAAGGAAGTACTCGCCGGCAAGCTGGCACAACATTTTATTGCCCAACTAATTCAATACTCAATAAAGGATAGTCATTCTCATGACCGCTGACACCCATCAACGAGGTGCCGCCAAAACGGCACGCAACCCGGTCAAAATCGATCTGGAACAATCTGGCCAGCTCTTGCGCAAACCTTCCTGGATTCGTGTGCGCTCACCCAATAGCCAGCGGTATCAGGAGGTGAAACGCCTGTTGCGTGAGAACAAATTGCACACTGTCTGCGAGGAAGCTTCCTGCCCAAATATCGGTGAATGTTTTGGCCGCGGTACAGCAACCTTCATGATTCTCGGTGATTTGTGCACCAGACGCTGCCCATTCTGTGATGTGGCACACGGCCGGCCTCACGCTCCTGATCCCGATGAACCGATGCATCTGGCAAATTCCATCGCGGTACTAAAGCTCAATTATGTCGTCATCACCAGCGTAGATCGTGATGACCTCAGAGATGGTGGCGCGCAGCACTTTGCAGATTGCATCCGCGCAATTCGCGCTCAATCGCCACAAACACGGATCGAGATTCTCGTCCCCGATTTTCGCGGCAGACTGGAAATTGCACTGGACAAGCTGTCTGCCTGCCCACCTGATGTAATGAACCATAATCTGGAAACCGTGCCGCGCTTGTATAAACAGTGTCGACCGGGTGCAGACTACGCACACTCATTACAGTTGCTCAAGGACTTCAAGGCAGCTTTCCCTCATATCCCGACCAAATCCGGCCTGATGCTAGGGCTGGGAGAAACCAACGAGGAAATTATCGAGGTGATGCGGGATTTGCGTACACATCAGGTTGATATGCTGACCATTGGCCAATATTTGCAACCCAGCAAAGGGCACCACCCTGTCATGCGCTATGTTTCACCTGAAGATTTCAAGTCATTTGAACGCATTGCCACAAACCTTGGATTCAGTCACGCTGCCTGTGGTCCAATGGTACGTTCAAGCTACCACGCCGATCAGCAGGCGCATGAAGCCGGCATAGGATAAAGAAACGCTGACTTATTCTGCTGTCACGAAGAACACCGTGGCGTGATGACCCGGATTTATTGATTCTAAAAAACAGCCGGGTTATTTCTCACACCGATGTCATACCCATCTTCCTGTTCAGATATGGAATCATCGTCATGACTCATGTTCGCCGGAGTGATGGAAAGGGGCTCTTCGTCAAATGCTTTATCACCTTCCTCAGTCGCAATGCCGAGGGGTTTGAGCCCGGTAAAATCATACCGGCGTGTGTCTGCCAGATGTGAAAGCTGAATATTCTGTAAAGCCGTAAACATCGTTTCAAGCCGGCCGGGGTGTTTTTTATCCCATTGCTGCATCATCTCCTTGATTACCTGCCGTTGCATATTGGGCTGTGAACCGCATAAATTACAGGGAATGATAGGAAACTGTGCCAACCGGGCATAAGCAGCCAAATCTTTTTCCTTACAATACGCCAGTGGGCGGATCACCACATGGCATCCATCATCGCTCACCAGCTTGGGGGGCATCGCTTTCAGCTTTCCACCATAAAACATATTCAGAAAAAAAGTTTCCAGAATATCATCACGATGATGACCCAGCGCGATCTTGGTTGCTCCCAGCTCTGTCGCCACCCGGTACAGCACACCTCTGCGCAGGCGGGAACACAGGCTGCAAGTTGTTTTCCCCTCCGCAATCACTCGTTTTACAACGCTGTAAGTGTCCTGTTCGACGATACGGAAGGGCATATTTATTTCCGTCAGATAACCAGGCAGCACATGCTCAGGAAAACCCGGCTGCTTTTGATCCAGATTGACAGCAATCAGCTCAAAATCCAGTGGTGCATGGGCCTGTAAATTGCGCAAGATATCCAGCAATGCGTAGCTATCCTTCCCGCCGGACAGGCACACCATGACCCGGTCACCGCTCTCAATCATATTGAAGTCGGCAATGGCAGAGCCAACAAGACGTCTCAACCTCTTATGCAACTTGTTCGCGTTATATTCGGACTTTCTGGAAAATGCATCCGTAATCATGTGAATTTATGGGATAAATATATAGCAGGGGAACATAAGTAAAAAAACAAGCCGGCACAACCACTCGCATTACATGACAAAAATACAAACAAATATTTATATAATATTAACAGCCAGATACAATACTGGCAGACTGTTCTGGTTTACCGTTTGAATGAAAGGCACATGGGGAAATCGTTTTTTTTAATTACATCGTTCATAACTTCTCTTTTAGGAGCTGGCAGTACTTATGCAACGGGAGATTATAGCAATGCAGTAATTGGCCAGCCAGGCGTGTTAGAGGATGTCACTCATACCATCGGAATCGAAATACACGACAATTATTTTTCACCTTCTGAGATCAATGTCAAAAAAGGAGAAACAATTCGCTTTGTAGTCAGAAACATGGGCAGAATGAAGCACAAAATGGTGATTGATACCATAAAAAATCTCAAAGAACATGCAAAGATGATGCGTCAGGATGCCGATGCAATCCCTGGTGGAACCAACCAGGTAATACTCAGTCCGACTGAAACAAAAGAGCTGGTATGGCAGTTTACCCATGCAGGGGTTGTTGATTTTGCGTGCCCGTTTCCCGGTCATTTCAAAGGGATGCGTGGCAAGATTATTGTGGAGAATAAATGAAAATACAATTTAACCAATTTTTTACCCGTTCCTTACTGACTGCTGCATTAACAGGAGTTGCCAGCGTGGCTGCAGCAGCAACCGTAGAAGTGTATAAAAGCCCGACCTGTGGCTGTTGTGCCAAGTGGGTTGACCACATGCGCGACAACGGATTTACCGTCAACATCCATGACACCGGTAACGACGAAGCCAGAGCAGAGGCCGGTATCCTTCCCGAGCTTGGTTCATGCCATACCGCCCTGGTTAATGGTTATGCCATAGAAGGACATGTCCCTGCCAATGACATCAAACAGCTTCTGAAAGAACGTCCCCGTGCGGTTGGGTTATCTGCTCCCGGTATGCCACATGGTTCCCCCGGTATGGAGACCGGGCGGGTTGATACCTATAACGTACTTCTGATCAGAAAACCTGGAGACAAGCGCAGCGCCGCGGAGATTTACAATCGATATGGCCCGGACAAACCTCAACCGGCAGAGAAAGCATCCGAAAGCAACACGACCCAGTCAATTCTGAAACTTAAATAAACGTGATACTCGCAAGAACTGCAATACTTGCATCACTGTTCCTTACTGCTGCCTGCTCGGAACAAGCTGGCCCTCTACCAGCAGGCAGCACACTGGATCGGATTTTAGGCAGAAATTCTGCTGAACAAATCATCCGAAATTTTGATCCTGCACAGATCGCACATGGACAATCTCTTTTCCGGAAAAATTGTGCGGTGTGTCACGGCCAGAATGCGGAGGGCACGCCAGACTGGCGCAAACCGCTGGAAAACGGCAGATACCCTCCTCCACCACTAAATGGAACTGCGCACGCCTGGCACCATTCCACCGAGGAATTGAAAAACTTCATTCTGAACGGCGGCCCTCCGGGGGAAGGCCGTATGCCCGGCTGGGCAGGCATCCTGGAAGATCAGGAGATTGATGACATTCTGATCTGGATTAAATCACTGTGGCCTGATGAGGTTTATCAGGGGTGGTACACCCGAATCGAGAACAGACCTAAATGAGTTGCTGATGCGACTCTCCCGTGTCTGCTACGATTTTGCAAGTCGTACAACGTTGCTACTCTGGTGCGCCTGTTCTGCAAAGGCCAAAATTCTTCACGAAAAACCACCTATTCCACGCTTTACTTACTGAACTTATACCTTATCCCCGGCTGCATTGGGTTAAACAATTTTTAAACCTGCTGCTTTGTCGTATTTGCCTGCAAAGACCAGCCCGTCTTTTCAAAACCTGTATTGAAATATCACTCAACAACTGGCTG
>CAZYWE010000010.1:154-76867 GCA_964651625.1 uncultured Nitrosomonas sp. | reverse complement strand
GCTCTAGGGCATGGCCGCGCTCTAGGGCATGGCCGCGCTCTAGGGCATGGCCGCGTCCTCGGGCATGGCCGCGTCCTCGGGCATGGCCGCGTCCTCGGGCATGGCCGCGTCCTCGGGCGCGGCCGCGCTCTAGGTCGCGGCCTAGGGCATGGCCGCGCTCTAGGGCATGGCCGCGTCCTCGGGCATGGCCGCGCTCTAGGGCAATTTGGCGGACAGGGGGCTTGACAAAATTGTTAGTTTTTGCTATAATATAGGGGTACAGTGGAGATGCGGCGGCAGCAAGGGAAAGCGAAACGGCGATGTGAATTATGACCATAATCGGAGCATTCACATGTATCACGTTTCCCCACAATACTTCCTCGCGGAAGTGATGCAGCAGTTTCACGCGCAGACGCGCGTGCGCTATGGGTCTGATTATGACCGCGCAATTGCCGCGATGGAGCGGCATATCCGCAAGGGATGGCTGTCGCTTCATCACGAAAATGACGAGACGACGGCGCGTCTCGCGGCTCGTGGCGCGGCTCGCAGGGTGGCGCTGGTTGGCGTGAAGGCGCTGTGATCGGATTATTTCCATAATTCGGAGGATTCATCGTGAACGCGCATATTTTGGCGGGGGAATTGGCTAATCAGCATATTTCCAAGGTCAGTCAGGAATGCCGCGACGCTGTACGGGAGCGGTTTGGTGGTGAAAGCCGCGTTGTTATTGAATTGATACGGGCATTTGGGGCGATTCGAGGCATTTGCCGCTGCCCGAGCGCAGAGCAGTACGAGAAGGATATTCACACTATTGGAACGGCAGGCTGCTCCGATATTGAAGATGCGTTGGAGTACAGCGGGTTTTCGGAGCGGGAAGCGCATGATTGGTTGGAGCGCGCTGACGAGATGAACTACCATATCTTGTGCGGCGGAGAATTCGGCTATGGCGAATACTGGTGCGTAAATCACGAGCATTATTGTGATGACACCATTGAAGTGCGCGTAGGTAGCAGGAATGCGGAAATTTGGTGCCGTGAATTGTCGGCCTCATACGCATTCTATTGCGAAATTTCGGATGAATGGTACGCAAATCACAGCTATGACGCCGCTCTAACGGTGGATGGTCGTACAATTTGTTCGCAGATAGCCGACCGTTTCGATTATTATGAAATTCGGGACGGCGAATACACGAACGAACCTGAGAGCATTATTCCGAAGTACCATGAAGGGGACCGTGCATGGAGTGAGACGGAGGCGAATAGTTCTAGCGAGGCGTTTTACGGGATTGAAGTGGAATTGGACTTCCCTAGCGAATCGCGTGAAGATTTTTACGAGGAGCATCTTGCGGATTCTGAAGATTTCTGCGGAGAGCAGGATTGTTCTCTGGATGATGAGATTGGTATGGAAACCGTGACACGCCCGTTTGCGCTGAAGGAATTGCAGGAAAAGGGCAATTCGGTCGAACGCTTGTTTGCTAATTTGCAGGCAGCTGGGGCGTGTGCGGGTTCCGATTCTTACGGAATCCATATCACGTCGAACGTGCAAAGGCTCAAGGAAGATCATGTGGAGCGGCTCCGTAATGCGGTTTGTTCTATGCAGAAACTGAGCGAATTTGTCGGCGGCAGGGCAGAAACGAGATTTGCACGGTTCCGCGTTGATGACGACAAATTTGTTGCCGCAAATATGCGCGATAATGGTGCTTGTGAATTTCGATTTTTCAAGGCTACGGCTGAGTACCCTGTGTTGGTTTCATACATTGAATATTTGGAGGCTGTGACTGCGTTTACCGCATTTTGCGACAAAATGCAGCCGAAGGAAGATGAATTCTTGACGTGGATTGTCGGGCAAGATTCGTGGTTCGCATTGAAGGCTCGGCTTGCTGGCTACGCGAAGTTTACGGAATGTGTTGAAGCCACTTTGCGTCAAGCCTGTTTCGATTTTGCCTAAAATTGGAGGCGCTATGTGCATTGCAATTATCAAACCGCGCGGCGTGAAGATTGCCGAGGATGTTTTGGAGAATTGTTTTCTGAATAATCCTGACGGTGCGGGGTTTTTTGTTCCTCGACAAGGGATTACAAAAGGCTTGATGACGTTTGACGACTTCGTGAAGGCTTATCGCGGGAAGCATGTTGACAAGGGCGCTGCTCTTATACACTTTCGCATCGTTACCAAAGGTGATGCAAGCAAGCGCAATACGCATCCGCACGCCTTGCGTAATGGTGCGATGGTGCATAATGGGACTATTTCGTCTCTTGGAGTAGTTGGCAAGGGGCAAAGTGATTCGGCTTTGCTGGCGAAGAAGTGGTATGACCGCGATATTTCTATGTTGAAACGCAAGCGGAGAAAGATTGAACGCTGGTTATCTTGGAACAAGGTAGCTATTATGGACAATGACGAGAATGTATTCGCCTCGGGCAGGGAAGATTGGATCAAACACAACGGCGCGCTCTTTAGCAACGATACGTTTGAGGATTACGGTGCTGAGTACAGTTCTTGGTGGGATAAGTATTTGACGCGGTTCAATACGGAAAAGCCGAAAAAGCCGGAAAAGTCGAAAGAAACTCAAGGCGAATACCGGCATATTGACTACTACTTGAAGGATTTTAGTCCGCCGACTTACAGCCGCTACGATGCTTATGGCAGGAAGGTGCCTTATTGACAAAATTGCTAGCTTTGCTATAATATAGTCACAATGGAGAGGCGGATACGGCAAGCGAGCCAGCGAATTGTTTCCATAATTCGGAGGATGACATGAACGCGATTGCACAGTTGACGGATTCGCAAATGGATACTGCAATCTTGTTGCTGGAGGACAATTTCTGCAAACTGGAAGCGGCGCTCTTCCACAAGTGCGAAGGCGCGGGCACGGATCAGGACGATCAAGTGATTGCATCGTTCTGGCCGTGGAATCTGGATTCATTGGAGAGTATTGTCATGGAATTGGTGGACGAGTACGACAACCGGAGGGCATGATATGCGTATTCTTGAAATCGAAGCGTGGCGCGATGGTGATGGGTGGACGTGGAACAACTGGTTTCATGTCGGCAATATCAGCGGGGCCGAGTTTGAGTGTGCCGACACGAATCGGGATATTCTCAAAATCGTGCGTGAGCGCACCGCTCTCACCGGGCAGGGACTGGTGACTATCGAAGATGACGGCTGCAATTTGGTTATCGTGCAAAAGAATACGCGCGAACCGTTATACGCGATAGAATACGGCGTGGATGTCTGAATTTTCACCATAATTTAGAGGATTGAACATGACCAGTTATATCGAAAGCGAAGCGGAATCGACGCTTGCGCGGTTGTATCACGCTGCTACGTTGCCGTCGTTGGATTTCCCGGAAGGAATGTCCAGTGATGAGGCGCAAGGGTGGCTTAATAATGAAGTTTTTGCGGCCATGTTTGCGCTCAACGCTGGTGCATTTCCCGAGTGGCCGATTGAAAAGGTCAAGAAATGGGGCAAGTGTTACCAGTACGGGCGCGGCGGGCGTACAGTTGCGCCTGAATCATGGGTTTCACAGAATGCTTGGGAGCGTTTGCGCGTTCCTGATTTGGAGCCGGAGGATTACTACGAATTCATGGATGACGTGAACGCGCTCGTGAAATTGGTCAAGAATTGGTGCAGTAACTTGAGGTATTCGCAATGACTCACATTACTTTCCATGTTTCGCCGGAGCGAATCCGCCAATTTAACAGGGCTTGGCCTTGCTCCAAACTGAAACCCGCCGCGCGGTTCATCGAATTGGATTCACACGGGGAAGTGTGCGACCATGATTTTCCGCCCGAACAAGATGGCCCGGAATTGGTCGCTTTCATTGACGATGTTATCGAGGAGAATTTTCGATGAAAAGTTATGTTTCAATGGAACAGCAGATTTGCCCGGTTTGCTGCAAAGTGTTTGACTCGGGCGCGATTTTGGTGGACAAGCAACTGAAGGCTTCAATGGAGGACCATACCATTACCGGCTATGATTTGTGCAAGGATTGCAAGAAGTTTCAGGAACGCGGGTTCATTGCGCTGGTGGAATTGCACGGCAGAAAATCGGTGAAGCCTATTTTGCTGAAAGATGCGGCGGAGTTTCGCACCGGCAATTATGCCCATATCAAGAAGGAAGCCTTTGTAGGTATTTTCACCTGTCCGCCGCCTGACAATGGTGTGGCGTTTATTGACGTTGGCACTATCGACAAATTGAGAGAGATGCAGGAGGGTGCATGAACCGTAAAGAGTTTCGTTTGCAGGAATATCATGGCAGAATCGGCAATTTTCGTTTCCCTAAGGAAGATTCCTGCCCGCAATCTGATTTGATTTTGCGGCTCGCTCTCGGGGCGATTCTGGTTATTACTTCGTGGTTTGCCCTGTCGCTTCTATTTTGGCCATAATTCGGGAGGCGTTATGTTTGAATTGTTCACAAGTCGCAGTGCTGCCGTTAACTCGGCGAAGGTTTGGTTGGACAAGATTCGCCTTGATGATGCAGAATCATTTTTCAGGGCGGCGTGGCCGAAGGGGGCAGTATGATTCACGCAATTCGCAAGGGTTCGTGTGATTGGTGGCTGGCGTTCGCTCTCACTGTGCTGAAGTGGATTTTCGGAGTAGCCGTTTTCGCGGCGCTGGTGCTGGAATTCGTGATTCTTGGCTTGGGCTATTTCTAACCGGCCCGCTCTCGAAGAAGCGTGGGATAATAGGAGTAGTTGAGATGCAGACTATTTATTTAATTCGTGGCTTGCCGGGCAGTGGCAAGAGCACTTTTGCCCGTGGATTGTTGTGTGACCTTGAAGCGCAAAACGATAGGGCTGTTGAATGGGTGGAGGCTGACGATTATTTTATGCGTATGGGGGTATATTGTTACGACCCCAATTTTGTTCGACAGGCGCACGAAGTGTGTCAGCAACGCGCTCAAGCGGCGCTTGAATCAGGTAAGGACGTGATTGTGTCCAATACGTTTGTGCGTAGGTGGGAAATGCAACCTTATATTAAGATGGCGGAATCTTGCGGGGCTTTGGTAACGGAAATTACCATGACCGGCGAATTTGATAGTGTGCATCGTGTCCCTAGTAAAAAGGTGGAGGAAATGGCGAGTCGATGGGAAGAGTAAGTGTGTCTGAAGGCCGTTTGATTTATCAGCCAGTAACGGTTGACATGCACCTAGAGGTATGCTAGGATGTTCCTTGTTGAGCAGCACAGTCGTAACCCGGCTGGCAGATGTGGTTTGATCGCAATATTCACAGGAGACGCAACATGACAGTTTTGACGCAAGCATCACGGCAATGGGCAACGCGCCCGGCTGACGAGCGGTTCTTGTCGCTGCACGAAATGCAGGACCATTTTCAAGGGGTGCGCGAACGGTCGCGCGCTCTGACGGTCTCGCCGGAAACTTTGGAAGTGATCCCCGAGGATGACCACAAGGGCCTTCAGGTGATCGGTCCTGCGGGTGTCCCCTACGCCCCTACTCATTATTCTTTCGGCCAGTTGTGTGCGCTGGCGGGGCCGTCTGGGGGCACGGCTCCGGCAGGCTATCTGCGCGGGTTGCCCGCTGAATTGGCAGCCGATTGTCTGAATTATGGGCTGAAATTCAATCGCAGCGACAAGGACGTGAGTTTGCTTCTGTATAACAACGGCGCTAACACTCTGAGGGCGGCGACGGGTCCGCGCTATGGACGGATTTGGAATGAATCCATCTTGAAGGGAATGGTGGATGTGTTCGGTGACGGTGTGACCGGGTATTGGAAAGTGCCGGGCGAATTTGGTCACGACGTTGAAGTGACTCGTGAAAATACCACGCTTTACGCTGGTGACCGGGATATGTTTGTGTTCTTGGCCGATGAACATAACCGCATTGAAATCCCGAATCGCAGGGACGGCAAGAGCGGCACGTTGGCGCGCGGATTTTTCGTATGGAATAGCGAAGTGGGAGCGGCTACGTTTGGCGTTAGCACATTCCTGTTCGATTATGTTTGCTGTAATCGGATGGTGTGGGGTGTTGAAGAGGTGAAGGAAATCAAGTTGCGGCACACCCTGAATGCCCCTGAGCGGTTCGCCAGCGAGATCGCTCCGGCAATGGAATCGCTGTCCCATGCCTCTACGCATTCGATTGTGCAGGCGGTGGAGGCGGCGCAGAAGGCTAAAATCGAGACGGATGTCACTGCATTCTTGGCTAATCGGTTCGGCAAGAAGATGTCAGGCACGCTCCAGATGATTCACATGGAGGAGGAAGGCCGTCCGATTGAAACGCTTTGGGATGCAGCGACAGCGGTGACAGCGCACGCCCGCACGCTGGAATGGCAGGATGAACGTGTTGCTATGGAGCGGGAGGGCGGTGCTTTGGTAGCACTGGCTCAGTAATTTTGAGGGCGCGGCTCAGTGTGGGTCGCGCCCGATTTTGGAGAATTGATATGTCTGTTGAATCTGATGAAGTGCGGTATTACCGCGAGCTTGACAGAGAAGCGGCGCTTGAGAGGGCAATCGAAAACAGGGTGGAAGATTTGTTGAAGGATGAAGAGTTTATCCATGAGTTTGAGACTGATACCATGATTGATTTGGTTGCTGATCTTACCCATTACACTACGGAACGTGAAGAAGCCTGCGAGATTGGCGGGAAGATTTGGGATTTGTTGCGTAAGACGGCAGAAGATAAAGCGTATCAGTCCATTATGGACAGCGATTAGAACGTCTACATTATTTTGAAATAATTGGGAGAGCATAATGAATATCTATGAACAGAAAGGTTTTAAGGATCGTTTCGCATACCTGAGAAGTTTGGCCGATCAATATGGAATTGACTTCACTATCGTAGCTCCTATCGCGGCAGTACTCGGGGAAAATGAGGACTTTGATGGGCTGATTTCTGAACTGGAGGATATTGCCGGTGGAAATTGAATATCAATTTGAGCTTTCTGACGAAGACGAAGTTCACGCATATGGTAGTGGTACTCCCGCCGATATTTTGGCAGAGGCATCACATTATCTAAGGATGTTTGGAGACATGGAAGGCATTAAGCTGAAATTTTTCATTGTGACCGAAGTTACACAAGAGCAGATGCAAGCCATTGCCGACAAATGGGAGGGCTAATGGACCGTAGTGAGCTATTGGAGTTGGCTGATCAAGTGGTGAATAAAGATCGGTGCATTACTCACGGCAAGCCAGAGGATAGTTTTTTGGTTATTTCTAGACTATGGTCTGCATATCTAGAACGTGAGATTAAACCGCATCATGTAGCTCAGATGATGATTCTATTGAAATTGGCGCGCATGAAAAGTAACCCGATTAATGTTGATAATTGGGTAGACATTGCGGGGTATGCAGCGTGCGGGGCTGAATTGGTTAAGGCTGTCGATCTTTCTAAAGGAAATTGACAATGAACAAACTCGGTATATTGATAGGTGTAGGGCTAGCATTTAACGTGTGCGCCGATCCGGCCACTCCTGAACAGAAAGAACAGCTTTGCATTAAATTTAATGAAGTGGCTACCATGATTATGACTAAAAGACAACAAGGGGTTCCGCTAGGGGCGCTATTAAAAATGGTTTCTGAAAACCCCGGCCCTGCTGCCGACCCTGTTAAGAGCCTTGTTATCGCAGCGTATAAACAGCCTATGTTTCAGACTCCTGAAATTCAGCAGCGTACAATTCTCGAATTTGGTGACAAAGTGCGGGTAGAGTGCGAAGAGGCTATTAATAAATGAATATCGAATTAACGAATGCAGTTAATGCTCTTAAGCTGGAAGAATTCAGGCAGCTTCTTATAGAAGCTCAGCCTATTGTTGCCAGCGAAGCTGTAATGATGGATTCAATGTCTAGGCATATGGCAGGAGGATTCAATCCTATTGACGTTAACGCCGTGGATCAAGCTGCCAATAAGTTTCGGGATTTGAACCGCAGAATTTTAGAGGCGCTTAAGTAATCATCGGGCAAGTGGCGGAATAGGTAGACGCAGCGGACTTAAAATCCGCCGAGTAATTCTCTTGCGGGTTCGATTCCCGCCTTGCCCACCATTTCACTTTTGGAGAATGCTGTGGCAACATTTCATGCTTTGAAAAGCAAGGTTCACAAGCTCGGACGGTTAGGCGTGGACGCAAATGCGGTCGAGACCGTCATATCGGGCGAAGGCGGTTCTGTCGTCGTCTCCCTGTGGCACGCTGACGGGGTGGACTACTATCGGGTTAAGATGCGCCCTAAGGTCGGCGCGTGCGGTAAGGATGTAATCGTAGCGGAAGGGCAACTTTCTATTCATTCGGAGTAATTGTCATGGCACATTTCTTTGGATCGCTACGTGGCAGAAGTGCAGTAACTACACGGCTCGGGGATAAATTCAGCGGGCTAGAAACCGTAGCTGCTGGAGAAAAAGGGGCTATTACGGTACAAATCTGGTACAAGGACGGGCAAGACCATTATAGGATTACGTTTGGGGCAGGAAGGAACAGTACGAACAAAAACAGCAAAATTATTAAAGAGGGCATCTTGAATTCTGAGGAGTAAGAAAGAGTGGATAAACAATTAAGAAATGAAGCAATCATAAAGCTATGGACAGAGGGCACACCTTGCACAGCTTTGTCTGATATGTTCAATGTAACTCGTGCTCGAATTATGCAGATAATTCGGAAGTATGGGACGGAAGAACAACAGATTGGAGGCAGCGCGGTCGATCCGCCGACGCCAGACAACCCCGCTCCTGTATCGCGTATTTATGCCTCTCTGGGCTGTACGAGAGCAGAGGCCATTCGGCTGAATGGCGGTACGCCCCTTTTCGCGTCAGGGACTTTAGTAACGCGCTACAGGATGCAGCGTTACCGAAATTTGAGGGCCGGGGTCGAATGGAAGATTACTTTTCCTGAATGGGTCGAAGCACTTGACAACGGGCAAGGATTAGAGGATAGTAACAATTATCTAGTGCGAAAGGATTTGGAATTACCTTTTGCGCCAAATAACGTTGCAGTATTACCTAAAGCTGAGGCTTGTGTTAAATACGTGGGTCAAGGAAGGAGAAATTAAGCCGCGCCGAGCCGCGTTAGCGGGCGCTGGATTGAGTTGTTAGGCGTCGCCAGAGTTATGAGCAGATATGGGAGTTATGCGCAGATATGAGCGACATACGAAAAGCAGTGAAGGACATGCTGTGGCAGTTGAGCGAAAACAAGTGGGAGGGCGCAGTCGAGCCGTACTATGACTACGACACCAGTGGGTTAGCGCATGAAATTGGTACGCTGTTGCTGGAGCGTAACGAATTGCGCTTTCGGCTAGACAACGCGCTGCGAGTTGGGAACCTTACGCGCGCTGAATGGACAGGCGGTAGAAGCAAGGCTGCCGATCCGCCATACGGTCACAGTGTGAGATTCGTTGTTGATGACGCCTAACGACCAAATTCAGCGGGCGCCGCAGGCGATCCGCTGGAATGCAGAGTTAGGCCACAACAAACGGAGAGGGCGAAATGAGGCGGACATTTGAACAGTGGAACGGTTGCGACCCGAAGGTTAGCGCCGTAGGAGGCGAACCGATGTGGAAGGAAGTGACTCACGATGAGTTTTTCCGGGTGATTGGCCAGCAGGACGTGAGCCCGGTTGCAGTTGGACGCTGGCCCTACACGTCCGAGTGGAAAACACGGAATCGCCGCGTGATCGGCAAGACGGTCGATTATCTGCCAGAAGGCGAAGGGCTGACAAAAACCCGATACCTGCTCCCGGATGAGAACGCATGAACGAAGAAGTCCGCTGGATTGAGTTGTTAGCCGTAAACCTTACCAACGGAGCGAGAAAATGCATAAGGTGAGTATGCAACAACACGACCCGGAAACTTGCGATTACTGCTGGCACCAACGCGCACAAGCGCAAAATGTTGCACGCGACCGGCTACACGCATACGCCGCCGAAATGCGAAACGATCCAATTCTTGCTGAGCGATGGAACCGAAGCCAAGCAGACCAAAAGACGGGCAGACTTTACGACGATGTTCAATGACGGCTAACGATTGAGTGCAGCGGCCCGCGTAGCGGGTCCGCTGGCACGAATAGTTAGCCGACAGGCAACGGAGAAACGAAATGGCTACAGGCGAACCAAGAGCACCAAGATGCGGACATTGCGGACGCCCAATTTTAGGGCCTGCCGTGATCTCGTTTGGCGAGGCTTTTCACCACGAATGCACGCACGGCCCAGATTACCCGACGACCTACCAGTTGCGAACCACCGCACCCGGAATCACCGAGTCCGACATTCGCCGAATCGTGCGGGAAGAATTGTCGGCTAACCGCTGAATTAAGCGGCGGCGAAGCCGTCCGCCTTGAATGCAGTGTTAGGGCGCAACCTACGGAGCGATGAAGCATGCAAATACACGAA
The DNA here is from genome assembly GCA_964651625.1 of uncultured Nitrosomonas sp. GTDB lineage: Bacteria > Pseudomonadota > Gammaproteobacteria > Burkholderiales > Nitrosomonadaceae > Nitrosomonas. The sequence continues at coordinate 66,569 of CAZYWE010000010.1, read as the reverse complement.
CCGCAAATTGTCACCGACGGAGGCCCGTGGGCAGAGCATGACTACGCCTGCCCGGTTTACGCAGACCAGCACGCTGTTCTCGTCCTTGATGACGGAGTGTTCAGGCCATCGGGGGCGGCGCAGCGCGATGGATGGAGGCTTGTACAAGCACGGTCGAAGTTCCATCACTGGCTTCTGCGCACGTTCTTTGCGGCCTAACACCCAAGTTCAGCCGTGACGCGAAGCGGCATCCAGTTGAGCGAATTGTCAGGTGGCGTAATGAGCAAAACGAGCATTGAGACCTTCCGAGACCCGCGCGGGTATTGGCTGCGTCAGATTGAACAGAAAGAACCGTCGTCCGTTAACGGCGACGTGGAGGTTCGCAAGTACCGAGTGACCGTGGAACTGATTGACGAGCCGGATGACGTGATCCGCGAGCGAATCCAGAAGCTATGGGACGAATGCAAGAACTATCACCACTGGCAGCCGCTGGAAGCAATGGCGAAGAAGTACGGGCTGGAACTCAAACACCGATAGCCACCTAACGACCAAATTCAGCGGGCGCGATAGCGCTCCGCTGGAATGCAGAGTTGGACGGCGGCGCGAGGTGAATCAATGAGCGAACGAAGCGACATTTTGGAAGAAGCGGCACGCGGACTGCTTTCCGCGAGTTTCGCGCCGGAGCCTGACAAAGCAACACCAGAAATGATACAGACCTACCGTTACTGGCATAAGCGTTTGTCCGAATGTCTTGATGGCGTAATGGACTACGAGACCGCGATGCTTGCTGCCGCGCGTGTACCGCCAGAAAAGCCCGATCTTGATCCGGTGAGATTGCACGCAGAAGGCCGGAGCGCAACCGAATACGAACACGGCTACAACGACGGCTGGAACGACTGTCGGGATTACATGCGGCTAGGGCCGCCGTCCAACAACCAAGCTAACCGGACGAACCCGCGCAGCGGGTGAAGTTCCGGTTGAGCGCAGAGTTAGCCGACGAATACGAGGAACGCCCAATGGCGAAATTTGCAACCAACACCAGCGTTAGCACGGAGCGCAGCCGCGCGGAGATTGAAACCTTGCTGCGGCGCTACGGAGCCAGCCACTTCGGCTACGCGAGCGCACCAGACAAGGCCGTGATCGGCTTTCAGGCGAGCGACCGGCGCGTGAAGTTTGTTGTCCCAATGCCTGACCCGCAGGCGCGCGAGTTTACTCACACGGCAGCGCGTGGAACCCGACGCGAGCCGAAGGCCGCGTATGACGAATGGGAGAAGGCTTGCCGACAACGCTGGCGCGCACTGGCCCTGTGCATCAAGGCCAAGCTCGAAGCCGTGGAGTGTGGGATCACGACGTTCGAGAGCGAGTTTCTCGCGCATATCGTGCTGCCAAATGGCGAAACGATGGCCGACCGCGCGCTGCCCTACATAGCGCAGGCTTATGAAACGAACACCATGCCGCCGATGATTACATTCGACGGCTAACGCTGGAAATAACCGGACGAGCCCGCCACGGCGAAGTTCCGGTTGACCGCGTAGTTAGGCCTTGCGCGCGGCGGCAGTACTTGACACTTGACACGTGACATGTCACGTGATACACTTGGCACGCCAATGATGGCAGAGACATGAGGCAACAACCATGAAGATTGAACACTTGGAGCACAAGCATGGCGGCAGGATCACCAGTATTGCGGCCATCGCGCACGAGACCCACAAGGGCCGCGCGTCGTGGCACTTTGTTGGGAGCGTCGCATGGGACGACGGCAGCAAGAGTGACGCCGCCGAGATTGCCCCGTTTTGCGTTTGCCGCGACCACGACGACACGGCGGCCAAAGCAGAGCTCGATGCGCTGATGGGGCAGTTGGACGACTACCTAGCGCGCAACGGCAAGTTTGCCGACGGCGAATGGAAGGCGGCACAGAAGGCCGGACGCGAGCAATTGCAGTGATGGCCGCAGCTAGGACCGCAGCCCAACGCAAGGCCGACGAGCGCGAAAGGATGCGCGCCCGCGGCTTCGTCCTGCGGCAGATTTGGGTACATCCGAAAGACTGGCCGCGCGTTCAGAAGTATCTGGCCCGCGTATTGAAACAACGTGGGGCCTAACGCTTGAGTTAAGCCGCTGGCGGCCTTTTTCGCCAGTCGGCTTGAACGAATTTTTAGCCGTGTTTGCGACGAGAAGGAGAAACCAATGCAATCCGAGACGATGAAGTTTGACCCGGCCACCGGCGAGCCGAGGCCCTACCCTAGCCACGCTGAACAATGGAGGCGATGGCATGGGCATGGTTGTGCATGGCTGTTTAACCCGTGGAGTGGCGAACGGCGTGACGCACGCGATGTCGGTAGCGACATAAATGGACGGCTGATTGCGCCGCACGGAACACTCGGCTCTGATCTTGGAGTTGCCGGAGTGCCGGACAACACGGCTAACGATTAAGTTGAGCTGCGGCGAGCTCTATCCGCCGTCAGCTCGGACGCAGTGTTATGCCACAACACGAGGATGTAAGCATGGGAATGTTAGCCGCGATTAAGAACACGATGCGATCGCCGGAGAATTTGGACGATGTGTTGCTGGATATGTGCAGGTACGGACAGCCTAAGCTCTCGATGATGGGTAGCGGCTGGCATTGCTGGATCAAGATGCACGTTGCCAGTCAGGGTGCGACCTTTGAAATCAAGTCGGAGTTCGGACACCAGTCGCCACGCGCGGCAGTGGATGAATGCTACGCCCGCATTGTCGCCACGATCAAACAGATTGGGGCATAACGATTGAGTTAGCGTCGCATTGGACGAATTGTTGGACGGCAGCGCCAGAAATTACTTTTCTGCTACCCCTTGACATATGGGATTTCCCATATATACTAGGAACCGTAGTCGAGGGGGCTGCCCGAGACACAGATGGAGAAAAGACCATGAGTACCTACCTTCTGAAAGACGGCACGACTGGCACAGCGGAAGCAGGGCACAAAGAAGGCGACATCGTGACGGTCAAGCTGCACGACGAAAACGGGATGTCCGTGGAGCGCACGGGCGAAGTGATCGACGTCTTGGAAGCATGACCGAAAGAAGCAAGGCGCAGCGGGCCGCCGAGGCCCGCTACGACCAAAAGCGCCGGGGTGCGCCAATAATTGCGCTCCGGCTTTCGTGCGAGCAAGCCGCGTGGCTGGACGCGCGCCGACAACCCGGCGAGAGCCGAACGGCTGCACTGCGGCGGCTGGCGGAGATGCCGGACATGCCGCCCAACAACCAAGTTAAGCGGCTGCGATAGCGGTCCGCTCGGACGCATAGTTAGATGCAGAGGCTGGAATGGAACAGAAGCGCATTGTTGTGACCGTAACACGAGCCGTGCAAGTTGGCCCTGACAAGTGGCAGCAGGACTACCAGAGTCGGGTGTTTGCCACGACGCGCTCTATAGACGACATGCTGGCTTGGGCGAAGGGTCTTGGGTTCACAAATCCCACCGTGAACGACTTACAGATCAGCGACTACACGGGCGAGAGCATCTAACGATGAATTGCGGTAGTTTGCTAACATAGAGCACAATTTATGAAGTTAGGAATGAATTTTGATGTGTTAAACGACAAGACCCCTGTCCCGGTATTCGTAGATGGGGTTGCTACTTGTGGAAAATACAAAGGAGAGACTGTAGAGTGGGTAATAAGGAATGCCCCTAGATACATTACAACCCTATATGAAACCCACGAATTACACGGGCTAACAGAGGGGCAATATGACGAGGCTTGCGAGGCAATAAATGAAGAACGAAACGGAAAGGCTTGGCTTGATGACTGAAGAATATAGTAGGATTGAAAATGATTGGAAGAGAATCAGAATTATGCTACCTGTTTGGTTTTCTGATAAACTTACGCTTTTACTGCGTCATGCTTTCAGTACCGGGGCATTGTGCGCTGTTCACCATTTGTTAGAATGCAAAGACTCTGACTCTGTTAAAGAAGTCTTAGACGACATCAGAGCGTTTTCTAGCAAAACCTCTAAATCATTGGAATAATTGGAGATAGCCGTGACCATTGAAGTAACAAAACAGGTAAACGATTTTAACCAGCTTTGCCATAATTATTTGGCTTCTAAGGAACAAGAAAAGGTCTTGACCGAGGCGCGCATTCAAGAAGGACAAAAGCTGCTTGAATTTGAAACAGTAAAAGAACAAGCCAAAGAACGCGGCGCTGTTACGTTTAGAAGCGATAAATTTGAGGCGGTCATTACATACATCGCTAAAGATGAATACGATTTGCAACAAGTAGCCTCTGTTCTTACTGCTGAAGAGTTTCGTCGCATTTTCCCGCCCAAGCCGGAGTTTTCAAAAACAGGCTTGAACGCACTGCTTCAGGAGCTTAATAGTAAGGCACTGACGAATAAGACTGCTGCTAATCGCGTCAACAAAATCACTGAGGCATTGGAACAATTTAAGACAACTAAGCAGGGCAGCACGCAAATTAAGGTTACAGAAAGGTGAGCGTTATTTCCATTATGCTCTTGATGGGGTTGGTAGGCTTAGTTATCTACAGCCTACCAATCATTGCCTATGTCTTAGGATGTCTACTTTACAGAGAAAGTAAGGAAGATATAGAGAAAACTTTATTGGATGTTGCGTTAAGAGAACAACTTAGACTTAACTTGAAAAAGAAGAGGGTTAAATGACTAAAGTAAAAATTAAGCAGGGGCAAAAAGAGAAGGAAGATCACAAGCCAGCCAAGGAATTCGACTTCTCTCCACGAAAAGAAACAAGGGGGGATAAGAGGTTTTGGTTTTATATGAACGCAGCCGATAAGATTCGTGCACTGAAACTCAGAAAACCCAAGGTAGTCACTGGTTTCTGAGCCGATAGCAGGGTATTATGTACCGGCTTATGACCTCAGAGGGCACTGCCATGTTTTCCATTTATACCCTGATTGCTTTATTTGTTGGCCTGTTACTTGGCTGGAATGCTATTCCGCAGCCAAAGTGGGCTGCTGATTTCTATGCTAAGATCGTTGCGTGGATTAAAAGCTGGTTCGGCAATATTACCTGAGGAAGTAGCATGTCATCTATTATTGCTGCTGTTGCGCCTATAAACATCCAAGGCGGAGCGACTTGGGTATTCCAGTTTAACTTTACTTACAAAGTTGCTGGTTCGTGGGGGCCTGCTGGTACACCTATTGATTTAACCGGGTGGAGTGCTCGGATGCACATTAAGACATCAATCAGCAGCCCTACAGCACTAATTACTGCTTTGTCTACTGATACATCTCCCCACGCCCGTTTAGTGGTAGACGGCACTAACGGCATTGTTTCCGGTACGGTTGAAGCTGTAGACACTGCCACTTTAATAACTAATTTCTCCACTACTACTGTAATTTACGGACTGGAATTGTTTCAATCTGTGGGTGGAGTTGAAAAGGTTTTATTCCCTGTACAAGGCTCTTTGATAGTGGCTCCTCAGGTTGTATTGCCATGACTGACGTAACTCAGCTAAGTCAAGATGTTTTTAATGTTGCTGTAGACCCGTCTATTCAGGTCGATGTAGAGGCGCGGCTTCCCCCTATTAGCGGTACTGGCGGGGGCGGTGGCGGTGGAAGTTCCGGTATAATCAACTATAAGCAAGTTACTTCTACTACCTATACATTTGTTTTAGGAGATTTAGGGTATGAAGTAGAGTTTGCAAACGCTTCTGCTATCACTGTAACTATACCTACAAACGCATCAGTAGCTTTTCCTGTAGGGGCCGTTATCTATCCTTCGCAAGGATTGGCAGGGGTTGTAACTATCGTAGGAGCAAGCGGAGTAACTCTAAAAGGTGTCGGCGGACTCTCTACGGCAGGGCAGGATACCGCTCTAACTCTGCACCAAATTTCTACTAACGTCTGGCGCGTGTTCAATGGAGTATAGTTATGTTTTTCGGACTAATTTCATCGAGTTTATCCAGAAAAGTTAGAGCGGCTCGCGCGGCGGCTCTAACTGATACTGGTACTACTCCTTTTTATTGGGAGATAGGCAATAAGAGTAGAGTACTTGCGTCAGGATCAGTGCGTACTCCTACTTTGGGAGCGAATGATAATTACAGTTTTGCTAGTGCATCTAAATGGGTGTTTGGTGCTTATGCGTTAGAGAAGCTAGGCAGCGTAGATGCTACGCAGCGCAAGTTTCTGAATATGTCGTCAGGGTATAATTCGATGACTTCTCGCTGTAATCAGACCGAAACGGTGGGGCAGTGCTCAACGCGCACTGGTGTTGGCGTTTATACACCTGCAAGTGACGGCACGTTCTGGTATCAATCGGCGCATTTTGAACAGTTTGCTAATACTACACTCGGGCTTGGTGCGAAGCCAAATGGAGGATTGGCGCTTGAATACAGTAATGTGCTCGGTTTAACTGATGTGCATTTTTCGCAGCCGTTACTTGCTGGTGGAATGTTTGGTACTCCGACAATGTATCGTTCATTTTTGCTTAAACTGCTCAACAATCAATTAGCATTGTCTAGTTTACTTGGGCAAGACAGCATCCCGGCTAGCGTACCATTAGGCATCACTCATACACCGGCTCCGAGTGACGAAGCATGGCGCTACTCTTACGGTCACTGGGTTGAGGAAGATGGCACTTGTAGCAGCGGCGGCGCATGGGGCTTCTATCCGTGGATCAGTGCGGATAAGAAGTTATACGGCATGGTTTGCCATAATGACGACCCCGGTACTGGAGATGGCGTCGATCTGATCTCTGTGTATACTGGCAGAGCAATTCGTAATGCGTGGATTAATGCGTAATATGACACAACTGAATTTAAAAGACGTGACTCGCAAGGCCGTGGAAATAACTGGTCGGGTTTATTGCGCTTCTGGTAATCATATGGTTAGAATTGAAACCATAGTTAAATCCAGAGGCAGCCTTAATACTTGTGCAACCTGTAACGAAAAAATACAGAGTTACTTGAAGGAGAGGAATAAGCCTAATGCGTAACTTATTGCTAACAATAGCCGCAAGTGCACTATTTATGGGTTCAGCTAATTCTGCCACCGTTATTACCCATTCCGCTGGTAAGGCAGCGGTCGCTCCCAAAGACGCTACTGCTAATCCGATTATCTTTGCGACGGCATTTCCAGCGGGGGGTTTCGCCTCAAACACTGCCACATTTGCTAACCAGAAAACTGATATGCAGTCTGGTGGGCGCGGCGGTGACCTTTATATTCGCTACCCTGATGGCACCTTGAGAAATCTGACAAAGGAAGCTGGTTATGGCTCTACCGACCCTACTGGTTTTCAAGATGCAAATGCTATTGCGGTGCGTGATCCGTCAGTGTATTGGGATGGCACCAGAGCTATTTTCAGTATGGTGATTGGAGCACCGGCAAGGCAGTATCAGCAGATTACTGTTTATTGGCAGCTTTACGAAGTTACGGGGCTGCAAGAGGGCGGGCATGCCACTATTACCAAGGTTGCTGATCAGCCCGCCAATTTCAATAACATCTATCCCACCTATGGCAGTAATGGCGCTATTTTCTTTGTTAGCGACATGCCTCGTGGCGGTGAAGCGCAGCGGTATCTTTATCCCCAGCTTGACGAATATGAATCTACTCCCACCAATACCGGCATTTGGAAATTACAGAACGGCGTAGTTACTCAGATGGTTGATGCCCCATCTGGAGACTTCCATCCTCAGGTAGATTGGTATGGGCGTGTCGTCTTTACTGAGTGGGATCATATGCAAAGAGATCAGCAATGTGATACTGCTGCGGCTGCACAATCACATGGCTGTTTTGATTATGCTTCAGAGGCACAGAATGCTGCTACTACTACTAATTTAGTTGAAGTGTATCCTGAGCTTCGTATTGGAGCGGATCAAAGTAAAATCAATAATCATACGTTTAACTTGTTCTTTCCTTGGGCTGTAAATCAGGATGGCACGACTGCCGAAACTATTGACCATGTTGGTCGCCACGAGCTTCAAGGTTATTTTAATCGTAGCTTTACTAATGATCCTGCTATCATTGATTTTACCGCTCCTAACACACCTACTCGTCTTAATGAATGTCATCAAGTGACAGTAGTGCCTACAGAACTTGGGCATTATCTCTGCATTGATGCCCCTGAATTTGAGACTCAGGCAAGCGGAGCGATTGTACAGCTTGCTTTACCATTGGGCGCACATGCGGATCAGCAGCCTCCACCTCAGTTTTTAACCGCGAAGGTAAATAATCAGCCTTACAGCGGTACTCCGCCAGCGGGATTTACTGGGCATTATCGTGATCCGATTAAATTAACTACTGGTCCTTATGTTGCTTCATGGGACCCCACCCCCGGCAATTATTCATTAGGTGATCGGGCTAATCCTGCGCCTAATTATAAGTTCAGGTTATCGCAATTAGTTGTTGGGAGTGATGGCTATTTGAAGAATGGCCCATTACTAACAAATGGCATTGTTAAGACAATCAAGTATTATGACCCTGATGTTCTGGTTACTTACACAGGGCCATTGTGGGAATTGCAAGCGGCAGAAATTGTGGCACGCCCAGAGCCGCCGCTTACTACTACTGCTCTGGAGCCGCCTGAATTAGCTTCATTCAGTGCTGCAGGGGTTGATCCTGCACAATTCAAGGCATGGCTTGTGCAACATGATTTGGCTGTATTTGTCTCTAGGAACGTGACGAGCAGGGATGATGCAGACAAACAGCAGCCTTATAATTTGCAGGTGCCGGGAGGCGTTCGCACTGTTAATGGGACAGGCAAAGTGTACGACATCTCGACCCTGCAATTTTTCGAGGGCAGTGCAGTGCGCGGAAATGTTGGGCGTAGCGGCAGGCGTAAATTAGCCCGCAATATGACGGACCCGGAGGCAGTGTCGGCGAACCCCCCTGCGCCTAATGGCACGCCTTCGGGTACCGTCTCCATCTTCCCGGACGGCTCCATTGCTGCATTTGTGCCAGCAAATAAGGCAATGACTTGGCAGACGGTTTCTCCTGCTTTGGAGCCAGTTGTCAGGGAACGCTATTGGCTGACGGCACAGAAGGGGGAGATTAGGGCGTGCGATAGCTGTCATGGTACGAACACGCTCAATCAAGGCGGACAGCCGCCCCCGCAGAATACGCCAGCAGCATTTACAAACTTGCTTACATATTGGAGGGCGCATAATGGTGGCACGGAGCCGCCAGCTAATACTCCACCTGTGGCTGATTTCAGCTTTGTAGTGAATGATCTTTCTGTTTCGTTTACTGATTTGTCTACAGATAGTGACGGCACTATTTCGTCTAGGGCATGGGCGTTTGGAGATAACGCAACTTCTACTGCAACTAATCCTGCCCATGCTTATGCAACGGCAGGCACATATCACGTTACTTTGACAGTCAAGGACAACGATCAAGCTCCGGCAAGCAAAACGAGGGACGTGACGGTCACGGCTGCGCCGCCGCCTGAGTGCACGAATCCGCACCCAGACGAGACCCCAATCTGTGCAGATGGACAGCACCAGACTGGAGGAACGTGGGTGCAGGCGGCTCCTCCTGTGTGTACATGGGCATACCAGAACGGTGCCTGTCCGCCCCCAGTACCGGCGTTCAATGCCACCATTGTGCAGGGTCGCGTGAAGTGTCCACAGCCATTTGACCCACTCGCCGGTTTCACAGTGTTCATTGTTCCAAAGGTCGGCGCGACACATACTGCCGCTCCTAACGTAATCACTGGATACGCTGCTAAGATTGTACAGGGTACTACGATTTGCACCCTTCCTAACAGTAATCAATTAAAGGTCACTTTTGGGGCTAAACCATGAAGAAAACGTCTAAGAATTCAGATTATCACGAGGGAGCTAGTGGTAGGTTCGTTACAGAAAAGTTTGCTTTAGGTAATAAGGCGATTACACAGCGCGTTTTGCGTAAAACCAATCCTCCTAAGGGCAACGCCATGAAAGCAGCGAATAAAATTAGTAAGGTAAAAGGGGCTGCACCTCCGCCCATTGGTTACAGAGTGGCTCAAGTTACAAACCCCGATATTGGCGGGCTTAACAAGCGCATGGTGTTAGTTAAAAATAAGCCAGATAATTCTAGCGGACTGCCCAAGGTAGTTGTAATTCCTAAGGGCAAGACTGTTGAAGTGAATGTTGATGGAACTGGGTGGACCCTTAAGCTAGGCTAAAAAGAGGGCGGCATTGCGCCGCCCTCAACTATTCACAATTATATGCTGCGACCACAGCTATAAGTATTATCAATACTGTAGCTAATATCAGGGCGCAGCGTATGTAAAACCTGTCGGAGCGTCAGGCGGGCTGTTGTCGATAGCTACAACTTGTACGTTAGAGAAATCCGAAATGTTATGCGCTCCATCTTCAGCAGCGGCAGCGAAAACAAATTGCGCTCCATTAGCTCCATCTAATCCGTGGATGGAATCCAAATCTACAGTATATGTAGCTTGGCCTTCAATAGCAGGAAGTGAATAGGCTAGGTCAGTTTGACTAAGGACAGTATTTTCTGGTGGGTCTGTATCTGCTAGTTTGGCGTAAATATTGTACTGAATCACATCAGTAGCAGTAGAAGCATTCCAAGTGAATCTACCATTTGGGCGTTGTTGTGACATAGTAGCACCTTATTTAGAAAGGATTTGACTTTAGAGTGTAACCGATCTAGTATAGACGCAGCTTACCGGGTGGGCAAGACAAGTGAAGAATAATAGATTAATTCCTCGTAGTGACAGGAAGTATGGGGTGGTATTTCGAGATATTACTTTGTCCTACGATTTAGCCATGCGTAAACGTTATGGGTATAATTGGAGGAAAAAAGTAAAAGAGGAGGAGAAAAAGAGAGAGTTGGAGAAGTTAGATGATGTTTAAGCCTATGCTGGCTGATCGGCATTCTGCACATACTTATGTCGATAAACTTAGATTTCCCTTATATGTCAGCGACAAGTTGGACGGGCTGCGTTGTGTGGTTATGAATGGTAAGGCTCTTACTAGATCGTTAAAGCCTGTACCAAACAAATTCATCTATAATTTGTTATCTAATCCTTTACTGAATGGACTAGACGGTGAAATAATTGTAGGCTCCCCTACTGCCGAAAATTGCTTTCACATCACGCAAAGTAATGTAATGTGTAAAGGCACTGTACCTGTCAACTTTACTTTTTTCGTATTTGATTGGTTTGGGCAGCCCGGATTAGATTTTTGTGCTAGACTTGATATGTACAATAATTTAGCTAATGAGGCTTCTTTAGAGTTTGATAAGCGTGGAATAACACAAATTACTGTTGTCCCACACATACAGAGGTTATGCAGTACATGGGAAAAGATAAAAGCCTATGAAGACTACATACTCACGGCTGGCTATGAAGGGCTTATCCTTCGCTCTCCTGAGGGAAGGTATAAGTTCGGACGCGCTACAGCGAATGAACAATATATGTTGAAGTTAAAAAGGTTCATTGACGATGAGGCAGAAATCGTAGGATTTGAGGAGCTTATGCACAACAATAATGAAGCCTTCAAGGATGAACTAGGAGCCACGAAGCGTTCAACCCACAAAGCCGGTAAAGAAGGCGGCGACACGCTCGGAGCGTTTATAGTTAAGAACGATATGGGGACGTTTAAGGTAGGTATGTTTAACGGGCTGACAGCAGGTGATAAAAAAGCTATTTGGGATAGACAGAACGAGTACTTAGGTAGAATTATAAAATTCAGTTATTTTCCTGTTGGGGTAAAAGAGCTTCCACGTCACCCTAAATTTGAGGGGTTTAGGGATATTGAGGATTTATCATAGGAGACCTTCATGCGCAATTTCGCTAAACATTTTGTAGCTCATAAACCTGATTTAATCAGCCTGATATATTTTTACAGCTTCATGGTAATTGGTATGGGGCTGTATTTAATAGCGCACTTTATCTCTATCCAATTTCCGGCAGTAGCTGAACTGCTTCGTTTAGAGGCAGCGCTTATTTGGGGATTGGCTTTAACTTATAGAATATGCTTATTTTTTGGTAAGTAACTTTGGAGTAAACATGAAACTTTATGAATTAAAGCTGCTGCTTGAAACTTTACCTAATGATAGGTTATCTGAAGAGTGCGCAGTATTTCACCCATACTATAATAGGGTATTTAGAATTGAGGCTATAGATGAGTTGAATTCATTACTGCCGGAAGCAGACGACAAGATTGTGTTTATAGTAGCAAAGGAGTAGTATTTGAAACTAAATAAGAATGTTTTCAGGTCGCAAGAAAAGGTTAAGTTTGTTAATGGAGTATTGAATAGAGCTAGGTACTTGCTTTTATTGGAGGAATATGATAGACTTTGTTTGTCTAGTGGGTTAGACATTGTAGATATTATTAGGCTGTCACTGCCTATATTGGAGGAGCGCGACAATGGCAAACATTACCGTAGTAGACTTTCAAAAGAAGCTAGAAGAGCGGGCCTTGAAACTGGGGTTGGCGAAGTACGGGAAGAATAAGGAATTTTCGGCGAATGACGATTATTTCTGCCCGATTTATTGGATGTTCCTTACTTGGCATAAACTGAATGTTGAAAATGTTGATAAGGAAGATCGTGACGAATTAGCGCAATGGCTGCGTCAAGCTCTTTTGGAGTCTGTTGCTGGTCAACGCACGACTGTTATGATGTTGCCCGCGAAATTTTCAAAGTACAAGTTTGATCCTATCGAACTGCTTGTCGAGGCACAGCTAGCATATGACGAAGAGCGGGTTAGTTTGCCGGTAGAGTGGGGCAACATTTGAATGTTTCGGTTTCGCTCCGAAGTTACGGCTGAGACCGTAAGGGCGCTGTGGGGCGTTCGCTCCAAGGCCCCGCCGCTCACACTTGAACAGTTATTGACAATTCAGTTTGCCAAGTGTATAAACTACTTCCGCAACGATCTGGTTGCGGAGTGGGGCGGGCAGGAGAACGGCGATGAACGAAGCATTGAAGAAGCAGTACACTACGGCTACCGACGGTTCTGCAAAGACTTGCAACGGCGCGGTCGGTCAGGCTTCGGGTCCGTTCCGGTATGGCTTCACAAAGTCAGTGAGTCTCAACCTTGGGGGCCGCATAATTTCTGTCTGCGTTCCGAACCAAGGGCAGAATTCGGTCACCCATGCGAAGCGTATTTAAGCTATAACGGCGGCTTGTTGACTTTACAGCAAGCCGCTGGTATACTCTCTGTTGATGCGATTGACTTGCTCCGCATCAAATGCAGAGTGCTGTTAGACGAGCAAGTCATTGACGAAGTTATCTTGCAAAACTGGAAGTCGATTTACGCTACGCATAGTGCGTAGCGAAACCGTCACCGTACTTACATGAGGAATGCAAAATGTCTGCTATCAATATCGTTAATGCTGATTCGGCCAAGTACAACGCCTTGGACGAAATGTTTACTTCTGGCCTTCGCTTTGACTACGATGCACTGGCCCGTACCTACAACCAGACTCCGGTCGATTCGTTTGTTTCGGTTGAGACCAAAGCAGGGAAGGGGTCGTTCATCGCTAAACAGCTTGAGAAGCGTGGATTGTCGCGTGGAATTGATTTTGACCTCCGTTCCACTGCGATTGATGGCAAGGAAGGAGAGGCTTTGACCGTTGTCAAGCGTTTGTCTGAGGCTGAGGCTGGCAAGGCTGAGCGTAAGCCGCGTGCAAAGGCTAATGGCGGGGAATAATCTGCCACCCTGCTGTACTTAATTGGCGTTCTGACGTACAGCAGAATACTGAGCGCCCAAAGTGTGAGTGTGTTAAAAAACTTACGGTGATGAAACTCACATAAACCGTATAAATTCGTAGCAATATTCAGAGTGTATGCGAGGGTACAAATGATTTGCCCATTGAACGGCACAGACTGTGAAAGTTCGGCTTGTGTTGGAAGATGCCGACATAGGCTTGACCAAACAAAATTTATTCCTCCATATGAAAGGGTGGGGGCTGGCTCAAAGTGCTAATGCGCTGCGGGGATTAACAAAACTTACGGTACATTTTGAAGCTATTACGGGCGAAACAACAGTGGTAAGGAGTAGTTATTGTATACCACAGGGGCTGTTAAGCAATGCAAATTTTCCCGTGATAGCATTCTTAGAAATTGTATGCAGAGAAGCACAGCTTTTTTGGAACCATATTGAACTGTACAATAAAGCGGCTTATACCCAATAGGAATATTTGCATGATAGACGAAATCAATTCAGTTGAACGCATGTCTCGGGATATTGCCAAAGCGGCTGGAATTCTGTCAGATAGGGAAGTCAGGTATCTTGTGGACTCTTACTACATGATGCAGAACGACAGGAAGCGCGCGAATAATCAATTGCGCGCCATGCAAGAAATTGCTGAGCCTAATTCAGTAGTGCGATGGCTGGCAGAACAATCAGAAATACTTGAGCAACAACTTAAACGCGCTTTGGATAAATATACACAAGATCACATAATGGGATCGTGGATGCGTGGAATTTACGGCATCGGTCCAGTCATTTCAGCAGGTATCTTGGCGCATGTGGACATCGAGAAAGCCCCCACAGCGGGCCATATCTGGAGCTTCGCAGGGCTTGTGCCGGGGGTTAAGTGGGAGAAAGGGCAAAAGCGACCGTGGAATGCAAGGTTGAAAACAGTGTTCTGGCACGCGGGACAGTCTTTTATGAAGTTCTCTAATGTGCCTGAATGTTACTATGGGCAACTATACAAAGAACGAAAGGCTTTTGAAATTGCACGCAATGAATCTGGCGGCAATAAAGAAGCGGCTGCTCTAGTTATCTCTAAGTATAATAAGACAACTGATGCCTATAAACATCTGTTAGAAGGAAAACTGCCGCCAGCACAGATTGATGCTCGTGCGCGCCGGTGGGCAGTAAAGTTATTTATTTCACATCTGCAAAACGAATGGTATCGTAGGCATTTTAAGCAAGAGCCGCCGCGCCCTTACGCTATTGAATTTTTGGGGCACGCGCATATGATTGAGCCACAGATGATGTAAAGCACCATATGACTGTAGCGAACCAGAGCATCGGAATGAACCAACGCCAAGAAGTGAATCACATCGCAGAAAAGTACCAGAGCAGGTAAATGATCCTTATCTAACGAGATACTCATAGCGTGTGGGCGAATCACAATGCAAGAAAGACTCAATGCCCATGAATGATCCACCTAACGCGAAAGCAACACAGAATTGAAGAGAATCACGCTGGATGATAAAGTACCATTGATTTCAAATGAATCGTGAAGCACGAAAGCAACACGGAGATTGAATGCCTCCTCATTAGCCTCAAATAGAGATAGCTCCATTTGCTAAGAGTGAGCCATTAGGTGAGAACAGGAACATACTGCAAGAGTGATCCACGATTCTGCATTTTATTTTTGACGTTGAGGACATTAAGCCATTCAGGTAGAAAGAAACTTGAGTACATAGCGATCCACTTTCAATGAAGGAATAATAGGAGTTGAGAGAATCACGTTGATTGACAGTTTCACTTGTTGCGAATGGGCGGGGCCGCGCTTGCGGTCCCGCCGCCTCTCTGGTATCCTTTGGTTCTGGGGCAAGCTGTCAGCATCGTAGCATAGCTGTATAGTTTTGCTTTGTTGTCATATTCACTTAAAGAGAATAACATGCAAAAAAGGTATTCTGTACCTATTGCTGTAGGTGACAGAGCGCATTTTACTGTTGCTGGCACTGAAGAATCAAAAGGCTACCTCGATTTAACCAAGCTGGAAATGTCTGGCGGGGTTTTGTCGTGGGAGATGGTTTCCAATAAGGGGCAGGTGCTTATAGGTAACACTACTGCTGAAACTAGAAATCCTTTATTTAGTGATAAATTCTGGGTAAAGCCTAAGATACCCATTACTATGCACCTTCGTAAGGGATACTGTGTCATAGTAATGATGTTCTGTATCCCGACTGCCGTGAGGATTGACGTAGATAAAAATGTGTTGCCACAGTAGGAATAGTCATGGCACTTTACAGGTATTTCAAGGGGCACGAAAAGAGAGGTGTATGGAGACCTATCAAAATTAATACTGAGTTTGAGAGCAATGCTCTACAGTCTGATAAGTATGGGTTCTGTACTATTCTAGCTGTAGAATTGGAGGATGCTGAAGTAGTCAGAAGAAAAGAAGGTACTCTTTATTCTGGCCCGTTCTATGTAGATATTGATTCTGAAAATATTAACCATGCTATTAAGGTAGCTAATAAAGTTATCAGCAAATTTCTTAACATAGGGGTTAACAAAGAAAGTCTGGACATTTGGCTGTCCGGTAAAAAAGGGCTGCATATAACAATCCCTCAGTCCTATTTTACCACAGAAGAAAATGTCCTGAATTTGCCATATGTTTATAAAGCTATTTCTAATAAACTGTTCGGAAACTTAGATATAGACCATTCGGTATATTCAGGCGGGAAAGGCAGAATGTGGAGACTTCCATCTAGACAACGACTAGACAATGGGGCTTACAAAGTAGCAGTAAGCATAGAAGAAGTCTCTGAATTAACTGAAGAACAATATCATTCATTTTGCTCCGTAAAGTCTAGGCCGGTATCCCCGCCGCTGGAGAATGTTGGATCGCCTTTACTCAAACTTCTATTTGACTATGGGACTCAGGCGGCAAGGGAATATTTCAATAAAGTCGGTAAAGGCGTCTTCATAGACGCTAATTTGATTGGGAAATTGAATGGGCAGTTTCCGCCTTGTGTCAATGACTTGATGTTAGGCAGAAACGTTAGAGACGATATAGGGTTTAATGCGGTTTCCGTGCAGGCAATGAAAGCTGCAAAATCTTTCGTCCCTCTGGCACAACAAGCCGAATTCTTTAATGCTGTAGCTGCTAATAATAAAGGGGAATCATATGGGACAGTCGAAAGCAGGCTGGCGCACATAGCTCGATCCTATAGAACCATAGTATCTAACCCGCAATATAGTTGGGCGTGCAATTCAATGCTTTCAATTTTAAGTTTACCGCCATGCGATAAATGCCCAATTAGTTTCATTAGATACTTGTCCAATACAGATGATGATGACAACGAACAACTATAACGAACCAGTACAGTGCAGAATGACGTTCACACTACCGAGACTTTACAGGAGTCTCTTGAGGAAGTTATTCAATCTACAGCGGACAGCGCCGCTCCTACTCTCGTTCCTGAACCGGCTAATGGGCTGTTTATCAGCGAGTGCTGCTACTACTTCATGGTTAAAGGTGGGGTAGGCAAAAGGGTCACTAACTTCGTTCTTGATATTAACAAAGAATTTATTGAGTTTATTCCCAACATCGGAGAAGATAGACGAGTTGGTGTAAGAGCCAAGGTTTTCTCTAACAGCAAATATGTGGGTACAGTTTATATTTCAGAGGATGACTGGAACAGTAAATCAGGGTTTACTTCTGCATTTAATGGCATAGGTAACCTTACTTATCTAGGGTCCGATGAAGAAGTAAAAAGGATGAAAAGTGCTCTGTTGAACGATATAGACACTAAAGCTAAGAAGATACGCAGAGTACATTCTTATGGTATTCACCATACGAAAGTAGCTGGACAGGATGTTTTCACTTATGTTGAGCCTAATTGGTCCATTGATAATTACGGCAATGAAAACCTGTATTCTTTGTTTGGCAAAATTGCAGGCGCTCCTAAATTACAGTTTGTTCCACCTATCTCAGAAAACGGTGACGCTGAACTTACGCACTGCTTCAAACTACTTTTTAGGATAAATGCTCCAATTACAGTAGCTACACTATTAGGTTGGAACATGGCGGCGTTCCTTAAACAGCATATTTTTTCATACCGAAATGAATTTCCTTTGTTGTCTGTCTGGGGTAACGCGGAATCCGGCAAGACCCAAACTACAGGACTGTTCTCTGCCCTACACGGAGTTTTCTATCTAGGCGGCACGAACGACAGCGCCAGCCCCATTTCATTAGGCGGCGTGGGGGCCAGCCCGTTCGCTGTATGGACCGGCCTAAGCGAATCCATGACCGTACCCAAGCTGGTTGAGGAATTCAATATACGATCATTAGGCAGAAAGTACGAAGAATATGTAGAGCACTTTAAAAAAGCATACAACCAACACGCCGTCAAAAGAGGCACAATTCGGCAATCGAAACTGCACGGCTCTGGCTACATTGACGCTTATACGGTCGATATTCCGCTTACCGCTCCCACGCTACTTATCAGTGAACAATCAATACAGATTCCTGCTCTGGTGCAGAGGTGTATTCAGGTTCAAATGTCTGAGGATCAGCGGCGCGGCCCCAATATGGAATCATCGTTTTACGAATTGAAAAGGTCTTATACTAAGTTTGCTGCATTCGCTAGAGCGGCATACTTAGAAGCTATACATATATCAGCGGCTCAAGTGGATAGGTGGGTGGAGCAATGGTATGACCAAGTACCGATGTCTATGGGAGACAGACCGCACTACTGTTATTGTGTGGCTTTAGCCGGGTTGAATTTTCTCGATTATCTTGATTCTAAATATAACCTAGGGTTGTCTGAGGATATTGACTATCTAAGGAAAACTTTACTAGCCTATGTGCAAACGTCCTCTGGCGAGATAGCTAAGCGTAAGACTGTTTCTGAAGTCGATAGACTTATGGAAGAGTTTGCTGTGATGGCAGAGTTGACGGCTAAAGATGAAGGATTCAGATGGCTTGCTAAGGATGTGTTCTATATCAGGCAAGGCGAATACTTGTATTTAGACGGTGTTGCGGCGCACGCCAGTTATATGCGCTATTCTACTTCGCAGAGGCAGTCTCCAATTATAGCTACTTATGCTCAATTTAGGGAGCTAGTCCAGAACGCTAGTTATTGTGAGTCTGTGGCTACATCACTTGAAGGATTTGCAGGAGGCAGAAATGTCATGCAGTTCAATATCGCTAAACTTGCTGCACGCGGCATAGAGGTAGGGTGCTTCAGAGTATGACTTATTCATTAAGAGATTATTTTATTGAAGCTAAGGCGAGCATGTCGTCTATACCGGACTGCTTTAGTTCAATATTCTTAAGGCATCCTACGGTTGACCAGTTTAAGCCTCTATGGCATCAGGTGACTGGGCTTAATTTAATTCTGGTAAATTCTAGGAGCGCGCTGTTTGACCAACAAGGCTGCGGTAAAACATTGCCCGCCCAAGCGGCAATGATATGGAATGCTGTAATGGGCAATCGCCCCATAGCCCTGATGCCGCCTATCCTTATAGATCAATTCATACAAGCGTTCTACGATACGTTTGAAGGGGCTACGGGCTATACTGATATAGTGGCATACAGGGGAACTAAGAAAGAGAGAAATACTTTGCTATTAGAGTGGCAGAATAAGGAAACATTACCTATCATTGTAATGACCCCAGAAATATTCAGGAAGGAATTTACAGCGTTCAAGGCCCTTAACTGCCTCGCCTTGTTTTGCGATGAATGTAAGTATTGGGCTAACACGTCTACTAAAATAAGCAGAGCTATTAATTTGTTTTTAGGAAACTACGGAGATAAAATTTTAGTAGGGATGAATGGCACTCCGGCTAAGAACAATCTTGCTGATTTGTATGGATACATTCGACTATTGACGCCGTGGGTGTATAAGAACAAGATGGAGTTTTATAATGCTCATGTGGTAGAGAAAGAAGTCCCTATTAGATACAATAAAAATGGCGCGTCTGTAACAAGAGACATCAAGATTATTGATAGCTTCAAGAACATAGGCAAGCTAAAAGAGAATCTTTACTTACAAGCAAGACGTGTAGAAAAGAAAGATGTATTAGAATTACCGCCTAAACATATCATTAACTTTAATTTTCATCTTAACAAGAAACACAAGCTGGCATATGACGAATTCTGCTTTGCTAGATTTATGGAATTTGATGACGGAAGTGCTATTTCTGGGGAGCAGACAGCGACACTTAGACAGATAGCAGCGCAATCTATAGCTAATCCTTCATTATTTAATATTGATGAAGAATCTAGCCTGTTAGAGGCCGTCGGGGAATTGCTGGATGAAATCAATACTAACGACAATAAGGTATGTATAGCGGCGCACTACAACAAGACTATCGAAGTAATAGCAGAAAAATTCAAAGAATTGAACCCTGCAATAGTTTATGGCCCCACTAGCAGCAATAACTCTAAACAGATAGAAAAATTTAAGACCGACGACTCTTGCCGAATATTGATAGCTAATTACCAGTCTGGCGGAGTAGGGCTGAATCTACAAGATGTTTGTCATTATGCAATAGCGGCAGAACCTACGACTGTTCCGGGTGACTTTGAACAGTGGACTGATAGAATTCATAGGACCGGACAAAAGGAGAATACTACAATATATGCACTAATCGCTACAGATACAATTTGGGTTAAAATGGTGGCAAGTATGCTTAACAAATACAAGTGGAACGCCGCCGTGGTAAACCTGAACGTTCTCAAGGACGAGCTTGCTGGCCGCTAACCAAGTGGACAAAGGCACTTGTATGCAGCCGGGCAAGCGAGTAAAATTCCAGCGCCCTTCTGGGCGTGCTAACCCTCAACCAAAGCAGGAACCCATATGCCTCTTACTAAACCAGAAGTTAACGATCAAATGCAACCGGCTACGTCACAACCCCCGGTCGAACTCACCAACACAGCCCCTGTAGTCGAGCCGCCCATGCACCCCGCACCCCCTGCGGCAGGCGCAGTCGCTACGTTGCAAGGCGGTCTGCCGACGACTGGCGACAAGTTTGCTGCGTTCGACAACAAGCTAGGATTCGGCGCATTCCCTCGCGTCAAGCTGGACAAGGATAAGTTTGCTGTTGGAGAAGAAGGTGAGATTGACGACTTTCTGTTTAAGTCTTTCGGTGCGGCCTCTCGCTACGCTTATAAGAACGAAGCAAAGGAAGTTTTTTTCTCTCAGGACGGCATTACCGCAACTGACGGTCGCACGGTAGAAAGCATCATTGCAGACTGGAATGCCGAAGGCTCCCCGTTAGTATCCAGAAGCGAATACGTTGACGTATTCGGCAAAATTCTGAGTGGACAGTTTGAAGGGACCTACGTAGTTTTGTCCGTACCGCCTGTTTCGGTCTCTCGACTTGCTGGGCTGCGCGCAATTCTCCAGCAAACTGAAGGCAAGGACCTTAACGATGTTACATTGAAGATCGAAAAGGGCGCGAAGATCAAAACTAAGAAGGGCGATACATTCTACCCTTGGAAGTTTACCGTCGCTAAGGAATAACAATAAGGCGGGGCCGTGCAACGCGGCCCCGCTTTTGTCAGCGAGGGGATAAAATGCAAACACGAGAAATTTTCGATGCCAGAGGCTTAGCTCTGGAATCACTTTATGGCTGTATCGCACTAGAGCCTGTTACGACTTCAAATGGCAAACTCATAGCGTCATCAGTAGAGGGCGCTAATGAAACGCTTACTCGGTATATTTGGCCCAGACTGGAACAGGGCACTGCTCCGATAGACATGATATTCGTTGACGAGGGCGCGTATTCTCTTTCTCGTCGCAGAGCGTGGTATCCTGACTACAAGAGTAAGAAAGAACAAGACAAAGAAGATGAAGTAATACAACAACAAAAAGAAGGGTTATTTGCAATACTCAGAAAGATATATTTAGCTTTAGGCTGCACCATAGTTAAGACTGCTTACACAGAAGCAGATGATACTATTGCGTACTTGGCTAAAGGGTTGCAAGGGAAAAAACTAATCTGGACTGTTGACAATGACTTGTTGCAGTTAAGTAATAAGGATACTCTTGTATTTGTTAAGAGACAGTATAAGAGCGACTACAAAGGGCTTAGCCTTAAAGATTACAATTTTGTAGCTCTGTATAAGTCTATTTGTGGTGATACATCGGACGGATATACTGGCGTCAGAGGATTCGGCGAAAAGTCCTTTAATACTTTGCTGCAATCGTATAATTGGGATGGATTGCAAGAACTTGAAACTATAGTCTCTACGGGTAATTTTGACCGTTTAAGAGAAGTTATAGATCAAACCGGGGATAAGTTACTTCAGAAACTGTATGAACAAAGAAACGAATGGACTGTCGCTTATAAACTAGCGTCATTGCATCCTGAGTGGTGTGAGACGTGCTATAGCGACAAAGTGATTCGTCCGCAATGGAGCAAGCGCGTACCGACTCTGGAGCGGCTTCGTGAGGCCCTTGTGCCGGTAGGGCTAGGGCACTGGCTAGATCGCTTACAGCCCTTCGTAGTCAAGCGGTGGCTGATGGACGCCCCGGCTCTCGGCAAGACGAGCCGCCCCGCCCTCAACAAGATGCTGAACGAATCCAGATTGATAGCCTTCGACTATGAAAGCTACGATTCGTTGAAAAACGCCGCTTATAATGAAGCTAAGCACGGCGATTATGTTGATGTGCTCAATCAAAAATTAACAGGCTGCTCGTTCGCATTCGGCAATAATTTGCAATATTGCTTCTATATGCCTGTTAAGCACAGAGACACTGCTAACTGTAAGGTTGAAGATATTAAGAATATCTTCAATACCACTACTAACGACAAGTTAGTAGCGCACAATGCTATGTTTGAAATGACGCTCTCAAAGCTGAATTTTGAATACGACTTCCCGCACTTATACGATACCTATGTGATGTCAAATTACGTAGATGAAAATACGCAACATGGGTTGAAGTTCTTATCAAAGCATTGGTTAAATTACGACCAGATCACATATTCATCAGTAGTAAAGTCTGGCGATATGCGGGATATTTCAGGGGAAGAAGTTTTAATCTACGGCTGCGACGATTCAATCGTTACGGCGCATCTAGCTGTGCTTTTCAGAATCATAATGGAGTGTGAAGGTACTTGGGACTTCTACGAACAGAACGATATTTACTTTGAAAAGGCAATGCTTGATGGGTTCATTAAAGGTGTGCCCATTGATTTCGATAAACTGAATCATCTGCATCAAGAGGATTTACAAGAATACAGCAGACTAGAAATTTTGCTAAGAAATACTCTGGCAGAGCACTGCTCTACTATTAACCTCAAGGGGTTTGAGCAACTCTGGCATGAAGTGAGGGTTTACGATGAGGCTATGTTAAAAGAGAAGGGGCTAGTAGAAGAAGAAGTAACAAAACGACTAGCAGAAAAGAAAGCTAAGGTTCTTGCAGCTTGTCGGTACGTTCCCATTTCCGCCCCAGAAATATCTACGACCCGTAAGGATATATCCTTGATAGCCAAGGCGCTTAATTTGCCCGCTTTGCGCTCCATCAAGCCTAACTGGATAAATACCTATTGCACTGGCATAACGGAGCAAGCCGCTGCCGGTACTCCAATAACTGCTGAACAGGAAAAATTCGTAGCACTGCTTTATGATGCAGTACACGACTCAGACACAGCTACCCATCTATTATCGTGGATGCAGAGATTTGTAGCATCTCACACAGAATTGTGGGAAGGCGATCAGCTTTCTGTTCGCTCGCCTAAGCAAATGGCCGAACTGCTGTACGGCAAAATGGCGCTCCCTATTTTAACGAGAAACTTTTCATCTGATTGCACTCCTACTAAGAGAGACCTGTTTGAATTAGAAGGCGCACCGAGTACAAGTGAGGGCGCTATTCGCACACAGATGACACGGCTGAAACCTGCTGACTGGCAGTTTGTTGTACTTGATTGCATCCTTAAAATGCGCGCAATCAATACGCGCTGCTCGATGTACTACATTCCATATCCATTATGGAAATCTCCAATAGACGGCAGGATTCATCCCCAGATTAAGAACTATGGAACCGTTACCGGCAGACCGTCAGGCTCCTCGCCCAACATCCTCCAAGTGTCTAAATTGAAGGACGAAGGCAAGTTAAGAAGTGTTTATCTACCGCAGTCAAAAGACGAGTGCATTATATCTATTGACTTTAATCAGCAAGAACTTGCTGTTTTAGCCGGAGAGAGCGGGGATGAAAACCTTATCTCTTGCTACACTGGCCCTGCCAGCCAAAGAAAGGATGTACATACCATTACAGGGCACAAGATATTCAAGGCACGCAATCCTAGCAATGCCGATGTTTCATACGAAACATTTGCACGCGCAGCAAAAGACAGTTCCAACGAACTGAACAATTTGCCAGATGCAATGCAACGCCCTTATGATATTCGTAAACTGTATGCCAAGCGGGTTAACTTCCTTGCATCATATGGAGGAGCGGCTAATGGGTTGGCCGCCAAACTAATTGTGCCAACCGATGTTGCTGAGGATTTCCTCGATTCATTCTTTGCAGCATATCCCAAAGTAAAAGAATATCAAGAGCGCACGGCTCGGCAGGCATTGATGCGTGGCTTTGTATCTACCTGCTATGGCACCCGTCGCCACCTGTTACAAGCGCACGATAAAAACAAGGGTATCGCCAAAGGCGCGCTACGCCAAGCCGGTAATATGCCCATTCAGGGCGGTTGCGCTAACGTGCTTAAAATCGTGCTGAGAGAATATGTAACTAAAAACATCGCTGAGCGTACAGGCGCTACTCTAATTGCTCCTATTTATGATGAACTTGTGCTGTCGTGCCCAAAAAAGACTGCATATTCACTTATAACTGAGCTTAGTAACATCATGGAACTCACTCTCCCCAGAATAGGAATAACGTTAGAAACATCCGTATCAATAGGTAACACATGGGGGGAACAGACTGAGATTGGTAGACACCCTACTGAAGATCAGGTTAACAAGGTCATTCTTCAACAAAAAGCCGCATAGGAATACTACAATGTTTACGGCACAGGATTTACTGCGAACTGCTGCTGAAATTATGGAACTTTGTGCAGAGGTCAAGGAAAGTAAGGTTTATAAGTCGCAGCAATTTGCACGCTTGACATACGAGGACGGGGTATTAGCCACTATAAGGTGGCTGTTCTTTAGCCTAGCTACTAACCCCTACGATATTTCATCCTTAAAAGCCTTAGATATATCGCAAATCTGTCATACACTAATGCTGGAAGGTATAGAACAATCAAAAGAATGCAAGGGAGATTAAAGTGTTAATATGTTACGACTTAGAGACCACTTCTGCGAGACCAGATACATGCAGAGTAGTGCAGGTAGCAGCGTTTACAGTAGATGACAAAGGACTGCCAGTTGCTCTAATAAACACTATAACTAATCCAGAAGTAGATTCTTGCGATGAAGCTACAGCCATACATCATATAGGCCACGCTGACTGGAGCGATAAACCTACAGACAAAGCAGTATTAAGTAAGCTCTATTATTGGCTAGACCGGCACCCAGAGGCAGTTATAGCGGGGCACAATATTACAACCTTTGATCTTCCGATATTATGGAGATTGGCTAATTCGCCTAAACTCCCTACAAAGGTCATAGACACCCTCACCTGCGCCCTGCGCTGCTACCCTCACGCGCCCTGCCATCGGCTGACCACGCGGCCAGACGAGCGCAACATGCCCGGCCTGATTACGACCTTAGGGCTAGGTAGCGAAGAGGGGGCGCACACCGCAGAGGGCGACGCTCTGATGGTGTTACGGTTAGTCAATCATTTCTGTGCAGGGCTGTCAAAAACACCAGAAGAACTAGCTGACTGGTGTGAAAAGCCTCAAATACTTAACATCTGTCATTTTGGTAAACATAAGGGTAAAGCATGGGGAAAAGGCAAAGAAATGGTTCCGACAGGGTATGCGTACTTTATAGCACAAAACTTTGATCCTACGCCAGATTTAGAGGCTACTATTGGGTATCATTACGGGTTCAAATTCAGGAAAACAAGACGATGAAAGTAGAAGTTAAAATTCTTGATGAATCTTTGTACGGTGAATTTGGCGCTCCTTCATATGCTACTGACGGCTCTTGTGGGGTTGACCTTAGAAGTGCTAATACTGTAATGATTCAGCCCGGTGACTGTATACCGATAAGTACAGGGTTAGCCATAAGTTGTGCAAGTATCCCATCAGAGAATGGACTAGGTATTGGAGCACTGATTCTGCCTAGAAGTGGACTCGGGGCTAAGCAAGGGCTTGTATTGGGTAATACAGTTGGGCTTATTGATACTGATTATACTGGCGAACTGATTATCGCGGCTTTAAATCGGAACGAATCAGAAACAAAGAAAGTGTGCATGATTCGTAGAGGGGACAGGATTGCTCAGCTTGTACTTGTCCCATTCATTAAACCTAAATTGGAGTTTGTAGAAGAATTCTCTATCGAAACAGAAAGAGGGAGCGGAGGGTATGGTAGTACAGGAGCAGCATGATGATCCCTGATACCAAACACGGCAAAGAATTCGAGAAAGACTGCAACAAAGCATTCAAGGACCTCTATACCAAGTTTAACTGCAGGTGGGAGCGCACTGTGGATTCTGCCGGAGCGGGAAATCTAATACGCTCAGCAGACAGCGATTTCAGACTGCTTATTAAATCTGCTTATGTAGGATGCCCTGTAGTAATTTACATAGAGTGCAAAGCGTCTAAATCTGGCATTCCATTTCAACGCTATTTCAGAAGCCTAGTTAAGAGCAATCAGAACGCAGCCATGAAAGGAGTGAGGCGTGCAGGGGCTGTTGCTATAGTACTTTATAAAGATGAATTAAAGGAAAGAATTACATCTTGGGATGGTGCGTTAATCAACAAGTTTTATCCGCTTAAAAGGGTCGCTATGGAAGGTGACCCATTGCACGAATTTGATGCAGTATATTTGCCAGCCTTTGCTGAGAGGCTGGTATCCGACACTCATTCTTATTTACTCTCTAGGTTAGTTGAGGGCTAAAATGAAAATAGGATTCTTTACTGATCCGCATTTAGGGTGTGTAAGAACAGCGCATACATCCCCAATTAGCAGAAAACGGCTTACTACTCACCTATACAACAAGGCTTTAGAGTGTATTGATATATTAGATGATGAAGGTGCAGCGCGCATTATTTGCTTAGGGGATTTGTTCGACACCTATTCAAATACTGAGAGCGTACTATTACAGGGCGCTTCTGTCATGGGCAGGGTAGATTACTGTCTTGCTGGTAACCATGATATTAGCAACGACGTAAATAACGTAGGTTCTTTACAGGCTCTCAGACAATTGCTGAACACTGTAGAGCACGAAGAAAAGGTTATCTTGGGCGACAGCGCATCTGTCGCCAGTGCGAAAGCTGTCATTTTCGGAGAATGTAATATTGTATTTGCTCCTCATGTCATGTCGCAAGAATTGTTTGAGAGGGCGTTACAAGAAGCAGCGAAATTAGTAAAAAGTAGCTCATTAAATATTTTATGCTTACATTGTAATGTGGGTGAAAGCGACGGAAGTTCTGCGCTGTTCTTAACAAAGCAGATGCAAGATTATTTACTGCCTATGTTCGACAAGATTATTCTAGGGCACGAGCATGTCCCTAGGGAATTACAGGACGGAAAAATTGTGGTGTTGGGCAACACCTTTCCCCTATCATTTGGCGAGATAGCTAATAGGTATTGCTATATGCTTGACACTTCTACTGGAGAGTTGAGGAAAGTATGGAAATCATTTAATACTAAGTTCGACTATAAAAGCATAGATGCGAGAGAGCTACTAAGCGATGAATCTGAATTAGAACTAGAAAACTCTACAGCGTCATTATTTGAGATAACTGGTAGTATAGATAAGGCATATCAGATTGATCTGATAAAGTCGATAGCGAAACTTTGGCGTAATAATGGAGCAATACTAATGTTAAAAAACAATGTTATGATAACTGGCACTGATAGCAAACCAGTTGATGTGCGGCAGGAGCGGCGCACCTTACGCGAATTGGTTTCTGATGCGATTGATTCAACGCCGTATCGTGCCGAATACGATGAAGCCGTGCAAGCGGTGCTTGCCGAACACCCTCAGGACTAATCTCCTTATGAATCAGGCACTTGCTCAGACTAGTGACCGCGCTCACCGGGAAAATTCGAGGGCCGCAGTGCCCGTAATGCCCGTTCTGGAGGCCCGGTATTTGGCTGGAGACCTTCAGATAGACTACACGATCAAAAGAACCGGCACTTATCAAACTTGGAAGAGCATTATAATTAGATGTACGAGTAAAGAACCATATGCCTATTACTATAGATATGCTAAGAAAGGCATTGCAATCTGTGACAGATGGAATAGCTTCTGGTTATTCTACGCTGACATGGGGGAGCGACCACCGCAAGGCACCCTTATCAGGCTGGACGAATCCAAAGGATTTTATAGAGAAAACTGTGCTTGGAAAATAAAAGGAAACAAAGGCATAAGGCATTTAATTGCTCTAAAAAAAGATGGGGTATCAGGCAATATAACGTATTGGTCAAGCCGCCTTTGCATAGATGAGTTTTATTTCTATAGGATGCACAGCAAAGGCGGGTTGAAAGATGAACTTACGCCGAACATACTCACCTGTTTAGAAGCTCTACAGACTAACAGATTAAAAATAAATAATAAAAATATATCTATTAGCACATACGCGAAAAGAATAAATATACACCCGTCACAAATTAGGCAAATGCTTTATAGAGCAATACTGCCTACAGGAGTGTAAATGACTACCCAATTAAAGTTACTGAAGCTGGCGCTGAATAATTTTGGTAAACACCAGAACTTAGAAATAGATTTCTCCAGTACGTTGACCGTCATTAGAGGGCCTAACGGAGCGGGCAAAAGCACAGTGTTGCAAGCGGTATACTTCGCACTGTTTGGAGTCAGCGCCATAGATGGGAAGTCATCCGATATTACACATGATGGTAGTGACGACCTATCAGTTACGCTTACGGTCAACATCAACGATAAGCAATACGAAATATTTCGTACATTGAAAAATGCTGAAGTGAAATTTTCAGGGGAACTGATCGCCTCTAAAACTTCAGTTGTCAACGAATGGGTACAAAAAGAAATTGGAGTAACTAAACAAGCGTTTATGGCGCTGTCCTATTCGCCGCAGTCAGAGACTTCCTCAATTCTGACAACAGGTGCGGCGGAACTCAACAGGATGGTAGAAAACTTGGCAGGGGCATATTTTGTCGGGCTGGTCGCAGAAAAGTCATCCTATCTGGCCGACTCTACAAAGTACGCATTAGCCCAGATACCAGAACCAAAAGCATCTAGGGAAGAGCTTGAAAGCATCATCAATGAAGCTCAAGATAGGATTAAACTTTTGGCTGCTCAGCTAGAATGCAAAAAGCAGGAACAGTCTAAAATCTCTGCTGAAATAGACAGCAACACAAAAACCTTACAAGAAATAACAAGCAAGAATGAAAAGCGCGAAGAACTTATTAAAGCACAGGCAGCGCTAACCAGTAGTATAGATGACCACAATGACAGCAAAGATAACGTAGTATATGAACTAAGCAAATTAGACGCTATAGATGACGAAGTTGTGTCACGCTTAAGGATAGAACATCAGATAGCCGATATGAATTATAGTGAAGCTGTAAGCAAACACAATAGACTTAAAGAATGCTCTCGGCGTCGAACTTCTCTATTAGAAGAAAAGGAAAAAGCCCACAAAAACTGGGTATTGTATACGTCGAATATACATGAGAAAGAAAAAGCGGAATATGCCCTGAGTGAAGCTAAGACTAATTCAGCACAGATAGAGCACAGCCTAGAAATTGCTAATAGGGACTTAATGGCAGCCAATAAAGCGGTTGAGAACGCTATTTGCCCCGCCTGCAAGCGCCCGTTTGCAGCCGACGGGTTGGCTGAAATGACCAAGCATAGAGACGAACTTAGAAATGAGTACGATAGAATAAAGGCTATAGCCAATATGCGCGCAGAGCAGGTGAAAAATGCTGAAACAGCCTATGAAAAAATCTCCCGTTTAGTGCCGCCAGAATCAGCTACAGTTTTCGATCAGGCGCAGGAATTAAATAAACTAGAAAGAGAAATAGCTGAATACAGTGAAATAACTGATGACAAGCTAGATGCCTTAACTAAAGATAAGGCCGATAGACTGGACGACTTCATTGCGGCAAACCTAAAAAACAACAAAAAAACTGACTACACATCCGAACTGCATGAACTAACGGATAAACTCGACGAACTATCTGATAGACTTAACAAAGTAAACCTCAACTTAATAGAGTTAGGTGAACAAGAAGATAGCTCTAAGCTATTGGAGCGTAATGCTTCTCTGTTGCTATTGTATGGAGAATGCAGACACGAATACTCAGAGCTAAGTAAAAGTTTGGCTGACGAAAAAACCATATGCGCCGTAAATCAAGAAATACTACAAAATACTACTAAGGCTCTGGAGGACAGAAAGCTACTGAGTTTAAGAGCTAACAACTTCACTGCACTGTCAAAATTTCTGCGCACCAATAGAGCGGACTTTATAAGCTCTTTGTGGGACCAGCTTATGCTAGTGACTTCCGAGTTTATAAGCCAAGTAACTGAAGGACAAATATCACAGATAGAAAGAAAAGACGGCCAGTTCTGGTACACAGAGGGCGAACAGACCCGCTCCTGCGCACGGCTGTCCGGCGGGTTCAGGTCGATTGCAGGGGTGGGGCTGAGGCTGGCGCTAGCGTCATTGCTGCCTGCGGGGGTGTCAATCTGCCTATTGGACGAGCCTTCTGCTGAATTGGCTGAGGATTTGGCCCTTGCCCTTGCCGCTGCCCTCAGAACTCAAGAACGGCAAATCGTGATGGTAACGCATCGACACGGAGAAATGTTCTCAGCAGACTCTGTAATTGAATTATCGTGAGCACGAATGTCTAAGATAGATATAATCCAACAAAACTGTAACCCGTTGAGAGCCGCCTGTCTTACTGAACCCTATCCATAACTGAGATGGCTTCGTACTATCTGGTGTAGGCGGAGCCGTCCATCCGCTTATTACCCTTCCTTGCAACTGTCCTTCTCTATACACAACGCACTGTGTACTGGTAAGTCGTACCTTATACCATACGCCCGGAGATGGACTCCATGTAGTAAGCTGACTGGAGGAATCTGTATAGACTGTAGGTGAACCTGATGCAGGATCATAAGCAATTACTGAAGCTGCATCGTACACCCCCTGCACAGTAGGAAGTGCAACAGTAATTGTCGGGGATAACGGATTAGTAAACGGCAAAGCCCCACCGTGTCCGATGTTGAATGTTAAACAGTAGCCGTTAGCGTTGCCTAGTACAGTGCCCACAGAAAATCCTGCCGCTCCATTACTACCAATATTTTCGCCATAAGGGAACATGAAGCAGAACTCAAGCAAATCACCTATGAAGGGAAAATTCAAATAGCCCGGTTCATTATTGGAATACCACCTACGCAGCATAGTGGCTTTTGCTCCAGCGGATACAGACGAGAATCCTATAACTCCGGGGTGGCTAGACCAATCATTTTGTATAGGCATTACACTATTTCCGCCTGCTGGCGGAGAGTTATATGTTCTATTATCACCTGGATATGTGGCCTGCGGGTTAGTAAGAAACTCACAAAAAGTATTGGGGTTTGTAGTAGCATTAAACGAAGTGCACGGATTAGATAGCGTGGACACCATAAAATGTTCGCCAAACCACTGATACCCATTACTCTGCGGTAAAAATCTACCATAAAAGTCATCAAAGATAGTTTCGGCTCTGGCTGAAACGTCCGCATAACCTATAGCGGCTCTGGCCGCTGCCGCCGTACTTACTCCAGTACCACCATTAACAACAGCTACACTTGAAGGATTAGTTAACATATTACCTATACAACTTAAATACCAAGCATTATAAGTACCAGTTCCTCTTGCTGAGACTACAGTTATTGTTATAGTAGTTGCAGTTACAGCCGTAATAATGCCAAACATAAAATTACTGACCCACGGAGGAATGCTGCTAGTAATACTCATAGGGCAAGCATATACCCATTGCCCAGAAGCAAACTTAAGATTAACTGAAGCTGTGTTAGCTATCGTTAAAGTTATACTGCCGGTGGCAATAGGATACGTGCCAACTCCGATTGTGGAAAAGGTTTGTGCTGTGTAATCAAAAATATCGCCAATAAGCTGCTGAAACTTATTAGCATAATTTACTGAATTAAAATCATCAGTAGTATATGTTGTGTTATTTATAGTAGCTATTGTAGTCATGGTAAATCACCGTAAAAGGAACTTACGCAAATACATATAATCAATATAAAATCCGGTAGTGACTACTAACCCATTAACTAAATAACACTGCGATTCAAACGCAGGAGCGAGTAGGTTATTAGGATTGTTACAAGGCAAGGTTGTGGTTATAGTGCCAGCATAAGTAGAATTAATATAAAAATCCACGCTGGAAGCGTCGTGGTCAACAGAGAAGAAAAGTTTATCCCCTGAACTAGAGGGAGAAATATTAGTGTAAAACGTTACTATGCTCCCATCGGCCCCGGCCATTAGAATATATCTTCCATTATTAAGCGAATCAGTTATTTTAAACCCTATACAGCCTGCCTGAAATATATCTGGGGAAAATGACGTAGCATTGGCCCGCAGCCCCATTCTAGCAATATATGGCGTAACGGCTCCTACGCCGTATACTTTACTTTCCCATGTACACGCGCCTTTGCCTACATGAAAGAACCCGTGATCTCCGTATTGCAGTATAGCATTGCCGTAGATACCGCGAGCAGCATTGATAGACGAACTCTTCAAATAGAACCAACCGGCAGAATTAGCATTGGTTGCTGTTGATGGTGGGGTGCCGTAATCGTATGAGGCAGTACAATACCAAGGATAAGTAGGCCCTATTTGCGTAGTGGGGCTTGTGCGCGTCTGCCCTTGTGTGCCGGTAAAATCCTCAAATATCTCGGCCATAGCAATCGGGGGAGAATCTAGCCCTAAGAATCCACAAGGCTGAACAAATGAAGTTACCCCGTATCCGGTCCCGCCATTATCCAAGGTGGCAATAAAGTCACTAGAGCCAAAGTTAGCGTCTATAGCTCCGGGGCAAATGCGCCAGTTAGCGCCAGTTCCGGACCCTATGAAACTGGTAACATTTACACTTAACGCGCCAGAATTGAAATCGTAAGAAATCACTCTGCCATACATTCGTACTGTAATTGGCGTACCAGCGAATACTATACAGACGTAATCATTAGCTCTATATGCCCTGCCAGCA
Source organism: uncultured Nitrosomonas sp. (assembly GCA_964651625.1). Taxonomy (GTDB): domain Bacteria; phylum Pseudomonadota; class Gammaproteobacteria; order Burkholderiales; family Nitrosomonadaceae; genus Nitrosomonas. The sequence goes on along the minus strand of CAZYWE010000010.1, from coordinate 33,677 downwards.
TCTATAGTTAGGTTTTTAGTGCCAGTACCTACAGTAACGCTGGAAGTAGAAGAAGCAGCGTATAACAATAGGGCCTGTTTCAAAATGTCGGCCATAGAGTTAGGTACGCCTGTCGTATAGGCCATACCTAAAAAATCTACTTCATTATATGTTACGCCGTTTACGGTAAATGGGTAAAGAGCCATGTCAACGTCCAGATGCTAAGTGTTTGATAAAATACAAATAATCCACTACCATTTTATTAGAGGCAGCAGCAGTATTAACTACTGCCGGTGTCATCCAATTAGATTGTGTCATACCTTGATAACTCGCTTTAGCGGTAGACGCAGCATTAGTTCCATTTATAGTGAGATAGATATTGCCGCTGGATATGGCTAGTTGTATCTTATACCAAGTAGATGCTGCTACAGCCACTGTAGTATTAGTAGACCCTACCGCTCCATTAAGCCCATTCTTAAAAACAAATTGCCCGCCGTTGATATTATCAGTATACGAAGCATACAGTCCAGCATAATTGCCAACCCCAGTCCCTATTAAGCCAACCTGTAGTTCATATCTAGCAAGAGAAGTGGAAAGTGCCTTAATATAAACTGAGGCTTCAAAATACGTGCTATCACCACTAAAATCAGTCCATCCACTAGCTATTCTGCCAAACGCTACAGCATCGTTCCCACTATCAGAAGGTAGATGATATAACCCCGGATGAGCACTATACGCTGCCTCTAGTGGAATAGGGGTATACCCATCACTAGATAAATCCTCCCCATATCTATTCCTTATAATTGTATCAGGTAGAATAAAATCATGGAAAAGTATTGAATACGTAGACCTTGATGGCAGTTGTAGGGATGTTCTGGCAGTGTCTAATGTAAACGCGCCTGTACCGCCGTTGGCAATAGGAATAGCCCCTGCAAATGCAGGCTCAGAATAGTTCGGAGTTAAATAGTACCCAGTATTAGCAGATGCCGGAGTTACGTATGATGAAGAAGCCACCACTTCTATTACTAACTTACCACTATAAATGTCATAACTGTAAACATAAATAGTGCGATAGTCACTAGCATTGCCAAAAGCATATGCTCTAAGTCTTTGCCCCGGCCCCCAAGACCTGCCGGGTATAGCATAAATAGTTTGCCTCCCCGGTATAGGATAAATAAACATGTTAGCTGCTGTCCACCCGAAGTTAGGTGACTGCCCGGCTTGCTGTAACAGCGCAGCGATTTCTGGGTATCCTGTTACATAATTGAACCCGGTCAACTGATTAAGATCAACAATTTGGCCGTTAATAGTGAGAGGAAGTGTAGCCATTATACAGCCTCCTCTATAGAGAAAGTAGTAGAAAAATTAAGCCACGAAGCATACGCAGCTTTGTCTATTTGTTTCAAATTACCATAAACAGATTCCGCATAATATCCGGAGGAATCCATAGGCTCTAATAGCGCTATTAGTGGGGTGGAAATGCCTGAAGCCAGATATACTCCCCCTACGATAGAATACAGCATTTCCGCTCTAGGCAACATATCGAACCCCGCATTAAGTTGCCTCCGCTGCACTCTATCGCCGTACTGTCTAACACCAGAAGCAGACTGCACAATTTTAGTATCATCTATTACAGTTATATCTGCTCCATATTCCACATTCTTGGAAGGCTGATAGGCCGTACTTGCCCACATATGGAATATAGAAATAGGATTAGTATTAGCAGGCGCTTGAATGCCTATAGTCACATACCTAGCCGCTACAGTATCTTGAAGTGGCAAATACGCATGTTTATTATAGAACCCTAAATTATACTCTGGTAGGGCGTCATTCCATTGAAATTGCCCCCATTGTAGCGCACCAAATCCGGGCTGCGGAGAAATAATGTTTTGCCACCCACTATCATATTCCTGCCCCAGAGGATCGCTCATACTCTGATTAAGATACACTCTCCATTTTCCAGTGTAATTAACGTTATGCTTAAGAAGAGCAATTAAGTTCAGAGTTTTTAAAGCGCCCAAATCTACAGTAAATTGTATATCGGAAGTAGTAGGCATGAAGATAACTGGCTGCCACAAATCAGGCAGCAGAATATTGCTTAGAGGAAACCCACTCTGTATTACGGTACCAATCAGGCTGCCATAGATTACGCCAGCAGGCACAAAATTATTGTACCCTATCATTATATTACTGTTAAGGGCCATTATGTAACTACCTGTAATTGTTCTGCATACCAAACATCTAATTTAACATTATAATCGCTGTTTGTCGGGTCAACCCCGATTACCAAATAATCCCTTCCATTTTGTAAGTCAAATCTGGAATCGTCCTGAAGTGTTACCAGTTCTCCTACTGATATATTATATTGCTTATAGAATTGAGTAGGAACAGTAAGTGTAAATCTCTCTTGATAAGCTGATTGTACAGCTAATCTTCTGGCTGCCTCATCATCAGGCGTCTTAGTAGACTGAATAGTTTGCAACCATATAGACCCCACCATAGCTTGAGACCCTGTAGTAGCTGTAGGAGTAGTAAAAGATAATATTAGCTGTACAGAGCTATCAGCTACTTGCAGAACAACAGGCGTATCTGTAAGCTGAATACCCCCAACAGGATATGTAGCAGTTAACATATTCCCTAACAATAAGGAATCAAGTAATACCCTAACCAAATAACCAGCTTTAACTGTAAACCCAATAAGTATAGGCCCAGCATATAAACTAACCCCCGGCACTAGAGACTGGGCTATCTTAGAATAAGTAGATGACCCCGCCGTCATCTGTATAGCGCCACTACCAATACTATATGTAGCTCCAGCGCCAGAAGTATATGTCCAGCCATTACCTGCCGTAGCAACATCCACTGTAAAACTGCCATTAGCTATGTAGAGACGTACCCCTTCATTAAGTAATGTATTATAAGACAATGTGGGAGCAAGTGGATGAAGCAGTAACACTGACTGATTAGTGGCTACCGACGTTCTATATTCATCAGTGAAAAACCTCAGATCAGTTAAATCGACTGCGGCAGCAAGTGACCCTGCGTCCTGAACTGCCCAATTCTTAGTGTGCTGTAACTGTATTGATTGTGCTGGAATGTTCTGAGACTGGTCAGCCACAGCAATCCTTTCTATATCATCTGCCCATTGCGCCTTAGTAATAGTACACAACGGTCGCTTGCCCATAGCTTTAAGCACAGATGGCAAATCTACAACGCCGAACCTAAACACTCCATAAGAGTCTGGCATATACCAAGCTCCTATAGAATCTAATATCTGGTTAATCGCATCTGCTATAGTAGTACCATCAGATATAGCTATGCCTACACAACAAGCATTAAATGAGTCCAAAGCTAGCAACTCTGCTGCCTGATAATCCACACCAGCTACCAAATCTGTATTGGTTTGCAAAATACGAGATACTACTTGAGCCGCACTGCACCCGCTTTCGTCCGCATCAGCAACATCGGCCACCACTTCTCCGTCCAAAGCGGTACTACCAAGAGCAATAATGCCTTTAGCTAAGCACGTACTATATCTTCCCGCTGGCGGACCTGTTAATCCTGAAATAGCAGCTATTAAAGCAGCTTCATCAACGTAATCGTTGCCGTCTGATAAATATCGTATGCCTTTAACAAAAACGTTATACACTTTAGATATTGGAGCGGGATTACCGAACCTGTCATAATTAAACGCATACATTAAGTAAAAATCATTTATAGGCGCTCCACTAACACAACTACACCTACCAAATAATTGAGGTTTGGTTTTGCCAGCTAACTCCGACCCGCCTTCAAGGCCGCCATCTCCGCCTAACCCGCTATTAGTACCTGCAAACGTATTAGTTTGCATAGGCACATTTAGAACTTCCAACCTACTTTTGATATAGAACGTAATTTGCGACCAACCAAACTCCACATATGCTACAACTCCAGAGAAGAATAGATTAGTTTGACTTGTCGTAGTATACTTATCTTCCGGTTTATAGACGTTTATAGCTTGCCCATCAAACCCATAGGTTCTATACTTATCCAATGCCCCGTCTGAATTATTAACAACTATAGTGCCTAGTCCAATGCTTATGCCACCGGCAGTAGTTCCATTATCAAATAAAGTTTGACTGAAATCTAGCATATTAGCTAAACGCGGATAATAAGCTACCCCATTAGCAATATAATCCTCACTAGAAGTAACGTAGAGTGTTTCTACGTTATTCGTACTAACGTTAACACAGTTTATATGCACAACTTCAATCATTTCACAGACCTATTTATTGTTGCGAGACGCCCTTGTCGAACAACTTTTACCGTAGCATCCCTAGTTTGGCCCTGCGTTTGATCTAATCTACTTAATTTAGAAACTACTGCAGCATGTAACTTATCAATACGCTCAGCAGTATGCGCCATAGACTGTACAACTTCCTCAGTAGAGCGGGTCTGCTGCTGTGCATAGGCACCACCGCTACCAAGAGCAGACTCAAATGCCTGTTGCCCTGCCGTCTGTACAGCAGCGAAGGCCCCCATGCTTTGCTGCATTTGACGCCCTAAAGATGTCTGCCCATACGATTGCCCATACGATTGCCCGTAAGATGGCTGACTGCCCATATACCCGCTGCCAAAACTTTGTGCAGTACCATACTGCTGATAAGTATTTCCACTTTGCTGAGTACCTGCACCTAAAGCAGCCGCAATCTGTTCTAAATATGAAGTGTTTGTAGTAATATCGTTCAGACTAGAAGCTAAACCTGTAGCGCTATTATTTAGCGTAGATAGTTGTGTAACAATATCGCCAGTATTGTCTGAAATCGTTTGCTGTATATCTGTTTGAGCACTAGGATCAAATATAATTCCTAAAGTCTCAAACACTCCTGCGATAGCATTAGCTTGGTCATCTGGCAATGTAGATAGATAATCACTAATATTGCCCAAAGCATCATTAAGTTGCCCAGTGTTAACAGCCTCTCCAAGGTCTGTTAATAAGGGATCAAGACCTGCTACGGTATCAGCAGATAGATCAGGTAAGGTTGAAAGATCATTCCTAATAGTATCAGCTAATGGTTCAGCGTAAGAATCTACAGACGCCCCAAGATTAGTAAGTAAATCAACAATATTAACACCCAGAGTCGTAGCTATAGTGCCAAGCATTGTAATGGAAGTAGTATTCAGCGCCTGCAGATCAACCCCGTTAGCTTGGATAGCGGCAGTCAGGCTGCCACCTACGTAAGTAATAGCGTCATAAACGTTAATACCTAACGCATTAGCCATTGTAGTTATATTGGCCAAATTACCAGAGTTAATTTGTTCTGCCGTCACACTAAAATAAGCCCCTATGGACGCAGGCAACACAGATAAGTGATTGAGCAAATCCATAGTGCTGACACCTAAGGCGTTGGCAAGTAGATTCACCCCACTAAAAAATGCGTCATCAATCTGAGAAGCATTAATTCCTAGCGCACTTACAATCTCTTGTAAAGATACGCCTGAGTTATTAATCAGGTCCCATACACTTGTATCAAGAGCCATGCCCAACGTACCAATCTGCTGAGCAATAGACAACGCGAGGTTATACTTATCTTCGGCTGTTAACTGAGTAGTAGACGGGTTATTAGCCGAACCTAACGGGGCAGTATTTGCAGGCGGAGCCGCAATAGTCCCAAGTTGAGCTTGCACGCTTTCAAGAATACTCGTTACTGACTCAAAAATTTGCTGATAAGTAGTACTATTACCATAAGCGTCCTGTGCATGTTGCAGGTAATCTTGGGCATACTGCGTCAAATCCTGCATCGCACCAGTGTCACCGGCTTCTGCTCTAGCAACTAAATCATTAAATTGGCTTTGAGCAGACATTAACTGCCCTTGCCAATCTTGCGTAGAGAGCGGGCCGGTCTGCAAAGAGTCTAGGAAGGATGAAATCTGAGCTATAGCATTCTGTGCAGCATTATAAACATCACTGACAGCACTATTCAAAGCCCCCTGACCTTTATTTACAGTATCATTAAGCTGCTTATTAGGATCAATGCCGTGGAACTGATTGACCAGATCAGAAATAGCTTGCGTTAATTGCGCTACTAATGCACCAGTCTGATATGCAGCAAGTTGCTGAATCTCAGCTAATTGTGCATCGCTCGCCCCGAGGGCCATCGCAGTATCAATGTTTTGCCGCATTTGTTCATTGATCTGATCCAACTGCTCTCTAAAGTCTCCGCCTCTAAATTTATCAAGGCTGGATTCAATGCCCTGCATGAAGTGATCTAGCTGATAATTAATAGCTTGTTGCCCAAGTTCGCGCATCTGTGCAAGTTGCTCTTCACTTGCGCCAAGTGCCGCAGCAGAATTAATCCACTGATTAACAGCTTCTTGCACTTGCTGCTGCTGTTGAATGACAGTATTGAGGTCAATGCCGTCTGCCAGCCCTTGCATGATAAGCAAAGATTGATTGATCGTTGCCATATCCGCACCGGCCTGCACCCATTGAGCTAGCTGTGTCGGATTCAGGCTGTCGCCAACGGCCTTGAAAGCCGCTGCAAACTCTTCCACCGTGGTAGAGGCACTCAGCCCCAATGCTTCAAGCTCGCCGCCCAGACGCCCACTGCTGGTCGCCTGCGACACATAGCCAGACGATCCGAAGATGACGGACGTGAAGGCGCTCCACGCAGCCGTGGCCTTGTCCAGTCCGCCCAGAGCCTGCACAAAGTCATCGGCAAACTGCACGAACTCAGTACCAGTGCGATTCATGGTAGAGCCGAACGAATCGAACACAGAGTCTAGCAATTTGGTTTCAGACATCAATCGTGCATAAGTTTGCTGTAACGATTCTCCGTCCTGCTGTAAAGCCGAAACAATATTGACCGTATCAGTTAATACTCCACTTCCAGTCTCTCTTAATAGCCCGTTACCGTTCTTAATGTCAATCTGCGCCGTCAGCATTAACTGCGCTGCATCTAAGAAGGTTGAAGCATTACTTCTAAACTGGTCCGCCAGCTTATTAGCTTCATCACCCATACCGCCCATAGAAGCAATACTGTTATCTACAGCTTGAACGATATTCTCAGCCTGCATACGCTTAACGAAATCTTCAGCAGGTTCTTCGTAGGTCTTGCCAAGCACAGTAGAGATAGATTTAGTGATCTTGCCATCCTTATCAAATTGTTGCTCAAATTCGCCTTCTACGCCAGAGCCTACGGCAATACCAAGCTGGCCCGCAGCACTAACCGCAAACTGGTGAATCTGATTAAACATTTTGTCCGCAGCCGCCTGCATTTCAGGCGTAATATCCATCGCAGACTCTTCATAATACGAACCGCCGAAGAGGGGCTTTTGCCCCTTCATCGTATAGTGCCCGCTAATCTGTGCGCCAGTACTTGTAATATTAGTTTCCGTAGCACCGCCAATATATTTATTGGCAGACGTTCCGAACAACTTGCCGCCAGAAGCCATATCAATGACCATCAGAGCGAGAGCAGCCCATCCTATAGGCCCTAAAGCGCCCATTGAAGAAGATATGCCGCCAGCGAAAGTACCTCCGGTAGCCACAGAGCCTATGCCATAAGATAAAGCCGCAGTGCCAAATCCGTAAGCCGCTCCACCGGCCAGCCCGGAAACCGTGTCATATCTGTTTTGATACCTGTTGTACCCTGCAATAATTCCACCGCCAATAGCTACCACATTGCCAAGAGTGGTAGGAGAGTAATATTGCATTACTCCTCCACTTGGCGTAGGCCCATAAACCGTACTTCCAAAATATCCACTACCGGGCAGGACTCTCCCGGTAGATTGCATAAACGGATTCTGCAACTGCCCTGTCATCAACTTATAGCCAGCATACCCGGCAGCCGCAGTGCTCCCCATATTACTGCCGCCATAATTAACAGTAGTTCCTCCCAGTTCTCCGCTCTGGTAAATATCGTTAATATTAAAATCAGTGCTGGAAGCGATAGCTGAACTTGCACTGCCGCCGCCAAACAAAGACGAAACATAACCAACGATAGGCGCAAGTATACCGCCACCGCCGCCATAACCGCTTTGGTTAAACCCAAAGTAGAAAAGGATTTGGTTGGTGATAGCATCCTGAATTAGCTGTTGAAGCAGCTTCTTAAACGACGACTTTATGTCATCAACTAAATCATGCCAACTATGCTTAGTATCAGTAAAGAACTTACCAAACGCTTCGCCAAGAGAGTCGGCGAAATTCTTGAAAGTGCCTTCTACCTGCTTCATCTTATCGAACTGTTCATTAAGCAGTTCTTGATTAAGCGCGGCGTTTTTCATAGAGTCAGACGCTTGGTCTATGTGCCCTTTAGTAAGCTGCCACAGAGTATTAAAGACGTTGAGGTTAGTAACCCCATCTGACATTAGATCAATCTGAGCTTGAAGCTGCTTATTTGATTCAATAAGCTGACCTGTAGGGGTAGCGTCAGCAGCATCTTGCTCCCCTTGCGCAAGCAAATGATACGCCTCCGCCAAAAGGCCAGTAGAATTATTTGCCGCCTCATTTAACGAATGCACAGCCGCTATTTTTTGTTCATAAGGGTCAAGTCCTTTTTGCTTTGCCTCTTGCAGCGACCTAGCTAATGAATCACTATTTAGCCCTAAGTCGTTCATGGCATCGGCGGCTACTAAAGTATATTGAGCAGTTTTAGATAAATCCAAACCTAAATCTTTAGCAAATTGCTGTAACCCGCCTGAATCGGCTTTAGCCATCGCCGAAACTAAACGTTTGCCAGTCAGCTCTAACGCTTTATCTACGGCTTCTCTTTTAGCTAAAGTGCCATCAATAGCCTTAGGTATCTGCTCCCCTAACAAATCACGCAACTGTTCCAGCGCCTTGAACTGATCTGGTCTAGCATTCTCCAGTTGATCTATCCAGTTATTGACTAAAGCCAGCGCATCTGCCGCACTATCAGACGACTTAGTTAAATCGTTGTTGCTTAAAGCAAGGGCTTCATAAGCCGGGTTAAGAGCGACAAGCCTAGACTTTAGCCCTTCAAATGCCTTAGACTGAACATCAAAATTAATTGCATTCTTAGCCTGCTCTCCAGTGATTCCCAATTTTTCAAGCTCTTTACTTAACTTGCCAGCATTAAGAGCGGCCAACACATCGCTGTCATCTTTAAGTTGAGTATTGTACTGGTCAAGCGAATTCGTTGCCTTATTGTAGGCATCAACTAAAGAGTTCAACTTGCTGGATAATTCGGAGATACGTGCAGATTCTTTCTCAGCCTCTGGATTATACGTAGGAACATGGGGCTTAGTATTATCGTCATCTGTAGGCTTACTAATACCAAATACACCGGGGAACATGAGCTTACTACTATCCATCATAATATCGCGCAGATGGTAAGCTAAGGCAATGATCTCTTTAATGTCTACAGACCCGGTGGATGCTAAATTAGAGAAAAAGGCAGTATAAGCTACTTTGGCTAAATCAGCAGACATGCCTGATTTAATAACAGCAAAAGCTAGTCGTTCTAGCTCTTTTACATGCGGCTGCAAGGACGGAGTTTTAAGTTCTAAAGACTTATCTACAAGAGTTTGTTGGTCAATAACTCCTTGCCTCATTTTAATTAGCTGCTTATATTGCGCCTCAAGTTTAGCAAACTGCTCTTGCCCTATGTCTATACCAGCAAGACTTAATATATTGCCTATTCCGCCCAAAGCAGCCCTAAGACTAAGAATTTTATCTTCGCGCTCCTCAATATCTTTCATCCGAGCGTCAATGCCATCTACAGTGGACTGTAATTTATTATCCAATGCAGCTAGACCAGAATAATCTAATTGGTCCAAATCTTTTACGGCTTGCCCAATTTCTTCTATCCTTATTTTCAGTTGTTTAAGAGGAGGGATAGGGGCAGTAAAGGCGGTATAAAAATCATAACTAAACTTAGCAGCAGCCGCTGTAGCCAATAAGATTACCCCCGGTATACCACCAAAGAATGCTAATATAGCACTGCCAGCAGTTTTAAGTACATTTACAACCCCGGCAGAGCGCAATCCGGTAGCTGCCAAAGAACTCATAGCTACGCCAGAAGCTGATGCCTCAGCTTCCTTGACCTTCAATACAGTAGCCATTTCCGATAAAAGAGCGGTTTTAACTACCTCAGTATTAGCCACAATCTGTCTAGTTTCAGCGGCATTGGCTGCCCTGCGAAGCATTACTCCTTCTTGATAAGAAGCAGAAAGATTAACCCAAGCTAGTCCTATGGTGGATGCCACACCTTTAATGACTTTTAGTGATTCATAAGCAAATAACACCTTACCAACAGCAACAGCGTGCTGCAACAAGAATGAAGTGACAGTAATAATTTTACTAAGGGTATCAGACAAGAACTGCTGAACAACCGGCCCTACAGATTTAACAATAGATTTAAGATTATTGATCTGCTCTAGCAACTTGTCCTGATCGCCAAGAAACCCAGAAATAGCTACGTTTTGAATGCTGTGAACGAGTTCAGAGAAGGCAGTCTTTACAGTATTATTGATAATGTTAGCCATGCCTTGTAAAGAACCATTAGATTCATCTACAGCGTTCTTAACTGCAAAGAACCCATGTTCTACATCTCCAAGACTATTGGCAATAGCTGTAAAGCCTGTAGCAGTTCGACGCCCAAAGGCTTGCTGAGTAAACGCAATCTGCTCTTGCTTAGACAAGTCCTTCATATGCTCAGCAATCGCTACTACTAATTTATCAAATTGTAGCCCGTCCTTTGTATAGAAGTCATTGGCGTCTAATTTAAGTTTAGCAAACGCCTTTGCTTGATTACTAGCAGCATTAGTTGCGGCAGTGGCAGTAAACTGCAAAATATTTCTAAGGTCAGTACCAGTCTTAGATGCCTGAATACCGGCCTGTTTCATTGTTGCCAGAGCGGCTACGGTATCAGAGAAGCTAAGCCCTGCCTGATGTGCAACCGCACTGGTCTGACTAAGCCCCTGCATTAATTGGCTAATAGTTGAAGTAGACTTCAATGAAGCCGCAGCTAATTTATCGCCCGCCTCAGCCGCATAATCAGCTTGCTCACCAAAGGCAGTAACAATATTAATCAGGCTAATAGCAGCCTGTTCAGTATTCATTTCGCCGACAGTAGCAAGGTTAAGAACTGTCGGCAAAACTTTCAGCGATTCTGCTGAGTTATAGCCTGCTTGCCCCAAAGCTATAAGAGCATCAGACGCTTCCTTAGAGCTGAAACGAGTAGTTTCAGAAAGCCCCATTACTTCAGCTTGGAATGTGGCAAACGAATTAGTCTGCTTGCCTGTGGCAAGATCAAAATTACCCAACATCACCATTGCGCGAGTGAAAGTATCTTGAAACTCAGCGCCAACGGTAATAGTCTCCCGCATAGACTTAGCCAGTCCATAAATGGCGGCTGCGGTAATAACAGTGTTAGAAGTATAGATACCAAAGCCAAGTCCGCTGCCCTGTAGAGCGGCGCGGAATCCGGCAGACGCCTGCGTACCCAGATGGGTGCTATCAATGAATTTGTCAGTGGCCGTCTTAGCTCTGACAAATTCACGCACGTTCTTTTCTAGCTCGGTTCTTGCCCCGGCCATACCCGCTGTGTATGCTTGTTGGCTTATTCCGATAAGGTTGCCATTAGTAACCATACCGCTCTTAGCGGTTTCGAGGTCACGCAAGCGCGATAGATACTTGGTAATAGGGTCAGTGCCCTGATTAATAACTTGCGTAGTATTACGAATAGCTTCCCTTACCTTCATTTCCTGAGCGGCAAGTTCAGTGTCCGCCTTAGACTTAGCCTTCATATCGGCGGCATTCTTCACTAAAGCACCGCTCTGCTTTTCTAGTGCACGCTCAGCAGCTTTAGTAGCATTTGCAACTTGTTCAGAAGTGAACCCCCCTTTATCCGGGCTTATTTTAGCTAGCCTATTGATAGCCTCCATCTTCTCTTGATATTGAGATAAAGGAGTAATTACGCCTTTTGCAGACTGCCCAACCAAAGCTAGATCGTCAGCAATTTGTTTTTGCCTAACCAAAGCATCCCGCTGCACTGCATTAAGAGTCTTCCAACCATCTACAGTTTGCAGCAGAGCCTGACCAGTAAGCATAAATTCAGCGTTCTGCTTCTTCAAAGAAGTGAGCATCACTTCCGCCGCAGTGCCAGTTTTACGAATAGTAGCAGCGTTGATTTCTAAATACCGATTATACTGAGACTGAGTAATCGCCCCCTCCTCTAACAAATCTCCTAATTGGCTTACAGTTGCCTTATATCTGTCAGTGGCCGTGATTGTAGACTTAATCACTCCCATCTGAGTGACCCAAACAATACTTGCCTTAGCTTCAGCAGCACTTAGCTTCTCTACAGCTTCTTCTGTTCCCTCAGAAGCCTTCTTAGCTTGTTCCATAGCGGCGGCTTTAGCCAACAATGCCTTAGCAGCTTCTTGCGCGCTATTAACTAATTCAGTATTAGCATTAGTATTTTTAGTGACAGTCTTTGATACTTCTTCTACGGTGTCCTTCAATTTATCCATTGAAGTAGCCATAGCGGAAATGCCGCTAGCCGCAGCGTTAACCTGCCCTAGTAAATTCACCGATCCAGCAATCTTCTCAAACGCCGCATTCACCCCGTTAGCTGATTCCACTAACGAATTAAGGGTACTATGCAGCTTGTCTACAGAAGACTGGTCGCCTACCTGTACGTCAATAAGAATTGCCATTGATTCCTCTACTTCTTTTTCTTGCTAGAGTCTTTTTCTGCTTCACGTTTGTCTGACTGGAATTTTAAATATTCGTCATCAAGCTCAGCAATCATCCTAATAAAAAACTTAATATCTTCCTTATACCCAAACTTCAAACCAAAAGAATAAATAGAGTCTATAGTCAACGGCAATTCAGACATTCCGTACTGTCTACGTCTACTCTGAAACATGAAAGCAGAAAGAAGCTGCGTTTCATAAGCCAATAGCTTAGGCTTAGAACGCAGCTTACTAGCTTTTCTCTTGTTCAGTTCTTCCCAGTGCTTTAGTTCTTTTTCCTTATCGGGCGGCACTTCTAAATGCCAGCGAAGCGCCGCCCTTAGCTTTTCCCCTCTTCTGTTTCTTCATGCTCCTTATAAGCATCCATCTGCCCTGCAAGAGCATTAATCTTGGCATGAAAATCCCGGTTCTTAAGCAGAGTCAAACCAAGCTCAGGGGTATAAGCAACTTCAGAGCCGTTAACTCGCAATCCCTTAATGATCGTGCGAGCCAGAGCTTCTTTGTTAATCTCCTCCGCCAGCTTAAAGGCGTCATCATCCTGCTGTTCAAGAATAGCCTGATTAGCACGTTGCTTACGGCGAAGAAACGAATTGTATTCTTCGTTATTCAAGCGGGCTAACTTAACCTCACGCACTTGACCTTTCTTATCTTTGCCAAGGGAGCGCCAAACGCCCTCTAATTCGGCCTTGCCATCGGTAAAATAATCAGAAATATCAAATTCTACGGTGCCGGACATATTACACTCCAGTTTGTTATTAAACGGCTGCGGCAGACATAATGCCGTGCGCTAGTCAGATAGGTACTATGACTAGTTTACCGCAGCCTACTCTATACAGATTACGCAGCAAACTTAGAAAGCTGGACCATACATGCAGTAGTAGGATCGAGCAGAGCTTGGAACGTAGTCTGCGCCATAACATCAGAATCAAGCTGAGACGAATTAACCTTGAAACTGTCATACTTACAATTAGGCAGCGTAAACACATACGCATTGCCGTCATTGTCAAACAGAACAAACGAGAACGAAAACGATTGCGAATTCTTAAACGTATCCGCCAGAGCCTTAGTCTCAAAATACTGAGACGCAGTGCACTTAACCATAAGCGTACCGGCCACCACACCTACGTTACCGAGTACGCCAATGCCCTTCTGTCCACGATGCTGGTTATCCAGATCAAGGGTCAAGGACATCACCGAACCCTGTGTAGTAAGCGGCGCACCATTCACCATGACGCTCTGCACATTAGTCACGCAGTTCATAACATCAGTAGCAGACGCCGCTGCCGTAGTCTCTCCAGAAAACCCAGTAGTTGTATATTCCGCAGCTTTACCCACAAAAGAAAACTTACCGGTCAAAATAGACGCGGTTTTCATATCAAGTGAAAACCCCTTAACGCGCATCCCATAAAAATGTCGGCGAGTTAAAACAGTTGCGTCATTAAAAATTTCGACAATAGTGTAGCTCTGTTCTGTAACACCATTCTTGATAATGCCGTCATTATTAATTTCGGCATCAGTACCCGAAGGCGTTTCAACGCTTGCCGGAGCAGGAGTAGTAGTAAGCGAAGTGCCAGTAGCAGCAGTCACTAAATACATGCCATTATTGCCAGCATTTGTAAAGCCCTTTACTTTAACCCACATACCGTTGGTAATCGCACTAAACTTGCCCGCAGTAGCAGACGAGAACCCTGTTGCTGTACTAGAAATATCACCAGCAACACCAGCAATGTTTACAGCAGCCGACCAAGTAGACATGAAGCCAGACTCAAATAAATCATCAAATGAGTCATAAGATAGCTCCATGTTAAAGTCGCCAGAGATAGCAGCGTCAGTAACAATAAGATCAGAAATCATACGGTCAGAGCGAATTTCCTTGGACGTTTCTGTAGTAATGCCGTCGTCCAAAGATTCACCAGTATAGCGCAAAGGCTTTAAAGCAGGAGACGTAGGAGTAATGCCCCACGTAGTTTCCTTAACACGGAGTAAGCCAGTGCGATTAGAAGAAGCAAAGCTCATTATAACCTCCAATCAAATCGAATTAAAAAAGAACGGGATTTGATACGCAGACATTTGCCACTGTTCAGACAAACTGTTTCTTAAAGATTGTACTTCCTGAAAAGTCGCACCGCCTATCAATTTGTTACGGAACGCTAATCGCACTCTCTGATATAATGTATCTCTACTCATACTTCCAGTGCCTTTGCGAGTATAGATAATGATTACTACCGTACCGCGCTGTCTGGAAGTAGAAGAATTGCCAAGCTCAAGTTGTGTATCCTGCAAGAAAAACACACTCTGCTTAATAAATGGAACAGTGCCGTTAGATAAGCTATCATTTATTTGATTAGTATACAGTACGGGAACATCTGGAAACATAGAGGCCGTATAAGAATCAATAGCTTGATGTACCGCCACTGCGTCAAGCATTGTTTAGCTTCGCTGTAAACTCTTGCTCTATATCATCCTTTACGGTTTGCCCAAAATCCTCTAATGCTTCATCTAACTCTATACCAAAAGCATTATCCAGATAGGCTTCATCGCTTCCGGGTACAAACCCCGGAAATCCTTTCGTAATGGGGTTATAAACCATCACGCCGGTAATATTCTCAGGGGCTGAAGCCAAAGCTCCCGCAAGTTCCTCCATTTGAGCTATATGTACAAACTCTGCATTAAGCCCTTTATCGCCCTTGTATCCGACAGGAGGAATGGGGGTATGCCCATCAAACCCCCACATAATCTGTTGTACTGGCAAAGCTACAGCCGCATCAACATAAGGTATAAAATACCATTGAGCGGCGGCCTGCCCTGAATCCTGCACAGTTTCCTCTACAGCCTTCTCAAATACCATAGCTGCAACTTCAAGCGCAGCAGGAGCGGCCACATGCCGAATGGACTTAATGATCTCGTCCACATATTTCTGATTTTCAGCAGAATGGTCAGACATGGCATTCAAGAACCCACTGACTCAAAAAAATGTCTTGACTAACCTTTACAATAGTATAAGTCTTAGACAAGACATTTATTTGATCGTTAAGCGCAGGCACAACCCCGATCCAATCCTTATCAATTAATACCTTAATAGCGTCAGTAACTACATTCTCAGCTATCTCAGATAAATCAAAAGGCTTAATCTGCAAAGTGACATTGTAGTTAGTCACGGTAATAGGGGTAACCAAAAAACTAGGGTCATATACCCCCACAGTTCTCTTAACATATACAGCATCAATACGAGGGTCAGGCTTATCAGTAGCCAATGCGGATTTTAGCCCTTGCTCCTCGTATGTATCAAATAAATAAAAAGTACGCTCAGGGGTTACAACAGTATCATGTAACTTAATGTTAGCATCATAAGGCATATATAACGTATATAGCCCTAATTGATCTACATTATTCTCCTGATCGGTATATCCTCTACCAAAATTAGCATCGTAAAAGGTATCTTCTACCTTTACATTAGTAGCCCATCCGGGGTCATTAGAAGGCCCAGTAGGAGCGCGCCGCCAAATTTCAGCGGTGCCGGTAATCTGATGCACGTTCATGGTATTGATATAACGAGAATTATTGAATAAGCCTTCTCGTTGAGTATTAACCATGAAAATATCTTCAGTCTGGCTGGCCCTTATAACCGACGTAGTAGGCCCTTTGTCTGGAGCCGTAAACAACATTCTCTTACGTGAACCCAATTCATTAACAGTAAAAGACTCCGAGGCATATTTTAAATTACCGTAAAAATTATTCAACATCCACACGCCATCAGATTTATCATAAGCGTCGAAGCTATCAGAATTAAAATAGCTAGCTGCCTGTCGAATATCCATTACGTATTACCGCTATCGCCAACTACAGGGTCAAACGAAGGAGAAACTACTGCAAACAAGTTAGGAAGATTAGCTACGACAGGATCAACGCTAGCAAGTGAAGTAACAAATCCATCTCTAATACCTATTAACCTATTCAAAGTGGTATCAATATCATTTACCGAAAACCTAGCCATCGAAGTTCCACCCTCTGAAACTGTCTGTGCAAGCAGATTTTGCCCTGCTTGTAAAACAATTACAGCGGCTGCATATTGACACAGTAATTTTAGCTTTTTCCAGTCCTTCTGTTGTTGCACTGTAGGAGTCTGCCCTACTGCATTTTGTGAAGCTAGGGCTTCATAAGTAGGGTATACGTCATCTAAATACAAAATAAGCTGATCCACAATACCCAATGACAGAATTTGTGAATCATTTACTTCCGCGTCAGTAACGCCTATGGCAGCGCGAATACTGTCAGTGGTTGTATAAAGAACTGCGGCCACTTACTTGCTCTTAGTATAGTTGGTATTTTTCTCGGGCTTCACTCCAACATCATCTGCTACACCCAAAGATAATAAACCAGCCTGAAGTTGGCAAAGCGACCAAGCGCCCAATTCAGCAACCCTTACGGTGCTATAGGAAGGGAACTCATCGCCAGTAATAGGGTCACGCAAAAAATACGATGCCGGGTTATAAATATAAGCCTTGGTTCCCACGGCAGGAAAAAGAGACTTTTCCACCTTCGACTCAGGCTTTTCTTGTTTAGTGTCCATATCTGTCCTTTCGCAATGTAAGGGGCAGGAGACCTGCCCCTTTCATTAAACCTTTATCAGGTCAATGTCATAAGAGTAAACGCTTCCGAGAAGCCCTGCGATTCGATACGCTCTGCCCAATCAATACGCATCTGGGTGGAACGGCGCATAACAAAGCGTTCGATCTCGTTGTACGAAGCGCCAGTATAGACAACGCGGCGAAGAGCCTTCGTGCGATCCAAGCCAAGAATCGTATTCGCTCCGAGCGGCGAACCGTCCGTCACAAACACCGAGACATTGCCCGGAATGCCGGGGAGCTTAACCTGCGGCACCGTATTAAGGCGCTCGTCCGTAGTGCTTTGATCGTTCGCAGTTGGGCGACCTGTACGGCTCTGGATAGCGATATAAGTATCAATATCGCACACCACGTCGGTAATCGCCCGCTTCATCCAATTAGTACGAAGGAACTTCACCCAAGCCTTCTGCGAAAGAACGCCCGGACCAGAAATCGTACTGTCGAGCGAAGTCGCCGTAAAGCTGGTCAACGCGGTCTGGTTAGAGTCCACATCGCCAAAAACAATGGCGTTCAAATCTTCAGTCATCTTTGATGCACGCTCAAACACCTGTTGCTCAGCAATCGCACGAGCAACAAAATCTACGGTCATGGAGCGAGATGCCTCGTCAGAAATTTCAATACCCACCGAATACGTCGGTAGAGTACGGCTAACATCACTGACCGTAAACAGCAACATCACAGGCGGCAAATCAAGCTGCGAGATTGGCTGACTGCGAGAATTACGCGCTGCGGTGTAGTCTACTAATGGCTGCTCGTACTTAGGCGAAGTAATATTCACCGTAGTACCAACCATCTGCATAAATGCGCCAATATAGGTTTCAATGTCTGGCCGAAGAGCTAATTCAACCATTTCCAATAAAGCCGCCGGAAATAGCAGCCGCCCAGAAGGAGTATCACTCTTAGACCCGTCTGGACGAACGACTGCCCCAAAGTTAACCAGAATATTTCCTGCTGTGCCATTGTAAATTTCTGCAATAGTCGGCGGCTTGATGCCGTAAGCATTATTAGCCGACATAAAGATTCCCGATGAAGCGAGCATCTGCGAAAACACAGTGCCATACTTTTCAGGATTAGTGCGGAACCTTAAGTTAACATACTGAGAAAGCGTCAGCTTATTGTCCGCCGCTTCCTTATAGGTTTCCAAAGACAGAGGGACTTCAACATTGTTGCCCCGCTCGTCAAGGATACTAAGCATAGTTTCCATTTTTTTTCCTCACACTGAAGGGGCTAGTTAGATGCGTTCAATCAAAACTTGAGTATTCTGCGCGCCAGTACCAGCGGTAAGCAGATCAACGACGCGCCACTTGAAAAACTCGGCATTTGCCGCAGACTTTTGCACCAGAGGATACGGCTGCACAGTACCAAGTGCAAGCTGTGCCGCAGCAACAACATAATCACCGACAGCTAGAGCAGTGGCCGAAGCATTGGTAGCAACAATACGCCCATCGGTCTGCACGGTGCCAAACGAAAATCCGTTATTGACCGTATTGGGGGCAATGGCGATAACGACGCCCTCGATCTGATCGGTAGCGGACACCGGCACATAATTGTGTGCCCCTGCCAACTTAACAACCTTATTCAAATCAGAGTCACTGTATTTTGCCGCAGACGACACGCCAAGAGCAGCACTAACCTTATCGCTGTCCCCGACTCGCGGCTGAAACATGAAAGCAGTCATATTAAAATCTCCGTTGATTACCTAATGTTAGAACTATTAACAGCCGCGAGCCTTGCAGGGCTAGCATTATCAGAAACAGCGTCCCTGACAGGTTCAGCATCCTTTCTAGCAACTCCGCCGATAGGAAACTTCTTCGCCATCGCAGACGATAGTTCACGGTGATAGTTGCACAATGCTTCTGGAGACATGCTATCAAGCCCCACGGCAACAGTGCCTAAGGCAATAGCCATTACTTCAGAAGCCTTTTTAACAATTCCGCAGAGAGAAGGGACAAAACCTTCATACTCAGAAATCTTAGTAGCCTGCTTATCATTAACCAGCTTCAACTGAAGCACTTCCCCCTGAGCTTCCTTCAATTCAGTACGCAAGTGCGAAACAATTGAAGTGACTTCTGAGGCTGGCTCAGCAACAGGTACAGCAACAGCGGGAGACTCAGCATTAGCATTAGCAGGGTTAGCAGGATCAGTAACACTATTAGCGGGATTAGGCTGATCCGCAGTAACCACAGGATCGTCGCCATTATCCAGACCCTCAGCGGAAGCCCTAGCAAATTCCTCCGGTACCGCCCCATTCTGTAGAGCAGCAATAAACTCTGGTGAAACACTCTTCTTAGTCATCTTAAAGCCTCACAGGTTGGGCAGCTTCGTAGGCTGCCGTTTAGGGTAAAGGTTATTCATGGTCTGTACAAGCCTTGAGAACGAAGTCACCCCCTGAGCTAGCCCGTTAGCCGTGGCCTGCTCGGCAGTGAACATTCTCCCGGTAGCTAAATTCTTTTGTATATCCTCTATTGGCATTTGCAAATTTGTTGATAATGCGCCAACGAACATATCGTGGCTGCGTTGAACTGCCTCGTTCAATACCTCTTTGCCTTTATCGTTAAGCGGCTCCAATGGTGTAGGCACTGCTTTGTATGGGGTTGAACGAGCAACATAAATGTTAACCCCTTCTTGCTTTAATGCCTCCGACATTTCGCCAAAAATTGCAACTGCCCCAATAGAACCGATTTCTGCATACTTATCCATCATAAATGCAGAAGCTGCCGTGCCATACAAAACGCCTGCTGATGCAGCATAGCTTTCGGCATAGCTAATAACAGGCATAATATTACTGCTATACGTTGAGATAAACTCGCTTAATGACAAAGCACCTTTAGCCATTCCGCCCGGCGTATCTAAGTTAAGCAATACCGAATTAACTGATTTATCCTCATAAGCCTCAATAAATCTGCTTTTAATATCATCGTAACTAGGAATACCAAATAGCCTAGTAAAAAAATTAGGCTTATTGATAGTGCCGCCTTCAACAGAAAGCACAGCAACATTATCAATAACCTGATACCCCACAGGATTAGGCGGCTCTTCTCCATCAGATTCCGCCAAACGTACAGCTATACCCTGCGAAGTATGCTGAAAACTGTTAATACTATTCAGAGTTTCCAAGTAAGCGCGCAAGGAATCTTCTGTTCCATACCAAATCTCATTCATTGTCCTGCTCCGCCTGCTTTACGTGGAATTTTCTTATCGGGTTGTAATGCTTTACCAATAGGAGTGTCTCCGGGCCGGATTGGCAGACTGTCTGATCCCGATGCAGCCCCGTCCATAAACATAGTACCACTGAGCTTGGGGGCGCCCGGTGGCCTCGGTCCTGAGCGCAATAACATGGCCGCTTCGTCGTCACCGATAAACCCAAGTGACAACTGCTGAAGAATACGAGTCTGACGCATAGTATAAAAGGCTTCCAATTCTACCTCAGGTCGCAAATCCAGAGAATCAAACTCAAAATTGACATAAATATCTGCGCCCAATAATCTGCAAGCCAGAGTTAACATACGAGAAAGAGCGGTCTCTACTGGAGTTTGCACGCCCTTTGCCGACTTCATAAAGATGAGGGTTTCGATGTTGCCTTCTGTAGACGTTCCGCCGTCTAATCTCATGCCCAAAACACTCGGCGGCGTCTTCATCGAAGTTGCGCTAATGCCGGACAAGACATTTAACATTGGCGTATAGTCTATCTTAGTGCCTATGCTTGGCGACACAATGCTAAACTTACCGGTGTCATACATAATCAAAGCATCTTCTGGTGCTATGGTCTGTAACTGAGTTTGTATGCCTGTCTGGATATTGTCCAGCCAAGTCTTTAACTTAGTCGGATCGTTTTGAATTTCCTTAGGAGCGGTAGCTATGCACTTATCAATGTCTAATTCTACAACCTGCCTAGCATGACCGGACTGCTTAATTACCCTCCTAACATCCTCCATGAACTCTTCAAAATAAACCAATACCTTTATGGCAGCCTCCATCATAGAGCGCGGATAAAGGTCGGACGGATCGCCTATCATTCTGGAAACCCAGAACGTAGCGATGTCTAAACTTACCGTGGACTTACTCGGGTCATTAGTGGATACTTTTTGTTGCGGCACAGGGTTATTGTTATTGTCTGCAACCCACGTAATAGTCTCTAACGGGATGACCTGTACATACGACGGCATTCTAGCTTTATCTAAAACAAGTTCTATAGCCAC
The DNA here is from genome assembly GCA_964651625.1 of uncultured Nitrosomonas sp. Taxonomy (GTDB): domain Bacteria; phylum Pseudomonadota; class Gammaproteobacteria; order Burkholderiales; family Nitrosomonadaceae; genus Nitrosomonas. The sequence continues at coordinate 12,172 of CAZYWE010000010.1, read as the reverse complement.
GCCGTTAGTTAGTACGGCTTCTCTAATCATCGTTTCAACTAAGCTCTGAAATGATAACTTATTAGAGAACCCTTCTGTATAATCGTAAAGAGTATTTAGTCGGGATAGAATAATATTGGCTAAATTAGTGCCTTGTTGGCTGTATCCGTTAGTTCCTGTATCATAAGCTGCAACAGAATAATTATTGCAAGCCATCTGTACAAAATTATAAACAGCAGTAGAGAGCGGCCCTTCTGTTCGCGCCAGAAAACGAAGTAATTGAGTTCTATTTGTGTTATATCTATAATCCGATATAGCCGTGTTATAGTAATTAAAAGCTACATCGTTGTCGGATATAGTTGACCCCTTACTGACATTAGTAGAAGGGTTTACTCTGGCTTTGGCTGCCGTAATAATATGCTTAGGCAGAACTACAGTTCTATCCGCCATTAGGCTCGTCTCTGTTATGTGGTTCAGTACGTTCTGGAGCACGTCTACCAAAAGGAACGTAAAAGTCGTGGATAATCGAAGTTACTTGCCTTTGTATGTTATCTATTTCCTGCTGTTGAAATCGAATTCTCTCTTCAAGCCTAGGAATCATTATTATTGAGGTAGCTATTGAGGATATTGTCGCTATTAAGACGGCCTCTATAATCCTAGATGTATTAAAATTACGGCCCTCTTCATTTGGGGTTCCCATCATCGTTTCTCGCAGTAATGTCGGGGGCCGTGTTATGCGCAGATTGGCTAGCATTCTTAGACTCTAAATACCATTTCTGCCACAGCGCAATAATGCCCCCGCGCAACGCGCACTCGGAATTATTTTCAGCAATGATAGCGGAAATCTGACTCAATAAAAGCCCTGAGGACTGCCCACTCCCCGCGTCTACGACGGGCAGCAACTTAAGCGTTGGGCGAGGTTCCAAAAGCCCAGAATTAACTTCAGGGAACGGTTGAGGTTTGTATTGAGTCGTTGTACAGCCTAATAAACCCATAAGGCACAACACACTTAGCGTCGGCTTCGGCTGGAACATATTTAGTGACCTGTTCAACAATAGTTTTAACTTTCAATTTTTCTGCTGTCATTGCTGCTAACTTGCCCTGCAAATCTAAAACTATCTGATTCTGCTTCAGTCTCATTTTCTCAGTAGAGTCATTAATATCTTTCTTAAACTTATCACATTCATTTACTTGTCCAGAAAGCTGCTCTATCTGTTTATTAAATTTAAGTTCTTTCTTAACATATTCGCTAGTAGCTTTAATAGCCCCGTGCTGCACTCCGGCATCAAATAACTTGTATTCACCATACCCAATAATAGCGGCAACTAAAACAATAGCTCCATATTTGCTGAGTATAAACTTAAATAAGAATTTTATCGCAGTAAATATCATGGCTGTGTCTTCGGAGCCGCATCAGTCTGCTGAATAGTAGGATCAGGGCTAGCGAATCTATTAGCCACCTGAGTCCCAGAAGCAACTGCAAAATATGCAAGAAATAACCAGTCAGTTAATTGCCCTCTGACAGTATAGACAATTACCACCCATGTAGTAACTATAAACGCCACAAATTGCATCAACTTAATCAAAGATACCTGATTATCCTTGCCGATAATAAGCATCTTAAAATCAATGTTGTCAGTTGTACGCTGAAGTTTGTACGCAATACGAAGAAGAAATAGGCCCAGCACTCCTAATAGGAATTCCACAAATAAGCCATCCTCTAGCGCGTGCCAAAACTTTATGCACATATCAATTAGTGTTTGCACTGGTCACCCCGGACATGACGTTAGAAAAGTCCGGTACGGAAAGGACTTGCATGGCTTTCTTATAGAATAGAAGTCTAGTAGCATACCCGTTAAAGCCGCCATTAACTCTGCGAGTAACATTTTCAAAATCTAGTTTATCTGCAAGTTGATTGCAGCCAAGGGTCGCAAAAAACCAACTAGCAGATATAGATGCCCATTTCATTGTTTCAAGCAATTCTGGGCTTTTAACGAAGTCTACTCCAAAAGCATGGGACACACTACTGTAGTTAGCGCGCCCAGTAAGCTGAATCAGCCCTCTGCCCATGAAGCGCTTACCATCGCCCGGCTCGGTATTGCCCAGATCAATGCGCCCTTCATAGCGCTCCTGCGCCGCAGTAGGCCCCCAGATTTCCTTGACATAGTGTAGTTGCCCACTCTCTACGGCAATGGTAGCAAGAAACGCCCCCATTCGAGGAGGAGTATAAATGCTGAACTCCTCCATCCCATTTATCAGATCGTAATAAAATAAATCTGCTCTAGTTCCTGCCCCCGGCATGATTTCTTTGAGTTGAGGTAAAGTAAACATAGTCATCCGAACCCGTGAGATTTAAGGACTGCCCCTATATTTGTATTTACGGTGACTTGCTGTAAATTGGCCCCAAGTATATTAAAAGTAGGGACCATATTTTGTTTTGTATACAGTCCTTCTACCTCTATAGCCAAGTACAGATAAGCTAGCGCATGTAGGAAATGGTCAGCATCTGACAACTTAACCCACTTCGCCGTCTTATCTCCATCTTCGTTATACTCTTCTTTGCGAACCATCTGCTGAAAATGTGACCTAATCTCATCTTTCAGCGGCTCGGGAGCGCGCATGAACTGTATCTTACTCTTATTAATATCTGCTACAAGCGCATCAAATAGCCGAGTTCTCGGCGCATTGATTACATCGCCATCATCAGTTTCTTTAATATCGAACAGGGACAAACTAAACTTGGTTCCTTTGGTATAAACGCAGGGCATAACCGTATTGCCGTGTTCAGCGATAAGCATATTCGGCAGAGATATATCAGGGGCTGCATCTATTACTGCGCCGGAAAATCCATATCTAGCAAAGAGCGCGTTGATTTGCCCGGCCATATCACCTTCTGCGAATGACAGTTTCTCGGCAGATACCACATGCAATACGCCATCAATGCGCTTCCCTACCATTACGTAAACTACTTTGCCTACGTCAATGCCTACATAGAACCCCTTACCAGAAGAAACATACTGCCCCGTAAAGAGAGTGCGAACTATCTCGTCATTAACCTTATCCGCAGAAGTAGTATAAGGTTCGCCTAAAACGAAGTTATAGTAGTCCTTCGTTTGGTATTCTGGGAATTGTGCTAAAATTCTGGCTGTGCGGTTATACTTATAAAGGTCAAAGGGCTTAACTGCATACCCGCTAACAGCGCGCCCCGGAAATCTAGCTACCCATTTTCTATGGTTAGCTAAAGCTAATGACGAATCTAACTCTTTACCGCACTTTTTACAGCGAATAAAAGCCGTACTAAAGTCGTACCTATTGAAAATGAAGTCTTCCTTTTCTAATTCTTCAAATGACCTGTCATACCCTCTAACAGTAAGCTGCTCTGTAAACGACGGAGCCTGCCATTGTCCGCAGTGCATACACTTGCACAGGTATCTTTTCTGGTCTGATTTCTCATAGGCCGCTGAAACCCCCACCCCAGAGATAGTCGGCGTAGAGAATTCGTCTCGTATTTCTTTGCCTTCTTCCGTATGTCGCATACGGGAGTTATAGATACCTAGCACGCGCTCGCGGCAAAAATCCCGCTCGTCAATAATCAAACGATCCAATGGCGACGAAATAGCTTCTGTGGCCTTGTCTGCTCCGCTCACATAGAGGATAGAATTGCCTATTCTCTTAAACGTAGCCGAATCCGCCCCTACCCTCATAGATTTCTTAAGAGCAGGAGACTCTTCAATAACAGGATCAATACGAGATTGCGATATTTTCATCGCCATCTTCGTATAAGGAAGGACGTAATTCAGCGCGCGCCCGTTAGAAACTCTCAAATACGCCAGCGCCAATCTAATTTGAAGTTCAGTCAGCCCTACCTGAGAGCACTTCATTACAACTTTCTGATTTGTAATATCCTGCGCTATACCTATCTGGAATTCGTGATCCTTAAATGACCACGGTCGCCCCTTAAGAAACGTATTCTTAGTAAGCCACGAAGGTAAATCAGATAGAATAGTTCCAGAATTAACATTATCTGCAATTCTGGAAAAAATCTCCTGATATTCTGAAATTAATCCAGCGCTAGACATGCTAATTCATCGAAAATTGCTGCGATTTATCCTCTAACTTCTGATGAAACTTAGATAAGAACGTGTCTTTGAACGTAGAATCGCCGCAGTCGTCCAAAGATTCGATCAAAGCGCCTTCAAGAGCGTCCTGACGTTCATTTGCAGACAAAGTTTCAGATAATTTAGCTAAAATTCTAATCTGTTTCTCTTGTGCATCGACCAATTTCTTCAAATCAGCAGCATTCATGCCGTCTTCTGACAGCATCGCCGCCGTTCCAAGCTGTTTAATGGTGGTATTCAGAGAAACAATTGTCTCTTGCAGCAAAATATGCGGCGATTTGATCCTCTCCACCGGCTTAGCCGCTATATTAAACAGAGTAGGAAAAGTTTCCTTGATAATCTCCATCAATTCGCGTGCATTCTTAGTTGTCAAATACGTAGGCGCACTACGAATTTCTTCTACTAAAGCGTCATAAGGTGACTTTAAGACAGCATTCATACATTATTCTCCTACTCTCGAATAAAAACGCTGCTCCCACGTATGGGAGCAGCGCCCAAACAGGCCGGGGAGTGCTTCCAGCCTATTTGTACGGCACTCCGCGCCTCACGGCGGGGAATAATGTCGGTTGGCGAGGGCATGGGGATAGCTCGCTGTTGCCTGCACCTGCGCCTGTCGGGGAAAAGGGCGGCCTCACCTCTAATGAAGCCGCCAAACCGTCACCGTACCGTGCCGGGATCACCGGCCTTTTAAGTGTATGCCTTTCAGGCTCAGCGTCAATGCCTGACGGTTAGTTTCCATCATTTGAGCGCGATCAAAAATTCGGCGTAGTAGTCGGACACGCTGTCTGACGGCGACCAGCTCGACGTATACGTTCCAGCACTTGTCGTCTGATACGCAATTGCCGAGGTCTTGCCGTTACCGTCAATGCGCGCAGGAGAATCAAAAATAGTCCAACCAGAATTAAGCGAATATGAAGGACGATAGTGCGCCGCAAGGATCGCCAGTCCGGCGATCACGATGCCGTCAGTGGTCGTTGTGATCGACTTGGACCACGGCGGAGCGGTGACAGAAACCTTATAATCTGATGTTTTATCATCTACCGCAGTCACCCCGCCGACCGCGACGAAATACAGGTCGGTGCCATTGGTGCTCATACTAGAATCGTATGTAGCGGTAACCGTATGACTCGAACTGGTCGTTGGAGCGAGGCAATGCCACACGTCCATAAATTTGTAGCTCGGCGATCCCATCGGACCGTCGTGAATCCACGTATTACTAGCAGAATCAGCCAGCGTTGCACTATGCGAAGAACCAAGCCTAGTGAATGCAACTAACACTCCAGCGCCAGTAGTATCAATTGCATCAGTTGTAAGCGTAGCATTATTATTAGCAGGCTTAGCCGTATGAGCAATAATTGACGGCCCTGTTGCAGGAGGCGGAACTATCAACAACTGCTGATGCAATCTACTCAAGGTGCAATACCTAGCGACGCCAACCAAGTAGTGCCATTATTCATGGTAGTAATCGCTAATAAATTATGACTACCAGAGGTTGTTTTTAACACTGACGCTGTTAGCCAGTAGAACGACCCCGGTACCGTTAGCGTTCTTGCGGTACTATCCTGCACAAAATCCACCAAAATAGTCTGCCCAACGCCTGTAGGAGGAGGATTAGAAATAGTAAGAGTAACATTTCCAGTCAAAGCACAAGTGAAATAATTCCCCAAGGAACAGTCAATATTGACTGTTCCTGTAGTAGAAAGCGCATTAACCGGAGAGCGGTCTATTCCACCTTTTTCGGGGCGGAATAGCTCTCTTGCAATTACTGGCTGAGAAAATATTCTCTTAAGAGCGGGCATATCAAGTCGGCGTCACATAATCAATATCAATGCGTGCTGCTCCCGTCGTCGCTCCACCCGCAGAATAAGTGGCAATAAGCGACTCTGCCCCTACTACCACATCAATACCGGGGTCCCATTCATAAATACCAGCAACAGTTAAATCAACATCTGAAGTTGCCCCGTACTTACTCGTAGTACCAGAAATACCAATAGAGAGTGATGGCGTACCATTAAACGCAGTATCAACATAAATACGAACGCACTTAACCTTACTGCCCGCAGGCTTACTGAACATTGATACAGGACTCGAATCCCCGAACGCTAATGCAGTTGTGTCGGTTTGCACCACATTAGTCGCACCACCGGGCTGCGCCGCCCAACTCGTATTACCTGCTCCGTCGGTAATCAACATAAAGTTAGGAGAACCAACATTAGGCGGAAATACCAGATTAAGTGCCGCCGTCATCCCAGATGCAGGAGCAGTAAGCGTATATTTCCAGTCCGCTCCACTGCCAGCAGCATCAGAATTAATATCAATGCTAGCGCCAGATACATTAAGTTTATTTACAGTTAAATCAGCATCAGCGGTATCCGCTGCATTACGGAGCACAAACCCGCCCGTAATTGCCTTAACTAAAAACTTCAATGCACCCGTAGCAACAGAAAACGCAGTCTGCCGGGTACCAGCAAAATCAGAATAAACGTGAGGATTGGACATTTTGCTCTCTATCAATTAGGAAAGAATGTTAAATAAATTGTTCCAGCGCCCGCTGTCGTTCCAGCGCCGGGGGTAATTTCAAGCCACAACTGCGTTCCAACTATAACTGCCAATTCTGTCGCCACTTCATAATCAGCAATTAAAGTTAAATCTGTATCGTTTGCCGCCAGTAGAGCAGTATGATTTACTGTGGTCCCTAAAGTTAATGAGGGATTACTGCCATTAAAAGGGGTTATCAAATTCAGTCGCGTAGTTAGAATAGTCCCTATTGCGGTCGAGGTCCAAACTACGTGTGGAGCATCGCCAAATGAAAAAGAGATGGGCGGTATTGAAATGCCCGAACCCGAAGAGCCGGGATCGCCTTTGGGACCGGGAGCGCCACCTGATTGCAGGGTAACTTTATTGCCCTGAGTCAGTACTGCTTTAGTGCCGAATGTTAATGCGATCTTGGACATTATGTCGTCGGCCCCGCCAATTCCATCTGTCCGTACCACATTAGAGCGGGCTGCCCAGCATTAGTGTCAACTACTTGATACCAATAAGTACCTTCATTAAGCGCGGACAACTGTGCAGCGGTAATGTTAAAGTAAATTCTTGTCTCAGGGGATACAGGCAGGGTTACGCCGCCATTCACGCCATTATCTAGGGTCAGCAGTGGGAGCGTGCCCACATCTGACTCGCTCTCCCAAATCATTAAAGAGATTACGTGACCAGTCAGAGGAATCAAGTTATTGCTGTCGTCACGCCATTCAGCCCACAAAAAGAATCCCGTGTTGCGGATTAACTTATATTCGTCTGTAAAGTTGAATGTCTGCATGGCGCACTCTCAGGTTCCGTACAGGGTACAGATTGGGGGCGCAGGGAACAAGGTGTGAGGTATAATCGTCGGCTTAGGAGGGCGCTATGAAAGTTCTTGTTGCGTGTGAGTTCAGTGGCAGGGTCAGGGATGCCTTTAATATCTTAGGACATGAGGCTGCAAGCTGTGATCTATTGCCGTCGGAAACGCCGGGAAGGCATTACCGTGGAGATGTCAGGGACATTATTAATGATGGCTGGGACATGATGATTGCTTTTCCCCCTTGCACTTACCTTGCTAGAGCGGGTCTGCATCACACAACGCGAGGGTTACGCGATCCTGCACTGACAGAGCAGGCCATAGATTTTGTTCGCTTGTTATTAAACGCGCCTATTGCTAAAATTGCTGTTGAAAACCCTGCGGGGTTGCTCTCAACCGTAATCAGGAAGCCTGACCAAATAATACATCCTTATGAATACGGCGATGATGCGTGCAAGACTACGTGTATGTGGTATAAAAATCTTCCGCTTTTGGTGCCGAGTACGCGGGTGGAGCCGCGTATGGTTTGCTGTGGGGAAGTAGTAGTAGGTACGTGTGGAATTTGTAATGGTGAGAAGAAGGCTTTGCCAAGATGGGCTAACCAATCTAATGCGGGATATTCTAATGTTCCGGGCAAAAAGGATAGATGGAAAATCAAGAGCAGAACTTATCCGGGGATTGCTAGGGCGATGGCAGAACAATGGGGGAACAATTCGATGATGGGATGGTCGGGTTGATAGAGGTGATTTTTTCGGAAAATTTTGTGCGCGGAGGTAGACATTTTGGCTTCTGCCTCGCCCCCCCCAAAGTGTGTGGGGGGAGGCGCGGTTTCCAGCGCGCGCCAAGGCGCGATTCCAGGCGCGATTCCAGGCGCGAGTCCAGGCGCGCGACGGGCGAAAAAAAGCCCGACACGCTTGCGCGTGTCGGGCATTGGGGCCGCGCTACTTGCGCGCTACTTGCGCGCGGTCACGCTCATTGAGTACGCCAGCAGCCGCGACTTTGCGCGCGGCCACTACGGGCAGCCGATTCGGATCGGTACATTTCGATCCCAAACGGATGGCTTCCGCGCGCCACGTCGCACACTCGCGTGTACGGTCAGCGAGCAAAGATTGCGCGGCCTTCAACTCAATACGTAGATGCGCGATGGTCACGGCCGCATCCGTAGTCATGGTCGCGGTCGCGGTCGCGGCCTTGGGCGTGGACGCGGTTCCCTTTTTCCGACCGGCGGCGTTTTTGCCCAAAGCCTCCCGTGGGATCGCTTTATACGCCCGGTCAACATACACCAGCGCCGCCTTACATTTGCCACACTCGACAGCGGGATCGCCCCCCGCTCCGGCGATCCTTTTCCGTTCAGCCGACTCCCACGTGCGGATGGCCGTCCGCACACTGCGCGCGTATGGGTACAGCGGGCCATCCTTCGCCATAGCAGCAATGCACTCTTGCATCGCGGCGAGGCTTGAGCACGCGAGCGTGGCAAGCTCGCGCAAGCTTTGCTGCGCGCGTCCACAATCGCGTATGACGTGAGCAATCGCGGTTTGCATCGCGGGCGACCCCACGCCAAGGGCGGACTGTACGCCGTCCGCAAGCTTTGTTTTACGTGTCATGGGATACTCCGATATGTGGCGAGATGCCACGGGAGCATACTAGCACAATGTCAAACATATATGTAACGCACTGATTCCATTACCTTTTCGCGCGTGCTCCGATTATTTCCATAATCCGCGCGCATGTTCCGATTTCCGCCATCATGCACGGATCATGCCAACACGTGCCGCTAGCACACTTCTCGCGCGATGTCAACTAATGCACGGATCATGCCAACACGTGCCGCTAGCACACTTCTCGCGCGATGTCAACTAATGCACGGATCATGCCAACACGTGCCGCTAGCACACTTCTCGCGCGAAGTCAACTAATGCACGGATCATGCCATGCTGCACCTCCGTAGCTGCATCGCAGCATGGCATGCCGCTTGCCAATGCACGGATCATGCCATGCTGCGGTGCGGTAGCTGCACCGCAACATTTCGGCGCGCTGGAAACCGCGCCCGCGCCCGCGCCCGCGCCCGCGCACTCGCGCGCAATCACCCGCTCCGATTTTTCCCATAATTCGCGCGCACAATCACCCAACCCAAATTTTCCAAGTCATGTGTTCCAATTATGGCCATAATTCAATCGCACCATAACGCGCTACACGCTCCGCCTATTCCTGCCCATCCTACCCTAGCGCCTATCCCATGCGCGGCCCGGAGCGGGCCGCCCATGCGGTCCTAGGCCGCGTACTCGTCCATGCCCTAGGTCGCGTCCTAGGCTGCCTGTGCGGCCCTAGGACGCGATCCTGCCCTAGGTCGCGCCGTCCCTAGCATCCTAGGGCGCGATTGCGACCTAGGGACGCCCACGCGGTCATTCCATGCCAATGCCGAGACCGCGACCGAGACGAGTCCGCGACCGCGACCGCGACGAGTCCGCGACCTCGGGCGCGCACACGCGAATCACCCGCCCCAAAAATCCGCACAAGCGTCTGAATTATGGGCAAAATCGGCGCGGTCGGTCAGGGGAGCGGGCCATACCCCTCGGACCCCATGACGATGGCCGTTAAGAGCGGGCCATCATAGCATTCTAACTTTCTGAATTTTTTCACGGGTTCTTAACACCCTCTTAACTCCCGGTCCTGTATAAGCATCGGCCTTAATGCTTTATAATATAATATAATATATTATTTTATTTATTAATATAGATAGATATAGATAGATGGAGAACGTTAAAGCTGTGATAAGTAATCGAGGACCACCACCAGAAACGAGCATGGCTGAGTTTGAAAGACCTTTTTCGCAAATCTGTCCCGCCTAACTGAAGTCTACCGCATCAGTAAACCTCCACGCTCCGGGCCACGCTCCACTGCTCTAAGATTCCCTGCTTTTGTTCAGGGCCAAATTAGGTGTGTCTCAAGATGAGTGTTTTGGCCCTTTTCAGCCCGACCTATCCTCGAAAAGTTATCCACAGGAAAAAGCACCCATAATCGTGTGTTCCTACGCAAGAAAAAACGCGCCTAGAAAATCTGAGAACCTGAGCGCCAATTTGACAGCCTAGCGCGTCGTCGCTAATGTTGCCTTGGTCACGTATGCGGGATGCTCCCCGTTGGCCTATGCTAAGCCCATCTTGACACCCGCCCACTTTTGTTTGATGTCAGTGCAGCCACCTTGACACTCCCCCGACTTAATAACATCACCCGCCTAATGCGCCTTCACCTCCGCGACCTGTCACGTTCCCCGCCTGTCCCTCTTAGATTTTTCGCCGAAATGTAGACGTCCTCTTAGCGACCACCTATCCCCGCGCAAATGTCCATTCTAATATGAGAAGCCATGTCAGACTTTCCCACGAGGATGTTAGACTGGATTATCCTGCTAATTTGGAAGGAATCGAAATTTTACCTCTTGCATTTCCAAGGAAATTCGTAACTAAAGTGCTCTATTTTGACAATAATTGCCTCGTACTTTTGTATTTTCGTCATAAGCAGGCGCCCGGCTCCCCCCCTCCAAACCCTCGTCAGGCTCCGTTTAGTTCCCGTTCACGCTTTTGCCCTTGTCATAGCGCTCCATTTAATTAATTTCTAACATAGTTGGTCATTTTTTGACCAAAGTCCATTCGTGATGTCCCTCACCCCTGTCTACTGGCACGGTTCCGATTAGTCCAAACGACGTTAGCCACGGACGCGACCCCCACGGCGGTTCCGACGTTTTCTGCTAGGCTCTTGGAAAACTGGCCGTGACCTGTAAGAAGGTATAGGAACCCCCACCAAATAAAATTGCCTCGTTGACACGCCACCCAATATGTCCTAACCTTGACAAGCCTCCATTTGGAAGGCGTTTAATTTGACTTGGAGTGAGAAATGAACATAGATTATGAGTCCCCTGCAAACTTGCTGGCCCTGCACGGAATGAAATTCGATGCGAAGCGTTCACCAGAGTTGTGTGCATACGATTTGGACAACCCCGTGATGGCGTACTATTGCATCGAAGAGGAGGAAGGCGGCTCCAGCATTTATGTTGCTAATTCCTCCGACTTGTCCCCTATTTTATTGGGAAAGCGGGGGATGGTAAGAAAAAGCGCCGATGCGGCTAAAATAGTGAAGGCACTAGCGAAAGGCGTTATTACTCAAGCGCATGTAGTTATCAGCGCCCAGAGAGACGAAGCGGCATCCTACGCCGAGGTTGTTTTGTATGCGCGGAATCATGCCCGCTCCCAATCAGTGAAAGACTATCGAAAGAGGTTAAAGGAAAACGCATTTCCTACGGACCCCGCTCTAAGGTGGGATTTTCTTGTGAACCTTGCAAATAATGACCCCGATGGATTCGGCAAGGCGCTGCATTATGTAGGGATTTTCGCAGATTCGCTTTTTCAAACCCCGCCTAATCCGATGGGGAAGGGCGAAACCGAAGACATCTTGCGCGGATATTTCATTTCCACGCATAACAAGGTGCTAAACGGCTCCGGGCAGTTCTAGGTCGCGTCCTCGGGCATGGCCGCGCTCTAGGGCATGGCCGCGCTCTAGGGCATGGCCGCGCTCTAGGGCATGGCCGCGCTCTAG
>CAZYWE010000009.1:0-79538 GCA_964651625.1 uncultured Nitrosomonas sp. | reverse complement strand
CGGCACCCGCGCTTAAATCCGGCAGTGAATACGCCGTACTGGCTGCATTGCGCGCTCCCCGGCTGGCTGCTGTCTGTTTGCTGGCCGGCATCCTTTTTTCCGGTTTGCCACCAGTGAACGATCTGCCCGTGTTCGGCTATCTTGCGGTTGTCCTGCTGCTGGTCGGCAGTATCGCCGCGCTACCTTATCTGTGCGGGCTGTTTTTTTCGGCATTGTCACGTGCGCTCAATCCGGGCAGATCAGGTGTGCTGACCACACTGGCGGTCACCCGGCTTTCCAATGCCTCCGGTCTGGCCGCGGTTGCACTGGGCGGGATACTGGTCAGCTTCAGCCTGATGGTTGCCATGGCAATCATGGTGGCCAGTTTCCGCATATCGGTCGATGATTGGCTGACACGCGTGTTGCCAGCCGATCTTTACCTGCACTCCACCATCCACCAGGATATGCGCGGATTTGTATGGAATGAGCAACAGGCAATGGCCAGTTTCCCGGCTGTCGAGCGCATTGATTTCATTCGCTCGATTCCACTTACGCTGGATCCCGTCAGACCAAACATCACACTGCTGGCACGGCCAATCGATGAAAACAACCCCGGACTGATCCTGCCACTGATCGGCGCCGCACTTTCACCCGACGATATTCCGCCGGACACCATACCAATCTGGGCATCTGAAGCCATGGTTGATCTGTACGGCTACCAGACTGGCATGCGGGTTACGCTGCCATTCGCCAACCCTGCACAGTCTTTCATTGTTGCCGGAATCTGGCGTGATTACGGCCGCATGTTTGGCGCGATTCAGATGCAACTGTCCGATTATCGCAACCTGACGGGAGACGACCATATCAGTGATGCTGCACTGTGGCTGAAAAAAGGGACTGCAATCGACACGGTAATTGCCTCGCTGAAGGCGCTGCCGTTTGGCAACACGCTGGAAATCATGGAAACCGGCCGGGTTCGCGCCGTGGCCCTGAAGCAGTTTGATCGCAGCTTTGCCGTCACCTACCTGCTGGAGCTGGTGGCGATTGGCGTCGGCCTGATGGGTGTGGCTGCCAGCTTTTCGGCCCAGACACTGACCCGGATCAGGGAATTTGGCATGTTGCGTCACATTGGCCTCAGCAAACGGCAGATTTATCGCATGCTGACACTGGAGGGCGGGCTGCTCTCCGGGTTTGGTATCACTGCCGGATTTCTGCTGGGTACAGGCATCAGCCTGATCCTGATTTTCATCATCAATCCACAATCTTTTCACTGGACCATGCAACTGCACATGCCATGGACATGGCTGCTGCTGATGGCGCTGGCAGTGTTGGGGGCGGCCACAATAACCGCATTTTCCGCCAGCCGCCGGGCGGCATCCGGCAATGTCATCCGTGCCGTCAGGGAGGATTGGTAATGCGTAATCTCTTTATATTCTGGATAGTATCCGGCTGGTTGTTTGTTCAGGGTGTGGCAACCTCTGCTCCACCCGCACTGACACCGGTTGTTCCCGGAAAAACGCTTGAATTCCCGGATGATTTCGGTGCACACAACGATTTCAGAATTGAATGGTGGTATGTAACCGGCTGGCTGGAAACCCCGGCAGGAAAACCACTCGGCTTTCAGATCACCTTCTTTCGTTCTGCCACCCACGCTGACAGAGACAACCCCAGCCACTTTTCCCCGGAACAGCTAATCATTGCCCATGTTGCGCTGTCTGATCCGGCAACCGGCCGGTTGCAGCATGACCAAAAAATTGCCCGTGCAGGCTTCGATCTGGCGTACGCCAAAACTGGTACCACCGATGTCAAACTGGATGACTGGTCTTTTGTGCGCGCAGCTGATGGCCATTACCGCACCCATATCAAGACAGATGATTTTGCTATGGATTTCATGCTAACACCTGCGCAATCCTTGATGCAGCAGGGTGAAAATGGCTACTCACGCAAAGGGCCAAACCCGGAACAGGCCAGCTACTATTACAGCGAGCCGCATTTACAGATAGCCGGCACCATCCGCCGTCAGGGAAAAGATACGCCGGTAACCGGCACCGCCTGGCTCGATCATGAGTGGTCAAGCGAGCTGCTGGATGCCAATGCACAAGGATGGGACTGGATTGGCGCGAGCCTCGCTGATGGCACCGGCCTGATGGCTTTCCAGATACGCGGGAAAGATGGCAGTAAAATCTGGGCACATGCTGCGTTACGCGATGCTGCCGGCCATATTCAGACATTCACACCCGATCAGGTCAGTTTTCACCCGGTCCGCACCTGGCATTCTGCCCGCACACAGGCGAATTATCCGGTCGCTACCCGTCTTCGAGCAGGAGAAACCGAATGGCTGATTACGCCGTTAATGGATGACCAGGAGCTGGATGCACGCACCTCTACCGGCGCAGTTTATTGGGAAGGTGCTGTTACCCTCACACGCGATGGCGAACCTGCCGGGCAGGGCTACATGGAGCTAACCGGCTACGTGCAGCCCTTGTCGATGTAAAAAGCACCTCCAGAAATCAGTATTAGATCTTCACTATCCCAAACAGGTAAAATCCACCGATCTGCCAATCGGGGTAATTCGAAACAATCATAAAAATGAATCTGGATAACGAATTGTTTGACAGGGAGCTGGATGTACGCGGACTCATCTGTCCGCTGCCCATCCTGCGAACAAAAAAATCCCTGTCTGAAATGACACGCGGACAGGTACTCAGAATTATGGCAACCGACCCGGGAGCGATGATTGATTTTCAGGTATTTGCCGATCAGACCGGACATGAACTGCTGTCCTCATCCGAAAATACGGGTGAGTATCTGTTTTATCTGAAGAAAAGATAGGGCTTTTATTCCAGACGATCCCCTGTATTCAACCCGGATAATTCATTAAAACGCGAGATGGCAGCAAGACTGTTTTGCCGCCAGAAGCGTGAAGCAGATTGGCAAGGACATTCACTCCGATAATATGGCTGCCCTGATATTGCGTTATCTGCTTTTCTCAAAGCGCAAGATTACGCTGAGGCCGCCACCAGAGTTGTTTTCAATTGATAATTCGCCATCGTAAACTTGCATGATGTCACGCACGATGGCAAGGCCGATGCCGTGGCCGGGGATGGATTGGTCGGCACGCACACCACGTTCCAGAATGCGGGCAATTTTCTGCGATGGAATACCGGGGCCATCATCGCTGACCTGAATTACCACCTGATCTCCCTGATAATCGGCTGATAACCGGATGCTGTGATGGCACCATTTGAAGGCATTATCAATCAGGTTGCCAAGCAGCTCCATCAGATCCCCTTCGTCGATACGCAGACCAATGTTGTCATCGACTTCCACTGTAATATCCGGCCGCTTATTGCGGTAGGCTTTAGTGACAGAGCTGATGATTCTGTCTGCAACCGGGCGCAGCAGAATCATTCCCATGCCAGGTGAGCTGCCAGCCGTTGCGGCACGGCGCAGCTGGTACTGGATCGTGTTATCCATACGCTCGATCTGCTCTCGCATGGTCTGATGCCGGGCAGCTTCATCACTTTCACCATGAACCACGCCCTGCAGTACAGCCAGTGGTGTTTTAAGGCTATGCGCGAGATCAGCCAGGCCATTGCGATAACGTCTCTGCTGTTTGCGCTCATGCGCTATCAGGGAATTGATGCTGTCGGTCAGCAGTTTGAGTTCTTTGGGATAGGTACCTTTCAGATTATCCTGCTGACCGGATTCAATTGCCGCCAGTTCAGTGGAAACCGTGCGCAGCGGCAGCAACCCCCAGCGCAAAACCAGCATCTGCATAGCCAGCAGAAAAATGACCATCAGCCCCAGCCAGCCCCACATATCTTCGCGATAGCGCTCGATCTGTGCATCCAGCAGCTCGGCATCGGTAATGACATTGAAAACCAGTGGAATGTCACCAGACGCGATTTCCCAGGCAACGCTGTAACGGTAGATAAAATAAGGCTCGCCCTCCAGGGTAATCTGCTCGAATTCCTTTTTGCCTTTCTCCAGCGGGGTAATCACTGGCATTGGTTTATTCAGAGAGGACGTGGAGCGCCAGAGAATGGTATTGGCAGGGCCTGTTACAAAGGCATAGATGTCAGAATTGACATGGCCGAATTCTGCATCCAGAAGATTGGTGGCGACATCCAGATCACCGGTTTCATCCACTTCAGCATCACCCAGCAGCATCAGCAGTTTGGCAAACAGCCGATCCTTCACGCCGATACGTGCGCTGTCGTAAAAAGCGCGATCCAGTGTCAGTGTGATTCCAGCGATAAAAACCAGTAATACCAGTGTGGCACTGATCAGGACGCGCTGATTGAGCGACATCATGATGATTTGTTACAGTCGAGCGTGAAACGGTAGCCGCGCCCGCGCATGGTTTCGATCGGTTTCAGCGTACCTTCCGGATCAAGTTTGCGCCGCAGCCGGCCAATCATGACTTCGAGCACATTGCTGTCACGATCTTCGTCGTGCGGATAAAGGGAATCTGCCAGCGACTCTTTGGAAAGCACTTCACCTCGATGGCGTATCAGCTCTTCCAGCAGACGGTATTCAAATGTGGTCAGTTCGATGCTTGTGCCATTGACGCTGACTGATTGTGCCGTGACATCCAGCGAAACCGGGCCACATTTCAATAGTGTTTGTGGAATACCGGTAGCGCGGCGCAGCAATGCCCTGACTCTGGCCTGCAGCTCTTCCATCTGAAACGGTTTAGTCAGGTAATCGTCTGCTCCTGCCTCCAGCCCCTGTACCTTATCCTGCCAGCTACTGCGTGCGGTCAGCACCAGAACCGGCAGCAGACTGCCGCGTTCCCGCAGCGCACTGATGATTTCCAGGCCTGATTTGCCAGGCAGGCCAATATCGACAATCGCAGCATCAAAACGGTATTCCGTGACAAGAAATAATCCTTCATCACCATTGCCACTGGTATCCACCATGTACCCGGCGACTTCCAGCTGCTGGCGAATCTGGTTTTGCAAGTGTGGTTCATCCTCAATGACCAGAATACGCATTCAGTTCACCTGCAGCGTACTGTGGCAACGAAACGAGTCGGCTTTAATCATGTATCTGATTTCAGGAACCATTCAGGGGTCAGCGGGCCGATACAACAGAACCATCCACGGCATTGATCAGCACCATGTGAACAGTACCTCGCTCACTGAGAATTTTGATGCGATAGAGCTGATCAGACTGACTGATTGCCAGCACACGCCCCTTGAAATGCTGCTGCGCAATGGCAATCGCACGCTGCTCTGAAATGTCTCCAGCAGGACTGGCCGCGCTGTTACGCCCACTGGCAGCATTATGCCGGCCGGCTGTGACATCTGATGTCGCCGCAACCATGATCAACACAACCAGTACTGCCTGCCGCCATTTCGCCATCACACCCCATCCCCGCATACCAGAACAGAAATCAAGCGGGGAAAGGATAAGTTACCAGCCTGTCATCTGCTGCCCGCTTGCACCATCAGTAACGTAACATGAAATCTACATTTGGGGTATTAACCCCCACCGATACCCGCGGAGGAGGAACGACATAAACCGGGGCCGGAGGATAGTAGTTGTACTGCGGCTGTGGGTAATACTGCTGCTGATAATAGACTGGTGGCTGACTGTAGATACGCACCTGCCCGCCAGAACGCCAGTAATTATCATAATGATCATGGTGGCGGTGATGGTCATGATGGTCGTGGTGATCATGATGACCACGGTGACCCCCGCCTGCATATACTACGGAGGGTACAGCCAGACTGACAGCCAGTAATGTGCCCAACGCCAGGCCGGTCAGGTTTCCTGTCTTGATGTTCATATTTTTCTCCTCGGTGTTGTACTCATCAGGCTGATTCCTGATGGCGCCAATTTACGCTACCAAGTCTGAATGAAAACTGAACGAAGTTAATCTGTCAGAATGATTTTCTGCTGCCGGATAATTTGAAGATACGAACTGCCCGGCAGCAGAAAAATTCAGAAATCTGACAGTAGATTACTGTTTGCTGGTCAGTGAACCCAGGAATGCTTTCACATCATTGATGAACCCCGGGCCAACATCATGTCCCAGCTGATGCCTGGCCATTTTCTCGATGGCTTCGTCCAGCGTTACAACTGAACCATCATGAAAATACGGACCGGTTTTAGTGATGTTTCTCAGGCTGGGCACCTTGAATACTTTTTTATCGGTTTCCACACCGGTAATCTCGAACCTGCCGAGATCATCAGTTTCATAGGTTTCGACCAGGCCGATCTTTTTGAATGAATTACCACCGATGCCAACGCCGTTATGGCAGTTGGCACAGCCCATGTGCACAAATTTCTGCAGGCCGCGCTTCTCAGCTTCATTCAGTGCGTTGTCATCTCCGCGGAGAAAATCATCAAAGCGCGAAGGTGTAATGAGTGTCCGTTCGAAAGTACCAATCGCCTTGCCAACATTTTTGTACTGGATTGGATCTTTTTCATCCTTGAAAGCATCAGCAAACAGGGTCTGATATTCCCTGATATTTTTCAGTTTGCTGACGACTGCTTCCTCACTGGGCATACCCATTTCAATGGGATTCAGGATTGGGCCGAGCGCCTGTTCTTCAACGTCTCTGGCGCGACCATCCCAAAACTGGGCAATATGCAGCGCCGCATTGAACGATGTGGGTGAATTTCTGCCACCACGCTTGCCATCATGGCCCGGTGAAGTTGGCTGGCTATCCACGCCGAAGTTATCCAACCGATGACAGGAATTACAGGAAACTTTGTCATTGATCGAAAGTCGCGGATCCAGATACAGCTTCTTGCCCAGCGCAATCAGTGCAGCATTCTTCTTTTCATCAATGATTGAAGCGGGAAGCGGCTCGAAAAACTGCCCTAATGTCGCTTTATCCAGTGCATGATGCCCTCCTCCACGCATCATTCCACCCATCTCCCCCATGCCGTGATGGCCACCACCATGCATGTCACCATGTTGCTCACCCTTGTTCGGCATACCCTCATATTGCTGGTCATGCTCACTCTGCGCATAACCACAGGAACTTGCCAGCAAAGCCAGAAACAGGAATATTTTCATAACACCTCCAGAAGTTTGATGAACACCTGAGGCATTCCGGGTCAGCCATTTTCAGAGAACCGGTTGGCCACAGGAAGAACAAGGTTGTTACAGCAAATTGATATTAAAGCAGAAAACAGGTATTTCACAAGAAAGAGATTATTCAACTCCGCAGGATTGCGAATCTGTCATGCGCCATCATGCAGGCACAACAGGATCAGGCTTGTGTGCTGCACGCTCCCGCAAAATCAGTTCAGCCAGTTTCAGATCCTGCGGATAGGTTACTTTGAAGTTGTAAGCATCTCCCATGACAAGCCGGGGAGAAAACCCCAGTGCTTCCACGGCACTGGCATCATCGGTAATTCCTGCCGGGGCTTTTTCCAGTGCTTCAAGTAATAACTTCGTACGAAACATTTGTGGAGTTTGTGCCTGCCACAGGTGCTCTCTTGGTTCGGTTCGCATCACCCGGTCAGTATCATCCGCACGCTTTAATGTATCTGCCAGCGGTACAGCCAGCAGACCGCCGACTTCATCTTCCGCGACCTGATCAAGTAATCGCTCAACCAGTGTATGACTCAATCCCGGGCGGGCAGCATCATGCACGAGAATCCAGTCCTGATCCTGTGCGCAGTTGGCCGCACGTAACGCCTTAAGCCCATTGGTAACACTTTCGGCGCGGGTTGCTCCGCCGCAGTTGAAAATCCGGATTTTGCCGGAAAATCCATCCCAGTCATGCCGTGCCCATTCCTTGTCGCCAGGCGCCAGCACCACACAGACAGTGCCAATGCGATCCGTACTGCACAAGGTTCGCAGTGCGTGATAAATCATTGGTTTTCCCGCCAGCGACCGATATTGCTTGGGGACAGCTTCACCCATACGTGAACCGGAACCGGCTGCCGGGATCAGTGCGATAAATTCAGCCATACAAAAATCCTGTGGATAACTTCAGGAAATAGAACTTTCGTGATCGATCTGCGCCAGATGTCTGGCAACCGACCAGCGCGCCCCAATCCATCCCAATGCACTGGAGAACAGCAACAAAACCAGGCTGTCCTGCCAGGAAAGATGGTGAAGTGCAATTGTGGTGTCATATAGCCTGGCCAGTTCTGCCAGTGCTTCATTCAGCCTGATGATCGCGAAATAAAGCAGCAGCCAGGCCAGGGCAGCCCCCAGCAACCCCTGTAATGCACCAAAATAAAGAAATGGACGACGAATGTAGCTATCAGTAGCACCAATCAGTTTGGAGAGCTCAATTTCATCGCGCCGTGTCAGCAGCTGCAGACGAATGGTGTTGAACATGACAATGATGAGGGCTGTACCAAAAACCGAGGCCAGCATGATGACGACCAATCTGCCGACATCGAGTATGGCATCCAGTTTTCTGGCCCAGTCAGTATCCACCAGCACATGAACCACTTTTGGCCAGGATTGCATCATGGCCTGCAATTTCTCAATTTCGTTTGCCGGCAAATGACCAAGGTTAATCACGAATGCGTCCGGTAACGGATTCTGCCCAAGGTTATGCATCACCTCCGCCATCCCGCTCTCCTGCTTTAATTCCTGCAGGGCGACTTCCCTGGAAATAAACTGAAAACCTTCGATTGCAGTCATCGATTCCAACCGGGCATTGATCAGCTCCACATCTGCCTGGCGCGCAGCGGTATCCAGCATGAGAGTCATCTGCCGAGAATCCGTTGCGTGCCCGGAAATTTCGCGCAGGTTCTCCAGCAGAATAAAAATACCAGCCGGTAAACTCAGGACGATACTGAAAACAATGATGCTCAACAGACTGGCAAGTGGTGTACTGGCAAGCTGCCTGAATGCACGCATCAGCGCGTGCCCATGTTGGGAAAACCAGCTCATGCGATCAGTTTTCCCTGTTTCAGCTCGAGCACACGATGCCGTGCTGATTCGAGCAGGGTCCGGTCGTGCGTTGAAATCAGGACAGTAACTCCTACCTGATTGAAAGATTCGAATACAGCCATAATGTCCCGCGCGTAATTACTGTCAAGATTGGCAGTCGGTTCATCTGCAATAAGGATGGTTGGGCGATGAACCACGGCGCGCGCAATACATAACCGCTGCTTTTCACCACCTGATAAAGTGACCGGATCTGTTTTTTCTTTAGTCAGCAAACCTACTTTATCCAGTGCTGCACGTACGCGTGACGCACTGGTTTTAGTATCAAAACCTGTGACCTGTAACGGGAGCATGACATTGGCAAAGACGTTACGGTCATACAGAATTTTCTGTTCCTGAAAGATCATTCCGATATTGCGACGCAGATAAGGAATGGCGCTGCGTCTGAGCGTACCGATATTTTGCTGGCCCACGACGACACTGCCGGAAGTGGGGCGTTCTATGGCGGCAATCAGTTTCAGTAACGTGCTTTTACCAGCACCGGAGTGCCCGGAGAACAAAACCAGCTCTCCCTGGCCAATGGATAGCGTTACACCCTTAAGTGCTTCGAATCCACCCGGATAAAACTTGCTGACACTGCTGAAACTAATCATTGCGGACATACCAGGCACTCAAACAGAGCAGGAAACATCAGTCAAACAGTGCTTCAGCAAACTCACGTGCATTAAAGGGCCTTAAATCATCCAGCCCTTCTCCCACTCCGATAAAGCGCAACGCTGGAGGATTATCCGCAAATTGTGCGGCAATCGCAGCAATCACCCCACCTTTGGCAGTCCCGTCAAGTTTGGTCATAACCAACCCGGTAACACCCAGCGCATCATTAAAGGCTTTTAACTGGCTGATAGCGTTCTGCCCGGTATTGGCATCCAGCACCAGCAGCACTTCATGTGGTGCATCCGGTATTGCTTTAGCGATGACGCGCCTGATTTTCCTGATTTCTTCCATCAGATGAAGCTGTGTAGTCAGACGACCAGCGGTATCAGCCAGAACAATATCGATTTTTCTGGCAACAGCCGCATTGATTGCATCAAAAATCACAGCAGCCGGATCACTTTTTCTGCCTGGATCACTATCCTGTGAAATGACCGTAATCTGGTTGCGTTCGCCCCATATCCTGAGTTGTTCCTGTGCGGCAGCACGGAAGGTATCGCCCGCTGCGAGCAGTACAGACTGTCCTTGTGACTGGAAATAATGTGCGAGTTTGCCGATGGTTGTCGTTTTACCAACACCATTTACACCGGCAATCATGATGACAAAAGGGCTGTGCCCGGTGGTAACCAGAGGCCGTTCCAATGGCTGCAACAGTTCCGCCAGAGCATCCTGCAGAACAGCTCTGAGCTGCTCCGAATCATCCAGTGCATCACGCTTAACACGCGTGCGCAGCGACTCCAGCAGCCGACCGGTTGCATCAATCCCGGTATCTGCGGTTAACAAGGCTGTTTCCAGCTCCTCATATAAATCCTCATCAATTTTCCTGCCGCGGAACAACCCGGACAACTGCTTTCCAAGCTGCTGCCGGGTACGCGACAAACCCTGCCTGATCTTGTCTGTAAAACTGACTGACCCGGTTTCAACCTGTTCGGGATTTTTTTCATCAGGATTTTTTTTGGATTTGAAAATACTAAACATTCTGGTAGGCTGTTTTTGTTACAGGAAGGTAAATATCATACCATCAACATTGACCGATTACCCGAGGGGCTCTGGTAGTACCAGCTGCTCTGCTCATGCCAACTCCATTCCGGCCCAACATGAAAACCAGTTTCCGACCCAATCATCTTGTTTCTTTACTTTGCATTACATTGGTATTCCCGCTACCGGCTGCTGCCAATTCACATGAATACCTGCTCGACAACGGACTCAAGCTGGTCGTCAAGGAAGATCACCGTTCCCCTGTTGTAATTCAGCAGATCTGGTACAAAGCCGGCAGCATGGATGAAGTCAACGGCACAACCGGCGTGGCTCATGCACTGGAACACATGATGTTCAAAGGAACTGACAGTGTGCCTGCCGGTGAATTTTCCAGAAGAATTGCAGCGGTTGGCGGCAAAGAAAATGCTTTTACCAGTAGCGATTACACTGCTTACTATCAGCAGCTGCACCAGCGCCACCTGCCGATGGCGATGGAACTTGAATCTGATCGCATGCACAATCTGCAACTGACACAGGAAGAATTCTCCAAAGAAATTCAGGTTGTCATGGAAGAAAGAAGATTGCGCACTGATGATCAGGCACATGCGCTGCTGTATGAAAAAATAATGGCAACCGCTTTTCAGACACATCCTTACCGTCGCCCAATCATCGGCTGGATGAATGATCTGGAAAATATGCAGGTTGGTGATGCACAGGATTGGTATAAGCGCTGGTATGCTCCCAACAACGCCGTGCTGGTGGTTGTGGGTGATGTTGACCCCAAGAATGTACTCTCGCTGGCAAAAAAATATTACGGAAGGTTCAGCGCTGCCAGGGTAACTCCTCTGGCTGAACGTAAACCGCAAACCGAGCCGCCACAAACCGGGATCAAGCGCCTGGTGGTCAAGGCACCAGCACAGCTTCCATATCTGATCATGGGCTACAAAGTGCCATCTCTCAAAGATCCAAAGCATGAATGGGAGCCCTACGCTCTGACTATTCTGGCAGAAATACTGGATGGCAATGCCTCTGCAAGACTCAACAAAAACCTGGTGCGAGAAACACGTGTCGCCGTTTCGGCTAACGCCAGTTATAGTCTTGCTGAACGCGGCCCCGGTACGTTTTTTATCGATGGAACACCCAGTGAAAATAAAACTGTAGATGATCTGGAGCAGTCAATCCGTGCTGAAATTGACAAAATAGCCCGGTCCGGAATTACGCAGGAAGAACTTGCCCGAGTCAAGGCACAAGTGGTAGCAAGCCGTGTTTATCAGCTTGACTCTACATTTGCGCAGGCAATGCAGATCGGCAGACTGGAAAGCATTGGGCTGTCTCACCGCGATGCCGACGTGATTCTGGAAAAATTGCAGGCGGTCACCGCTGAACAGGTCAAGAAAGTAGCTGAAAAATATCTGACTGATGATTTACTTACCGTTGCTGTGCTGGATCCACAACCATTATCAGAGACTACTCAGCAACGGAACAGCGCTATCCAGCCGAAACATTGACAGGAAGCTCTTGGTTGGAAGGCCCTGTACGCAAAAATAGTATGCCACCCGCGAACATGCTTCTTCTCTGCTCCGATAATTGATAAATGTCCCGCCCGATTCGTGCACTTATCAGCAGCGCTGCTTTACAGCACAACCTTTCCGTTGTCCGGAGCCACGTTGGCCAGTCCCGCATCATGGCTGTTGTCAAAGCTGATGCCTATGGACATGGCTTACTGCGCGCAGCCCGGGCGCTTGGCGCTGCTGATGGATTTGCGGTACTTGAACTGGAAGCGGCAATTCAGTTAAGAGAAGCTGGATTCAGCCAACCTGTTCTGCTGCTGGAAGGTTTCTTTTTGCCAGAAGAAATTGGAGCAATTCAGCATTACAGGCTGAGCACAGTTATTCACTGCCACGAGCAGATATCGATGTTACTGGCGCACAAAGCAACAGAAAAGCCCGATATCTTCCTCAAGATCAATACCGGCATGAACCGCCTGGGCTTTAAGCCTGAAGAAGGGCATTCTGCACTACACAGGCTCAGACGAGAGTACCCTGATGCCAGTATTACGCTGATGACCCACTTTGCCTGTGCAGATGATTTACTGGAAGCAGGTCACGTTGATCAGCAGTTGAACGACTTCTTACAGTTTCAGCAAAAACAGGAAGCGGGTATATCCAGGACACTGGCCAATTCCGCCGCAATTCTGCGTTATCCCGGAACTCATGCAGACTGGGTGCGGCCCGGCATCGTGCTTTATGGTGCATCCCCTCTACCAGACAGGACAGGCATAGAACTCGGGTTACAGCCTGCCATGACCCTGACCAGCCAGGTCATTGCCGTGCAACACCTTGAACCTTCTGATCGCCTGGGTTACGGAGGGTCATTCATTGCCGGCCAGCCGATACGTGTCGGAGTTGTCGCAGCCGGTTATGCTGACGGGTATCCTCGCCATGCACCTACCGGAACACCGGTGCTGGTTAACAGGCAGAGAACCCGTCTAATTGGTCGGGTTTCAATGGATATGTTGACCGTTGATCTGAGTGGAATCCGTGAAGCAGGGGTGGGAAGCCCGGTAACACTATGGGGAAAAGGATTACCGGTGGAAGAAGTGGCCAAATCTGCCCAGACTATCAGTTACGAGCTTCTGTCTGCACTCTCGCCAAGAGTGCAGACCGTAAGCGTGAATTGTTAAGAATCAATAACCTTCCAGCAGCTAAAACAGCTGGTTACTCTACCTTGGCGTTTTTACGCAAAGATTCAACCACCCCAGCAAATTTACGCTGCACTATGCGCTGCTGCATGT
Organism: uncultured Nitrosomonas sp.; assembly: GCA_964651625.1. Lineage (GTDB taxonomy): Bacteria > Pseudomonadota > Gammaproteobacteria > Burkholderiales > Nitrosomonadaceae > Nitrosomonas. Next base: position 66,201 of record CAZYWE010000009.1, on the reverse strand, counting down.
TTTGTTTAACTTCTTCAAAAGAAGGTGGAACAGCAGCACGAACATCCTCCAGACGGATTACATGCCAGCCAAAAGGAGTCTGAACCGGCTGACTGGTTGTTTCCCCTTTTTTCAATTTGGTCAGCGCATCAGCGAAAGGTTTGACATAAACAGCAGCCGAACTCCAGCCCAGCTCACCACCATTACTCTTGCTGCCTGTATCAATGGAACGCTCACCAGCCAGTTTCTCGAATGAACCACCTTTTTTGAGTGCGGCAATCAGATCTTTAGCTTCCTGTTCAGTTTCTACAAGAATATGGCGCGCCTTATATTCTTTATCACCCATCTGACTTTTGACTGATTCGTATTCTTTACGCAAGTCACTGTCACTAATCGGGTTGTTCCGCATAAAATCAGCCTGGTACGCTCTAATCAGTATTCCCTGTCGAGCCAGATCAATTTGTGTCAGCACATCCGGGTTACGGTCAAGTCCTTTTTTGATTGCCTCCTGAGTCAGAATTTCTTCTGTAATGAGATTTTCACGTAATGCGCTCCTCATTTCAGCTGAATCAGGCTGGCCTTGTGCCGTCGCAGCCTTAATGACCAGATCAAGATGGGATTGTGGAATGGCTACGCCATTGACCTTGGCAACTGTGCCGCCACCCTGGGCATTCACGGAAGTCACACAAACCAGTCCGAGAACAGCAAGTGGCACAGAAAGAAACTTGGTTAAGCGCATAAAATTTCCTTTAAATAGTAAGGTGATTGACAATTTTTTACCCGAGAAGCATATATCTTAACAAAATACGAATGAATCCTTCTCAAAAACAGACAAACTTTTCACAGGCTTTTGCCTACTGTTAACAGCTCGCCTATTCAGGAAAGATTTTCCTGAATGGTTTGACGGTTACTTTCGCGTAAACCCCTGATAACACATACGGATCAGCACTGGCCCACTCCTCGGCAGCACCCAGTGAAGTAAATTCAGCTACGATCAGACTTCCACTAAACCCCGCCGGCCCCGGATCAACACTGTCTATTGCCGGGCAAGGCCCTGCTAGTAACAGCCTCCCTTCTTTTTGCAGCTCATGCAGCCTGGCCAAATGGGCCGGACGGCTGACTAACCGCTTTGGCAGGCTGTCAGGAACATCTTCACCCTGTATTAAATAAAGCATGTCTGTTTCCTTTAGTCAGTACAAATTTTCTGTAGTTCTCAAAGAAATCACCTGAAATTCCACTTCGCTTTCCTATGCCAATACTGGCGGCAAACGAGATGCCAGTGTATTACGCTCACCCGTTGCTGTCCCGAGTAAGGCAAAACCATGCAAATTCCCGTCTTCATCGTGATAAAGGGCTCTCATGCCATTCTCAACAGCCTCAACCTTCCATTCTCCTTTTGCAGCCGGATCCGGAGGTGAAACGATGGTTGGGCAGGCGGGCGTCTTGACCATCACCGGCATCGCCGGATAATGCAACAACGTTGGATTGCCGGCAATTGTTGCGGCCAACGCCCGGCCAGCATGGGAAATCGGCAAAATGAAGGGTAGTATTTTCCCTTCCACTTCAGCACAATCCCCCAGCGCATAAATATTCTGAACACTGGTTTGCAGATAGCGATTAACTGCAATACCGCGATTCACCTGAATCCCCGCAGCAGCGGCCAGGCCGGTGCGTGGCTTCAGGCCAATGGCAGACAGTACCATATCTGCCTCAAGCACCTCACCATTCCCGTAAAACAACTGGTAGTGCCCGTTTTCCTTACTTATTCTGTCAACCGTTGTGCCGAGCAGAAAATGAACCCCAGCTGCCGCCAATCTATCGTGAAAATACTGACCTGCTTCAGGAGGAAGCAACCGTCCTAATGGTTGCGGGCTCAGATCGAACACACTTACCTGATACCCCTTTGCAGCCAGATCATTGGCAAACTCGCAACCGATCAGGCCCGCACCCAATACGGCGATGTGACGCTTTCCCTCCAGGGATTCACGAAACTTCCGGTAATCATCCAGACTATTGACTGACAGCATTTCGGATGAACCTTCTCCCGGTATGGGCAAGCGAACCGGATCTGCCCCCAGCGCCAGAACCAGGCGATCGTAAGCCATTTGCCCCCCACCTTCGAAGGACACATTACCTGCAGCAGCATTAATGGCACTGACACAGGCATAGGGTTGAACTGCAATACCCAGCTGCTCTGACATTTGCGCCATACCCGCACTCAGGATGGAGTCAGGTGTTTTACCTGTCGCCAATGCATTGGATAACATGGGTTTTGAATAAAAGCCACCATGATCTGCCGACAGAAGCGTAATCGGCACGGCCGCATCCAGCTTGCGCAACTCGCGTACAACCGTATAGCCTGCCAATCCACTTCCCACGACGATAACAGACGGTTGGCTCATCCCGATATCCTTTGTTTTATTTCGATCAATTTTTATCTCCCCTTTATTTCTATCCATCATCCCCGCTGATATTTACAAGCCTGTCCTGCAGCTTCAGATCCGGCACAACAATCAGCTCCGTTTATGTGCCCCATTGTACCTTAAGGAAAGATAATTCCAGTGACATGCCAGACAGCCTTATATGAAATTACGCATACCAGTACTTGATGCCAGGAAATATGTCACCATATAGCCGCCTGGCTTGAACGATTGCTCTTTATGGCTCTCCAACTAAGCCACGCGTACTAATAAACTTGAAGGAAGGGAATGATGAAACGGATTTTTCTTTTTATCGTAACAAACTTAGCCATATTGCTGATGCTGAACATCACCCTGCGCCTGCTTGGTGTTGATCGCATACTGGATGCCGAAGGTGGCGGATTGAATTTCAATGCGCTGCTTGTTTTTTCTGCTGTACTTGGATTTGGTGGCTCACTCATTTCGCTGGCCATGTCCAAATGGAGTGCCAAACACATGACTGGCGCCAGAGTAATTGATGTCCCATCCAACTCAACCGAAGGCTGGCTGGTGGAAACCGTACGCCGGCAAGCAAAAAAAGCCGGGATTGGCATGCCCGAAGTTGCTGTTTACGATTCACCCGATATCAATGCATTTGCTACCGGAATGAGCAGAGATAATGCGCTGGTGGCCGTCAGTACAGGGCTTTTGCAGAAAATGAACCGGGATGAAGCTGAAGCTGTGCTGGCACACGAAGTCAGCCATGTCGCCAATGGCGATATGGTAACGCTGGCATTGATCCAAGGTGTCGTAAATACCTTTGTGATTTTTCTTTCCCGTGTCATCGGCCATATCGTTGATCGTGCCGTTTTCAGATCGGAAGAAGAACATGGGCCAGCCTATTTCATCACCAGCCTGATTGCTCAAATGGTACTGGGCATCTTTGCCACGATTATCGTAATGTGGTTTAGTCGCCAGCGGGAATTTCGTGCGGATGCCGGCAGTGCACAGATTTCGGGAAGGGACAAGATGATTGCTGCATTGCGGCGATTACAGCAGGAATATGAACCTTCTCACCTGCCGGACAAGATAGCTGCCTTTGGAATCTCCGGACAAAAAAGCCAGATCGGCCATCTGTTCATGTCACACCCGCCTTTGGAAGAACGTATCCAGGCACTGCAAGCTGCCTGATAAAACCAAACCGGGGCTGGTAAATTTTTATACCAGCCCCGGTAAAAGTACAACTTTCCGATCGAATCAATCGTCGATCATTATTTCATCTTCTTCAAAGTTTACAGGCTCTCCCTCAGAAGGGGCTGACTTATCATTTCTTATGAGACTGTCGCGCCTCTGCAAGTAAGCATCACGAACAAATTCATACTTATCCAGCGAAGCTTCTTCCAGAGTTTTATCCAGGTGCAGCAACTGTTCACGCTTGTCAATAAATTCTGCTGTTGTAACTGGCAAGCGTACAGTCAACATATCAAAGCCTGTATAGATCGCACGGGCTGGATGAATAAAAGTACTGTCTACCCCTATTCCTACAGCATCCCTTACCGAGCTCGGCCCCAGTAACGGCAAAACAAGATAGGGGCCACTGCCGACCCCATAAAACCCCAGAGTCTGGCCAAAGTCCTCGTTGCGTTTATTGATATCAATATCACTTACCTGGCTGATATTACTGGCCAGATCAATGGCACCCAGCATTCCAAAAGTTGTATTGATCAGAATACGTGTCGTGCTCGCCATTGCATCCATAAACTTCAGCTGCAGCAGAGAATTGGCAGCAATAACAACATCGTCCAGATTGGAAAAGAAATTTCCAACAATCATTCTGACCGGAGAAGGGATAAACCGCTGATACCCCCTGGCAACGGGTTCTACCACAATCTCATCGAGCTTTTCATTGAATGAAAACACTGCTCGATTCATGGATTCCAAAGGGTCACGCCGGTTATCTACCGTAGCACATGCCGACAACACGCTACTTAAGGACAACAGTATCAATAACTTTCGAAAGTGAGGAAGGTCAGTAAACATAATCCGTTATTTATTCTTTGTATGAATTGGGTATATTGCCATAGCTGAAAAAATTACGACAAACCAGCTGACAAAATATAAACGGCAGTCGGTCACGTTGATTAAATCTTTTGTTTGTCTGTTTCCAGCGGAGTGCTGCTTTCTGTTCTCTCATACACCCCGACTGAATATACGATCGGCTGCCGCCAGCGTTTTATCAATTTCTATATCGCTATGGGCAGCAGAAACAAAGCCAGCCTCAAAAGCTGACGGCGCAAAATACACACCCTCCTCCAGCATGGCATGAAAAAAGCGGTTAAATGCCTCGCGATCACTCTCCATGACTTCAGCGAAACTTTCTGGTGGAGATTCTCTGAAATACAAGCCAAACATCCCACCAACCGCTTCTGTACTGAACACCACGCTATGTTTTGCAGCGACAGCCGTTAAACCTTCCGTCAGTTTACGAGTCATGGCTGACAACTTACCAAAGAAGCCTGGTGCCTGTATCTGGCGCAATGTCTCCAGTCCGGCGGCAACGGCAACCGGATTACCGGAAAGCGTACCGGCCTGATATACCGGCCCCAGTGGAGCGAGGCACTCCATCACATCACGCCGGCCACCAAAAGCAGCCATGGGTAAGCCTCCACCAATCACTTTGCCCAAAATGGTCAAATCCGGTTTGATGCCATACAACCCCTGCGCACACTCCAGGCCAACCCGGAAGCCGGTCATTACCTCATCCAGAATCAGCAGACAACCATATTTCGTACACAGTGTCCGCAGTGTTTCCAGAAAATGAGGGGTTGCCTTGACCAGATTCATGTTACCTGCTACCGGCTCAACAATTACAGCCGCGATCTCGGTACCCAGTTCGCCAAAAATCCTTTCTGCTCCGGCTATATCGTTATAGTCCAACACGAGGGTATTGCCCGTTGTTTCAGCAGGAACACCTGCTGAGCTGGGATGGCCAAAGGTCAGCGCACCAGAACCCGCCTTGACCAGCAGCGCATCATCATGACCGTGGTAGCAACCTTCAAACTTGATAATCCGATTTCTACCTGTATAGCCACGAGCCAGCCGGATGGCACTCATTCCAGCCTCAGTACCGGAACTTACTAACCGCACCATTTCCAAGGAGGGTAACAGACGGCACAGTAACTCGGCAATTTCCAGCTCTGCTGCTGTTGGCGCACCAAAGGAAGTACCGTAACTGGCGGCAGTCTGCACAGCCTTAATGACGTCAGGATATGCGTGTCCAAGAATAAGAGGTCCCCAGGAGCCGACATAATCAATATAGGATTTCCCTTCCACATCCCAGAAATAAGCACCCTGCCCGCGTTGAAAGAAAACAGGGGTACCACCTACGGATTTAAAAGCGCGTACCGGTGAATTAACCCCTCCTGGAATATATTGCCGGGAACGTTCAAACAGTTGCTGATTGGTAATTGTCATTGGAGTAGTCATAACGATTGTTGAAATTGATGATTACTGAGCAGCTCTGAAAAATCCTGTGCAGCCGATCGTATATCCAAGGCACCGAACAAAGCCTGGCTGACGGCCACGGCATCGCACTCACCAGCAATCAAAGCCCCGGCATTATCCAGATTGATACCACCAATGGCCACGATGGGAATATTCAGTTTTTTTCTCGCGTCAGCCAGCAGGTCAATCGAAGCTCGGGCCGCATTCACTTTGGTCGTGGTTGGGTAGAATGCACCAAAAGCAACATAATCCGCCCCCGCTTCCTCAGCCTCCACCGCACGATCCAGCAGATTGTAACAGGAGACACCAATTACTTTGTTCCGGCCAAAACGATGTCTGGCTATTGCCAGCGGGATATCATCTCCACCTACGTGCAGGCCCTCGGCATTGATCTCCATGGCCAGATCCAGATAATCGTTAATTATCAGAGGAACCTGAAACTGCCTGCAAAGCTGGTGAATTCTGACTGCCTGCGTAAATCGCAATTGGCTGTCAGCCTTTTTATTCCGGTACTGAAGCCAGTTCACCCCACCAGATAACGCCTGCTGGATTGTGTCACACAGCTTTTCGGTATCTGCCATATCAGGCGTAATTGCATAGAGACCGCTCACCCTAAGCCGATGCATAAAATCAGTTTTTAGCACTACCCGTGTCTTCTCCCGGGTTCTCGTTTTCTGTCCAGAAAAACCTGTCCGGAATATATTGCCCCATCCCTGGACGGAAACCCGACTTGAGCGCATGCCAGGTAAATTCCTGCGCCTCATATACGCTATCAGCAACTGACATGCCATGCGCAAGTGAGGCTGCTATTGCAGAGGACAAAGTACAACCAGAACCATGGTAAGAGCCAGGTAAACGTTGCCAGGAATCTGACCGAACAACACCGTTTGGACCATAAAGTACGTTAACGACCTCCGGCGTATTCTCATGGGCTCCTTTGATGAGCACATAACTGCACCCCCATTCCAGCAGCCGTTCTGCATTTTGTTTCAGATTCAGGATTTCCAGGTCATCTTCATCATTCAACGCGATACGTCGGGCTTCTATGCTGTTCGGGGTAATAATTGTCGCCTGGGGGAACAGCATCTCACGCATGGCAACAATGATTTCCTCATTGGCAAACATGTCGCCCCGCCCGGATGTCAGCACCGGATCCAATACCAGCGGTATATCGGGATAATCCGACACAATCTCGGTAACAGCCGCAACGACCTCAACGCTGCCCAGCATGCCAACCTTGAACGCCTGTACCGGCATATCCTGCAGCACCGTTCGTGCCTGATCGGTAACCCATTCAGCATCCATGACGAATATATCCTCAACACCGGCAGTATCCTGCACCGTCACAGCAGTAAGCACAGTAAGCGGATGACAACCCATCCCGGCAAGCGTCATGATATCCGCCTGGATACCCGCCCCCCCGCTTGGATCGCTGCCCGCAAAGGATAATACAATTGATGGTGGTAGAGACATGCACTAATACCGTAAAATGCCATTTTAACTTAAGCAGACCTACTTATCTATTATGACTACAGAGGGCAACCAGGTTTATAACCGTTATATGTGCATGATTTGTGGCTTTATCTATGATGAAGCCGAGGGGTGGCCGCAGGACGGCATTCCTGCCGGGACACGCTGGGAAGACGTTCCCATGAACTGGACCTGTCCGGAATGCGGCGCAAGGAAAGAAGATTTTGAAATGGTTAAAATATAATGCGTATTCTCCACACCATGTTGCGGGTAAGCAACCTGGAGCGTTCGGTTCAATTTTATACGAATGTTCTGGGAATGCAGGTTTTGCGCCGCAAAGATTACCCGGAAGGGAAATTCACACTGGCTTTTGTCGGCTACCAAAGTGAAACAGAAGGCACGGTGCTGGAGCTGACACATAACTGGGAAACTGATCATTATGACTTGGGAACCGGGTTTGGACACATTGCAATCGAAGTGGAAAATGCCTATGAAGCTTGTGAAAAAACCCGAAATCTTGGCGGCCGTGTTACACGTGAAGCCGGGCCAATGAAACATGGAACTACCGTTATTGCCTTTATCGAAGACCCGGATGGCTACAAAATAGAGTTTATCCAGAAAAAAACAGCGTAACGTTTACATCGCCTGAATACTCTGGCTACAGTACGGCTGGTTGTCGCCTTATCGGAATGACCAATTACATGGACAAGTGAATAAAATGAGTACAACAGTTCAGGAAGAAACAGTAGCTGCCCCTCTCCCGCTAAACTTTACCGACAGCGCTGCCAGCAAAGTGAAAGAGCTGATCATAGAAGAAGACAACCAGGAGCTTAAGTTAAGGGTTTTTGTCAGCGGTGGTGGCTGCTCCGGATTTCAGTATGGTTTTACCTTTGATGAAACCATCAATGAAGATGATCTTGTGATGGAAAAACAGGGAGTAAAACTATTGGTTGACTCCATGAGCTTTCAGTATCTGCTGGGTGCGGAAATTGACTACCAGGAAAATGCTCAGGGTGCTCAGTTTGTCATTAAAAATCCATCTGCGGCCAGCACCTGCGGGTGCGGATCTTCATTTTCCGTCTAAAAGGTTCTCAAACTGGGTAAATCGCCCCTAATACCCGGCTGCCGGACGCGCCAGTTACGGCAGGAAGGTTGCCGGGGGCACGCTCCATGGATTGCCGCGCCAGCCAGGCAAATGCACAAGCTTCCACCCAGTCAGCTTCAATCCCCAGTTCGTCAGTCCGGCTGACTTTTCGATCAGATAACGCTTGCTGTAACTCCGCAACCAGTGCGCTGTTATGCGCCCCGCCTCCGCACAAATAAACTTCCTGAGCATCGGAGTAGCAAGCTCTCACAGCATCAGTAATTGTTCGCACGGTCAACTGCAATAATGTGGACTGAACGTCCCGCGCAATTTCATTGCCTGTCAGATAAGATTTCAGCCAGTTGAGATCAAACATTTCCCTGCCGGTACTCTTTGGCGGCAACTGAGAGAAATAAGAAAAGTTCAGCAATGCTTCCAGCAAACAATCAATCACCTTACCTGAAGCTGCCCATTCTCCATTACGATCGTAAGCCATGCCGGCATGCTTCTGGCACCAGGCATCCATCAGCATATTTCCCGGTCCGCAGTCAAAACCGCTCACACTGTCATTGATGGGTAAGCTGGTTATATTGGCAATTCCACCAATATTGATGATCAGACGATGGACATCCTGGTGTGCAAACATTTCATAATGAAATGCCGGAACCAGCGGCGCTCCCTGTCCTCCGGCAGCAATATCCCGATTTCTGAAATCAGTCACAATTGTAATACCCGTCAACTCTGTCAGTAATGCACCATTTACCAACTGGATACTATAGCCACTTTGGGGTTGCGGGTAATGCCGGACTGTCTGACCATGACAACCGACTGCCACGATCTCTTGTGGAGCAATTCCGGATTGCCCCAGCAGGCGACTCACTGCTTCCGAATACAATCCCGATAACCGGTTACTTAATATGGCTGAACGGTGAAGCTCATTCTCACCACTCTGATTCAGACTTAGTAATTCCAACCGGAAAGGCTGGGTATAGGGGATAAAGCAGGTATGCAGGAGTGTGAATGAAGATCCGGAAAAATTTACCAGTACCGCATCAACACCATCCAGACTCGTGCCCGACATGATGCCGATGTAGTACATTTTTCCTGATTACGCGTACTGACTGAAATCAATCAGTTAAGTGAAGCAAAGCTGGAATTACGCAGCAAATCGAGCTGGGAAAGCAGCTCCTTACTTTGTTTATGAAAGACTGCGTAGTGCTTTTTACTGATAGGCTGTGCCGCTGGCATAACAATTCTGGCGGGATCACGCTGAACACCGTTCACTCTTAATTCATAGTGGAGATGCGGGCCGGTTGCCATTCCGGTCGACCCGACAAAGCCGATAATATCTCCCTGCCTGATCTGCTTTCCTTTTTGCAGCCCTCTGTCAAAACTGGATAAATGACCATACGCCGAGCTGTACTGCGCGTTATGTTTGAGTACGACCAGATTTCCATAGCCGTTCTGCCAGCCTTTATATTCAACCGTACCATCAGCTGTTGCCATCACCGGAACACCGGTCGGGGCAGCATAATCAACCCCTCTATGAGCACGCCATTTTTTTAAAATTGGATGAAAACGCCCATTGGAAAATCCGGAACTGATCCGGGAAAATTTCAGAGGAGCCATCAGAAAAGGCTTGCGCAGGCTTTCTCCTTCTGGAGTGTAGTATTCTCCTTTTTCACCAGACGCCTGAAAGTAAACAGCCTGCCAGGATTTGCCCTTATTGAAAAACTCTACCGCAAGCACCCGTCCAGCCCGATTCCTTCCACTTTCATCCCGAATGGATTTATAAACAACCGTAAAACGATCGCCTTTCTGAACATCCCGATGAAAGTCAATACTGCTGGAAAAAATATCGATTATCTGGGAAGCGATTGTGCTTGGAATTTCCGCCTTATCCACTGCTGCAAATAACGACGTGTTGATCACTCCTGAACCAACCTGGATATGGGTATCACTTTTTCCGGATTGCTCGCTCAGCTCAAACTCACCGTTAATTTTTTCAGCCTGAAACTGCTCGCCATTCCCATAAAAATAGCGTAATGCCACCAACTCTCCATCTGAGCGGGTTTCGGCATGAATTATTTCACCCGGTTTAAGATGTCCCATTGCCCCATTGCCACGCGTTGCATCCAGAAAATTATTTTTATCTTCCTGGTTAACTGCCAGCCGAGCAAGAACTGCAGCAACAGTATCCCCTCGACGTATGCTTTCCTGACGCCAAAACGTCATATCGGGATCAGATTCTGCAAACTTTTCCGGAAGGTGCAAAGAACGAATGATTTTTTTACCAGACATTCCGTGTGGGGGAGAATCAGGAACGATTCCAAAAGCGGTAACCATCCCGAATAATGGCAAACTGGACAGAATCGTTATCCAACGTACCTTTTTTTGTGCGAAAACAGCGAGTTTTTGCGCTAGAATGCTTCTTCTTTTGCGAGGTGACTGGTAATAAATCAAATGCCATCACTCCTATTTCGTCTGTTGGAAACTTTTTAAGTCTAACATGGAAATGCATAAATATGATGACGACTGATTTTTTACTGAGCGGCCGTGTCTGAATCAATTTCCCAACAGTTACAGATAATCAAACGTGGCTGCCAGGAGCTGCTGATTGAGGAAGAGCTCGTACAGAAGCTTAATAAAAGTAAGCCTCTCAGGGTCAAGGCTGGTTTTGATCCAACTGCTCCGGATCTGCATCTGGGGCATACCGTCCTGCTGAATAAACTGCGCCAGCTTCAGGAGCTTGGTCATCATGTCCTGTTTCTGATCGGTGATTTCACCGGGATGATTGGCGATCCCACCGGAAAAAGTGCCACTCGCCCGCCACTGACACGTGAGCAGATTGCGCAAAATGCAGAAACCTATGCATCTCAGGTATTCAAAATACTCAAACGCGAACAAACAGAGGTGATTTTCAATTCATCCTGGATGGGTAAATTTGGTGCTGACGACCTGATCAAACTGGCCTCTACTTATACTGTCGCGCGCATGCTGGAGCGGGATGATTTCAGCAAGCGTTACCATGATAACCGGCCCATTGCCATCCACGAATTTCTTTACCCCCTCGTTCAAGGTTACGATTCAGTTGCATTGAAGGCAGATCTCGAACTTGGCGGTACTGATCAGAAATTTAATTTACTGGTTGGGCGTGAATTACAAAAACACCATGGCCAATCACCTCAGTGCGTACTCACCATGCCTCTTCTGGAAGGGCTCGACGGTATCCAGAAAATGTCAAAATCACTCAATAACTACATTGGCATCAACGAATCACCCACTGAAATATTCGGCAAACTGATGTCAGTAAGCGATACACTGATGTGGCGCTATATTGAGCTGTTATCATTCGAATCAATCGAAACCATACGTCAGTGGAAAGATGATGTGGAATCCGGCCGCAACCCGCGTGAAATCAAAGTGCAGTTTGCCCGTGAGATCGTCGCGCGTTTTCATGGCCATGCTGATGCCATCCGAGCTGCTGATGAATTTGAAACCCGTTTCAGCAAAGGAGCCATCCCCGAAGATATTCCGGAAAAGAGACTCCATATCCAGGGCACAGGGTTAGCTGTTCCTCAGCTGCTCAAGCTGGCCGGGCTGACTGCCAGTACCAGCGAGGCCCTGCGCATGATTGAACAAGGTGGTGTAAAACTGGACGGGGGCAGAGTAAACGATAAAACCCAAATCATTCCAATCAATAGTACCGTTACTGCTCAGGTGGGAAAAAGAAAGTTTGCAAAAATTACTTTATCACCGGAGCAGAACAATTCATAAAAGGTATTTATCGACAGGGTTGTGTTGGCCCTGCCAATTTATTGTCTGTGACAGGCTGCTTATACTTCGAGCACCAGATGTGGTTTTTATTCTGTTTCTGTACCCGACGCTGCTTTTACTGAAACTCACACACGGTATTGCCGGGCAACTCATAAATACCGGTCCGGAAATTACCAACTTTGGCCCAATGCAGCATAGAAGGTTCTGGAGACTGATAACCACCTTTACCAATCAGGAAGACAAGTCATCACTGTCGGATGATGGTGACGACTGAACTTCCCTGATGACTTCCTGAAAATCGCCCACGTCTTCAAAACTCCGATATACCGAAGCAAAGCGTATGTAGGCGACTTTATCCAGACTGTATAATTCCTGCATTACCCACTCGCCGAGTGTGCGTGATGATATTTCCCGGGTTCCACCTCCCAGCAGCTTTTGCAGAATACGTTCGATTGCGGCATCTACCTGCCCGATGGGAACCGGGCGTTTATGCAGCGCCCGGGCAAAACTGGTGTAAAGTTTTTCCCGATTGAATTCAACGCGATTACCATCCTGCTTCACGATTTGCGGGAAGCGCAATTCTACCGTCTCATAGGTCGTAAAGCGCTTCTCGCATTCTGTACAGCGCCGTCTGCGCCTGATACGCGCACCATCCTCACTGATACGCGAATCAACCACACTGGTATCTTCAGCACCACAGAACGGACATTTCACTGCTGCTCCTCCGGGTCAATATAAGCCTTAATTTCCATATACCGGGAATTTTGCACACAATGCCTGCGCTTTGCGAGCAACCTGGTCCAGAATCGCTGCATTAGCCGGCGCCTCCAGCACATCGGCCACCAGATTGGCAAGTTCCTCGGCTTCGGGTTCTCTGAATCCACGGGTAGTAATGGCCGGGGTGCCGATTCGTACCCCACTGGTTACGAAGGGTTTTTGTGGATCATTTGGGATCGCGTTTTTGTTAACCGTAATATGAGCTGTTTCCAATGCAGATTCGGCTTCTCTTCCGGTCAGGTTCTTGGCCTGCAAATCAACCAGAAACATATGGCAATCCGTACGGCCGGACACAATACGCAAGCCACGCTGCTGCAACACTCTTGCCATAACGCGCGCATTTTCGATAACCTGTTTCTGATAATCCTTGAATGCCTGGGTGGACGCCTCTTTGAAAGCTATCGCTTTAGCAGCGATGACATGCATCAGTGGCCCACCCTGTGTTTGTGGAAATACTGCCGAGTTAAGTGCTTTTTCATGCTCCGGGCGCGCCATAATTACCCCGCCACGCGGGCCACGCAGTGTTTTATGTGTCGTACTGGTAACAAAATCAGCAATTCCCACAGGGTTGGGGTAGTAACCGGCAGCAATCAATCCAGCGTAATGTGCCATATCAACAAACAGATAAGCACCCACACTGTCAGCAATCTGGCGGAAAGCTTTCCAGTCTATGACTCGCGCGTAGGAAGAGGCCCCCGCAACAATCATGCGTGGTTTATGCTCATGTGCAAGCCGTTCCAGTTCCGCATAATCAATTTCTTCAGTTTCCGGATTTAAGCCATAAGCGATCGAATTAAAAATCTTGCCACTCATATTGACTGATGCCCCGTGAGTTAAATGCCCTCCATGGGCAAGTGACATACCCAGGAGTGTATCTCCCGGCTTCAGTGCTGACAGATACACAGCAGCATTGGCCTGTGAGCCGGAATGCGGCTGCACATTGACGTACTCGGCACTGAACAGGTTTCTGAGACGATCAATGGCAAGCTGCTCAACGATGTCAACATACTTGCAGCCACCGTAGTATCGCTTGCCCGGATAGCCCTCTGCGTATTTGTTGGTTAACACAGTGCCTTGCGCCTGCAATACAGCTGGGCTGGCATAATTTTCCGAAGCGATCAGTTCGATATGATCTTCCTGTCGCTGTACTTCTCCTTTGATTGCCTGCCACAAATCCGGGTCAACCTGCTCAATCGTTAAACTCTGTGAAAACATAATATTTCTCTCTGATTTTTGCTAAAAAACAGCCATTCTATCATCGCGCCTTACTACAGAATGGAATTGTGGCGCAGCTCTCCACCTGTAAAATTATCACTCTCCACAACCACGAAACCCCTGTATCAATTTGACTTCATTACCTGAATTGGCGATGATAATTAGAGCAGCATATTTCATTTAACACTGGACAGGAGCTTTTCATGGCAACAAACACGTTCAAACAGCAGGTTGATTCCATTATTAAAAGCAGGCATCTGCTGCAACATCCATTCTATATCGCCTGGACTGAAGGCAAACTGACACGCGAACAGTTGTGCCATTACGCCGAGCAGTACTTCTATAATGTTCTGGCAGAACCGACCTACCTCAGCGCGGTTCACTTTAACACCCCCCACTTTCACAATATGGAAAACAGTGGTGATATCAGTGTCCGTCAGGAAGTCCTGAAAAATCTGATTGACGAAGAACATGGAGATAAAAACCATCCTGCACTGTGGAAAACGTTTGCTTTTGCCTTGGGTGCAAATGATGCCAGCCTGGCAACAGCAGGCGCACTGCCGGAAACACAACACCTGGTTTCGACTTTCCGTGATATCTGTATGAATGAGCCGTTCTACGCCGGGTTGGCTGCATTACACGCATTCGAATCACAGGTGCCTGATATTGCCGCGGTTAAGATCGATGGGCTGGCTAGGTTTTACGGCATGAAAGACCCAAGTGACTACGAATTTTTCTCGGTACACCAGACAGCCGATATTTTCCATTCGCAAGCTGAGTGGGCCATCATCGAGAAATTTGCTGACTCTCCGGAAAAACAGGCTGAGGTTCTGGCAGCGACCCGTCGTGCTTGTGATGCGCTGTGGAAATTCCTGGATGGCATCCATGAAAACTACTGCACCAACCTCATCTGCGAAGAAAAAAACGCAGTCACCCTGCACTAATCCAATACCTGTTCGTACATATAACCCATATCGGGCAGTCACCTTCTTTAAACCGGAGATGACTGCCCGGTTGTCTTTCTGGTTTCCTGTTTTTTTTCCTTCCTTTTTCTGCCCAGTGGCTTGATTCCATCCAGCCTGGCGAAGCAGACCTGGCTGATAGTTTCCAGAAAATCCTGCACATAACGTAACGGAGCATCCTCCTCCCGTACCGAAAGATATAAATCGCTCCACAACCCACCCCTCCCAATACGGCGGGCAGTTACATATTCATAATCCAGATAGTTTCTGATACCCCAGCCGGGTAGAGCAGCAATTCCCCGCCGGCTTGCCACCAGTTGCAGAATAGCCACGGTTAACTCGGTTGTTCGCCGCTGCCAGTTGATACCTGCAGGGATCAGCACCTGCCTGATCAGATCGATCCGCTCCTCAGGAACCGGGTAGGTAATCAGCACATCCTGCGCAAAATCGGTTGCCTCCAGCACTTTCTTGCCGGCAAGTGTATGGCCTGGTGGCAGTACCGCCAGAATTTCAAAGCGAAACAGCGGAAAATGAACGATCCCCTGCTGTGGTTTGCTTTCAGAACCGATCACCACATCGGCAATATCCTGCCTGAGCAGCATCACCGGATCACTGTGAAAACCGGACACCAGATCCAGCTCCACTTCCGGCCAGTGTTGTCGGAAATCATCCATGATCGGCATCAGCCAATCGAAACAGGTATGGCATTCCAGTACAATTCGCAAACTTCCCACCGCCTGCCGTGACATTTTCGCCAGATCGCGCTCCGCCGACTGAACTTCCCCAAGTATTTTTCCAGCCAGTGCTACCAGTCGTTTACCCGCCTCTGTCAGCTGTATGGCGTGGCCATTACGCTGAATCAGCGGTAACTGATAATACGCCTGCAGCACCCTGATCTGATGAGATAACGCGGACTGGGTCAGGTGTACACGCTGTGCTGCCAGCGAAATACTACCGGTCTCATTCAGGGCACTCAGTGTGCGCAAATGCCGCAACTCGATCATATATGAAAATTATTCACGTTTTTATTGAAAAATTTCATTTGATTCATTATAGAGCATTCCACAAAATGATGATCTTTCCGATCAAACAGATAAAAGCAGAGAAAGACCAATGAAAGCACTGACACATAATCTCGGATTTCCAAGAATCGGCGCACAGCGTGAATTAAAAAAAGCACTTGAAACGTTCTGGAAAGGACAAAATGATGCCGGACAACTGCTGACCACAGCACGCAACATCCGTGCCGGCAACTGGCAATTACAGCAAAAGGCAGGAATCAACCTGATTCCCGTGGGAGATTTTTCACTGTATGACCACATGCTCGACATGAGCGCATTACTTGGTGCAATTCCACACCGCTTCGGGCATACCGGTGACCAGGTTTCACTGGATCTTTATTTTGCCATGGCACGTGGTACCGCTAATCAACCGGCAATGGAAATGACCAAGTGGTTCAATACCAATTATCACTATATCGTTCCGGAATTTGATAATGATACCCAATTTCGCCTGACCTCCGATCGACTGTTTCAGGAAATCAAAGAAGCTCATGCATTGGGAATAACCGCAAAAGCTGTTCTGGTTGGCCCGCTAACTTATCTGTATCTTGGCAAAGAGGTTACGTCCGGCTTCCAGCGACTGGATCTGCTTCCTCGTCTGTTACCAATTTACCGCGAGATCCTGCAGAAAATTGCTGCGCTGGGCGTGGAATGGGTGCAAATTGATGAGCCTATCCTTTCTCTTGACCTCGAACAACCCTGGCTGGATGGTTTTACCCAGGCCTATCACGCACTGAGTGATTGCAGTTGCCATTTGCTGCTCGCCACCTACTTCGGGACGGTCAACCATCACCACACACTACTCAAAGATCTGCCAGTAGACGGGCTGCATATTGATGTAAGCAGTGCCCCGGAACAATTTGATTCATTCCTCACCAGGGATTTTTCAGATAAAACACTATCATTGGGTTACATCGATGGACGTAATATATGGCGCGCCGATCTGTCGCAAAAACTGGAAACCTTATCAAAAGCCGCATCCCGGTTTACGGGTAGTTTGTGGATTGCCCCAAGCTGTTCCTTATTGCACTGCCCGGTGGATTTATCACTGGAAACCAAACTGGACCCGGAAATTAGAAATTGGCTGGCTTTTTCCACTCAGAAACTGGAAGAAATTGCCATACTCGGGCGCGGATTAAATGAGGGTAAGGAATCAATCCAGGAAAAACTGACTGCTTCTGACCAGGCCAGTCAATCAAGAAAAACATCTTGTCGCATCCATAACCCGGTGGTTCATCACAGAATCAGCCACCTGACTGAACACGACAGCCAGCGTGCGCATCTTTTTGCAATCCGGAAACAACAGCAACAGCAGCGCTTCAACCTGCCTCTGCTGCCCACCACGACCATCGGTTCATTCCCGCAAACTGACACTATCCGCCAGGCACGCGCCGCATTCAAAAAAAATGAGCTCAGCCATCTCGAATATCTGTCAGCCATGCGCGACGAAATCCGGGAGGTTATCCGCAAGCAGGAAGAAATTGGGCTGGATGTACTGGTTCATGGTGAAGCCGAGCGCAATGACATGGTGGAGTATTTTGGCGAGCAGTTATGGGGTTATGCCTTTACAGAAAATGGCTGGGTACAAAGTTATGGTTCTCGCTGTGTCAAACCACCCATCCTGTATGGCGACGTCTATCGCCCCGAGGCCATGACCGTCGAGTGGATAAAATACGCCCAGAGTCAGACCGAAAAACCGGTCAAAGGTATGCTGACCGGACCGGTTACCATGCTGTTCTGGTCGTTCGTGCGAGATGATCAGCCTCGATCAGTCACCGCACTGCAACTGGCACTGGCGATCCGGGATGAAGTTTCAGATCTGGAAAAAGCCGGTATCGGCATGATTCAGATTGATGAGCCGGCATTCCGCGAAGGATTACCGCTCAGGAAACAAGACTGGAAGCCCTATCTGGATTGGGCAGTGAAAGCATTCCGCGTAGCGAGTTCAGGGGTAAAAGATGATACCCAGATCCACACTCACATGTGCTATTCGGAGTTTCATGACATCCTGCCGGCGATTGCTGATCTGGATGCCGATGTAATCACCATTGAAACTTCGCGCTCTCGTATGGAGCTGCTGGATGCATTCGTAAAATTTTCCTACCCGAATGAAATCGGCCCTGGCGTGTACGACATTCATTCTCCCCGCGTGCCTGATGCGTCAGAAATGCTGGATCTGCTGAAGAAAGCATCCCATCATATTGATCCCAAGCTACTATGGGTCAATCCGGATTGCGGTCTAAAAACACGCAACTGGCCGGAAACCCAGACAGCCCTGCAGAAAATGGTGGATTGCGCAAAAACCTTACGCAGTACCCTGCAAGCCTGATTCATTCTTCATCACACCTCTCCCATGATTACCGGGTGCCCTCCAGATCAGGCCTTCCTCTGGCTATCACCCGTGTAATCGCCACCTCACCCATAAACACCAGCAGTATCCATCAGCTGAATTTTGGGTGGTGGTATTCAATACACTAACTTTCCGGGCATTTACTTGCTATTAGCTGATCTTTCTGGTATTGATGGCAGATTTATTTTCCCTCAACACAAAAATCACAAAGCGAACAACCATAAGGAGAATGTAACGAATGGGCAATCAACTGGAATCTCACACCATTCCCCCTTACGAACCCAAAGCTGGTGAGGAATACATGAGCCCGGAGCAACTGGCTCATTTCCGGAAAATTCTGGAACATCAGCGCGCAGAACTGAGCAAGGAAATCGATCGCGCAGTACATGTCATGCAGGAAGAATCAACCATTTTCGCCGACCCGGCTGACAGAGCGACTCAAGAATCTGACATGGCACTGGAACTGCGCAGCCGTGACCGGGAACGCAAACTGATCAAGAAAATTGGCGAGATATTCACCAAGATTGATTCAGGAGAGTATGGCTACTGTGAAAAATGTGGCGTTGAAATTGGTCTGAAACGACTGGAAGCAAGGCCTACCGCATCACTCTGCATTGATTGCAAAACTCTGGATGAAATCCGGGAAAGACAAATCGCAAAATAATTGTCAATACTCAGCAAAACCGGCTAACCGCGCCCTCGCAACAGTAGAGAATTGATTTTACCGGGGGCGCTCAAATGATAATCCAGAAGTACCCCACGGTTTTAAGTGGGGCAGTTTTTTGTGAGAGAGATGATAAGAAACAAAGAATCCTACTGTTTGTGGGGATATTTAAGGTTTTTTAGTCCCCGAAAAATTTTGCAAAAACTCAGACATTGAACAGGAAATGCATTACATCACCATCCTGGACGATGTAATCCCTGCCCTCCACGCGCATTTTTCCTTTTTCCTTCGCTCCCGCCTCACCTCCACAAGCAACAAAATCAGTATATGAAATAGTTTGTGCCCGGATAAAGCCTTTCTCAAAGTCAGTATGGATAGCCCCGGCTGCCTGTGGAGCAGTGTCCCCCTTATGAACAGTCCAGGCACGCACCTCTTTCACACCAGCAGTGAAATAGGTTTGCAGACCAAGCAAATCATAACCTGCACGAATCAAACGATTCAGGCCAGGCTCTTCCAATCCGAGATCAGCCAGAAATTCCTTTTTATCCGCTTCGTCGAGATCTGCCAGCTCGGCCTCAATCTTGGCGCACAGCACCACGACAGGAGCATCTTCTTTTGCTGCATATTCACGCAAACGATCGAGATGAGGGTTATTTTCGAAACCGCTTTCCAGCACGTTGCCCACATACATTGCCGGCTTGATCGTCAGCAAACACAGGGGAGTGATAATTTCCCTCTCTTCATCCAAAAGCTGAAATGTACGCGCCGGTTGGCCCTGATTGAGATGTGGTGCCAGTTTTTCAAGTACAGCAATCAACTTGATTGCTTCCTTATCGCCAGATTTTGCTTTCTTGCCGTCACGTGCAATCGCTTTATCTACTGTAGCAAGATCAGCCAATGCAAGTTCAGTCAGAATAACCTCGATATCAGCCAGTGGATCAACCTTACCGGCAACGTGCACAACATTCTGGTCATCAAAACAGCGCACAACATTGACAATAGCGTCTGTTTCGCGAATGTTGGCAAGAAACTGATTACCCAACCCTTCCCCTTTAGAGGCCCCTGCAACCAATCCGGCAATATCGACAAACTCTACGATGGCAGGCTGTATACGTTGCGGATTGACGATTTTGCTCAGCTCAGCAAGACGTGAATCAGGTACCTCAACGATACCGACATTGGGTTCAATGGTGCAAAATGGATAATTTTCCGCTGCAATCCCTGCCTTGGTCAGTGCATTAAACAAAGTAGATTTACCAACATTGGGCAAACCGACAATTCCACATTTCAAGCTCATAATCTGTATTCCATCAGTCTCCTGAAAACCGTGTAAAAAGCTGGTCTCCAGGCAAAACAGTTCGTCAGTTTCTAGCGGGTGTGCAGTTGCTGCATTGCTGCCGCAAAGTCCCCCCGGGTAATCAGTGGCCATGCCCGCATACTATGATCTATTGCTTCATCTATCAGAGCTGCTTCTTCTTTGCGTGGAGGATGTAACACATAATCCACCACCTGATTCCTGTCACCTGGATGTCCCACGCCGATCCGCAGTCGCCAGAAGGTTTGGCTGGAAAGATCCGCAACGATACTTTTAAGGCCATTGTGCCCACCTGTACCGCCACCGGATTTCAGTTTGATCACACCAGGCTGTAAATCCAGCTCATCATGAACGATCAGGACTTGTTCGGGAGCAATTTTGTAATAGCGACATACCGCAGCGACTGACATACCGCTGGCATTCATGTAGGTTTGTGGTTTAAGCAGCCAGATATCTGTATCAGCTTGTGTAATACGTGCACACATCCCCCGGAAGCGAGCTTCGAATGCAAATAAAACCCGTTGCGAGCTGGCCAAATGATCCAGCCAGTCAAAACCAACATTATGGCGAGTTGAAACGTACCTCTCGCCAGGGTTGCCAAGGCCGACCACCAACCTTACGGGCAGCTCCATAACTTAGTACAATCTCAGCAACAAAGAATCCAAAGGGGATTAAATAAACGGAATAAGTAGTACACCAAGGATGATACCCTGGCGTACAGACAAGGCCGGGCTTACGTGCTTTAGGATTCGCCAGATTCTCCACCGCGCTGCACGATAAGCGTAGCTACAGGCAAATTGTCACCTCTCAACAAGACAGGCAACTCGATATTTTCTGGCAGTGTTAAATCATTGAGATGCAACGTGCCGCCAGCCGTCATTCCGGACAGATCCACTGTGATAAATTCAGGCAAATCTTTAGGCAGGCAAGATACTTCAACTTCGGTTGCCACATGACTAACCATTCCACCGGATAATTTAACTCCTGGAGCAATATCAGCATTGATGAAATGCAGCGGTACTTTCATATGGATTTTTTGATCCTGTCTAACGCGCTGGAAATCAATATGCAACACCTGTTGTTTGAACGGATGCATTTGTACATCACGTAAAAGCACCTGTTCCTTTTTGCCATCCACACTGATTGAAAGTATAGAAGCATGAAAAGATTCCATTTTCAACTTGTAATATAGATCTTTGTGGTCAAGATCAATTGATTGCGCGGCACCGCCACCACCATAAATAACTCCCGGCAACCTCCCCTGGGAGCGTAAACGGCGATTTTCACCAGTTCCATGTAATTTACGACTATTGGCATTTATTTCAATTTGCATTCCATTCTCCCGAAAACAAAAGCCCATCCACCCGCGAATGAACCATAAAATTATCTCATTCTATAAATAATGAGCTCAGTGAACTTTCGTTGCTTATCCTGAGCATAGACTCACCCAGCAGACTCGCCACACTCAACTGATGAATACGATTACATTTACAGGCGTCTTCCCTTAACGGAATCGTATCTGTTACCACCAGTTTATCCAGATCCGAGTTCTGAACACGTTCTACCGCTTTCCCCGATAAAACTGCGTGTGTTGAATAAGCGATCACACTGGCCGCACCTTCCCGCTTCAGAGCTGAAGCTGCCTCACATAGCGTATTTGCCGTATCTACCATGTCATCGATGATCACACAGGTACGCCCCCTGACATCGCCAATGATGTTCATAACCTTGGATTCATTTGGTTTGGGACGCCGCTTATCTATGATGGCCAGATCACATTCCAGACGCTTGGCAAGATGGCGCGCGCGCACCACACCACCGACATCAGGTGAAACAACAATCAGATTCTGATAGTCATGTTTCCAGATATCTCCGAGCAGGATGGGCATGCCATATATATTATCGACCGGTATATCGAAAAAACCCTGTATCTGATCGGAATGCAAATCCATGGTCAGCACTCTATCGACACCAACACTGGTCAGCATATTTGCCACGACTTTGGCAGTAATGGGCACTCGTGCAGATCGAGCTCTTCTATCCTGCCGTGCATAACCAAAATAAGGAATTGCCGCAGTAACGCGGCTGGCAGAAGCGCGCTTCAATGCATCAACGATTACCAGGATCTCCATCAGGCTATCATTTGTCGGAGCGCAAGTGGATTGCAATACGAAAACATCATTACCTCTGACATTCTCGAGTACCTCTACCATAATCTCACCGTCACTGAAACGGCCAACGTTTGCACGCCCAAGATTAATGTTTAGATACTTGACTACGTCATGCGCCAGTTTGGGATTGGCCGTCCCGGTAAAAACCATCAGGCTGTCATAGGACATGTATAGCACTCACCTTTGGTTCAGGAACAGGACAGGCCACTTCGATCACTTGCACAATACTTGGCATGATATTGGCAGACTCATTGAGATTTGGCTGGGGAGGTAGGGATCGAACCTACGAATGCCGGAATCAAAATCCGGTGCCTTACCACTTGGCGACTCCCCAAAAACGTTCTAAAAATCTGATAAAGGATGTTTTGCCAACCCCGGCGCAACAAACCCACTCATGCTACCTGGCAACTGTGCAAACGCCTGGCGCGCGGCTGATTCAGAAGGGAATTCTGCAAATACACACGACCCGGAACCACTCATTGCCACCTTTGTCGCGTTACACCGCTGCTTTAACCACTCCAGCCACTCAGCAATTACGGGTTGCAAGCGCACTGCAACAGGCTCAAGATCATTACGCCCTTGCACCGTGGAAAAGGCCGCCATTTTGATAGGTATTGTATTTCGTGTCAACTCTTTACTGGCAAATACAGCCGCAGTCGAGATCTGCACGGGTGGCGTAAGAACAACATACCAGGCTGGTGGCAAATCAATCGCAAACAACCGCTCACCTACTCCTTCAGCAAATGCATTTCTGCCATAAATAAATACCGGCACATCTGCGCCTAACTCAAGTCCCAACGCCATCAGGCGATCTCTTTCCCAGTTAATTTCCCACAGTCTGTTCAGAACAATCAGTGTTGTAGCTGCATCAGAGCTGCCTCCACCCAACCCACCCCCCAGCGGAATCTTTTTTTTCAGGCAAATTTCCACACCGAGTGATTTTTTTCCGAGCCGCTGTCGTAACAATTTTGCTGCCCGGACACATAAATCATCTGTCTCAGTCAATCCGGAAATCAGGTTCACATGCCTGATCACACCATCATCCGTGATGTTGAAACTCAGCTGATCCGAATAATCAATAAAACGAAAAGCTGTTTGCAGCAGATGGTAGCCATCCTCTCGCTGCCCGATCACATGCAAAAACAGATTAAGCTTAGCCGGAGCTGAGAACGTGTTCATATACGAGCAAGAATTATTGCAGCAACCCTTCGCCTGTTACAGTGCCGTTTTTTGCCTCATCCTGCCACTGATCAATTACCAGTTTCATTTTTACATCCACACGATTGAATTCCACCAGTCTCGGCAAGGAAGGCATATCCCCTTCAGCGGGATAGTAACTTTGGTAAACAACCTGCCACCCATCCTGACGGATGGCGATCGTACGCCGATTTCTATCCATATCTTTTTCGGCCACCGTACCTGGAAAATGCACTCCACGCACCCAAAATTGCATACCGGCAAGTGGCAACTCCCAGCCCAGAACCTGGCTGGTAAGGTATTCCACATTTTTTGCCTGATAAGTAGCTGGCTCAGAAGTGATCAGACGAACCCCGGCCTGGTCCCTGAAAATCTTCGCAACAACCTGCCCCAATGGAGAAAACAGATAAATTTCATCACTGCTCCTGGTATGCTGCCAGCGAATTCCACCTGAAAATCGATGCTGCCTGGTATTTACTGCCAATCTGCCGGAAAGTACAAAAGGTTCGCTGACAGCGTCAGCCTGTTCACGCACTGGCTGAATAGTGATTGTTGTCACCTCTTCACGATGCACCTCTTGCCCGGCGCACCCGGCCAGAATCAGAAAAACACCCAGCAACCAACTCCTGTATGCCACCCCTTTGGCATCTACACCAGGGAAGCAGGAAAACATGACATATTTCATTTCAGGAGATCTTGCAGAGAGAACCCTCCACAAGCAATTTATAATCTCTATAATCCCAAACAACTTTTAAAGTGCACGCACAGTATCCTGCTGCGCATCCCGCGCGCTCTGTGAATCCGGCAAAATGATATTTAACTCGAGTGTTTCCTGATTTTCATCCTGTTCAAACCTGACAGAAATAGCATCCTGATCCACATGCACATACTTGCGGATAACCTGCATTAACTCTTCCTGCAACTGAGGCAGATAGGATGGTTTGTTGCGATAATAGCGCTCATGCGCAACAAGGATCTGCAACCTTTCCTTGGCAACTGAAGCTGTTTTAGATTTAGATGATCTGAAATAATCCAGTAGGCTCATTATTTACCTCCAAACAGCTTTCTGAGAAAACCTTTCTTGCTATCAATGAAACGAAGCGGTCTCTTCTCTCCGAGATAACGCGCCACCACATCCGCATAAGCCTGTCCCGCGTCACTTTTTTCATCCAGAATCACCGGAACACCTGAATTCGAAGCATTTAACACTGATTTGGATTCTGGAATAACACCAAGCAGATGTAATGACAAAATTTCCTGGACATCATCCAGACTCAGCATTTCGCCGGACTCAACCCTGTTTGGATCGTAACGCGTCAGTAACAGATATTCCTTAATGGGCTCCATGTTTAATTCGGCGCGGCGTGATTTACTCGCCAGTATTCCCAACATACGATCCGAATCCCGCACAGACGAAACCTCCGGATTGGTCACAACAAAAGCATCATCCGCATAGTACATGGCGAGGTAAGCGCCTCTCTCAATGCCTGCCGGCGAATCACAAACAATATATTTGAAATCCTTGGAAAGCTCTTCCAGTACCCTGCCAACCCCTTCCAGATTCAGCGCGTCTTTATCGCGCGTCTGCGATGCCGGCAGGATGTAGAGCTGATTGCAGTTCTTATCCCGAATCAACGCCTGGTTGAGATTTGCCTCACCATTGATAACATTGACGAAGTCGTATACTACGCGACGTTCGCATCCCATAATCAAATCCAGGTTACGGAGGCCCACATCAAAATCAATGACTGCTGTTTTATGGCCCCTTTTTGCCAGTCCCATGGCAATAGCGGCACTGGTCGTGGTTTTACCGACCCCCCCTTTTCCTGATGTCACAACGATAATTCTTGCCAATTAAATCTCCTTCTCAGAAATATTTTCAGCCCAGCTCTTCAACAATCAATGCCTGATCTCGCAAATAGACCTGCACCGGCTTTTTTCTGGGAGTATCCTTCAGGTCTTCACTGGTTTTATAGATACCCGCAACCGAAACCAGCTCTGCCTGCAGATCCAGAGAAAAAAACCGGGCGACAGTGTCTCCCTGTACACCGGCCAGTGCCCGGCCTCTCATCGTGTTGTAAACATGGATATTGCCCTCAGCCATGATTTCTGCTCCGGCACTGACCTGCGCCATAATTACCAGATCACCGGGTGCATAAATACGCTGACCCGAGCGCACCGGCTGGGTAATCATCATTGCCGGCGTACGTACGGCCTCCCTGGTTACAACCCGGGTCTCAGGCAGCACTTCATCTGTTTTATGTACGTCAGGCAGGAGCGCATCGTTTCGACTGCGCCCGGAATCCGTCGGGACGGACAACTCCAACGCCTGCTTTTCCTGAGAAGCATCTCCTCCTCTGATACCGACAGGAAACAGGCTTAATTTGCGAAGGAGCAATATAAGCGCTTCAACATCAATCCTGCTGTCATTTTCGTTTAACCCGCTCAAATCAAACAACACGGGAGAGTTTCTGAAGAAACCAGGCGCACTGGCAATTTTTTCCTGTAATCGCTGCCCAATTTTTTCCAGATCATTGCTGTACAAAACAAGAATTGGGGCAAAAAAAGTACCACTTCTGAAATCAAGGATGGAAGACTGATCCATGTCAACGATTCCTCAGCTTCGCGCTGAGCCGGCTATAAAAAAACATGCAAAAAATGGAATCAAGCGAGATAACCCGGAGCCGGATGTAAAAGCCGTTATTATACCTTTCAATCAAACGGAATAAACTGGTTTGATCAGAAACTTGGCAGTGCCCGGACAAACGCCAGCAGCTTTGCTGCTGCATGAATCTTGCCAGATTCTGTTTGTCTAACGCAATGTTCGGCCTGTCGCTGTTTGTTTACTGCCACCCAACTACCGAGGAAGAATATGAAAAACCATACCCACCCCTTTCTCTCCCGTATTTTCCTGCCAGGCTGCCTGCTTCTCCTCAGTGCATGCACCAGCATGCCGCCTGACATCAGGGATTTCTCGGCAGTGAACATCCCATATCAATCCGTCAATCAAAATGCCGAAGCCTATAAAGATACCCCGGTCCGCTGGGGAGGTACCGTCATTGAGGTGGAAAATGAAGCTGATTCCAGCCTGATGCAAGTGCTTTTTTATCCACTTGGCCGCAGTGGCTACCCGGAAACCGGCAAATCTGGTGAAGGGCGCTTCGCTGTTGAGGTCAGTGAATTTCTTGATCCGGCAATCTACACCAAAGGTACCGAGGTTACCGTTACCGGCACAGTCAAGGGGGATATCGAGCGCACGATTGGAAACAAAACCATCCGCATTCCACTTATTTCCGTCAGAACCATTCATCTCTGGCCACAAAATTACCGGGAAGACAGCTCATACTGGAACAGTCGTTACCGTTACGCACCTTATCCCGGCTATTACGGGTACCCGTTTTTCTACAACGGCTATTACCGGCCTTACCGATTCTGGTGGTAGAAAAACACCTTAAAAATCATAGCTGTATTATATCCATCAGCAAACAGCACTAGCGCCGCAGGGAAGACAGCTGACCTTAATCATATTTATCCGACATGCGGAAATTACTTAATCTGACAGGAATCAGCATTCTCACCATAACTGCCATTTTGATAATCATGGCCTGCCTGGCAATTGACACCCAACCTCGGGTCAAAAGAGAAATTTCCATTACGCCGGAGCAAATTGCCCGTGCCAAAGATATTCTCGATACGCATCGTTATCAGGTACACCCCGGTACATCGGCCACCATCAGAATCCAGGCAGATGATGCTGATAATGCCCTGAATTATCTGGCACACCATTTCGGAAAGGGACATGCCCGGGTTACCCTGCATGACAAAAGCGCAGAAGTATTACTCAGCCTGCCAGTACCCGCAAAAATTATTGATGGATATATCAATCTGCAAGCCACTTTAATCGAGAATGAGCACTTTCCTGAACTCAGATCAGTCAGTATTGGAAACCTGCCGATCCCGGATAAACTTTCCAGCCAGCTGATCGAAAAATTATTGACATGGCTGCAAACCACCAACCCGGATGCACACACCGGCCTTGATGCATTCAAAAAACTGCAACTCTCTCGTCATGAAGCAGTAATTTCTTATTTCTGGAAAGGCTGGGGAATTGACAAGGTCAGTTATTCGCCTGTCAGCCTGCCTTTTCTGGATCAACAGGCACTGGAGAAACTGTCGCACTACCACCATTTTCTCAACGAACAAAGCCGTAAGCGTATCTCAAAAACAGTTCCGCTATCGGAGATACTGACACAGATCATGCAGGAGACGGTCCATCATTCAACACAAAAAAATGCACTGGAGGAGTTCCGTGCCGCACTACTGGTAACGGCATTTCATGTCGTTCAGATTCCGCTCAGACTGGCTATCCCGGAAGCAGCCAGCTGGCCGACTCCTGTCAAAATCAACGTCACACTGGATGGCCGCAATGATCTGGCCATGCATTTCATGGCCTCCGCTGCCATTACCGCTTATTCAGACACAATACTGTCCGACGCAATCGGGCTATATAAAGAACTGGAAGATTCGCGCTCCGGCAGTGGGTTCTCCTTTAATGACCTTATCGCAGACCGCTCGGGCACCCGTTTTGCCGAAAAAGCCATGGCCAACCAGGATTCCGCACGCAGAATGCGGAACATCATTTTAGCCGGCATACACGACACCGATCTCATTCCACACTGGACGGATCTCCCCGAACATTTGTCAGAAAGCACCTTCAAAGCACGTTTTGGCGATACCAGCGGCCCACGGTACCAGGAAATGATGGAAAAAATCGAACGACGTGTCGCCTCCCTGAAATGGCAGCATTACTAAATACCATTGCTGTGCACGACAACTCCTGCCCAGCCGGGACAGATACAGGCCGAAAAGCGTAAAATACCCTACCTTACACACAACCTGTGCAACCTATTTTCCTGAGTCAACAAGTGTCGTATCGATTGCACTCAATATCATCAGTTTATAAAACGGATACTTTCCGGTGAAAATCGTCATCCTGGGAGCAGGACGGGTCGGCTCAACCGTGGCGGAAAGCCTGGTCAGCGAATCCAACGACATTACTGTCGTCGATCTGGCCAGAAGCAGCCTCACCTCATTGCAGGAGCGACTGGATTTACGCACGGTCGTTGGGGGCGCCTCTCACCCCGATGTCATGACTCAGGCGGGGATGGAGGACGCCGATATGGTGCTGGCCCTGACCGGAAATGATGAAACCAACCTGGTTGCATGCAAGCTGGCAGCAAGCGTATTCAACACCCCCACCAGAATCGCCCGTATCCGCACCGTGGATTACCTGGATCATCCAGCCATCTTCTCAAAAGAAAATTTTTGTGTCGATTTTGCAATTTGTCCGGAACGGATACTGACCAAATATATAGAAAAACTGATTGAATTTCCGGGCGCACTGCAAGTGCTCGATTTCGCCTCCGGCAAAGTCAGCCTGGTGGCAGTAAAAGCCATTCACGGCGGCCCGCTGATCGGGCGTCAGCTAAAGGAATTACGCCAGCACGTCCCCAATCTGGAAACCCGCGTCGCTGCCATTTTCCGCCACAACCATCCGATCATCCCCGAAGGCAGCACAATCGTCGAGGAGGGTGATGAGGTATTTTTCATTGCCTCTTCCAGTGACATTCGCGCAGTGATGAGCGAATTGCGCCGCATGGATAAGCCTGTCAGGCGAGTGATGATTGCTGGCGGTGGCCGGATTGGCCGGCGACTGGCTGAGGTATTGCAGCAATCTCATCAGGTGCGGATCATCGAACGGGATATCAAGGTATGTGAATCACTGACGCAAAACTTGCATAACGTGCTGATTCTGCATGGCGATGTCACCGATGAAGAATTGCTGGAAAACGAAAATATCAGCGAAATGGATATTTTCTGCGCCCTGACCGACAACGAAGAAAACAACATCATGGCTGCGCTGATGGCCAAACGCATGGGAGCGCGCAAGGTCATCGCACTGATTCATCGCAGCATGTACGTGGACTTGATGCAGGGCAGTGGAATCGATATCGCCATTTCACCGGCACAGGTCACGATCGGCTCACTGCTGGCTTACGTCAGACAGGGAGATGTGGCGGTAGTGCATAGCCTGCGGCGTGGCGCAGCCGAAGCGCTGGAACTGGTTGCACATGGCGATGCCAGCTCTTCCCGGGTGGTTGGTCGCAAAATTGAGGAGATCAAACTGCCGAGGGGAACCACTATCGGCGCTATCGTACGCGGACTACCTCCCGGGGAGTTTTATCGCAAAAACCTGTCCGGGCCGGAAGAAAACAGTACTTCGGACCAATGGATGCAGGCACAGGTCATCATCGCCCATCATGACACGGTGATTGAACAGGACGATCACGTCATCCTGTTTGTCGTCAATAAAAAAATGGTGCGGCAGGTGGAAAAACTGTTTCAGGTCAATGTGGGGTTTTTATAATCAGGCACTATGAGCCACCTCCTCTCCATTGCCAACATCCTTGGCAAAATGATCATGATGTTCGGACTGGTTTTGCTGATCCCCTGTGGCGTTGCTTACCGGATGCAGGACGGATCATTACCGGTCTTTATCGACGCCTTGTCCATCGCCCTGGGGTGTGGTGCAACTATCTGGATACTGACTTTCCGTTTCAAACGTGAACTGCAGATTCGTGACGGATTCCTGCTGGTTGTACTGGTCTGGCTGTCATTGCCCCTGTTCGGCATGCTGCCTTTGATTTACTACTTTCCGGAACTTGGTTTTGCCAAATCATATTTCGAAGCAGCTTCCGGGCTGACTTCGACCGGAGCTACCGTGCTGACAGGTCTTGACAATCTGCCTTATGCCATCAACCTGTGGCGCTGTCTCATGGCCTGGCTGGGTGGCATGGGGTTGATTGTGCTGGCAGTGGCCATTCTGCCCATGCTGGGTGTCGGGGGAAGGCAGCTGCTCGGTGCCGAAGTTCCCGGGCCGATAAAAGAATCCAGACTGACCCCACGCATTGCGGAAACTGCCAAACGGCTATGGTTAATTTACGTCGCGTTGACGCTCGCTTGTACAGTTGCTTACTGGCTGGCCGGGATGACCGCATTCGATGCAATTGCACACGCACTGAGCACGCTCGGTCTGTCTGGCGCTTCCACACATGACTCTAGTTACGGGTACTGGGACTCCCCCCTGATCGAGGCAATCACAATCCTGTTCATGCTGATTGCCGGAATCAATTTTTCAGCACACTTCGTTGCCTGGCGCGCCAAAAGTTTTTCTGCGTACCGTTCTGATCCGGAAGCCGGGTTGTACATCCTGATTACGCTGGGAAGCTGTCTTGGCGTGGCCACCTTCCTCTGGGCAAAAGGAATTTATACGGACCCTGTGGTTGCCTTGCGTTATGCAACTTTCAACGTGATCTCTGTTGCTTCGACTACCGGCTACAGCAATACCGACTATGCACTCTGGCCAATTTTCGCTCCACTCTGGATGCTATTTTTATCAGGATTCTGCTCATCATCGGGCTCAACCGGCGGCGGCATCAAAATGATCCGGGCGCGCATCCTGTTTCAGCAGTTTTTTCGTGAAATGACCATCATCATGCATCCTCGCGCAGTCTCTCTGATCAGGATCGGTAGGAGTATCGTCCCTAACGAGATCATCTTTGCCATTCTGGCATTTCTGTTTGTTTATCTGACCAGCATCGTCCTGATGACATTGGCCTTGACACTGAGCGGGATGGATGAAATCACAGCCTTCTCAGCAGCTGTCGCCTGCCTGAATAATCTGGGGACTGGCCTGGGAAGTATTGGCCCATCTATGAACTATGCAACACTCAACGATTTCCAGATCTGGCTGTGCAGTTTCGCCATGTTCCTGGGAAGACTGGAATTTTATACCCTGATGATCGTTTTCACCCCGGCCTTCTGGCGACGATAGCACCGGCAAATATTCAGATCGAATCGAACAAACTGACAATACGTTATTATAATGGGCAAAAATCAGCTTGCCGTGCATAAGGAGCTGCTCGCGGGACAGATATAATCCACACACAAAAACAATCTTGAACAGCTTTGCAGAAAACCTTGGATATGAGGGGACATTGTGACCGAAACAGAAAATGATTTAACGGGTATCAAGGTAATGGTAGTGGATGACAGCAACACTATCCGGCGCAGTGCGGAAATTTTCCTTGCTCACTCCGGTTGTGACGTTATCCTGGCAACAGATGGATTTGATGCCATAGCCAAGATCATCGACAGCCAGCCGGATATTATTTTTCTGGATATTGTCATGCCACGGCTGGATGGATACCAGGCCTGCATGCTGATCAAAAAAAATCCTAAGTACCATTCTGTACCGGTCATCATGCTCTCCAGCAAAAGTGGATTGTTCGACCGCGCACGCGGCAGAATGGTCGGCTCCGATGAATACCTCACCAAGCCATTTACCAAAGAAGCCCTGCTCGATACGGTTCGTAAACATACTTTACAAAACCGGGTGCCTGTCTGATCCCGAATGGTTCGATCGGCTCACACCATGGCTGACTACCCTGCTCACCCCTTCCAGCTGTAATGAAGGCCAACCCGCCTCTGGCGTGGCACCCCGTCCCTGTTTCTGCTCCTGCTGACCTCCACTGGTGGTTGACCAACCGGGGATCTCTTACTCGCTTAATCCAGGAACGCAGCGAGCACTTTCGTGTTGAACCTGTTTTTCAGGCACTGGCAACCGCCTGTATCGATGAGCTGGAAATCATGAGCCTGCGCAGACAAACACGCGCACTGGTACGGGAAGTGTATCTGCGCAGCAATGAAACCCCGGTTGTATTTGCGCATTCCGTTATCAAAAAAGAACACCTGCAAGGAGCATGGCGCGATCTGAGTCATCTGGGAAGCCGGTCGCTGGGCACCATGCTGTTCACCAATCCACTGATACAGCGTGCACCGCTTACCTTCAAAAAACTCAAACCACGTCATCCCCTGTTCAGACGCGCCTGCACACGGTTGCAGATCTATCCGAACCATCTCTGGGCAAGACGTTCGCTATTTATCCTGCTTCACCAGCCCATACTTGTCACGGAAGTATTTCTGCCTGCAATTCGCACACTGTAAACCGGTAAAATACCGTATTCCTTATCCCGGTGGCCCAATCAAATTCACCGCCATTTTACTGACCTGATTTTTATGACTTCTGTAAGCATCACTTTTACAAATCGGCTCTCTGCATACACCAGACTGATCCGGTTGGATAAACCTATCGGCATCCTGTTATTACTGTGGCCGACATTATGGGGATTATGGCTGGCAGCAGATGGCATGCCCGATCCAATAGTTCTGGTAATTTTTGTACTGGGTACAGTCCTGATGCGCTCCGCCGGTTGCGCCATTAACGATTTTGCCGACCGGAAGATCGATCCTCACGTCTCCCGCACGCGCAACCGCCCACTGGCAACAGGTATCATCACTCCGCGAGAAGCATTACTGGTAGCCGCCGGGTTGAGTTTGTGCGCATTTCTGCTGATCCTGCCGCTCAATCTGCTGACGATCCAGTTATCTGTACCGGCCCTGTTTCTTGCAGCCTCCTATCCGTTTACCAAGCGTTTTTTTTCCATGCCGCAAGCTTACCTGGGCATTGCCTTCAGCTTTGGTATTCCCATGGCATTTGCGGCACAAACTGGTGCTGTTCCTCCGCTTGCATGGTTGCTGGTACTGGCCAATCTGTTCTGGGTTATCGCCTACGATACTGAATACGCGCTGGTGGACCGTGAAGATGATCTGAAAATTGGCATCAAAACTTCCGCTATCACACTCGGCCAGTTTGATGTCGCTGGCATCATGCTGTGTCAAGTCATCTTCCTGAGTATATTGGCTTACATCGGAATGCTTCTGCAGCGTGGCGCTCTGTTTTATGCTTCCCTGCTGGTTGCCCTGGGATTGGCTGTTTTCCAATATATCCTGATCCGCAGACGGGAACCTTCCCGCTGCTTTCGGGCATTTCTGCACAACAACTGGGTCGGCGCCGTCATATTTGCCGGGATATTGCTGGACACGCTGTTCAGAACCAGCCAGTCAGCATAGAGAAAACCAGAAATACCTGCATCGCTCTCTATTGAATTTATTCACTGCTACCGGACCAGATTTATGAAATACAAGGATTTACGCGATTTTATTGCCCAGCTTGAACAACGCGGCGATTTAAAACGGGTAGGAATTGAAGTTGACCCTCGTCTGGAAATGACGGAAATCTGCGATCGCCTGCTCAAGCAGGCAGGCCCGGCAATACTGTTTGAACGACCCACGGGCCATACCATTCCGGTATTGGGTAATCTGTTTGGCACACCGGAACGGGTCGCACTGGGGATGGGCCAGACATCAGTTTCCGCCCTGCGTGAGGTAGGAAAATTACTCGCTTATCTCAAGGAACCCAATCCCCCAAAAGGATTACGCGATGCCTGGGAAAAGCTGCCGGTATTAAAACAGGTGCTCAACATGGCACCCAAACAACTGCCCAGCGCCCCCTGCCAGGAAATCGTATGGGAAGGTACCAATATCGATCTGGAAAAACTGCCGATCCAGACCTGCTGGCCGGGAGATGTGGCTCCCCTGATTACCTGGGGACTGACTGTCACACGCGGCCCGCACAAACCCAGACAAAACCTGGGAATCTACCGGCAACAGGTCATTGCGCCGAACAAGGTAATCATGCGCTGGCTGGCGCATCGCGGCGGTGCACTGGATTACCGTGATTTCTGTCAAACCAGCCCGGGGCAACCCTACCCCGTTGCGGTGGCACTCGGTGCTGATCCCGCAACCATTCTCGGTGCAGTGACTCCGGTTCCAGACAGCCTGAGTGAATACCAGTTTGCCGGCTTGTTACGCGGGGCAAAAACAGAAGTTGTCAAATGTCTGACACATGACCTGCAGGTACCAGCCAGTGCGGAAATTGTACTGGAAGGCTATATTTATCCGGACGAAACGGCGGTAGAGGGACCTTACGGCGACCATACCGGTTATTACAACGAGCAGGAAACTTTCCCGGTCTTCACGATCGAACGAATCACCATGCGCCGCGACCCGATTTATCATTCTACCTATACCGGCAAACCTCCTGATGAACCCGCCATTCTCGGTGTCGCCCTCAATGAGGTATTCGTACCACTATTGCAGAAACAATTCACTGAAATTACCGACTTCTACCTGCCACCGGAAGGCTGTTCTTATCGTCTTGCCGTGGTCAGCATGAAAAAGCAGTATCCCGGCCACGCCAAGCGCGTTATGTTCGGTATCTGGAGTTTTCTGCGCCAGTTTATGTATACCAAGTTCATCATTGTGACCGATGACGACGTCAATATCCGCGACTGGAAGGAAGTCATCTGGGCGATAACCACCCGGGTTGATCCGGTGCGCGATACTCTGATCGCAGAAAATACGCCAATTGACTACCTCGACTTTGCCAGCCCCGTTTCAGGGCTTGGCAGCAAAATGGGACTGGATGCCACCAATAAATGGCCAGGTGAGACTGCGCGCGAATGGGGCCGTACCATTGAAATGAATGCAGCCGTCAAAACCAGAATCGACCACCTTTGGCAAAAACTGCCATTCTGATTACCTGACTATTGATAAAAAGCACCCCACCTCCAAATTTAATGAGCGTGTGAATGTGCTCCCTGTTTCCCGTGGCCTTTGCTCTGATCACCCCCACCAGACTGCGAATTCAAGCCAATCTGATAAGTCGCATGACAGGCAGCACAATGCCCCAACGCTTCACTCAGTTGCTGCAACGTATGTCTGGGATCCTTTCTGGATTCAGCTTCATCTGCAATTTTGTCAAATTCCTGATGCATACCCATACCCATCTGCATAAACTGCTCTGGCAGGAAATTATCCATGTGCCCTTCCATTTTGTGTGGCATCGCCATCCCGAGTGAACGCGCGTGCCGTGCAACTGCGGCCATATCCTCTTTTGCAAGCGCTTCCAGAATGGCGCCTGTACCGGTCAGTAACATACGCATTTCGCCCAGAAGGTGATCACGCTGCATCCCGTTCATGGGCAGAACCTGACGCTGATCAATACCATCGGCCATTACGGCAGTCACAACAAAACTCAAAACAACTGCAAAAATCTTCTTCAAACTGACCTCCTTCATTTCGCAAAGTTAGCTGGAAACACGCCATTCTTACCACATTCCGGTTATTAGTAAACATCCGGAAGAAACAAATGAGAAACATCTTTCACATATTGCTCCCGCCATAAAACTGGTTTATCCTTTGCGGCTGCCCTGAACAGGGCAGCAAAAGGAGAAGTGACCGAGCGGCTGAAGGTGCACGCCTGGAAAGCGTGTGTACGGTAATACCGTACCGCGGGTTCGAATCCCGCCTTCTCCGCCAGAACACCACAAGACAGCCTCGCTCTGCAATGGAGTGGGGCTTTTTTGTTTCAATCCCTTCCACAGGTACCTTTCAGAAAGCCATGCACTTGCCTTTCTGTCTTTGCCATATTCCATACCATTATGGAATATCGATAATTCTCAGGAAAATATCAGAAAATTCCAGAATCTTTCTTTGTCATCCATCAAGCCGGCCGGATATATGCCGTTGTTTTAACCTGTAACAGCTGAAAAATTTTTACTGCCGCATCCTGGTGTCCATAAGCCATGAATCAATGTGTTATTGACTACAAACAAATAAAAGCCACGCAGCCGGAAATCATTTCCCGGATCATCGAGATCGATGAAGAATCTCCAAATTGTTTCAGAGAAATGGATCGTTTACTGCGCTCGGATCAGATAGTGGCTTCATTTATTCTCAGAGTAGCCAATTCGCCCATTTATAACCGCAGCCAGCCGATCAGAACATTACCCATTGCAGTCAGTCTGCTGGGCATCAATATCATCCGTTCGCTGGTCATACTGGCTTTTTCACGCTCTGTATTTTCCAAGAGTAAAAATGCACTGGTACGCAGACATATCTGGCACCACTCTCTGCTGACCGCGATTGCAAGTTACAACATTTGTCTGGAATTCGGAAAACCAGAGGATTGCGAAGAAGCCTTTGTTGCCGGTCTGGTCCACGATATTGGTAAAGTGCTGCTTTTTACCCATGCACGCAAGGAGTATATGGATGCCCTCACGTATGCACTTGAAAACAACTGTTCAAGTAAAGAGGCAGAGCAGAAATTCATGGGAACGGATCATTACCAGATCGGGAAGGAAGCGGTCAGGGAATGGAAGCTCCCGCCGCAATTTCAACTGTATGTCGGCACTGAACTGGATCAGTTATTACCCGGGCAAACCGGGAATGAAATTCTGCTCTGGCTGGCCATTGCCAACAATCTGATCAAAGGGGCCGGCATCGGAGCCAACCCCACTGATCCGGCAGTTCGCAAAGAAAAACTGATGTCTTATGGAATAAGCGAGGAGATTTCTGATCATCTGCTCGATGAGGTTTTTTTCCAGAAACTGGTCAGTGATGAAATGTATCAATTTTGTGCCAATGATCACGACTAATACGCCTTCAGGCACATACTCAAATACCAGATCACACCCTCCCGGGCCCGGCCATCCGGTTATTATCACCTCGCCCGAACACAACGTCTGGCAGGTACTGGAACAGGAAGTCACACATACACTGGAGCGGCTGCAATGCCTGCGCCTGCGGGATTCAATCATTCTGCTGCTGCATAAGCTGATTACAAACATGATCAGAACCATGCATCGCCATGCGTTCCAGCAAGCGATCGAGGGCAGTCTGAGCATTGACATCACTGACAAAAACAACGTATTCGATGAGCTGTTACAGAATGAGCTGACCACACATGGTGATCGGAACATCGAGCAGTTCTGCAAGGAAAACCATTTCCGGATTACGCTGACTTTTCCTGAAGAAAAGGACACTTTGATGCAGATTGATTACCCGGAAAGCTGTGACAACAGTGCTTACCTGGACAGCAAACTCGCCAAAGCAATCGGGCTTGTACTTGTAAAACAGGCTCCAGATAAAAATCCACAGGCATATCGCACTGTCAAAATCATGCGGGGCAGTGCGGAACAGTATCCCCACCTGGCACCAGTAAATCATTCCCTGTTACTGGCCAGCACAGAAGAAGCAGAAAAAGCCCAGGCCATTTTCAGCAGGCTGCGCTATGGCATCATGGTTTTCTCCAGCGCGGGCGATATCCTGTCCATCTCTCCCGCAATTCTCGACAATCTGAAGCTGGAAACAGCTCCGGCTTCAGTGTGCACACTCGCAAACATTATTCCCGGCCGTTTTTATAATGATGTATTATGGGGGCTTACGCTGGAATCCGAGGGCGGCCTGTTTGAAAATTACCGTATCCGCATCAGATTACCGCATGATGACAGTCTGTCGATACTCTTCAATGTCAGTGGTTACCGCCAGCACGACATGACCATTCATACGCTGTGGCAGATCGTATCGCTGGATCATAAAACTACTCACACACTGGCCGAAGGTTCTATTC
Organism: uncultured Nitrosomonas sp.; assembly: GCA_964651625.1. Taxonomy (GTDB): domain Bacteria; phylum Pseudomonadota; class Gammaproteobacteria; order Burkholderiales; family Nitrosomonadaceae; genus Nitrosomonas. The sequence continues at coordinate 27,842 of CAZYWE010000009.1, read as the reverse complement.
TCAACGAGGCCCGGGTACATAACATCACCCGTAATTATGTACCCCAGCTGGTCGAACAGAAAGCCAGAGAAATCGTCCGTCTGGGTGGCAACATACTCTCTAATGAAGAATGTCAGCTGGCCGTCCTGTTCTGCGACATCGCCGGCTTTACCAGTTACACGGAAAACAATGAAAAAGAAGAATCTGTCATTCACACGCTCAATCTGATACTTGGCAGAATCACAAAGGCAGTCAGACAGCACGAAGGAATCATTGACAAATTCATGGGTGACTGCGTCATGGCTTTGTTCAAGGAACCACACAAAGCCGTGCTGGCCGCACTGGAAATTCACAGACATTCTTACGATTTCAACAACCTGCGCATGCGTGCCGGTAAAGATCTGCTGCTTTTGCGGATCGGCATTCACTGGGGAAACGTGATCATCGGCAATGTCGGCTCATCGGACCGGCTGGACTGGACAACAATTGGCGATGTCGTCAACACCGCTGCCCGGCTGGAAAAGAACTGCTGCCCGGGTGCAATCCTGATTAGTGAAGCACTGTATGAAAGCATTGCGCATCTGACCCTTCCCGAAATCCGGTTTAGCCAGACCTTTCAGCTCAAGTTGAAAGGTAAACGCAACAAACAGAAAGTTCGCTATGTGCAGACTACCAATCAGCCTTTTTTACACGATATTCCGAGCACACCTGCGACAAACTGATCCCGTTCCGATAAAAATATCACCCATTTCACAGTAGTAACAAAATGTAGCTGGTATTTACATCAAAGCGCTTCGTAACGAATCTTCATCACTTCCAGCTCTTCCAGGCCACCCGGCGTCTGCAGTGACACCACATCTCCCTCGCGTGCCTTCAGTAACACTTTAGCCAATGGTGAAATCCAGCTGATCCACCCTCGACCCGGCTCGGCTTCATCGATCCCGACAATGCTGTAAGTCTGTTCCTCACCACGCGAGTTACAAACCGTGACCGTAGCCCCAAAAAATACCTGGTCGCACTCACCACGCTGCTTCGGATCGATAACTTCAGCACTATCCAGGCGCCTGGATAAAAATCGTAAACGGCGGTCAATTTCACGCAAACGCCGCTTGCCGTAAATGTAATCACCATTCTCCGAACGATCACCGTTTGATGCTGCCCAGGAAACGATTTTGACCACTTCCGGGCGATCTGTTTTCCACAGCTGATCAAACTCATCCTTCAACTGCTGATAACCCTTCGGCGTAACGTAGTTTTTTACTCCCTGCAGCGGCTGCGGCGCATCGTCAATCTCTTCTTCGTCATCATTTTCCCTGATAAATGCCTTATTCATCGTTAAATCCACCCTTCGTTCACCAAGCGTTTTATTCAAACAAATACTGTCTTTGCAGACACTTTCGGGTTATTGGCTTTGCTATACTCCAAAGCATGCAAGTCATCATTATCAGCGGATTGTCCGGTTCGGGAAAATCCATCGCGCTCAATGTCCTGGAAGACTCAGGCTATTACTGTGTCGATAATCTTCCCGCATCACTGCTTATTGTTCTCATCAACCATCTGCAAACGCAGCACCATACCCACGTTGCAGTCGCCATCGATATGCGTAGCGGCGAGAACATTACCGTCCTGCCATGGCAGCTTAAAATGATCGACAAAAGCATCCTGACGAAATTCATCTTTCTGGATGCGCGCACTGAAACACTGATGCAGCGTTTTTCCGAGACACGCCGCAGACATCCTCTGAGCGACAAAAATGTCACGCTGGAAGAAGCCATCCGGCGTGAACGTGAAGCGTTAACCACACTGGTCGGGCTTGGACATCATATCGACACCAGCTCACTGCGGCCCAATGCACTGCGTGCTTACATCAGGGATTTCATTGCAGACAGCCGGGGAAATCTCCCCCGACTGACGCTACTGTTCCAGTCATTCGGCTATAAATACGGTATCCCGCTGGATGCTGATCTGGTATTTGACATACGCTGCCTACCCAATCCCTTTTACGATCCGCAGCTTAAAGAGCTGACCGGGCATGATCCTGAAGTTATCCGCTTTATGGAATCCCAGCCGGATGCTTCGAAAATGCTGAGAGACATCAGCAGTTTTCTTAATACCTGGCTGCCGGCCTACATCCGTGATAACCGGGCTTATCTTACTGTTGCCATCGGTTGCACCGGAGGGCAGCACCGCTCGGTTTATTTTGTGGAAAAGCTCGCGTTGCACTTCCGCGATAGCGCGCATGTGCTGGTACGTCATCGCGGTCTGGCGGAATACAACCACCAGGGATTAAACAATTACGCACGCAGGTAATCCTCTTTTCTTCCCAGCCAGCGCTGCATGTGGCGCTGCGCTTCATCCGGATGATTGCGCAACATCTCTTCTGCTGCATTACGCGCCTTTTCCAGCAAATCAGCATCCTCTTCCAGATTGGCGAATCGCAGCAAGGGTACGCCACTCTGGCGGGTACCGAGGAATTCCCCCGGTCCGCGCAGCAGCAGATCCTGGCGCGCAATTTCAAATCCGTCGTTATGCTCGAAAACAATCTGCAGGCGTTTGCGCGCCACCTCGGACAAAGGCTGCTGGTACATCAGGATACACACGCCGGCAGCCGATCCGCGGCCAATCCGCCCGCGCAGCTGATGCAGCTGCGACAGCCCCATACGTTCAGCATGTTCGATCACCATCAGCGAAGCATTCGGCACATCCACGCCCACCTCAATCACCGTTGTGGCAACCAGCAATTGCACCTGTCCCCGGCTGAATTCGGCCATGATCGTGGATTTTTCTTCACTGCTCAATCGGCCATGAATGAGCGCAATGCCGAGATCAGGGAAAATCTGGCTCAGTGTTTCACAGGTTTCCACCGCTGTTTTCAACTGTAATGCCTCTGATTCCTCAATCAGCGGACAGACCCAGTAAGCCTGGCGGCCGGCCAGACAAGCCTCACGGATGCGCGCAACAATTTCCTCACGCCGGGTGTTATCAATCAGCCTGGTTACGACCGGCGATCTGCCGGGTGGCAGCTGATTGATGACAGAAACATCCAGATCAGCGAAGTAGCTCATGGAAAGTGTCCGAGGAATCGGCGTGGCACTCATCATCAGCTGATGTGGCATCGCATCACCGTCATCTCCTTTCATGCGCAACGCTAAGCGCTGGCCTACTCCGAAGCGGTGCTGCTCATCGACGATCACCAGCCCGAGCCGCTTGAACCGGACGGTTTCCTGAAACAGCGCATGTGTTCCGATAACGAGCATGGATGTACCATTTGCCACTTTCTCCAGCTCCTGCTCACGCAAACCTTTTTTCTGGCTGCCGGACAACCAGCCGACCCCGATACCCAAAGGGATCAGCCATTCAGATAATTTACGCAAATGCTGTTCGGCCAGAATTTCTGTTGGTGCCATGACAGCAACCTGGCAGCCATTGCCAATTGACTGCAATGCAGCCAGCGCTGCCACAACCGTTTTGCCGCTGCCCACATCCCCCTGCAACAGGCGCTGCATGGGGTAAGGCTGGGCAAGATCCCTGCCAATCTCGGTTATTACCTTGCGTTGTGCCTCAGTCAGACTGAATGGCAGCATTTCCAGCAATGCCCGCTGCAAATCAGCCTGTCGCGGCAGTACAGGCGCCCGCTGGCTGCGCCGCTGGCGATAGTGGCTGCGCATGGAAAGCTGTTGTGCCAGCAATTCATCAAACTTGATCCGATACCAGGCCGGATGAGAACGTTGCTGTAAAGAGGCAACCGGTATTCCGGCAGGCGGGCAATGCAGGATGGACAAACTATCCGCAAACGCCGGAAGCGGATGGGCAGACAGGATTGCTTCAGGCAGGATTTCTTGCAAAAGCTGTTTTTTCTGTAACCGCTCAAATGCCCGGGCGACCAGTTTGGCAAGCGTACGCTGTGGCAACCCGGCGGTGATTGGATAAACCGGTGTCAGCGTATTTGCCAATCCCATATCGCTGCGCGCCACCTGGCACTTCGGGTGCACCATCTCGGCTACCCCATGAAATCCGGTGCGTACCTCACCCAATGCACGCACACGCGCCCCCGGAGACCAGGCAGCCACCTGACTGGCGTAAAAACTGAAAAACCGCAGATAAAGCGAACCGCTGTTATCCTCCACTCGGCAAACAAGCTGCCGCCGCGGACGAACCAGCACTTCCTGTTCACAGACAACTCCCTCTATCTGAACTGCATTCCCCGGAATGACTTCGCTGATGGGCGTCAGCCGGGTTTCATCCTCATAACGCAGCGGCAGGTGTAAAACCAGATCGAAATCACTGAACAGGCCGAGCTTCTCAAGCTTCTTGCGTAACGATTCATCCAGTGAATCAAAAACATGAGCAGCCACCGGAAAATCTGATACAGACAAAAAATGAAGTTACTTATCCAGCACCACGACAGCATCCATCTCCACCAGCGCGCCACGCGGCAATGCTGCCACACCGACCGCTGCACGTGCCGGATAAGGCTGACTGAAATGTTTACCCATGATCTCATTGACCTTTGCGAAGTTGCCCAGATCAGTCAGATAAACATTCAGTTTGACCACATCACCCAGGTTGCCGCCACTGGCAGCAATCACCGTCTTGAGATTGGCAATGACCTGTTCAATCTGCGCATCGATTCCCGGCACCATTTCCATACTGGCCGGATCCAGCCCGATCTGGCCGGAAAGATAAACAGTCTCTCCGCCTGATACGCAGATAGCTTGTGAATAGGTACCGATCGCCTGCGGGGCTTTATCGGTGCTGATGGCAGATTTGCTCATTCTGACTCCCTGAATAGTACGATAGGATAAAATACCTGCTGTCGGCATAGCCGGGCAGCAGCCTCAACTCTCAACAAAAACATAAATTCATGCAGAAACTCGTCATTCACGGCGGATCAACACTCCGGGGTGAAATCAGCATTTCCGGCGCCAAAAACGCAGCGTTGCCCTTGTTGTGCGCATCGCTGCTGACTGCCGATACCTTTGCCATACACAACATCCCACATCTCAAGGATGTAACCACCATGCTAGCGCTGCTCGAACAGACCGGTGTGCGCATTCTAACAAATGGCACCGGCACAGCAGAACTGTCTGCAGCCAGTATCACCAATCCAGCTGCTTCTTATGACATGGTTAAAACCATGCGGGCGGCTATCCTGGTGCTGGGACCGCTGCTGGCACGAACCGGGCAGGCGCATATTTCCCTGCCGGGTGGCTGCGCAATCGGCATGCGCCCAGTTGATCAGCACATCAAAGGTTTACAGGCCATGGGTGCAGAAATCAGTATTGAGCAGGGCTATATCCGCGCCCAGGCCGGCCGCCTTTCAGGTGCGCGCATTGTCATGGATCTTGTCACTGTCACCGGTACTGAAAATCTGATGATGGCCGCCACTCTCGCCTCCGGCACAACTATTCTGGAAAATGCCGCCCGTGAACCTGAAGTGATCGATCTGGCAAATTGCCTCGTCAGCATGGGAGCCAGAATCGAAGGGGCAGGCAGTGATGTTATCGTCATTGAAGGTGTGGATCGCCTGCATGGCTGTTCCCACACTGTCATGCCGGATCGCATCGAAACCGGTACTTTCCTGACAGCAGCGGCTGCCTGCGGTGGCAACATCACCCTGACCCGGGCACGGGCAGATACGCTTGATGTTGTTCTCGGCAAGCTCGCTGAAGCTGGTGCGGAAATTGATACAGGGGCAGACTGGATTCACCTGCGCATGCAGCAGCGGCCGCAATCAGTCAGTCTGCGTACCGCGCCCTACCCCGCTTTCCCCACCGATATGCAGGCACAATTCATGGCACTGAACAGCATCGCTGACGGTACGGCAGTCATGACAGAAACGATTTTTGAAAACCGCTTCATGCATGTACAGGAACTCAAACGTCTGAATGCGGATATTCAGGTCGAGGGCAATACTGCCATCGTGCGCGGTATTCCCCGGCTTGATGGCGCCAGTGTAATGGCAACCGATTTACGTGCTTCCGCCTGTCTGATCATAGCCGGGCTGGTTGCACAGGGAGAAACGGTTGTCGATCGGATTTATCATCTCGATCGGGGCTATGAGCAGATTGAGCAGAAACTGGCCAAGGCTGGTGCAAAAATCTGGCGTACAAACTAAAAACCCCCGTAATACGGGGGTTTCAAACCGAACGCCTGCTGTTTAATCAGTTCTTCAGCAGAGATGGCGGGTTGTAACTGATAATGATGGTGGCCAGACGCTTGTTCAGACCCATGACAGGCACAACCAGCAGTTTCTTACCACCCACATCTGATTTGACAGTAATGGTCTGCAGATTAAGGATATCTTTAGGGTAAAGGTTGGATGCTTCCTCGGTAATCAGTTTTTTATCGGTGGATACCAACAGTTTGCCCTCGTCACTGACCAGTACAACACGCTCGGTATCTTTCATCTTGACCAGCTCGGACAGATACTGGTCAATCTGGTCAAGGTTGTTGCGGATCAGTTCACCACGCACAGCCCATGCCAGCACCTGACCAAAGCGCTCTTCTTCTTTTTTGTATTGGCTATCAGCATATTCGCGCGCTTTCGTGACCAGCTCCCTGCTTTTTTCCTCAAGCTGCTGCTCGATTTGAGCCTGGCCTTTCTCCAGTCGTGATTCAGCCTGATTAACAGCAATCTGCTTCCAGATGAATACCAGCAGCAATACACCCAGAAAAACCAGCAATGTCCAGGAAGGCAGCTGTTTATGCTGGAGATCGGCAATCGGCGCAAACTTATTGCCCAGAATATTGAGTAATGACGCGGGCCTGGTCCATTCAACCTTATCTTTGGACTGATTGCCCTCGTTTTGCGTGTATTGATCCGACATGAATTGCTCCTTCGTTAATAAATGATTCAAATGAAAGGCGATAATTATCCACCATTCCCCTTCCCAGGGAAAGCAGCGCCGCCAATAATCGGCCCATATTATGCATACGTGTTGCAAAATCTGCCAGTCGATTCTTTCCGGGTTGCAGGTAAAATGCAGGTTTCAACAAACAGCAGATATTTCCGTGGAAAAAGACAATAAAACCTGGTCAGGGCGCTTCAGCGAGCCAGTTGCACAACTCGTGCAACGCTACACGGCATCAGTCGGATTCGATTACCGTCTGGCCGAGTATGACATTCAGGGTTCGATCGCACATGCACGCATGCTGGCTGCTACCGGTATCATCCAGGCCACCGATCTGGCAGCTATTGAAACAGGGCTGGCGCAGATTCGGGAAGAAATCAGCCATGGCAGATTCGAATGGCAGCTCGAACAGGAAGACGTTCACCTGAACATCGAACGGCGTTTAACCGCGCTGGTGGGCGATGCCGGCAAAAAACTGCATACCGCCCGCTCGCGTAACGACCAGGTCGCTACTGACATCCGGCTTTATCTGCGTGCTGCAACTGATGACATCATCAGCCTCATCCACGGCCTGCAGCAGGTACTGCTGGATCTGGCAGAACAGCACGCTGCCACCATCATGCCCGGATTCACTCATTTACAGGTTGCCCAGCCGGTTTCGTTCGGGCATCACCTGCTCGCCTATTACGAAATGCTGCAGCGTGACGGGCAGCGTCTGCAGGATTGCCGCAAACGCATCAATCAGCTGCCGCTGGGTGCAGCTGCACTGGCCGGCACCAGCTACCCCATCGACCGCACAATGGTCGCACGTGAACTGGGGTTTGACGACATCTGCCACAACTCACTGGATGCTGTATCCGATCGTGATTTTGCAATTGAATTCTGCGCCAGCGCCGCGCTCATCATGACGCATCTCTCCCGTCTGTCAGAAGAACTGATCCTGTGGATGAGCCCGGCATTCGGTTTCATCCGTCTGGCAGACCGTTTCTGCACCGGCTCATCGATCATGCCGCAAAAGAAAAATCCTGACGTGCCCGAACTGGTGCGTGGTAAAACCGGCCGCATCAACGGCCATCTGGTTGCATTGCTGACCCTGATGAAATCGCAGCCGCTGGCTTACAACAAGGATAACCAGGAAGACAAGGAGCCTCTGTTCGATACGGTTGACACGCTAAAAGATACGCTCACCATTTACGCGGACATGCTGGCCGGCCTGCATGTCAACCCGGAAGCCATGCGTCAGGCAGCATTGCGCGGTTATTCGACTGCAACCGATCTGGCTGATTATCTGGTTAAAAAAGGAACTCCTTTCCGCGATGCACACGAAGCAGTTGCCCGGGCGGTCCGTTTTGCTGAAAGTAAAGCATGTGATCTAAGCGCACTCCCGCTGGCAGATCTGCAACAATTTTCTCCCACCATTGAAGAAGATATTTTTGCAGTACTCACGCTGGAAGGGTCAGTCCAGAGCCGCAATCACCCCGGCGGCACAGCGCCGGAGCAGGTGCGCGAAGCCATTTGCCGGGCCCGTTCACAGCTGCCGGGTTAAATGATTCAACCAGGCTGGAAACGGACCGCGAGATGAAACATGGACCTCTGCAGGCGATTTCTCCACCGTGGCCAATGATTGCCGCACAAATTTCGCAACATACCCGGCAAACATTCACTCCGCAAAGCCTCTTCCCAATCGGGGGAGGCTGCATCAGCCAGACCTTCTGCCTTCGTGATCGCGATCAGCAATTCTTCGTCAAGCTGAACAAGGCCAGGCATCTGTCCATGTTCGAAGCGGAAGCGGCCGGACTGAAAGCCATACTCAACTCTGCCAGCCTGCGCGCCCCGCAACCACTGTGCAGTGGCAACAATCATGACCACGCCTGGCTGGTGCTGGAATTCATTGATTTGCGGAGCCATGGTAATGCGGCTGTACTGGGCATCGGGCTAGCGAACATGCATCGCCATACGGCAGAAACATTCGGCTGGATACGTGATAACACCATTGGTTCAACACCTCAAAAAAATACAGCATCCAGCTGCTGGATTTCATTCTGGCGCGAACACCGACTGGGCTACCAGTTAAACCTTGCCCGGAAAAACGGCTACACCGGCTCACTTCAATCGCTGGGGGAGCGGCTTCTGTCAGAATTCCGGCATTTTTTCACGGATACCCCACCACCATCGCTGTTGCATGGTGATCTGTGGAGTGGCAACCATGCTTTCGATCCCAGCGAACAACCCGTTATTTTTGATCCGGCTGTCTACTATGGTGACCGGGAAGCCGATCTGGCGATGACTGAACTTTTCGGGGGTTTTCCGCCGGACTTTTATGCCGCCTATCGTGATACCTGGCCGGTGGAAGCCGGATATTCCACCCGCAAGCAGCTCTATAACCTTTATCATGTCCTCAATCATCTCAATCTGTTCGAGCTGCAATATCTGAGCCAGGCAGAATCGATCATGAAAAAACTGCTGGCTGAGCTTGGTTAACACGGGAAAATTCATCCGTATCGTCGCTTTCATTGTCAAGCCGTGGCAGGCACAATAAAATTGAACTGCATGACAGGGAAAGAGATGACTGTTACCAACCCGCGTTTTACCGGTATTTTTGCCACCACAACCCGTTATGATCAGGCCACAGAAACCGTAAACAACGCCGATACATCAAACAAGGATCGTTAACTATGAGTACAACCAATATCCTCAAACATCTTGCCAATCTGGAAAAACATCTTGCCGAAGAGCATCCGGATAACCCGGTTTTGACCCGGGCTGTCCACAGCTTCAGAAAACTGGACGGTGTCGCCCAGGCACTCGGGCTGCTGGAACTGAACGAGTCATACGCCACCTACGTCACCTGGTGGCCGATGATTGCCGTACTGGGCACGTTTTCATCGGGCAAATCCACTTTCATCAATTCTTACCTGAATCTGCCACTGCAGCGCACCGGCAATCAGGCGGTCGATGACAAGTTCACGGTGATCTGCTACAGCCGCCATGATGAAGTCAAAACCCTGCCCGGTGTGGCGCTGGATGCTGACCCACGTTTCCCGTTCTACCAGATCAGCCAGAATATTGATGAAATTGCTGAAGCCGGACCACAACGCATTGATGCCTATATCCAGCTTAAAACCTGTCCATCAGAAAAAATCCGCGGCAAAATCCTGATTGATTCTCCGGGGTTCGATGCAGACAGCCAGCGTACCTCTACCCTGCGTATCACCCAGCACATCATCGATTTATCTGATCTGGTACTGGTTTTCTTCGATGCGCGTCACCCGGAACCCGGCGCCATGAAGGATACGCTCGAATATCTGGTTGCCTCGACCATCAACCGCCCGGATGCCAACAAGTTCCTCTACATCCTCAACCAGATCGACGTCACGGCAAAAGAAGACAATCCCGAGGAAGTCATCTCTGCCTGGCAGCGTTCACTGGCGCAAGGCGGGTTACTGGCCGGGCGTTTCTACCGGATTTATGACAGGAATGCAGCCACTCCTATCGAAAACCCGCAAATCCGCGAACGTTTTGAACAAAAGCGTGAAGAAGATCTGGCTGACATTACCGCACGCATGCAGCAAATCGAGATTGAACGCTCATACCGTATTGCCGCTATGCTCGAACAGACAGCCAGCAATATCGAAAATCAGACTGTCGGCAAGCTGGAAGCAACCATCGACCAGTGGAGAAGCCAGGTATTCACACTGGACGGCATCCTCATTGGCTTACTGGCAGTATTGGCAGGTGTAGGGCTGACCGTCACTGAAAGCTGGCATCTGGCCAAAGAATGTATCGCCGGCCTTTCCAACGGCGGCGTGTTGCCGATCGCAGCCGTTGTACTGCTGTTGGGTGTTATCGGCTACATTCATTTTGCTGTCCGCAAAACAGTTGCCCGCAATATCCTCAAGCAGATTCCAAAAGAATTCGGGCACGATCACAATGCTGCCCGGCAATTCAGCCGCGCCTTCAGCAAAGGCACCGCCGGTTATCGCCCCATGTTCCTGACCGGGCCGGCCGGCTGGAGCACTACCAACCGCCGTATCCTCGCTGAAGTCAAGGAAGAGGCCAACGACTACATCCAGATGCTGAATGATCAGTTCACCGATCCATCCGGCCATCAGGAACCGGAACAGAATCAGGAACAACCGGCAGCAGAACAAGCCTGATTTACTGACTGATCCACCCGTCAGCCACACCCCCTGCCTTTGCAATCGTGACAGGGGGTATTTTTTGATGAACTATGCTGTTATTCCGGGGTGAAATCACCCATCTGTCACAAAAAGGGCTGGGCGTCGTGCTCCATCCTGAAAACGGGCTCTCCTGTTTTGTTGCCGGTACCTGGCCGGGCGATACGGGCGAATTTGAGATCACCGATCGCCCGCTGAACAACAAAAAATACGGCTACGCCCGGCTAATCCGCCTCATCCGGCCTTCCCCCCAGCGCGAAACACCTGAATGCCGGTTTCTGGGTTTCAGCGGGAATGATTGCTCAGGTTGCCCATGGATGATTGCCAGTTACAGCAGCCAGCTGGAACAGAAAAGGAACCGGTTTCTGTATGCCATGCGCCGCACCGGTTTTGATCTCGATACGCTGAACGTTGGCGCAGTGCAGCCCTCTCCCAGCCAGCTGGGCTATCGCAACCGCTTTCAGGTCAAAACCGATGGTGAAAAACTGGGTTTTGTTGCCGAAGGATCGCACCATATCGTCCCGGTCGAGGATTGCCTGGTTCTCAATGACACTTGCCGGCAACAGCTGCACACCCTGCGCAAACACCTGCCTGATCCCGAATGGGCACCAGCACCCGGTCATAACTGGAATTTCATTGATCTGGATGACCAGTCACCGGCAGAACCCGTACTGCTTAATCACAAACGACCTTTCCAGCAGGGCAACAGTGCGCAAAACCAGTGGATGAAAACATGGCTCCGCCATCAGCTCAGACAATATGGCAATCCACGCAAGATCGTCGAATTATTTTGTGGATCAGGTAATTTCACCGAAGTCATCGCACAAACCGGTTGTCCGGAAATTCTGGCTTATGAGGCCGACCCGCAATCCATCAGCGTTTTACAGCAAAGACGTTTTCCCGGCGTGACCGCCAGAACAGCCGATCTTTACCATCCCTTCATCTGGAAAACCCTCAAAAAAAGCGTGAAAGATGCGGACACACTGGTACTCGACCCACCCCGTTCCGGCCTGAAAACCCTGCGAGATTTCTTTGAAGCCTTTTCCTCACTTGAAACCATCTGTTACATCTCTTGCGATCCAATCACTTTTGCACGTGATACCCAGGCATTCAGCAGGCAAGGCTGGCAGTTCAGCAACATCCAGCTGATTGACCTGTTTCCGCACACACCGCATGTTGAAGTGATGGCGGTATTACGCAGGGAACGCAGAAAACATAAGGAACACAAGGCACGCAACACCTAAACTATCCCGCCAGATTGCCGAAGGAATATCAGTAGCCTCATCCGGGACGTCCGTTCCGGTACATCACTGAATCAGCCATCAACGGAGAAAAATACGACATGACGATACAGCCGGAAAATTTTCGCACACTGGGCGAATGGGCCCGGTTTCTCGGGGAAGTGGACATTCCCGTACTGCGCAAAACCGCAAATGATCTGGCCACGCTAAAAAAGCTGGAATCCAGCCCCGGCGCACGCAGCGTTGCCCAGATCATGCGGCGCGATCCGCTCATGACGGTAAAACTGCTGCGCCATCTGCAGAAACATAAAAACAAGCGGCAACAGCAGGAAATCATGCAGGTTGAACAGGCACTGATCATGCTGGGCGTGGAAAAGACACTTGATCAGATTCCTGCTGAACCCCTCGTGGAAAATCTGCTGCAGGACCGTACTACCGCTCTGACTCATCTGCTGCAGCGGATACGCCGCGCGCATACTGCCTCCGGTTACGCATTCGAATGGGCCATCCGCCTGCATGACACCCACTTTGAGGAAATCCGCACTGCCGCACTGCTGCACGACATCACTGAAATGCTGCTGCGCTGCTTCGTTCCGGACAAAATGCTTGAAATCGACACCATGCAGCAACAGGATTCATCACTGCGCAGCGCCATCGCGCAGAAAACGGTACTGGGATTCGCAATATATGATTTACAGGCCGTACTGGTGGAAGCCTGGGCACTCCCTGAACTGCTGAACATGCTGATGGATGAAGAACACACCGCCCACCCGCGAATTCGCAACGTCGTACTGGCAGTGAACCTTGCCAGACACAGCACCCGCAACTGGGATGATGCCGCCCTGCCGGACGACTACACTGCGATTGGAGAATTACTGCGAATTACCCCGGGAGAAGTCAGAACACTGGTGCGCGCCCACAGCTGACACTGCCGGAAACACACCGCCCTGATCAGGCTGGGTCACCAGCCTGATCAGGACATGCCATCAGATACGCACAGCCTGTTTAACCGTACCGGCCAGTTTGGCAAGAATACGGTCTGCCATCGCTCTCAATGGCACAATCTCATCCACTGCACCAATGGCGATAGCTTCTCTTGGCATACCAAACACAACGCAACTGTCCTCATCCTGCGCCAGGTTGTAAGCGCCCGCATGGCGCATATCGAGCATCCCTGCCGCACCATCCTTGCCCATCCCTGTCAGGATCACGCCTACCGCATTTTTACCGGCACACTGTGCAGCAGACTGGAACAGCACATCCACTGAAGGACGATGACGATTAACCGGATCAGCCTGACTCAGCTCAGTCATATAGTTGGCGCCACTTTTCTTCAGCAGCAGATGGGAATGACCCGGCGCGATATAGGCATGGCCCGGCAGCACCCGCTCTCCTCCTTCAGATTCCTTGACACGGATCTTGCACAGCCGGTCGAGCCGCTCGGCAAAGGAGCGGGTAAACCCTTCCGGCATGTGCTGGGCAATCAGAATACCGGGACAATCCGGCGGCAGGTTGACCAGCACATCCTTGATGGCTTCAGTCCCCCCGGTGGAAGCACCAATAATGATCAGCTTCTCGGTGGAAAGCCCGTAATGATGCGGAGCACGTACTGCGCCTCCTGCCCCTGTTCCTGCCGTCTCTCCCGCTCCATTACCCACCACGGCAACAGGAGGCAAACGCCGGACCCGCGCTCTGCTGGCGGTGCGAATCTTGCCGGCAATTTCATCTGTATAGGCTTCCAGACCATGGCGAATATCCATCTTGGGCTTGGCAACGAAATCAACCGCTCCCAGCTCCAGTGCCCGGAAAGTAATATCAGACCCCCGTTCGGTCAGCGTGGAAACCATTACCACCGGCATGGGTCGCAGGCGCATCAGTTTCTCCAGAAATTCCAGCCCGTCCATCTTCGGCATTTCCACATCCAGCGTCAGCACATCCGGGTTCAGCGTGCGGATCATTTCACGCGCCACCAGCGGATCCGGCGCTGCGCCGATCACTTCCATATCCGGCTGGGTATTGATGATCTCGGTGAGTAATTTACGAATCAACGCTGAATCATCGATGACAATGACACTGATTTTTTTCATGAGCTCCCCCTTAATTTTTACAAGCGTTCCGCTGGATTTCAGACTGCGCCACCGATAACAGTAACCGGCTGTAATGCTGTTCACGTTCAGCAATCGTATCGTTACGCGCTACATATAATTTCTTCTGCAATACCCGGCCATTTTTAGGAAAAAAATGAATCTTGCGCGGATGTTCGCCTTCCAGATCCGACGCCAGGATCGGAATCCCCTGCCCTGCCAGATATTTTTTGACGAATCGGGTATTTTGCGAACCAATTGCTGAGGAAACCATGGCACGCTGCACATTCCCGCCACCAAACACCTTGGCAGCCAGATTCTCCCTGCGCGCCCCGTTTCTGAGCAATTCACGAATCAGAATATCCATCGCGTAACCGCCAAAACGCGCACATTCCACCTGTACTCCCTGATCATTCTCCTTCTCCGGCAGCATAAAATGATTCATCCCGCCCACCCCGCCTTGCAGATCATAGATACAGGCAGAAACACAGGAACCCAGCACCGTGCTCAGCGCCATATCCTTAGTGGTTACAAAATATTCTCCGGGCAGCAGCTTGACTGCATCGATATTCAGGCGCTGGTCAAAGTAGAAATTCGATGCAAATTGGGGATCAATCATGATCAGGCAAAGCCATCCAGCTGTTTAATGAATCTATCCCGATTACAAAAACAGCCATATCCATCACTCCATTCCGGCTATTTCACAACCGCTTTATAAACCGTCCGATCAATCAGCCTGATGAGGTCAGAAGCATGCTGGAACACTTCCGAATGCCCCATGAACATCAGGCCATCACGATCAAGCAACGGTACAAATTTCTGCAAAATCCGGTATTGCGTCGGTTTATCAAAATAAATCATGACATTACGACAAAAGATCGCATCAAAAGGCCCGCGCATCGGCCATTTGGGATCAAGCAGATTGAGTTGCCTGAACGTGATCATGTCACGCAACTCCTGCCGTACCCGGGCATAACCGGAAGTACCGCCCCTGCCTTTCAGGAAAAAACGCCTGACCCGCTCAGGCGGCATAGATTCCAGCTTGTCCAGGGGATAAATCCCCTCACGCGCCGTGACCAGCACATCGGTATCAATATCCGTGGCAAGAATCCGCACCGGAGGCTTCAGCGAATTAAACGTTTCCACCATCGTCATCGCCATTGAATAGGGTTCCTCCCCGGTAGACGCCGCACTGCACCAGAGCTTCAGCGTTTGACCAGGCTGACGCTTGCCTGCATGCTCAGCCAGAATTGGAAAATGATGTTCTTCCCGAAAGAACGAAGTCAGATTGGTGGTCAGTGCATTGACGAAAGACTCCCACTCCGCATCCTGACCATCCTCCTCCAGCCGCTCAAGATATTCCCTGAACCCACTGGAACCTGTCGCCCGCAAACGCCGTGACAACCGGGTATACACCATCTCCTGACGATTCTCAGCCAGCGCGATACCTGCGTGCGCATAAATCAGTTTCTTCACACAATTGAAATCCTGTGCAGAAAAAGCATACTCCCGCGTGTTCTGTTCACTTGATATACGTGCATTCATAGTAAGCAGCCAAATAATTAAATCTTCCGGTCAGTCATCGTTGTCATGCGTAAACCCGGTTTCACCCCGACAAATCAGGCAAGCCCAACCTCATCGTCACGAACTGCAACCACCCTTTCCGTCATCGCGAACAGAAACCACCTTCCCGCCTTCGCAAACTGCAGCCACTTCCCCGTCATCGCGAACCACAACTACCCCCGTCATCGCGAACCATAACTACCCCCGTCATCGCGAGCAGCGAAGCTGCGTGGCGACCCAGCCCCCCTGTTACGGCCATTGCTGGATTGCTTCACGCCTAACGGCGCTCGCAAGGACAAAGGTGACGTAACTCGGGCTGCTTCGCTTCTGCGTCATTCGCAAAGGCAGTGTTTTGTCATTGCGTATCCAGGCACAGGAAGACGTGCATGCTGTTTCATGTCAAAACTCTTCCCAGTCGCCATCTGTACCCGTCGGCGTTGCTGCGATATAGCCTTTGGCTGCTGTTTTCTTCTGGTTTCTGGCTGGTGGTAAGCGCTCAACATTCGTTGCCCGATTGGGTCCGCGCCGTTCAGTAAACGCTGGGGTTGTATTAGCTGTTTGCATCGGGCCGGCGCCCTGTTTGAGCTTGAATGTACCCACAGCCTGCGAGAGCTGATCTGCCTGTTCACGCATGGATTCAGAAGCAGCTGCCGCCTGTTCCACCAGCGCCGCATTCTGTTGCGTAATCTCGTCCATCTGGGTAATTGCCTGATTGACCTGTTCGATTCCCTGGCTTTGCTCCTGAGAAGCAATCGAGATTTCGCTCATGATGTCAGTCACCCGTTTTACTGACTGCACGATTTCACCCATGGTTTTACCAGCCTGATCCACCAGCTGGGTGCCATCCTCCACCTTGTGTACCGAGTTGCCGATCAGTTCCTTGATTTCTTTGGCAGCTGCAGCAGATCGCTGTGCCAGCGTGCGCACTTCCGTTGCCACCACGGCAAAGCCACGTCCCTGTTCTCCCGCCCGGGCGGCTTCCACGGCGGCATTCAGCGCAAGGATATTGGTCTGGAAAGCGATGCCATCAATCACGCTGATGATGTCCACCACCTTTTTCGAGCTTTCATTGATCGCGCTCATGGTTTCAACCACCTGATCCACGATCTTCCCTCCCTTGATCGCCACACCGGAAGCGGAAGCTGCCAGCTGGTTGGCCTGGCGGGCGTTATCCGCATTCTGCTTCACCGTTGAGGTCAGCTCTTCCATACTGGCTGCTGTTTTTTCCAGATTGGAAGCCTGCTGTTCAGTCCGCTGGGAAAGATCAGTATTGCCATCCGCAATCTCTTTGGAAGCGGTGGCAATCAGCCCGACCGCATCCTTGATCTGATTCATGATGCCTGCCAGCTGGTCCACGGTCACGTTGGCATCATCCTTCAGCTTGCCCAGCGTGCCCTTGAAATCACTGGTGATATGCATGGTCAGATTGCCCTGCGCCAGCGAATCCAGCATACCGGCCAATTCATCCAGTGCCTGTGATGTGCTTTCCATCAGCCGGTTGATACCCTCTGCCAGCTGCAGGAAAAATCCTTCCTTGCCTGCCAGTGCCAGACGTTTACTGAAATCCCCCGACACCCCTGCCTGGACAATATCCATTACTTCTTTTTCAACTGTCAGCTCCAGTGTGCGATCACGCCACTCAACCACTGAACCTGCCCGCTCACCCGATTCACTGATCACCGGCATCAGGATCAGCGAATAGGTTCGCTCTCCAATTTTGACGTTATCAATCTGCTGCTGCCCGGCCAGATCACGCAAACGGCTTTGCAGTGATTGCCGTATTTCCTGTTCAACCGTCTCATTCACCAGAATCTCGCGCACCATCCGGTTCATGAAAATAATCGTGCCACCGGTATCGGCAATCATGACGGCAGAAGTGGCAATATCCAGCGCATTGCGTACCCGCAGATTTTCCACGTTCATGCGTTTGGTTTCGGTAAAGTCGATTCCCGCCCGAATCTGCATGGATTTGAGTGCTTCGGTCAACTTTCCGATTTCATCATGACGATGGACAGTAATCTGGCTGGTGTAGTCACCCTGCGCCATTTTCTCCAGATGATGGATCAGTGAATCCACTGGCTGGCGAATGCCGCGATACAGCAATCTACCCATCACCGCTGCCAGACAGGCACTCATTCCCATGCCCGCCAATGCCAGGCTGGATTGCCCCTGCATCATCAGCCCGGCGGAACCCGCCATCATCAGCAAAGGCAACAGGCCAAATGCAGCAATCCGGGTTTTCAGGCTGAGATGACGCAGCTTTTCACCCAATGATCCCGCCAGATTTTCTGCTACCACCTCCCCGGCAACAATGCGCACTTTTGCGGTGCCCTCACGCATCTGGCGATATAACGTCTCGGCCGCCTGAATCTGCTCGCGTGAAGGCTTGCTGCGCACCGACATGTGCCCGGTAATCTTGCCCTGATCCCTGACAGGCGTTGCATTGGCGTATACCCAGTAATAGCTACCATCCTTGCTGCGATTCTTGACTATGCCACTCCACGGCCTTTCCTGCCTGAGCGTATCCCAGAAATCCCTGAACGCCTCCTGCGGCATATCCGGATGCCGGATGATGTTATGCGCCTGGCCGACCAGCTCCTGTTCGGTAAAGCCGCTCATCCTGACAAACGGCTCGTTGATATAGGTGATCACCCCCTTGGCTGTGGTTCTGGAGACGAGGAATTCTCCATCCCGCATCTCATGTTCCACATTGGTGACTGGCATATTGATCCGCATGATCCCGTTTCCTCAGTAAATTATGTTATTCATTGAAACACTGCTCCATTTTCACGAGCCACAACCACCCTCTTCATCTTCACAAACTGCAGTCACCCAACTCCACCATTACAAACCACCTTCTCATCTTCGCGAGCCACATCCACCTTTCCGCCTTCACGAACCACAACTACCCCCGCCATCACGGGCAGAAACTACTTTTCCATCCCCGAGAACCGCAACCACTTCCCCATCATCGCGAGCAGAAATCATCATTCCCGTCATCGCGAGCAGCGAAGCTGCGTGGCGATCCAGCCCCCCTGTTACGGCCATTGCTGGATTGCTTCACACCTGACGGCGTTCGCAAAGACAAAGGTGGTATCGGCTGGATTGCTTCACGACTACGTCATTCACAAAGACAAACAGGGCGTCATTGCGAGGAGCGAAGCGACGCGGCAATCCATAAACCACTACCAATTTAGCGAAAAACTGGATTGCTTCACGCCTGACGACGTTCGCAAAGACAGCATTTTTGTCATAGCGCACCACGCAACCGCAATCTCTCCACCTCAAGGCTAAATCCCTTAATTTCATCATTTCTGACCGGGCCATAACAATTGCTGTCATCACGAACCGGGGAACCCAACCTCCAACTCTGTCATCGCGAGCAGCGAAGCTGCGTGGCGACCCAGTCCCCCTGTTACGGCCATTGCTGGATTGCTTCACGACTACGTCGTTCGCAAAGACAAACAGGGTGTCATTGCGAGGAGCAGGGCGACGCGGCAATCCATAAACCACTACCGATTTAGCGAAAAACTGGATTGCTTCACGCCTGACGGTGTTCGCAAAGACAAAGGTGGCGTAACCTGGGCCTCTTCGCTTCTGCGTCGTTCGCAAAGGCAGTGTTTTGTCATTGCATATCCAAGCACAGGAAGGCGTGCAGCTGTTTCATGTCAGAACTCTTCCCAGTCGCCATCGGTACCGGTAGCAGCCGGTGCAGCTACTCTTGCTGAAGCTGTTTTTCCGGATGATTTGGTATGTGACAGGCGTTCAACATTGGTAGCGCGATTCGGGCCACGTCGCTCTACAACTGTTCTGCCAGCTGCATGAGAAGCTGCCATGCCCTGTTCCAGCTTGAACGCAGCAACGGCACGGGAGAGCTGATCTGCCTGTTCGCGCATGGATTCAGAAGCAGCAGCGGCCTGTTCCACCAGTGCGGCATTCTGTTGGGTGATTTCATCCATCTGTGAAATCGCCTGATTGACCTGTTCGATACCCTGACTCTGTTCCTGCGAGGCAGCTGAAATCTCGCCCATGATGTCCGTCACACGTTTAACCGACAGCACCACTTCTTCCATGGTTTTACCGGCCTGATCAACCAGATGGGTACCATCTTCCACTTTGTGCACCGAGTTATTGATCAGCTCCTTGATTTCCCGCGCGGCTGCGGCTGAGCGCTGCGCCAGTGTGCGCACCTCGGTTGCCACCACAGCAAAGCCACGTCCCTGCTCACCGGCACGGGCGGCTTCCACGGCGGCATTCAGCGCAAGGATATTGGTCTGGAAGGCTATGCCATCGATCACGCTGATAATGTCAACGATCTTCTTGGAACTGTCATTGATCGAACTCATGGTTTCCACCACCTGACTGACCACTTCACCGCCTTTCACTGCCACGTCGGAGGCGGAAGCGGCCAGCTGGTTAGCCTGGCGGGCGTTATCCGCGTTCTGCCGCACGGTCGAGGTCAGTTCTTCCATGCTGGCGGCGGTTTCTTCCAGATTGGCGGCCTGTTCTTCGGTACGTTGTGACAGGTCAGAATTACCATCGGCAATCTCTTTGGAAGCGGTGGTAATCAGCCCGGCGGCATCCTTGATCTGCCGGACGATACTGGCAAGCTGCCCCACGGTCACGTTGGCATCATCTTTCATGGTGGCAAACATGCCCTGATATTCCCGGGTGATTTTCTGGGTAAGATCACCGTCTGCCAGCGCATCCAGAATGCGGATGACATCTTCCAGACTGGTTTCGCAGGTCTGCATCAGGCGGTTCAGATTCACCACCATGCCATGAAACTCATGCTGGTATTCATCGGCATTGCCACGGCGGGAAAAATCACCCGCTGTCGCACCTTCCACCAGATGCCTGATTTCACTATTGATCGCCTGCAGGCTGGCCTTGACCTTATCTATCGCTTCGGTCACTTTTGCCTTTTCACCTGGCAGGCGATCCATATCTACTGACAGATCCCCCTGTGCGTAACGGGAAATCACTTCCACCACACGCATCTTGACGGCGATATGGGAAGCTACCAGCTCATTGACAGAGCTGGCTATTTCGCCATAACTGCCGGGAAACTGGGTTGACGGGATACGGTAACTGATGGTGCCGGTCTCATGCTGTTTGCTCATTTTTTTCTGCGCAGCGATAAAACTGTTCAGCACTTCCACCATCTTGTGCATCGACTGTAACAATCTGGAAATTTCGTCACGGCCGGTGATCTCAATGCGCTGATCCAGATTACCATTGGCAATACCATCTGCTACTGCCATTGCCTGATTGACCGAACGGCTGATACCGCGGATCAGCGCAAACCCGATCCCGCCCGCCAGCAGCACTCCCAGCACGGCCAGAGAAACGGTCGCCGCAATGATCCTGGAAGAATCTGCCTGCAACTGTGCATATTCCTGTGCGGTCACGCTTTCCTGAAGATTAACCAGCTGCATCAGCGTGCCGTGTACCTGCTCATATTTGGGGCCAGCTTCCCGGATCATGTTTTCCATCGCGGCATCGAAGCTGCCATTGATCGCCTGATTGAGTGTCACATTGCGGGCAGCCTGATAAACCTTCCACTGCTCGGCAAAACGGCTGGCCAGTGTCTGTTCCTCTGGAGTCATATTGGTCAGGCTGAATTTTCGCCAGAGCTCGTTAACCTCGGCATCGTCATTGACCACTTTACCTGCCCGTTCCCGGGCAATGCCGGTATCACGCTGGTTGGCTGCCAGTAATGCATGCATGCGCACCTGATTCAGGCCATTCAGTACCTGTGAAAACTGGCCCAGCACCACGACCCGATCCTGATAAATCGTTTCCAGCTTCGCTCTGGACTGATACAGACCGTACAGTCCTATCGAACCAACACTGACCAGCGCCAGAGACAGCAGGCTGACCATAAAAACCAGACGTGATTTGATTGTCATGTTCTGCAACATTTTTGCTCCCGATTAAGTGACGTGCCTTGAAAATTGTTAATGTTTCGCCATGGCGGGCTGATCTGCCCGTCTGCTGTTTATTTCGCTGCCTGTTCCAGAATGCCCATATCCGGACTGCTCATGAGCCTTTCGATATCGACCAGAATCAGCATGCGTTCCTCCACGGTTCCCAGCCCGATGATGTATTCGGTATCAATTACACCGCCAAACTCCGGAGCGGGCCGCAACTGCTCTGTATCCAGATTGATGACATCGGACACGCCATCCACCACGATGCCGATAACACGCCCGGACAGATTCAGGATGATGACCACGGTGAACTGATCGTAGAGCGCCTCACCGAGGTTGAATTTGATACGCATATCAACGATCGGCACGATGACACCACGCAGATTGATGACCCCCTTGATGAATTCGGGTGCATTGGCGATGCGGGTAATGGCGTCATACCCGCGGATTTCCTGGACCTTGAGAATCTCGATTCCGTATTCTTCTTTTCCCAGGCGGAAAATCAGGAATTCACTGCTGGCAAGGTCCCCGGACGGGCTGAATGAATCCCCAGTGGAGGAAGTGGCTGCAGCTTGTGTCAACGACATGGTTTGCTCCTTGGTAATGTGCACGAATTGGGTGCTGGTTTTAACGGCTTTCCACGCAGAAATTTGATCAATTTGTCATGCTGCATTGATCATTTTCTGCTTGGTGACATTGACCAGCCCAACTGCATCCAGAATCAGCGCGACACTGCCATCCCCCATGATGGTGGCACCGGAAACACCCGCCACCCGCCGATAGTTGCTTTCCAGACTCTTGATGACCACCTGATGCTGCCCGACCAGCGTATCGACAAACATGGCGGCCTTGCTTCCCTCGGCATCGAGGATGACCAGAATGCCTTCATGAATATTCTGGACAGCAGGTTCCAGATTGAAAATTTCATGCAGTGCAATTACCGGCAGATATTCTCCCCGCACCTGCACGACCCGGCCCTGCCCCCGTATGGTGCGGATATCCTCTGCTGCCGGTTTGAGCGATTCGGTAATGTAAGTCAGCGGGATGATGAACATCTGATCGCCTACCGCGACTGACAGGCCATCCAGTATGGCGAGCGTCAGCGGCAGACGGATTGAAATCTTCGTTCCCTTCCCGGTCACCGAGTCGATTTCCACGCGACCACCGAGCCCTTCAATATTGCGCTTGACCACATCCATGCCCACACCACGCCCGGAAACATCTGTCACCACATCGGCAGTGGAAAAACCGGCTTCAAAAATCAGCATCCACACTTCCGGATCGCTCATGCTTTCACTCACAGGCAAACCGCGATCGCGTGCTTTGGCCAGAATTTTTTCGCGATTGAGCCCGCCACCGTCGTCCGATACTTCAATCACAATGCTGCCGCCCTGATGCGATGCCCGCAGCGTAATGGTGCCGCGCTCGGATTTACCCAGCGTCTTTCTTTTTTCCTGGGATTCAATGCCATGATCAAGGCTGTTACGGATGAGATGAGTGAGCGGATCGGTAATTTTTTCAATCAGCCCTTTATCCAGTTCAGTCCCTTCTCCTATGGTTTTAAGCTCGACCTGCTTGCCAAGCTTGGAAGCCACGTCTCTTACCACCCGGGGAAAACGGCTGAATACAAAACTGATGGGCATCATGCGGATCGACATGACTGCTTCCTGCAGGTCACGGGTATTGCGTTCCAGCTGATTAAGACCATTGAGCAGCTTTTCGAAAATAACCGGATCAATCTGGCTGGCAGTTTGCGCCAGCATCGCCTGGGTGATCACCAGCTCACCGACCAGGTTGATCATCTGATCGACTTTTTCGACACTGACACGAATCGAGGAAGATTCGCTGTTTGCAGTGGCCTGTTCTGCTGAAGGCTTCTGTTTTGCGCGTGGTGCACCGGCTATTTCAGTAGCCTGCTTCATCTCGGATTTAGCCGTATTTTCTGGATTGACCGGGTTGATGACAGCGGATGCTGCCGGCGTTGCTGTCCCGGCCTGTAGTTCAGCCTGTTTCGATACAACAGGCTGGGTGTGCGCCATCACGGGCGATTGCTCTGGCACACTTTCGATAACAGGTTCAGGTGTCTCAGGTACAGCGGCGGCTGGTGGTGGATTGTCTGTTATTTTTTCAGCCTGCCGGATAACCAGGCTGGCAGGATCAACCAAAAAAGCCAGCGTTTCCCACACATCTTCTTCACTCATCGGTGTGGAAAGCTGCAAGGTGCACATCGCCATATTTGCCGGATCGGATAAATTCACCAGATCACCCTGGCGTTCCAGATCAAGCATCAGCTTATCCATCACTGGCTGAGCCAGACCGGTACAGTCGAATTCAATCCGGTAGGTGGTTGCCCTTTCCGGGAGCGGCGCAAGAGCAGATGCTTCCGGTGCAACAACCTGGCCCTGAGCGGGTGGTTGTGCCGCAACACTGGCTGGCTCTTCTGTAACGGAGCCAGTGCTGCTGCCAGTATCCATTTCCAGTTCTTTCAGTTTGCGGTTGACTGCTTCCACTTCCGCCGGATCAGCCGAACCGCTGCCTTTGTGCCCATCAAGCTGGTTTCTCAGTACATCTCTGGCGTGCAGAAAAGCGTCCACCATTTCAGCACGCAACACGAGTTCGTTTTTGCGCAGCCGATCCAGCAGCGATTCCAGCACGTGAGTCAACCCTGCCATATCGGTAAAGCCGAAGGTGCCTGCCCCTCCCTTGATGGAATGGGCTACGCGGAAGATTGCATTCAGATCTTCCGGGTCAGGTGCCTGAATATCCAGCCTGAGCAGGCGTGTTTCCATCTCTGCCAGTAATTCACCAGCTTCCTCAAAAAAGATCTCGTAAAACTGTTCGAGGTCTGCGCTCATAATGGCTCCTGTCTGAAATTTGCAACAGATTACTGCTGCAGAATAAATGTGTAGTTTCGAACAAACTGATAAACCAGCTTCATTTCTGCTGCTCCCGAAACCGTCATCCATGCCTGATAGTGGCTGTTTTCATTTTTCACCATCATAAATTGTCGGAGATTGGCGACAGTTCGTGATGCACTAACATCACTGCAGAAGCCTGATACAACAGGAATTTCTGCTGTATTCCGTTGCAATCAGGCCATATTCCCTTGTAGTATTTCTCCCTCATTGCATCAGGGCTTATTTCGGACGATCCAGCCGATAAATTGAATAAAAATAAAAAATGACAAATCACACTTACATCATCCGGCAGCAGGATAGAAATGCGGCAATCGGCTTCATCGACCATCAGCTGGATTGCCAGCCCGGCTGGCTCAGCGAAGTTGAATCCCGGCGGGCACTGGCCGAACAGGAATACCAGCAGGCGCGGATTGATCCGGACAGTTTCAATACGTGGTGCCATAAATGGCTGAATGAAGACCAGTGGGCTGAAATAAAACAGGCCATCTGCGTTGCCAGAGGAAGACAGGAAAAAAGATTGAGATATGCCGAGTCGAACAAGACCATCAGCGTGACACAGGAAGCGTGGAAAATCCTGTCCGAGCTCGCACTGAAAGATCAGCTTTCCCTGTCTGAAGTGATCGTCAACCGGCTGGGTAAAGACACCGTTACCACTGCCACGATCGGTTCACCTGATAAATCGCGCTATAATCTGGCGAACTGACCCGTTACCGGATGCGCGCCTGATCGTCCGGTAACACAAGTGCGCCGCCCACCCAAACGGTGGTTACGCTGATAACCTGCTACCGGTAATGATCACCCAGTCATCCATTCTGACCTACCCTCTGGTTAGCTGCCTGAATCGCCTGGCAGACAGATCAGATCACATAAAGCAGCGGCTGCAGGCACATGCCGGCAAAACAATCTGTTTCCGCATTGATGCTTTCGCTGATCTGTACATTGTGATTACGCAGGAAGGGCAATTTACGGCTACCGGGAACGATGCGCAGACAATGGTGGCAATAGTGACACTCAGCATACCCGCTGGACTCCTGCCGCGCATTGCTTCCGGCGACAGAAACGCCTTCCGGGAAATTACCGTGAGTGGTGATCCGGCACTGGCTGATACCCTGATTTACATGGGTAAAATTTTTCAGGCTGAAATTGAAGAAAACCTGAGCTCGGTCATTGGCGATGTATTCGCGCGGAGAGTGGCCTCAACCGGTCAGGAACTGGTGCGCTGGCATCTGGATAGCATTCACGCTGTTTCACGGTCGCTGGGCGAATTTCTCAGCGAAGAACGGCCGGTAATTGCAAACCGGGCACGATTTCACCAGCTGGCGTCGGAAATTTCTTCCCTGCAGCAGCAACTGTCACAGCTGGAAGAACGGATCATCAGGCTGGCCCCGCCCTTCCCCGCAATGACAGGTCACTTACCCGGAGCTGATCGATGACCGGGATTTTCGTGACCCCTGGCCATTCCATACATTACAACGATGCCGGCCTGATCTGCCGGTAATCTCACTCAACCGGTCAACTATTCCATGCGTTTTTTCCGTCTGTTTAAAATCATTCTGATTGCGTTCCGCTTTGGTCTGGATGAAATCCTGCTTTCCCAGGTGCGCCTGCGCACGCTCAAAGTATTTTCCGCGTTGCTGCCGTTTCGTTCCCGGCTCAAGCTGCCGCGCGCAGTCAGGTTGCGCCTGGCACTGGAAGCACTGGGACCGATTTTCATCAAATTCGGGCAAATGCTGTCCACCCGCCGCGATCTGCTCGCAACCGATTTTGCTGAAGAACTGGCACTGCTGCAGGATCGGGTACCGCCCTTTCCTTCAGAACAGGCGATTAAAATTCTGGAAACCGTTTACGGTAAACCGGTTCACGAAGTTTTTCTCAAATTTGACAACAAACCTGTTGCCAGCGCCTCGGTAGCGCAGGTCCATTTTGCCGTCCTGCAGGACGGCACACCGGCTGCTGTCAAGATTCTGCGGCCTACCATCGCACCGATCATCGCGCATGATGTGGCGCTGATGGAAACCGGCGCCTGGCTGCTTGAATCCATCTGGCCGGATGGCAGACGGCTGAAATTGCGTGAAGTGGTGGCGGAATTTGCCCGCCATCTGGGAGATGAACTCGACCTGATCCGGGAAGCGGCCAACTGCAGCCAGTTACGGCGTAATTTCCTGAATTCTTCCCTGCTGCTGGTACCGGAAGTGTACTGGGATTACTGCCACCCGGAAGTCATGGTAATGGAACGTGTGATCGGTACCCCTATCAGTCATGTAGATAAACTGCGCGCAAAAGGGATTGATATCTCGCAGCTTGCCCGCATGGGGGTGGAAATTTTCTTCACCCAGGTATTCAGGGATGGTTATTTCCACGCTGACATGCACCCCGGCAATATCTTTGTCGGAGATGATGGCCGCTATATCGCCGTCGATTTCGGCATTATGGGTTCACTAAGCGACCAGGATAAAAACTATCTGGCGCAGAATTTTCTGGCTTTTTTCCGCCGTGATTATCGCCGTGTGGCGCAAACCCATATTGAAGCCGGCTGGGCACCCAGAAATACGCGCGTGGATGACTTTGAATCCGCCATCCGCGCCGTGTGTGAACCGATTTTTGACCGACCACTGAAAGAAATCTACTTTGGCCGTGTGCTGCTGCGCCTGTTCCAGGCATCGCGCCAGTTCAATGTCGAAATCCAGCCACAGCTCGTTCTCCTGCAGAAAACACTGCTCAATGTTGAAGGGCTGGGTCGCGATCTCGATCCGGATCTCGATCTGTGGAAAACTGCCAAACCATTTCTGGAAAACTGGATGGCCGAACAGATTGGAATACGTGGACTGGTTACCCACCTGCAGAAAGAAGCCACCAACTGGGCGGTTATCCTGCCGCAGTTTCCCCGTCTGATGCACTACAACCTGAGCCAGGAGCGCACCCAGAATCTGGAAGACAGGCTGGCCGAGCTGGTCACACAGCAAAAGCGGCAAAGCCGGATACTGGCATTGCTTGCGCTGTTACTGGCGGGATTACTGCTTGCCCGGATTTACCTCTAACCTGAAGAATCAATTTTGCTAAAATCCGGCTTTTTGGAACAAAGTCATGGCGTT
>CAZYWE010000008.1:0-90901 GCA_964651625.1 uncultured Nitrosomonas sp. | reverse complement strand
TCATTCATCTGGCTTTCCTGACATTACTACTCAAAAGACTTTGAACAGGTTCTAAAGTTGTTCCACACCGTATCAACCCCCGGTTAGGCCGATAAAAAATATTATTCCGGTTGTGTGAGGCAGTATTTCCAGTTTGTCTCTGCAGCCGGGAGGTAACTATTGTTTCACCTGTATGATCAATTTTAAGAATCTCAAAAAGGAGTTGTTTATGAAAGTGCGTATATCAGGATCCATAGCGGCGGGTGTGCTGTCGGCAATGGTCAGTGTTTCCTGCTCAACTGTTCAGCCAGATAAAAATCTGGCCGGGCATGGTGAAAACCATGTGGTATCGGCTGCTGAACATCAGTCTCATGAGCAGCCTGTTTCTGCTGGTCAGCTGATGCCCAGCGCTCAATCTGCCACCGGGCTGCAGAATCTTGGTGTACATACGTTCCCGGTCAGCACACAGGATAAACAGGCACAACTGTTTATCAATCAGGGGCTTAACCTTGTCTATGGTTTTAACCATGCTGAAGCAGGCCGTGCTTTTGAGGAAGCCGCAAAACTGGATCCCGGGCTGGCGATGGCCTATTGGGGGCAGGCACTGGCACTGGGCCCGAATATCAATGCGCCAATGAATCCCGCGGACGAACCCAAGGCGCTGGAACTGATTAAACAGGCGGAATCGCTCATGGCATCTGCATCGCCCAAAGAGCAGGCGTTGATTCGTGCACTGAGGCAGCGTTATTCAGGATCAGCCGAGAATCGGAAAGCGAATGATAAAGCCTATGCGAGTGCTATGCGTGAAGCCCATCACAATTTTCCGGGTGATTCAGATATTGCGCTGCTTTATGTGGAATCGGTCATGGATCTTCGCCCGTGGAATTACTGGATGCGGGATGGCCGTCCGTATGAAGGAACAGATGAAATCGTGGCAGCAACCGAAGAAGTGTTGCGCGACCACCCGGCGCATCCCGGTGCGCTACACATGTATATTCATCTGATGGAACCCACAAGCATGCCAGAGCGTGCTGAGCGTGCGGCCGATACACTGATGACGCTGATGCCGGATGCCGGGCACATGGTGCACATGTCTTCCCATATTTTTCAGCGAGTGGGGCGTTATGCGGATGCTGCAAAGAGCAATCAGCTGGCGATTGCAGCAGATGAGCGTTATATCGATCATTCCCATACCCACGGGTTGTACCCGATGGTGTACTACCCGCACAACATCCATTTTCTCTGGTTTGCTGCAACTGCTGCCGGTCAGCGTGCACTGGCACTGGAGAGTGCGCGGAAAGTTGCCGGCATGGTGGATGACGCGTTACTGCGTGAAATGCCGATCACGGCACTGTTCCGTGTGACACCTTACTGGGCACTCGCCCGGTTCGGACAATGGCAGGAAGTCCTGGCTGAACCCGCTCCACCTGCATTCAACGCATTCCTTACCGGAAGCTGGCATTATGCGCGCGGACTGGCCTATGTAGCGACAAAACAGTTGCCACGTGCCGAAAAAGAATTACAGCAGTTGCGCAAGATCGTGAAGAACCGCAGTGCGCTGAACGGTACGCTGCTTTCAAGAAATACAACCTACGATATTCTGCGGATTGCTCCTGAAGTACTGGCTGGTGAAATTGCGGCTGCCCGCAAGAAATATGATTCTGCCATTGCATATCTTGAACGGGCAGTGCGGCTGGAAGACAGTCTGGCTTACACAGAACCGGCTGAGTGGCATTATCCACCGCGACTGGCGCTGGGAGCCATCCTGCTGGAAGCCGGCCGGCCGGATGAAGCAGAAACAGTGTACTGGGAAGATCTGAAACGTAACCGTGAAAATGGCTGGGCGCTTTTTGGTCTGCTACAGGCGTTGCGTGCACAAGGCAAGACAGCGGATGCGGAAGTGGTCAAAGCACGTTTCGAGAAAGCCTGGGAACATGCTGATTTTACGCCGACGGCATCGCGCCTGTTACGATAGACAGTGAAACTGAAGCCCAATGTTTTGGATATTGGGCTCCATGACTGGTGGGGCGCTATATCGTTTGTCAGCGCGGTCAGAATGATGCCTGCAGGCCGATACGGATGCTGCGGCCAGGCAGTGGTGCAGCCGGAAATGAGGTCTGTGTCAGGATTGATGTGGTGCTGTAAGCGAGCCTGTTAGTCAGGTTCTCTGCGCGAGCATACCACTGCAGCTGTGTTCCGAATATTTTCTGACGATAGGTGAGAGCAGCGTTCCAGAGCGTATAAGCGCCGGTAGTGCGGTGGTCGTCAGGAACCCGTTTTTGTGCCATGGCGTGATCAAAGCCGATGCGCGCTCCCCATGCATCTTTACTCCAGCGTAAGGTTGCCCCGATACGTACCGGCGGGATCAGCGGTAGCGGTTCGTCACTGGTGCGGTTTTGTGCATGCACCATATCAGCACGCAGATCAAGATCCAGTACAGAACGGATCGCTGCCAGGGCTGAGTTCGAACCTGAAAAAATACTGCCAGCGCCAAACAGGCGTACAGTGCTGCTGGTTTCGAAACCGGAGAAACGCGCCTTGACACCAGTGTAAGTGTATACGGGAAGGTTATCCCTGATCCCGCCTGCAGGCATGAGGCCGATAAAGTTCCTGTAGTGACTTGTAAAAGCAGTTATGGCAAAACGGTGCGGCCCTCTTTCCCAGCGTGCACCGGCGTCAAGGCTGCCAGATTTTTCCAGGCGCTGTTTCGGATCGCCGGTTTCCCATGTGCCAGTGGCTACATGCGGACCATTGGCAAATAGCTCATAATCCTTGGGGGCACGTTCCGTATAACCCAGATTTCCGGTCAATGCCCAACCCTGGCCCAGATTGACCAAACCACCCAGCGCCGCACTGACCGGGTGAAAAACACGTGCACCAGTTGCGAACTGATCTTCTTCACCAGCGTACAGCGATTTGGTTCGTACCCGTTCTATCCGGCCGCCAAAAGTAAGTTTTCCCCAGCCGGTATGCAGTTCTTCCAGGCTGAACAGTGCCGCCAGGTTTGTGTGGCTGGGAGGAATGAAAGCTTCCTCACCCAGTGCAGAAAGTTTTCCGCCACTCCAGTCGAATCCCAGGGTACCTTCCAGATTTCCCCAGCGCCGATGGCGCGCTTCCAGACGAACTTCGTTATTGTGGCGTTTGAATATGGTTCCCGGAGTGCCATTTTCAATTTCCGTGTGACGATAATCGCTGTGTACTGCATGTCCCTTGATACTTTCGAGGAAACGGATCGGATTACGCCACAACCCCTCCAGTGCATAACGTTCGGAATGCATGTCAATGAGCGTGTTATCTTCTGCTGGCGTACCGTATTCGCTGCGATAAGCTGCAGCTGAGGCACCGAGGTAGCCGTGATCAAAAAAGAGCGAGCCACCTGCAGCACCACCATGTGCACGGTTCTGTGAGTTACAGATACGTCGTGCAAAGCCAGGTCGCCGAGGCGCGTCACATTCCAGTTTAACCGGAGCATTGACGTCATCGGAGTACCGGTAGAATGCGTCAGCGTGCAGCGCATAGTGGTCGTTACCACCTTCGATCATGCCTGCGGTATTTTTCTCATGTCTGCCGGTTGTGTAGGAAGCATCGAGCCGGCCGGAGATCCCTCCTTCGGGGCCGGCTACCGGCTCGCGCGGAATCCGGTTATCGATGACATTTACTACGCCACCCTGGGCACTCCCGCCGTACAGTAAAGCAGCGGGGCCGCGCAACACCTCAACACGCTCGATGACCAACGGATCAATGGGAGTATTGTGATCGTAACTGAGTGCTGAAACATCGGTGCTGGCACTGCCATTTTGCAGAATGCGGATGCGGTCACCATCCAGCCCGCGAATAACAGGGCGACCGGCATTAGGGCCAAAATATGAATTTGCAACGCCTGGCTCATTTTCAAGTGTTTCACCCAGCGTGTTACCACGCTCAAGCAACAGATTTTCACCTGTGAGCACACTGACCGGCGTAACGGGTTGGGTACTGCCCAGAGGATTGCCGGTAGTTACCATTACCTCGGGCAGTTCGTTCGCGGATACAGCGACAGAATCAACCGCTGAAGATGGTGATTGAGTGACAGCAGATTGATCCTGGGAAGGCAGCTGTGCCTGGACGCTGTCAGCAGCCATGATACCCAGCGCCAGAATTGTGGTAATGCTTATTAATACAAAGAATTGAGAAGAATGCATGAATTGCCCGGAAATGAATTAAACATGTAAATATATTCACGCTTCGATCAATCCCGGAGAGCATCTGTCGCAGGCAGAGCGCTGGCACATTTTCCTTCCGGGGTTATGGAGCGAGGTCAGTTCGTGTGGAGATCCCTGTTTTTCCGGCAGTTTTAGTACTAGAATTAAAAGGCTGGCCGATTACTATTGATAATAACATATCAATAGTAATCGGCCAGGGTAGAAAAATATGCAATACACAAGCAGTAGAAACTGGCGTACACCCTTGCCAGAACACTCTAATTTAAGCGCACGACACTGATGTTGAGGTGAATATGGAACGCAATACCCGGCAACGCAATACAATACTGAACGTCATTTCAGAAGCAGGCCGGCCGCTATCCACCCAGGAAATACACGAGATGGGTCAAACCAGTGTACCGTCACTGAGCATTGCAACGGTTTACCGGACATTGAAGGATCTGATTACAGAAGGGTGGGTATTACCGGTCAGGTTGCCGGGAGAAGCGGATCGTTATGAAATGGCAGAACTGGATGATCACTATCATTTCAAGTGTGGTTCCTGCAATCGGGTATTTGATATTCATGAACATATCAAAAAAAACCTGCTCCTTGCTCCTCGTGACTTTATAGTTGAAAAGTACGATTTAATCCTGTACGGGCAGTGCAGCGAGTGCAAACACTGACGGACTACGGGAAAACTACGAACAGAAACTCAGTATCAGCCTGCATTTGCCCATCTGGCTTTACCGGGACTACTGCCCGGGAGGCTATGGATGGACTCTGAACTATCGGTGAAGAAGGGATGTTTCCTGATGCTGGTGTACCGCAGGTCAAGCGCGCAGTTTCTCCCAGGTGTTTCCCCCGACTATGCCATCAGCCTCAAGATTATTGGCTTTCTGGAATGTGGTGACAGCAAGTTCTGTAGCTGCACCAAAATCGCCATCAATTGAAAGCGAGAATCCTTTTTTGATCAATAATTCCTGTAGCTGAACGACGCCATCACCAAAAGATCCCCGGTGCAGGATCGTTGTATTGCCGCCTTCACTTGCCGAGATAATGAGCCCTTCGATTCGTGCCAGCTCTGTTTTGGCTTTGATGAGATAAGAGCGGCGGTCTTCCAGACCATTCAAACCGCCATTGACCAATCTGGTAGCATTTATCAGATCATCCCGATCCGCCACCGAATTGATATTCCGCTTTTTCCAGTATTCGCATGCTATTTTTAGGGAAATTACTGGCTCAGCTGCCATTTCCGGATCCTGTTCCAGTGGAAGACCAAGAATCTGGCCAATCTCTCTGTAATTTGCATGCCCGGTAAGTTGAATCAATCCACGCCCTTTGTAGCGTTTTCCATCTCCCGGCTGAGTATTCCCCAGATCTTTCCGGCCTTCGTATGCGGCACCGGAAGCAAATTCTTCAGTGGTGGTGAAACCGGCACACTCGTGCGTAACCTGCCCCATGAAATGAGCGATCCGTAATCTGGTGCTGATTCCGTAACTATCAAGAGTTGCTGAAAAAATCGGAGCAATAGCCCCGATGATTTTTGTCTGACTGGCTTTTTTATCACCGGAAAATCGCGGAGCAATTGCGAGTATAAAATTACCATCCACAGGAATCATTTCTTATCCCCTTGAAAATAAACCAGATAGTTATTTGACATTTGCGAGATGAGCCGATCTGTTTTTCCAGAGCAGGGCTGCGGTGAATCCAAATGCAAGAAATGCCAGTAATGACCAGTCCGGAATCGTCAGCGATAACAGTTTCCAGGCAGCATCAGCACAATCTCCATTGGCTTCAAACATATCCGGCCACCATTGGGCAAGGGGCAATCCGTTCAGGAAAGCTTCTTCCGGACTGATGCCACATTCGAATGATTCAGGAAAACGTACCAGCCAGGCTTGTCGCCCGGCAACGATAGCGCCAGCCAGTGAGAATAAAATAATCAGTGCACAATAGATGCGCCTCCCCAGCAGCTGCGGGCCATGTACGAATGCAAATAATGCAGTGATGCCAACCAGCCAGTAAGCCATACGCTGAAAGACACATAACGGGCAGGGCAGCAGCCCTTCGATGATTTGCAGATACAGTGCATAGCTCACCAACCCGGTGCAGACAAGAAAAATCATCAGGAAAATTATGCGCATGGTTGTGATATTCAGTAGTTAAGATGGGTGTTCTTTTGATTCACTGACTGGTTTCTGTTTGCGCATACCGCCCGCAACCAGTTTGTATTCAAACAGACGGCATTCCAGCGCACCATTGAACAGCGGAATGCGACGTGAAGGTGTGAGCCGGACAAGTTTTGCGAGTTGAGCATCTGCTGTCAGCAGGAATGCCTGCCAGCCACTGAA
This sequence comes from uncultured Nitrosomonas sp., assembly GCA_964651625.1. Classification (GTDB taxonomy): domain Bacteria; phylum Pseudomonadota; class Gammaproteobacteria; order Burkholderiales; family Nitrosomonadaceae; genus Nitrosomonas. Next base: position 84,387 of record CAZYWE010000008.1, on the reverse strand, counting down.
CCGCTGTTTCAAAACATCACCCAGTTTTGGGTAGAACTCAGCCAGCATTTGCTGATCTCCTATACGCACACCGTATGGTGGATTACTGACCAGTATGCCGGTTGGGGCGGGAGCGGAGATTTCCAGCACATTGGCCTGCTTGAGGGAAACACATTCAGCCAAATCCGCTGCAGCAAGGTTATGGCGAGCGTTGGCCAGTGCATTTCCATAGAGATCACTGCCGTAAACAGATTGGAATGTACGTTTGAGCTGCCTGTCTGTTGCTGCCTGCCTGATTCTTTTCCATGCACCGGCATCAAACAGTTTCAGTTTTTCAAAGGCAAACTGACGCCCGGAACCGGGAGCAACCCGGCAGGCAATTTGCGCAGCTTCCAGCAATAATGTACCACTGCCGCACATCGGATCGAGCAGCGGGATGCCGGGCTGCCAGCCGGCCAGCGCCAGGATGCCTGCAGCCAGATTTTCACGCAGCGGTGCTTCACCCTGAATCTGGCGCAAACCACGTTTGAACAGTGCTTCGCCTGAAGTATCCAGATAAAGTGTGAATTCCCGGGCATCCAGAAAACCATGGATGCGTATATCCGGTGTGGCAGTATCAATATCAGGCCGTTTGCCGCAAATAGCCTTGAATTTGTCGCATATCGCATCCTTGATGCGGAGTGTTACAAAATCCAGGCTGCGCAACGGGCATTTGATTGCTGCCAGATTGACTTTCATGGTTAACCGGGGTTCAAACCAGTCCTGCCATGGCAGGGCATAGGCAAGATCATAAATATCCGCTTCACTGCGATAGGAATGCTTGGCAACCTGCCACAAAATACGGCTGGCAATACGGCTTTCAAGGTTGGCGCGATAACAGGTCAGCCAGTCACCCTGAAATGTCACGCCGCCGGGGGAGGGCCGGACAGCAGTTGCACCATCCAGGCGCTCCAGCTCTGTTGCCAGAACGGCCTCCAGGCCGCGTGGACAAGGTGCAAAAAAATATTCAGTCATTTCAGGACAGATGCTGTGCCTGCAGCCAGTTTTCTATGCAGGCTTATGGCTTATGTTTCCATGCGGCATAGGCAAGCAGCAACCAGCTCGCCATATAGGAGGATCCTCCCAGCGGAGCAACCATCCCCAGCCCGCGCCACCCTGTCAGGCTGACAACATATAGCGTGCCGGAAAACAGGATAATACCTGCCATCATCAATATTCCTGAGAACTTCAATGCACGTGCTTGCGGGAATCGATCCATTGCCAGCCCTACCAGTATCAACCCGATGGCGTGATAAAAATGGTACTGCACACCAATCTGGAAATTCGTAAGCATGTTGGCTGTCAGCATGGCTTTCAGCCAATGAGCTCCCAAGGCCCCCAATACGACACACAAAAATGTATTGACTGCACCCAGCGCAATAAAAATTCTGGACATGATTGAGTTAGCTCCCGGTTAAAGTGAAGAGTGAAATGGGCAAGATAAAAGAGGCACTCCGGATTTATTTTCCTGTTTCGGTGATATCTGCCCTGGCCCATCCACTGGCAAAGATCAGTTGTACATTATCGCCCGGACGGGTTTGCCGGCTGTCTTGCAGAACATCGCCGCGGGCAGTATAGGCGATACTGTAACCACGTGCCAGTACCGCTTTGGGGTCTAGATGCGCCAGATGCTGCTGTTGCTGCTGCAGTTTGAGTTGCCAGTTCCCCAGCTGGTCAGCTACCGCTCGCTGCAGTCGCGCAGCCAGCTCCCGGTGTTGCCTGATACCGGCCTGGATATCAGGTTGTGCTGATTGCATACGTTGCCGGATTGTGCTGATATGCCACTGATGCGTTTCCAGCTGCCGACCCCAGGCATTCTGTAAACGGTTACCTGACTGCATCAAGTATTCCAGCTGATGACGGATACGTTCTCCAGGGTGAATCAGACGATGTGCAAGCAGATCTGTTGTTTGCATGCGGCGTTCAATATTGCGTTCTATCGTCTGCTGCAGGCGATGTTGCCAGTGCTGCAGGCGATACTGGATTTCCTGTCTGTCAGGTGATACCAGTTGTGCGGCACCGGTTGGCGTCGGGGCACGCACGTCGGCTACAAAATCAGCAATGGTAAAGTCGGTTTCATGGCCAATGCCAGTGACAATAGGAATCGGACAGGCAGCAATTGCCCGCGCCACAATTTCTTCATTGAATGCCCACAAATCTTCTATCGAACCACCTCCCCGGCACAAGATCAGTACATCACACTCATCCCGGGATATGGCGATACGCAGCGCGGCAGCAATTGAGGCTGCTGCTTCTTCTCCCTGCACTGGCGCAGGATAGATGATGACAGGAATTGAAGGTAAACGCCGCTGCAGGGTTGTGAGTACATCCTGCAATGCAGCGGTGTTGGGGGAGGTAACAATTCCAATCTGCTGTGGAAAGCAGGGGAGTGGCTGTTTGTGTTCCGGGCTGAATAATCCTTCTTGCTGAAGTCTGGTCTTGAGGCGTTCAAAAGCCTCAAATAACGCACCTGACCCGGCACGGCGAAGCAATTCAACTGTGAGCTGAAATTCACCTCGTGCCTCGTACAATGTCACCAATACCTGAGCTTCAACCTGCATGCCATCCTGGGGCACCCAGTCCAGATAAAGATTTTTATGACGGAACATGACACATCTCACCTGTGCATTGTCATCTTTGAGTGAGAAATACCAGTGCCCGGACGGATAGCGTCGCATGTTGGAAATTTCACCACTTACCCACAGCAGAGGAAAATTATGTTCAAGTATCACACGAACATTACGGTTTAATTCACTGATGCACCAGAGGGTTTTTTTGGGGGATAGAAAAAGATCGTGATCAGCCATGCTGTTTTATAATCATCCACAATGACGTTCGGTTAAATCAGGTGCTCTGGAGAAGCTTGTATGATAACAATGACTTAAAATAACTGTTTGTTTTTAATAATTTTATTTGGTGTAAAAATTAAGCAGTCCAAAGAATATCATGCTGGCAACACTACTTATCCGGCTTATTCAGGATTTATTCACAAAGTTATCCACAGGAATTGTGTATAACCTTTGCAGGAAAAAACGCTGGTTGAGCAAAGTGTGCCAGTACTGCAAAATAGTGCGCCTGACTTCATTACAACCAGGGGGATCAATTCGTGTTTTCAATCATTCAGGCAGCCGGCTGGCCGATATGGCCGATCATACTGGCTTCCGTTCTGGCGATGGGCATTATCGGTGAACGTTTATGGAGCCTGCGCCTGTCAAAAGTTGCTCCGCGGGATTTATTACCAAGAGTGTTGCAGGAGTATCGTCGTTCCGGTGTGCATGCTGATACGCTCAATCGTTTACAGGAACATTCCCCGCTCGGGCAGGTCCTGGTGGCAGGATTGAGAAATATCGACAGCCCGCGTGAGGTCATGAAGGAATCCATTGAAGAAGCCGGGCGTGTGGCCGCTCATGAGCTGGAGCGTTATCTTACTACTTTAGGAACGATTGCTTCACTCAGTCCGTTGATGGGGTTATTTGGCACACTGATCGGCATGATCGATATTTTCGGATCGGGCACGCCGACAGGCGGCAATCCGATACAGCTCGCGCATGGTATTTCGGTTGCTTTGTATAACTCTGCATTTGGTATCCTGGTGGCGATCCCCAGTATCATTTTTTATCGCCATTTTCGCGCCAGAGTTGATGAACTGGTGCTGGAAATGGAGCTGCAGGCACTTAAACTGGTGGAAGTCGTGCATGGTGAACGGCGCGCCTGATCATATTCATATCGACGTTAACCATTCAAGTAATGATCGGTAAGCGTCGTTACAGGAACCCGTCTGGCAGATCGCCACAATCACTTTGACAGAAAAAAAGCAGCATAACCGGTAAACAGACTCAACCTATGCCCATTTCCCAATCCAGCCATTTACGGAATCTTGTCTGCTGCCTGGTACTGATTTGCACAGCCTGCAGCTCGGTTCCCGTACAGAAGAATCAGGCTGGCACACAAGATCCCTACGAGCCAATCAACCGTAAATCTTACCGGCTGACTGATGAAATTGATCGCAGATTTATTGAACCGGTTGCAGATGCATATATTAAGCATGTACCTAAAGCGATACAGCGTCCGGTCAGTAATTTTTACCGGAACCTATCCTATCCGAGTGTGGTTTTAAACAGTTTCCTGCAGGGAAAAGTACGCCAGGGATTTTCAGATATGGCGCGCTTTGTAATCAATACCACCATTGGCGTGGGGGGGCTTTCTGACATGGCCGGACATATGGGTTTCCCGGAACATAACGAAGATTTCGGGCAGACACTGGCAATATGGGGCGTGAGTAATGGCCCTTATCTGTTTATTCCTCTTTATGGCCCAAGTACGGGCCGGGATGTTACCGACCTTCCATTCAGCTATCTTTCGGATGGATTGTTTTATCTGGCGTATGCATTGGGTGGACCCGTGATTATTCCTCTTGCGGTTTTGCGCGTCATCGACAAAAGGGCCAGCCTGGCGGATGCGATGAAGATTCGTGATGAATCTGCGCTGGATCCTTATCTGTTTGTGCGTGAGAGTTATATGCAACACCGCGAATATCTGATTTATGATGGCAACCCTCCGGTTGATAATTACGACAACCAGCCGGATGATGAAGCAGACCAGCCGGTAAACGAACCGGCGAGCCAGTCAACAGGCCTGGAAGAAAAAACCGTTTCCCCTTGAGTACGATGCTGCCAGAAAAAAATTCCAATCAGATCCACATTGATCTGGGTGATGATCTTGCTGCTACGGCAGCTGTGCTTCATATCCCGTCTCAAGACATGAAGCCATGGGGGCCGCGCCTTCGTTTTTCGGCATTGACTGATGAAGTCGAGGCATTCTATTCAGAAATCACACCATATCTGCGCCCGTTCATTCTCTACGGATCCGGTGATTTTCATCATTTGAGTGCGCTCTGGATAAGACGGATTCAGGAACCTTTTGTGCTGCTTTCATTTGATAATCATCCGGACTGGGATACGAAGCCTCCAAAATGGTGTTGTGGCGGCTGGATCAACAGGGCGCTTGAATCTGGCTGGCTGGAATCAGCACAGGTGTGGGGGTGTGGGAATTTTGAACTTAACTGGCCACACAATCTGTTTTCACCCAAAAGCGCGCTCCAGTCTGGAAGATTACAGATTTTTTCATGGCAGGAGCGTTACCCCAATCCGTCTGTTTGTCGGGATGAACGTATTTCCCGCGAAACTTGGCGCGCCACTTTCCTGCAACAGCTGTCTCGCTGGCATGGACGGTCGATATACGTCACGATTGATCTGGATTGTCTCGACGCCAGGGAATTTTTCAGTAACTGGGAGCATGGCCTGTTCACGGTGGATGACCTTTGCTGGGCCATTACACACATCCGCCAGCACACCAGATTGATTGGGGGAGATATTTGCGGCGCCTATTCAGATCCAAAGTTCTCCCGTATCGCCCAGCGACTGGTTTCAACACTGGATCACCCCAAAACCACAATACCTTCAACATCTGAAACAATCCAGAATAATTACAGGGCAATCCGGAAACTCTGGCCATTACTCACTGGCGCCAACAAGCATGAGCCCGGTAATAATCAGCAGGATGCCGTACCATAAGCGGGCTGTCATCTTCTCCTTGAGGACAAGGCTGGCACCAAAAGCCATGAATAGCGGGCTCAGAGCATCAAACGGATAAAGGTAGCTTAGCTCTACCTGGGACAATAATTCCAGCCATAGAAAAAACCAGCCTGTCATCAGGCTGATACCATAGACGTAAGGAGCAGACCGCTTCCACAGGGAGGCGTTTGCCATTTCATCTTTTCTGTTCAGGGCATGTTTAAGAAAAATCTGCCCGCCGACCATGAATATTTGTGAGAAGACGATCAGTGTCAGAAACCAGTTGGTCATGCGCGTTCTTCCATACGGCAATAGGTTTCTGCAATCAGCCATACTCCCATCAGTACAAGACTTATTCCGGCAATCCGCATGGGGCTGATAAATTCATCCAGAAAAAGGTAGCTGGCTGCCGGAACAAACAGGTGCTCGATATTCACCAGGTTGAAGGCGATATTGAGCGGCAGAACCTGAAGCACTTTTATCCAGAACCCGAGGCTGATGATGTAGCAAAACACGCCCAGCCAGATCCATTGCGAGAGCAGTAACGGGTTATCTATCAGGCTCAACAGATCATCAGGGCCAGACATGTCATCAGCCCCCTTTTTCATAAATACTTCTGATGCGGTGACAAACAAGGAACAAAAAAGAATTCCCCAGTAAGGCAGACTGTTTCTGGTTTTAAGGACAGATTGATTTGGATTCATCGTAAATCCTTGAAATCTTTGAATTTTGGCAGGAGTGGGTCGTATTGGGTTGGCTCCAGGGCTGGCATAAAATACTTGCAGAAAAAATTGATAACCGGATTGACATGCCGTATGTAAAGATCAAGCGGCGCCAGATCCATCTTCAGGTGTAACTTGGAAGAATAATTCAGAGGGCTGGTGTAATACTGCTCCAGATCATGCTCGATAGCCCAGGAAATGATGTCTCGGAATGAAACAAAGTAGAGATGTGCGTCCAATGCTATCTGGTAATCCAGTCCAATATAGCAGTCTCGCAGTACCTTTTTCTCCAGTACACACAGGTTAAATGCCACGATTTTTCCACTGGAATCCCGCCAGATAAAAAAACGACCACTTCCCTCCAGTGCTTCTCCAAGTCCGGCAAAATAATCTCTTGTCAGAATTTCAAATTTGAACTTTGAACGTGCCAACACCTGGCAATACAAGGGATAAATTTCATCCAGTACAGGAGTGAAATCTTTAATTACCTCCATTGAAAATTGCCCGAAGCGATCTGCTTCCCGGAATTTACGGTAAAGATCCTTGCGCGTGTTGCGGCTTAGCGCCTGTTTCATGTAATCCTCAAAATTCCCGTAAGCAAGATCAATTTTACAGGCCGGGAAACTGGGTATCCGTATGTAATCAGCTGAAAGCAAGGGGTTGAGCGTTTCACGGTAATTTGCCGGAAAATCTTTGAAAACAATCAGTGATACTTTCAGCTCACGAGCAATTCTGTGCAAATGTTCTCGCAGCAGCTGCGAAATCTCAGAACCATCAAATTCACTGCCAGCCAGTGCTCCTTCTCCGGTTGGGCATCCAATCATCAGCATTCTGATTTCTGATAATTTGCGCGGTGCCCATTTTGTCAATAACCTTTTCAGTGCGGGAGAAAGCCCTTCAAAGATGCTCTGGTTTACCAGAAACAAAAGTTGCACATAAGACTTGCCACTACCGGTTTTTAGAACCAGATAGCGATATTCGAACTGATTACCAAGCGATTTTTGTGCCAGCTGGTAAAATGGGCGCTGGTAGTATTTATTGACCGGGTTCTCTTCGACTGAGTGCTCGTATGAATCTGGAATATCTGAAGTGTCTGAGACAAGTAAAACGGTATGTTGGTGTGTGTCCATTTAATTAAATTAATTACAAATCCAGTAAAGCAGTTTCTGGTTGACCAGAATAATGTAAGCAACATAATTTAACACTGTAGTCCCTCACTGATCGTTGTATTTATCTGCTACGGTATATCCCGGTTTGGTCACATACCCTGTAAAAATGAATTCAACACTTTGTGTGTTGTCTTTCTGTATTGATTTTCTCAGGAAATACAACTTCCGGATTGTCAGGCTATCTGAATCTGATAGCAGCACAATCATTTCACGCTGATTTATTGAATGGAGGCTTCTCGCTATATGGCCATTTCACAAACATTATCCGGATCTTCTCTACAGAAATCATCTCTGCTGGATAATCTGACCGTATCAGAATCTTTGCCAGTTACTGATGATGTCGATAATGCGATGAGTGAAATTCCAGCAGTTACATTGAACGATGCCATTACCCGTGCTCGCACAGCTTTGCTGGCACAGCAGCGAGAAGATGGTCACTGGTGTTTTCCGCTGGAAGCCGATTGCACAATTCCAGCTGAATATATCCTGATGCTGCATTTCATGGATGAAGTGGATACCGGATTAGAGCGGAAAATTGCCAATTTCCTGCGCAATCGCCAGGTAATTGACGGGCACGGTGGCTGGCCACTGTACTATGGCGGCGATTTTGATATGAGTTGCAGCGTCAAGGCCTACTACGCACTGAAACTGGCGGGAGATTCTCCGGAAGCAGCCCACATGGTGCGCGCGCGTAACGCCATTTTGGAACGGGGAGGGGCAGCACGCTCGAATGTATTTACCCGCCTGTTGCTTGCCATGTACCGGCAGATACCCTGGCGTGGCGTGCCGTTTGTTCCGGCTGAAATCATGCTGCTGCCACGCTGGTTCCCTTTCCATCTGAGTAAAGTGGCGTACTGGTCGCGAACAGTGATGGTACCGCTTTCCATTCTGTGCACCCTCAAAGCCAAGGCTGTTAATCCACGTAATATTCATGTGCGTGAACTGTTTACCGTCGATCCGGAAAAGGAAAGAAATTATTTCCCGGTACGCACACCGCTGAACCGTTTACTGCTGTATGTGGAAAGATTGGGTTCAAAACTGGAACCATTCATTCCCGCTTTTATGCGCCGCAAGGCTTTGAAAAAAGCCGAGCAGTGGACGGTTGAGCGACTTAATGGCAAAGATGGCCTGGGTGCAATTTTCCCGGCAATGGTCAATGCCTATGAAGCACTGGTATTACTGGGCCATGATCGTGATCACCCGTTACTCCAGCAATGCCGCCAGTCTTTGCGTGAACTGCTGATAAACGAAGGGGATGATGTTACCTGGTGCCAACCCTGCGTATCTCCCGTATGGGATACCGTACTGGCTTCACTGGCGTTGCAGGAAGATGGCCAGGCTGACAGTGAACCGATTCGCCGTGCACTCGACTGGCTTGTTCCACTACAGGCGCTTGATGAGCCAGGAGACTGGCGCGACAAGCGTCCCGGCCTGCCGGGTGGTGGCTGGGCGTTTCAGTATGCCAATCCGCATTATCCGGATCTGGACGATACCGCTGCTGTGGCGTGGGCGTTGTATCAGGCCAACAGGGAAGATTACCGCAGCAGCATAACCCGGGCAGCAGACTGGCTGGCTGGCATGCAATCGGACAACGGCGGTTTTGCTGCTTTCGATATAGACAATACTTACTATTACCTGAATGAAATCCCGTTTGCCGATCACGGTGCATTGCTGGATCCACCCACCAGCGACGTAACAGCGCGCTGTGTTGGCCTGCTTGCCTTGAATGGTGAAACACGGCACCAGCAAGCCGTCAGGCACGGGCTGAAATTTTTATTCGATGAACAGGAACCATCCGGTGCCTGGTTTGGACGCTGGGGCAGTAACTATGTTTACGGTACCTGGTCAGTGCTGGAGGCATTCAGGCTGGCACATGTCGAACATGATCATCCGGCGGTAACACATGCAGTACAGTGGCTGAAATCAGTACAGCATACTGATGGAGGGTGGGGTGAAACCAATGATTCCTACCTCAATCCAGAGCTGGCGGGACAGCTGGAAGAAAGTACTTCTTTTCAGACAGCATGGGCTGTGCTTGGGTTGATGGCATCAGGCGAAGTAAAAAATACAGCAGTACAAAAAGGGATTGATTACCTGATTCGTACCCAGAAAACGGCCGGATTATGGGAAGAACCGTGGTTTACCGCGCCGGGGTTTCCAAGAGTTTTTTATCTGAAATATCATGGCTATTCAAAGTTCTTTCCGCTATGGGCATTAAATCGCTATCGTGCGCTGACTAATCCGGCAGCTGATTAGGGGAGGCCATCTGCGTGAATCGTGTTGGCATCATTGTCGCTTTGCGTGCGGAAGCCCGATGTATTACGCAGCAGCGTATCCCTTTCGATCAGGCAATAGTGCTGGATGAAAGCCTGGTAATCAGGATATGCGGGATGGGTGGTGTTGCTGCCCGCCGGGCGGCAACTGCGCTGTGCGAGCAGGAAAAAGTGACCAGGCTGATCAGTTTTGGAGTGGCTGGCGCGCTGGATGACAGTCTGCAGCCCGGTGACCTGATCCTGCCGAAATCAGTGCTGGCAGACCGGAATTATCCGGCAGATGACGGCTGGCGTACCCGGGTTCAGCGTTGTCTGCCAGGGCGCATCAATGTGATTCAATGTTCACTGGTGACCAGTGATACTGTAATCACCACAGAAACGGCCAAGCGCATGCTCGCGTCACAAAGCGGCGGGTGTGCGGTGGATATGGAAAGTGGTGCAGTCGCTGCGGTTGCAGCAGAAAAAGGCGTGCCATTTTTGGCGATACGTGCTATTTCAGACCCGGTACAGTTTTCCCCGCCAGCCGAACTGATGACAGCGCTGAAACCGGACGGCAGCGTTAAGCCTGTTCCTCTGCTGACTTTATTGCTGAAGCGTTCGCTTCATCTGAACGAGCTGTTGCGCCTGGCACCCGGTATGCAGGCTGCCTGCAAAACCCTGAAACAGGTTGTTCAATCTGCCCGGCCTGAACTGAGCCGATAGACTCCGGTAAGCATATCAGCCTGGATTACAGCAGACGCCGCAGATCTCCCCGCGTAAAACCATAAGCAGCAGTATCAGGCTCAATTCCTTTGTTTAAAACCATTACCTTGAACAATTCGCCCATTTCAGCTGGGCTGACCAGACGCTGCACCTGACTGACCAATGGCAGATAGCACCCCGGCTGATCTGCCGGGGTGCGTGTCAATAAATCAGTAATCCCGCAGTTAATCAGAAAATGTGCCTGCGTGGTGTAGCCGGCCAGTTCCAGCCCGGAATCAAGTGCTGTCCGGGCAACGGCACTGAAATCAACGTGACCGGTAATATCCTGCAGTCCAGGAAGAAAAAATGGATCATCATGGGCATGATGCCGGTAGTGGCACATCAGCGTGCCCTGATAACGCTGCGGGTGGTAATACTCACTCTGACCGAATCCATAATCGATCAGTAATATGCCCCCCCGTAGGAGCAATGATGCAAGTGAGCGGATAAAATACCGGTTGGCAAGACTGATTTCGCTGACGTAAGCATGCGAGGAAGGTTGGCCAGCCGGAGGCAGTTGCCGTGCAATCTCAAATAACTCCTGATTGGCCTGCGGCCGATCCTGCCATGCCAGTCCATGATCCTTCCAGATCACGCCTCGTTCAGCAATGCTGCTGTCTTGCCAGGCAACCAGGTGAAGCGGCATGGCATCCAGCACTTCATTGGCGAGAATCAGACCCTCAAATTGCTCTGGCAAATCCGATAACCAGTGCACTCGTGAAACCAGATGCGGGATATGCTGTTCAATTGTTGTCCGCTGCCGCTGTTGCAGGTCAGCACTGAGATCAAGGATATAGTAGTGCTGCGGCAGGTGATCCAATTCTTCCAGTGCCCGCAGCAGATCAACTGCCAGCTTGCCGGAACCTGCACCAAATTCCAGAATTGAACCTTGATCAACAGCATTGAGAATTTGTGCCGCCTGCCGCGCCAGCGTCTGGCCGAATAAAGGAGACATTTCCGGAGCCGTGACAAAATCACCGCCTGCCCCAAATTTAGCGGCCCCACCGTTGTAATAGCCAGTTTCAGGCGTATATAAAACGGATTCCATATAATCAGCAAATGAAATCCAGCCACCGGAACGGGTAATCTGTTCGCGGAGTGTCGTTTTCAGGGTATCGCTGTATTTTTGTTCGGCTGGATCAGGTAAGGGCAGGGGCACGGGCGTTTTTGGCAGTAAAAAGGTTTATGGTAGATTGTAGTGCTGAAGTGTAGCGTAAACAAAAGAGGCTTTTGTGAAGGATAAAGTAATTCTGGTAACTGGGGGGGCACGGCGAGTGGGTGCTGCTATTTGCCAATGGCTGCACCGTAAAGGCGCCAGGATCGTGGTTCATTATCGTGATTCATCTGCTGATGCACAGCAACTGAAACAGGTGCTTGAACGGAAGCGCCCGGATTCTGTTGCACTACTGCAGGCTGATTTGCTGAATACAGGCGGAATTCCAGATTGGGTTGACCATGCGGCCCGGCAATTTGGCCAGCTGGATGCGCTGGTCAACAATGCTTCCAGTTTCTTCCCAACACCTGTGGGTGAATGTACTGAACATGACTGGCATGATCTGGTAGGCAGCAACCTGAAAGCACCCTTGTTTCTGTCACAGGCAGCAGCGCCTTATCTGAAAAAGAAGCAGGGGTGTATCGTTAACATTATCGATATACACACCGAATACCCCCTCAGGCACTACACTATTTACAACGCAGCCAAAGGCGGGCTGGCTGCGCTAACACGTTCACTGGCGATGGAACTTGCTCCGGAAATACGGGTGAACGGTATTTCCCCCGGACCGATTCTCTGGCCGGAGGCAGGTGAGTGGCAGGATGAATCAGCGCGCAGGCATATTATTGAAAGAACACTGCTCAGGCGTATGGGAGAACCAGATGACATCGCACGAACTGTCAGCTTCCTGATTGAAGATGCACCATTCATTACCGGACAGATCGTCGCCGTTGATGGCGGACGCAGCATCAATCTTTAATGTTCCCCGGAAATCCGAGCGGTTTGTGAGATGATCCGGTCGCAATAAGCGATTGCAAGTGCAGAAAGCAGGAATGCGATATGGATGACGGTTTGTGCAATCAGTGTTTTCTCATCGTAGGCATTTGCATTGATAAACGTCTTCAACAGATGAATCGATGAAATACCGATGATGGCAGTCGCCAGTTTGACTTTTAATACCGAAGCATTAACGTGTGACAACCATTCCGGCTGATCAGGGTGACTTTCGAGGTTCATGCGCGAAACAAAGGTTTCATAACCACCGATGATAACCATGATAAGTAAATTCGAAATCATGACCACATCAATCAGGCCGAGTACTACCAGCATAATGGCAGTTTCATCCAGTTTTTCAGGTCTTTCTGCTCCTTTGACCGCCACCATGTCGAGAATATGCTGCAGAGCACCCTGGCTGGAGAATATGGCGCCAATCAGATCCGACAATTCAATCCAGAAATGATATACATACACACCCTGTGCCAGTACCAGCCCCAGATACAAGGGTAATTGCAGCCAACGGGAAAGAAATAAAAAATAGGCAACAGATGATATCCGTCTGGGAGGCGTTGTGTTGTGATCTTGTTGCATGGCAGTTTATTTTCTGAAAAAGTGCAAAAGGTTATCACGATGCCAGGCAAATACGAAGCAGGCAGTTTCAGTTTGTTTTATCAGGAGTAATCATGAGTCAGTTGTTTAAATGGGTCGGCTGGCTGCTGTTTTCCCTGCTGGGAGCAGCGGCCTTGGGTGTCATTGCACTAAACCGGGGAGAATCGATCAGTGCCATCTGGATAGTTATCGCAGCAGTGTGTGTGTATCTGATCGCTTTCCGTTTCTACAGCCTGTTTATCGCCAACCGTGTATTGAAGCTGGATGCCACACGCATGACACCGGCGTATAAGCATAACGACGGGCTGGATCACGTCCCAACCAACAGATATGTACTGTTCGGACACCATTTTGCGGCAATTGCCGGGGCAGGGCCGCTGGTTGGGCCGATTCTGGCGGCACAGATGGGCTATTTGCCCAGTATGTTGTGGCTGCTTGCCGGAGTTGTGTTCGCCGGGGCAGTACAGGATTTCATCGTATTGTTCATATCGACCAGACGGGATGCCCGTTCGCTTGGTGACCTGATCAAATCTGAACTGGGGCAAATTCCCGGCATGATCGCATTGTTCGGAGCATTTTTCATCATGCTGATTCTGCTGGCTGTTTTATCGCTGATTGTCGTCAAGGCACTGGCAGAATCACCATGGGGTACATTTACTGTTGCGGCAACGATTCCGATTGCAATGTTCATGGGGGTTTATTCACACTATTTCCGGCCATGTGCGATTGCTGAAGTTTCACTGATTGGTTTTACATTACTGATTTTGTCGATCATTGCCGGCCAGTACGTTCAGGCAGATCCCGTGTGGGCAGCCATGTTCTCAGCAACAGGAGAGCAACTGACCTGGGTATTGACCGGCTACGGCTTTATCGCTTCTGTATTGCCGGTATGGTTGCTGCTGGCGCCACGTGATTATCTGTCAACCTTTCTCAAGATTGGCACTATCGTTGGATTGGCAGTTGGTGTTGTAATCATTTCGCCAGAATTGAAAATGCCGGCGCTGACGCAATTCATTGATGGTACAGGACCGGTCTGGTCAGGCGATCTGTTTCCATTTCTGTTCGTAACAGTGGCTTGCGGGGCAATTTCCGGATTTCATTCACTGATTGCGTCCGGCACCACCCCCAAAATGATCCAGAATGAAACAGATGCACGTTTTATTGGCTACGGTGCAATGCTGATGGAATCATTTGTCGCGATCATGGCACTGGTAGCAGCAGCATCGATTGAGCCCGGCATTTATTTTGCCATGAACAGTCCAGCTGCAATTATCGGCACGACAGCGGAATCGGCAGTACAAACCATTTCACAGTGGGGGTTCCATATCACGCCGGAAATGATTACACAGACTGCACAAGACGTTGGCGAACACAGCATTATTTCGCGCATAGGTGGCGCACCGACACTGGCAGTGGGCATGGCACAAATCCTGTCGAAAGTAGTGGGTGATACCGGAATGATGGCATTCTGGTATCACTTTGCCATTCTGTTTGAGGCACTCTTCATTCTGACGGCTGTTGATGCAGGAACACGTGCCGGGCGCTTCATGCTGCAAGATTTGCTTGGCTCATTCATTCCGGCAATGAAAAAAACTGATTCACTACAGGCAAATCTGATTGCTACGGGTATTTGCGTATCCGGCTGGGGGTATTTTCTGTATCAGGGTGTAATCGACCCGCTAGGCGGCATCAACACATTGTGGCCACTGTTTGGAATCGCTAATCAGATGCTTGCCGGTATTGCACTGGTTCTGTGTACCTGTGTACTGTTCAGAATGAAACGTGATCGCTTCGCCTGGATTACAGTGATTCCGGCAACTTGGGTTTATATCTGTACACTGACCGCCGCGTGGCAGAAAATCTTTCATGACAATCCACGTATTGGCTTCCTTGCTCACGCGGAAAAATATCAGGATGCAGTTGCTCAAGGTACGGTATTGGTGCCTGCCAAATCAATCGGACAAATGCAGCAGGTAATATTCAATGACTATATCAACACTGCGCTCACTGCACTGTTTATGACTGTGCTGATCAGCATACTGGCATTTGGCATCCGGACTGTCCTGCAGGCACGTACGGCTACTGATCCAACGACCCGGGAAGCACCGTTTGAGCTGTTACCTGTTTATGCAGTTATTGAAAAATGATCGGGAGAAATTACAGTGACTGATAATAAATTGAGCCGTATATGGAAGCGGTTTGCACAAAGTTTGCGTTTGATGGTTGGTGTACCGGAGTACAGCACCTATGTTGAACACATGAAAAATGTACACCCCGAGCAGACAATTATGTCGCGAGAAGATTTTTTCCGTGAACGGATGGAAGCGCGATATGGCGGCAAGGGCAGAATGAATCGCTGCTGCTGATCTGGAGGAAGGTGAGGGTGGTGTGGCCGGGCCGTACTATATCTGCAACACCACTCGGATCACCTGGCAGATTGTTACTGTGATCGTTTATCACGCTCAATCAGAGCGTAGGCAGAGTGATTGTGTATGGATTCAAAATTTTCTGATTCAACGACATAAGCATCTATCCGATCATCGCGATTGAGTACCTCTGCCACATCGCGAACAATATCCTCAACAAACTTCGGGTTGTTGTAAGCTTTCTCGGTAACGTATTTTTCATCCGGGCGTTTCAGTAGTCCGTACAGCTCACAAGACGCCTGTTCCTCTGCGATTCTGATAACGTCCTCAATCCAGACAAAGCTGTTGGTGCGCACGGAAATCGTAACGTGTGAACGCTGGTTGTGCGCGCCATAATCCGATATTTTTTTAGAACAGGGGCACAGGCTGGTCACAGGAACAACCACTTTCATGGTGAATCCATACTGACTGCCATCTTTGATCTCACCAATAAACGTGACTTCATAATCCAACAGACTCTTTACCCCGGAAACCGGAGCGGATTTGTTGATAAAGTAAGGGAAAGACATTTCGATATGCCCGGAATCCGACTCCAATCTGCCAACCATGGAACGCAGGATTTCTTCAAACGATTCGACCGAGATTTCGCGCTCGTGACTGTTCAATATTTCCACGAAGCGAGACATGTGTGTCCCTTTGAAATTGTGAGGCAGATTAACGTACATATTGAACTGCGCCACGGTATGCTGGGAGCCGCCATCTTTATCAGCCACCAGAATGGGATGACGGATTGCCTTGATTCCCACCCGATCGATCGCAATATGTCTTGTGTCCAGTGAGCCTTGTACATCAGCAATGGGCAGATCGGTATGTTTGTTCATAAATCTCCTTCCTGTAAAACTGTTCTCGAATCAGAGCTGACTGATTGTTGCTCAAACAGATCTGAACAGTAATGCTGTTTAGACGGTATCACGAAGAGAGCCGCTTTTTTACTGATTGAATGATTCCGGCCTTATCCAGTCCGCAATCAGATAACATCTGTGCGGGATCGCCCTGATCGATAAAAATATCCGGCAATCCCAGCTGCAACAGATTGACGTTTTTGCCAAGGTGGGAGAGGCACTCCATTACAGCACTGCCGGCCCCTCCCATAATGGTATTTTCTTCGACGGTAACCAGTAGTTCATGATCAGCCGCAAGAGCGGTAATCAGTTCCTGATCCAGCGGTTTGACAAAACGCATATTTGCTACGGTAGCACCCAGTTCTTCACCGGCTTCAAGACATGGAGCCAACATATTACCGAAAGCCAGTAGTGCAATCCGCTTACCTTGCCGACGAATTTCCCCTTTACCCAGCGGGATGGCTTGCATTTCCTGCTGGATTGGCACACCGGGACCAGTACCACGCGGATAGCGAACAGCCGTAGGGGAATCGAGCAGGAAAGCCGTGTAGAGCATCTGGCGACACTCATTTTCATCAGCTGGTGTCATAACAGTGACGTTAGGAATGCAACGAAGGTAACTCAGATCAAAACTGCCAGCATGTGTCGGGCCATCAGCACCAACAAGCCCGGCACGATCGATCGCAAAAATGACTGGCAGATTCTGTATGGCAACATCGTGGATCAGCTGATCATAGGCACGCTGCAGAAAGGTTGAGTAAATTGCCACAACTGGCTTTAACCCTTCGCAAGCAGCTCCAGCTGCAAAAGTGACTGCATGCTGCTCTGCAATTCCCACATCAAAATAGCGATCCGGATATTCTTTTGAAAAACGGATGAGACCAGAACCTTCTCGCATGGCGGGAGTGATGCCAATCAGACGCGAATCTTTTGCTGCCATATCACATAACCAGTCACCAAATATCTGGGTGTAAGCTGGTCTGGCAGCAGGTTTCGATACGATACCCTGATCTGGTTTGAATTTTCCGACACCGTGGTAAAGAACCGGATCTTCCTCTGCCGGTTTATAGCCTTTACCCTTACGGGTCACAACATGCAGAAACTGCGGGCCATCAAGCTGTTTGATGTTATTCAGCGTGGTCAGCAAAATCTCCAGATCGTGGCCATCTATCGGACCAATGTAATTAAAACCAAACTCCTCAAACAGTGTGCCGGGTGTTACCATGCCTTTGACATGTTCTTCCGCCCGTTTGGCCAACTCCAAAACAGGCGGTACTACCCCCAGCATTTTTTCGCCCGCACGCCTGGCTGTTGCATAAAAACGGCCTGACATCAGTTTGGCAAGGTAATTGTTAAGCGCTCCCACGGGAGGGGAGATAGACATGTCATTATCGTTCAGGATTACCAGCAAATCCGCATCCATCACACCAGCATTGTTCAATGCTTCAAAAGCCATGCCAGCACTCATTGCACCATCACCAATCACTGCTATGGCATGCTGCTTTACACCTTTGAGTCGTGCGGCGATCGCCATACCGAGTGCGGCACTGATTGAAGTACTGGAATGTGCTGTACCAAATGCATCGTATTCACTTTCATCCCGTCTGGGAAAACCGGCAATCCCTCCCTGCATACGCAGATGAGCCATTCCTGAGCGCCGGCCAGTAAGAATTTTATGAATGTAGGTCTGATGTCCCACATCCCAGATCAGGCGATCGGAAGGGGTATCGAATACATAATGTAACGCAATGGTCAGTTCGACCGTCCCGAGATTGGAAGACAAATGTCCACCGGTGCCCGCTACAGACTCAATCAGAAAGCTGCGCAACTCTTCTGCCAACTGTGGCAGCTGGCTGCGTTTCAGTGTACGTAGCTGTGCGGGTATCTCAATGCGATCAAGTAATGGATACATGCAGATTTAGAAAATGTGTGACTGAAAAAAATGGTGGATAAACTGGCGGCGTAAGCCTAAAACTCACGCTGTACGATGAAATCAGTGACTTGCTGTAAACGCAGAGCATCGGCTGCTCCAAATTGACTTAATACCCCGGTTGCTTCCTGTCTGAGCTCGTGGGCAAGCTCTCGCGCTTGTTTGATGCCCAGTATACTAACATAGGTGGGTTTGTTGTTTTCTGCATCCTTTCCGGCAGTTTTACCCAGTGCAACCGTAGTAGCTTCGGCGTCGAGAATATCATCTATTACCTGGAATGCCAGCCCCATACACTTGGCGAAGTGATCCAGCTGCCTGAATTGCGTTTCACTCAACTTGTTTCCGCAACGAGCACCCAGTATTACTGCCGCCCGGATCAATGCACCGGTTTTATGAATATGCATAAATTCGAGCTCGGGCAAATTCAATGTTTTGCCTACACTGTCCAGGTCAATTGCCTGGCCACCCGCCATACCTCGTGACCCTGCTGCAAAGGCGAGATGCCGAATCATTTCCAGTTGCATATGAGGATCATCTGTCAGACGAGTCTCCGCCAGCAACTGAAAAGCCAGACTTTGCAGGCTGTCACCTACCAGCAGGGCAGTGGACTCATCGTATCTGATATGGCAGGTTGGTTTGCCGCGCCGCAGTATATCGTTATCCATACAGGGCAGGTCGTCATGCACCAGAGAATAAGCATGAATCAGCTCTACAGCCGCACCGGCAATAACTACATGCATCTGATCTGCGCCGCTTAACTCTCCAGCCGCAAAAGCCAGGAGCGGCCGCACCCGCTTGCCACCACCCAGCACGGAATATCGCATTGCGTCATGCAGGCGTGCAGGTACACAATTTACAGCCGGGAGATGTTTTTCCAGACAGGCCTCAATAAGGGCAAGCCGCTCACCCGCCCATAGCTGGAAATCAGGACGCATCACGCTCAGTGAGTGAAAAATTTTTCAGCATGTCTGCCTCAAGTATTTTTATCTGTTGTTGCGAATCTTTCAGTATATTTTGGCAGTATTGTAACAATTCCACTCCGTGCTTGTATGCAGAAAGCGCATCCTCCAGAGACATTTGCCCTGCCTCCATACTGGTTACAATTTTCTCAAGTTCGGCCGCGGCAGTTTCAAAATTTTTGGGATGATGGGGCGATGCTACCGCTTCGGTATCTAATGTTAATTTTTTCTTCATACTGACAAGAATTTTCAAGATGGAAAACGCAGAATTATTCCGTGTTTTTCCATAAAATGGCTCAATTTAACCGATGATACTATTAGCTCCACAAGCTTGATTGCGAGAATTGTTGACCAAACCGATATAAAAGTCTAACATACCGCGCTTGTAGTAGTTGCCTGCATTCCCCGATAGCTCAGTCGGTAGAGCGACGGACTGTTAATCCGCAGGTCCCTGGTTCGAGCCCAGGTCGGGGAGCCATTTTTCCAGCATACAACCCAGAAATACAAAGCGTGCTAATTACTTGGCGATTGTTTTGTAGTTCAGCATAGCCTGAACCTATCTCCACATGCGGGCATTGTTATTTCCGGTTTTTATACGTAGCAGATTTAGTTTTGGCCACACCTGAAGCGCATACCTAAAAATTCAATACGTTATTCACCAAGGTGATTAGTACTTGAGTGCTATTTTTTATGCGAATAACTGATTCTTTACAGCTCGCAACCTGTTTAGTATTTGTCAAAAACAGGCTGGAAAATAGATATGGACATAAGTGGTTGCGGGGGCAGGATTTGAACCTACGACCTTCGGGTTATGAGCCCGACGAGCTGCCAGACTGCTCCACCCCGCGATTGAGCTAGTCATTATAAGAAAAGCACTGATCTCAGTCAACTACATTTCTTGCAATTTCAGTAAGCGCATTACATGGGAGTAATAGTTCAAAGTATGCAGGCGATCATTCGCCTGGGCTGTTGTTTCCCGGAATCTTATCAATAGTGCCCATGTGAAAAGAGAGCTGTCCCTGGTACCGCTCCGTCATATAGCGTTTTAGCGGATCGTGTATTACACGGAATGCGATTTCATTCCATGGTATTTCCTGTTCTCTAAAAAGCTTGACTTCCAGACTCTCAACCCCTGGAGAAAAATCAAGATCCAGTAATCTTGCCCGGAACAACATGTAAACCTGGCTGATATGCGGCAAGCTGTAAACTGCGTAAAGGTCACGAATTTCCACTCTGGCATTTGCTTCTTCCATTGTTTCTCTTGCTGCACCCTGCACTAATGTTTCATTGTTTTCCATGAATCCGGCGGGTAATGTCCATTTTCCCCGATGGGGCGTGATAGCACGCCTGCATAATAAAATTTTATTTTCCCATTCAGGAATGCATCCGACGATTACCTTGGGATTCTGATAGTGGATGGTATGGCATTTCACACAAATATATCGAGGCAGTGAATCACCTTCCGGGACACTTAAACCAACTTCACTACCACATTGGCTACAGTATTTCATACGCGTGCAAATCGTTTTAACGTGTGACGTTGAACTTGAATTCGGCTAACAGCTTTCCGGTTTGATCAGAAGCAGTAACGCGCCATGGGCCGAGTCTATTCTGGTCGAGTACCTTGCTGGAATAGGTGCGCCAGTCGTTCTTCCCAATCAATAAAGAAATTTTAGCGATAGACCGGTTCCGGTAATACCAGTTGATCAATATCTTTTTATTCTTGAGTTGGCTTAAATGTAAAAAAAGAAAAACGGGGCGGACTGATTTACCGTCAAGTGAAATCTGATCAATACTGTCAACAGGTTGCCGCCGCCGGATATTCGAAGTAAGTTGCGCTCTGACCAAACCCGAGGATCGGCTGATTTCCTGTGAGTTGTTCCCGGACTTTGACTGAGATGCAGTGAAATCCGGCTTTACTCCTGGTTTGGCGGGTGGTTTAGGAATCTGTTTCGGCGGTAGGCCGGATGCTTTCTCAGTGTGATTTGATCCGTTATTTTTTAAGAGGGTATTGCCATCTCCTGAATCATTTTCAGATAACTGCCTGGATAAATATTCGGCTGATGTTACTGGTTGAGCAGATTTTATTGAAGATGGTTCAGGTGTGATTGGAGGTGTAATGGATAAAGGTATCTCGGTCGGGTTTGTTTCAAGCACCTCCTCATCGGAAGACGAATCTAAAGCCGCCCAGATGATAACAATCAGCACAAGCAGCAAGCCGGCTCCTGCAGTGATGATTCTTGGCCAGTTATATTCATATTCAGGCGGGGGAGTGGGGGAGACTGGCTCTTTTGGCAGCTCCGGTGAATGCTGCTCAATCTCCGGATGGTCAGCTGACTGGTCTAATCGGATACGGATTTTTAATTGTGGTTCAGACATAGTGATCCGGCATTTTGAGATGAAATTGATCTGTCAGTGGAAAGAGGGCAATTTGACTGATGTGGTTCCACTGAGGGAATCGTTTGTCTTCATGCACTGAAACCTCTGGCACTCAGGTGTTCATTTTTGCACGTGGGTTAAAGGAAAACTTCTGTGCCATCTCACGATAAAATCCACGGGCCTGTTCGTTATCGGCTGGTGGCAATGCAATCTGTAAAACGACATACAAATCACCGGGCGGAGTGCCTGGAATTCCACGCCCCTTCAGGCGCAACTTTTGGCTGGAACGCGAACCAGCTGGAATTTTGAGGTCAACCGCTCCAGCTGGAGTGGGCGCTGAAATGGTAGCGCCCAATGCGGCTTCCCATGGTGCCACGGGCAATTCCAGAAAAATATCCTTGCCTTCCACTTTGAAAAACGGATGGGATTTAAATGTAATTTCAAGGTAAAGATCACCTGCCTTACCACCTCCTGCGCCCGGGCTGCCCTGGCCCGCCAGTCGAATATGCTGTCCCTGCTGAATACCTTTGGGTATGCGTACATTTAATGTGCGCTCTCTGACATGTGGGCGCCCGTCCGGACCAGGTTCTGTATGTTGCAAAGTCAGGCTGCGGACACCTCCCTGGAATGAATCCTCCAGAGAGATTGAAATTTTTGCACGTGAATCTTCTCCACGCAGATTAAATCCCTGGTCACGATACTGGCGGTTGTACTGAGTTCTGCCGAACAGTGACTCAAAAAAACTGCTGAACTGAGAGGTTGCCTGAGAAAACCCTCCACCGTGAAATTCAAATCCCTGGTCCCATTCCGGAGGAGGGTGAAATTCCTGGCCACTTTTCCAGCGTGTTCCCAGCCGGTCATAGGCTGCCCGTTTCTCAGGATCCTTAAGCACTTCATTGGCTTCACCGATTTCTTTAAAGCGCACTTCGGCATCTGGCTCCTTGCTGACATCAGGATGGTATTTGCGCGCCAGCTTGCGATAGGCATTTTTGATATCGTCCTGGCTGGCGTCGCGCGTGACGCCCATGATCTGGTAATAATCCTTATATTCCATTTTACTGTGCCCGGATAGCGTAATTCACTCTGGAACCGGCAATAATCCTACGTATCAGCATTAGTCGCATTGATACAATGTACCCGGTTGCGTCCAAGTTTTTTGGCTTCATACAATGCCATATCTGCACGAGCTATCAGCTCTCCAGGTGTTGTATCGTTAAGGTGGCTCTGGGTAATACCAATACTCAAAGTAATTTCAATCGGGTTTTCTTCAAATTTCCGACAGGCTGCACTCACCTCTGAGCGGATACGTTCTGCTGTTTTGATGGCGGCACTGGAGTTGGTTTCAATCAGAACAGCCGTAAACTCATCTCCGCCGTAGCGTGCTGCATAATCAATCGTTCTGACTGATTTCAGCAATACAGAAGCCAGCGTAACCAGGATTTTATCCCCCATAATGTGCCCGAGTTTATCATTGATGTTTTTGAAATAATCCACATCAATCATCAACAGACAGAAAGCACGGTTATTGCGCTGGAATCTGGCAAGCTGCTCGATCAGGATGGTGTTGAGTTTTGTCCGGTTATACAGCCCCGTTAGCCCATCCGTAATCGAAAGTTTCTGCAAAAGCTGATTTTGCTGCTGCATAGCCTGATTGACGGACATGATTTCCGCGTGCTTGTTACGCAATGCATCAGTCATTTGGTTGAAAATAGTAGTCAGCTGCCCAACTTCATCCTTTCGTTTTGCTGGTAAATAAATATCCAGATCCCCCTCAGCAATCCCTTTGGCAGCACTAATTAACTGTTTTAGGGGGGTAACGATGGAATGTCCCATATACAGGGCGACCAGGGTTACGACAACCATCAGTATTCCAACAAATTCAAGAAAACGGTTACGCAATTTTATCCATGATGCCTGTATGGCACTCTGATCCTGCTCTACTAAAATTGCTACCAGGATATTCTCTGACACATGCAGCAGGCCAATTGCTTTCGGATAAGTCAGTCCATCGTGGGTTGTGGATTCATCCTCAGTTTGCATGGATGCCAGATAATGTGGATCCAGCACTGCCAGATGATCAATTCCGGCGGCACTACTGAGCAATACCCTGCCTTCCTGATCCAGCAGGGTAACCTGACCTGCTGAAAATTTGTTGATTTCCAGTAATTTTCTCTTGAATATACCCAAATCCAGCGTGGCCGCGATAGCGCCAATGAGCTGGCTGTCGTAAGACAGCACCGGGTAGATGATACTAAACGTTGCAGTGTCGTAATGGTCATTCCAGTGAGGTGCAATGGCAATATCACCCCGGGTTAAAGAAGCATGTGACCAGTATTCTGGAGATTCAATTACCTCTGGATTACTGGCACTGCTCGCTATGATTTTTCGGGAATGATCAAAAACAGTCAGCTCCAATACTTCATCCAGCTTGCCTTTTACAGAAGTCAGATAGCTCGTCATAACCGACTGCACCAGTTTTACTGCACGATCATTTTTATTACCGGCCAGCGCCTTAAGGGAGGTTAAACCTTCGATAACAGGATTGGAGGTTGATAATGCGCGGATAGTAAGCATGCTCTCATCCACCCACAGAATCAGCTGACGATTGATATTATCGGCAAGCACCCGCAGCTCACGTGTAACACTGTCAACAATCATCGCTTCGTTCTGTTTGAATGACAGCAAGCCAAGGCCGGCCGTAGGTAACAGCGTGGCAATCATGGTAAAAATCACGATCTTGCTTTTTATACTGTACAGAACAGGTCTCAAGGTAGGTTGAACCTTAAATGAGTAGTTACTCCAACCGTACTCGCGGGTCCGCCAGGGTATAGGAAATATCGGTCAATACCAGCCCGATGATATAAAGCAGTGACCCCAGGAACACCATGGCGCGCACGACTGCAAAATCCTGCGATTGAATCGCATCGATGGTATAGCTTCCTAGTCCCGGGATACCAAAGAATGATTCCGTAATCAGCCCACCGAGAAAAAGTAGTGGAATTACAGCTACAGCACCAGTCAATATGGGAATCATCGCATTTTTGAGTACATGCCTGAACAGTACCACGCTTTCCGATAATCCTTTGGCTCGGGCAGTACGGACATAATCTTTAGTGATCTCCTCCAGGAAAAGGGTACGATACCAGCGTGTATTGGCCCCGGCACTGCTGATTATCCCAATAATAATTGGGAGCAGGAGAAACCGGCCGACATCCAGTCCGCTGCCATACCCGGAAATAGGAACCAGGTGCCACAGTTTACCAATCAGAAACTGGCCGCCTATGATGTAAAACAAACTGGAGATGGACATAAGCATCACACACAGAATAACTCCCCAGAAATCGACATAAGTAGCACGAAAAAAAATCATGGCCAGGGCAAAAGTGATGTAGGTCAGCAACCCCAACAGAAATACAGGTAGCGCAATCGCTAAACTTGGCCACATGCGCGACCGGATTTCATACGCGATATCACGACCATCATCAGCGCGGCCAAAATCGAAAATAAACATCGAGACTGATTTTTCAAAAAAAATGGTATCAGTCAGTTTTTCAAGTCCACTGGCTGTTTCGTTATAGAGCAGCGGCTTGTTATAACCATGATCCTCCTTCCATTTCCAGATTGCTTCTTCGGTAACATGCTTTGTACCAAGATGCATACGTGCCATATCATCAGGTGTATTGACCACAAAGAAGAGCGCGAAGGTAATGAGATTGACGCCGATGAGAATCGGAAGGGCATAGAGCACCCGGCGGATAATGTAATTTAGCATGGTTCCAAAACCAAATCAGGTCACCGAGTGAGTGATGCTTTGTTGTTGCTGTTTACGGCGATACATCAGCCACGCCGGCAGCAATACGATAATCAGCAGCACGATCCCTGCACCCACCGGCCACAGTACAGGCTGATTCCATTCGCTACGTTTCTGATCGCGCAGCTCCGGGTCAATTCGATAATATTTGAGCATGTTGTATGCCATCCGGTTAGGTTTCACATTCTGATACCAGGCGTGGTATAGCGCAAATTCCTTTGGATGATAGCCCCACAACCAAGGAGCATCTTCCCGCAGTATGGTAACCATCCGATCGATGATTTCTACACGCTGTGGACCGTGCTCCATATTCTTCATCCGTTCGAACAGGCGGTTATATTCAGCATTGTCATAATTTGCCGCGTTTTCACCACTATTGGCCACTTTGCCTTGTGGACCATATAACAGAAACAGAAAATTTTCCGGGTCAGGGTAGTCTGCATTCCAGCCCCATTCAAAAATCTGGGCATTCCCTTTGCGGATCTTGTCCTGAAAACGATTGTAGTCAGTGCTGCGCACGACCAGCTGGATATTGAGTTTGTGAAACTGTTTGCGCATCCAGTCAAGAATGGATTTGTCATCTGCACTGCGCGAGGTGACATCGTAGTACAGTACCAGTGGTTTTCCGGTTTTCCGGCTGATTCCCCCGGGATAGCCTGCTTCAGCAAGTAATGCTTGTGCCTGTTTGATCGATTTGCGCTGTGCTTCACCATTTTTCCACTCATAGACGATCGGGTTGATTCCTGCCCTGCCTTCGTGATAGCCCTCAATTCCCGGGGGAATCGGCCCTTGTGCAGCAATGCCGCGCCCGTTTGCAAATATGGACAGGTATTCTTCGTAATTGACCACAATGGAAATCGCCTGGCGCAATTTACGTGCTGAAGCTTTTTCTGCCTCGGCATGACCTCCTACGACCGGATCAAGCATATTAAACCCCATGTAATATGTCGATGGCGCAACAGCCGTTTCCAGGCGGATTCCCTGCGCCTCCATTTCATCGGTGATGGTTGCTTCACCCTGTCCTGTTATCTGTACCGCCTGATCGAAACTGTCTGAGCCTATACTGGAGGCATCATAATATCCCTGCAGAAATTTGTTCCAGTAGGGGATGCTTTCCTTTTCCCGGCTGTACACAATTCTGTCAATGAACGGCAGCGGTTTGCCGGCATCACGCAGCAATCCTTTCCTGATGTCATCCGGCATACCCTCATCGGGATAGAATTCTCCCTGAAAGTTAGGGTTGCGTTCCAGCACCATGATCCGGTTAGGATTATTTTCAGTCAGCATGTATGGCCCGGTTCCCACCGGATACCAGTCAAGTGTGAAATTTTTCTCGATCATGCCCGGTTGTGAGAAAAAATAATCTGCTTCCCATGGAACTGGTGCAAAAAATGCCATGGTCAGCCAGTAGATAAACTGAGGATATTTACCTTTGATATGGATATGGTAGGTAAAATCATCCACCCGTTTTACGCCAGCCAGAGGAAAATTGCGCAAATCCAGAAAGCTGTTTTCAGGTTGTGTTTTGGCCTGCTGCTTAAGGGTATCTGCATATTCGTGCAGCCCTGCAATATAATCGGCCATCAGGCCAAATATTGGCGAATGCAGCTTGGGATGAGCAAGTCGCTTGATCTGATAGATAAAATCATCAGCTACCAGTTCTCGCGTATCGGTGTGTTCAAAATCGCCGATTTTATGGATGGACTGCATATCCTGTGCAGTTAGCGCATGGTAAAGCAGATCTCCATTTTCATTCCTGGCAAAAGCCGGATGAGGCTGGTAGAAAATACCGGGCTTGACCGAAATTTCATAAATGGAGTAAGCAATACTGGTATCAGCCGCATCAGCAGGTAATCGTTTGTCATTGCTGTCAAAGTAGCTTACGGTTGGCATACTGCTTGCAGTTTGCGGAATCAGTGTCAGCGGTCGTTTCAGAAAATGGTATTGCAGCGGAGGCTGATAGATCTGGGCTGTAAACTGGATTTCGTTCGAGCTGTACGATTGCACGGGATCAAGGTGTTTCGGGCGTTCGGCAAAAGCGCTGTAAAGAATATTTTTTCCGGAATCTGCGGCTGGATAAGGGTTGTTCCAGACATCCGCGCAGCCGGATAACATCACACCCAGCAAAAACAGATTAACCAGTTGCCTTTGGTGAAAAACCAGCTTTAGGATAGAGTGGATTAGCGTGTAGTAATAATCTGTATAAATTGGCTGCAGCCAGATTTTTTTCATAAATGATTGAAGATTTCAGACAACCCGGTTGTCATATAAGGAAAGAGTCTCGAAGCTGTATTACAAATATGAGAAAATTGACACTACAGGAAGTTAGTTTAAGACCGGGGTCTGATTCATTCAGCACAAGTGCCCCTTTAACCCATATAAATATACTGATATTGAGCCATGATACCCCGTCCTATACCTGAACCCAGCCCCGATCTGTATACCGAGGAAGAAGTTTCAAAACTGGTACATGAATTTTATGCCAAGGCGAGAAAAGATGCTGCATTAGGCCCGATCTTTGAGGAACATGTGATTGATTGGGATGCGCATTTTGTGCAGATGATCAATTTCTGGTCAGCACAATTGCGTGGCACCAGCCGTTTTCGTGGTGCTCCCATGCCTAAACATATTGCACTGCCGGAGCTGGATGACACACTTTTCAAACGCTGGTTACAGCTTTTCCGGCAAACCACGCTTGAACTGGGTAATCCGACACTGAAGCTGCATGCGGACGCAGTTGCCGAATTTATTGCAGGCCGTCTCTGGATGGGTTATCAGATGAGCCATTTTCCACACCGGGAGCCCGCTGTCCTTGATACATCAGAGGTATAAAACGGACGGCAGATTCAAACTGTCTGATCGGATGAAGTCGGCTTTATGGGTATGCGTATAACCCGGCGGCCAGTTGCGGGCAGAGGAGAGCCTGTTGCACTGACCATCGGTAATTTTGATGGCGTGCATCTTGGCCATCAGGCGATGATCGCCCGACTGAAGCGGGCAGCCAACCGCTTAGGAATTGCTTCATGTGTCATGACATTTGAACCGCATCCGCGAGAACGGTTGATGCCCGGGCAGGCCCCGGCAAAATTGACTGATCTGCGTGAAAAACTGGAGTTACTGGCTGCGTACGGTGTAAATCGTGTGCAGATCTGCCGCTTCAACCATGTTTTTGCAGGGATCAGTGCGGAATTGTTCATCACACGTATTCTGTTGCAGGAAATGAATGTTCGCTGGCTGCTGATAGGGGAGGATTTCCGCTTTGGCTCCCGGCGCTCAGGAGATCTTGCCCTGCTGCAAAAATTTTTCTCAAAGCCAGATGAAAGAGAACTGGAGGTAATGCCCTCTGTTACATTAAATGGACAACGGGTTTCAAGTACAGCAGTGCGTAATGCCCTGACATCCGGTGATCTCGATCTGGCAACAGACCTGATGGGGCGCCCTTATAGTGTAAGTGGCCGAGTCGTAGATGGGCTCAAGCTGGGCAGGGAACTAGGTTTCCCGACTGCCAATATCCGGCTGAAGCAGCGACATCTGCCGTTGGCCGGTATTTTTGTGGTGGAGGCCAGCTGGTGCAACAATTCCGGTCATACACGCCGGGTTAGGGGGGTAGCCAGCCTGGGCGTCCGGCCAACCGTTCTTAAAGATGCGCAACCACTGCTGGAAGTACATTTATTCGACTTTGACGAGCAGATTTATGGACAGCATTTGCGTATCGATTTTTTACAGAAGCTCAGGGATGAAGAAAAATTCCCTGATATAGAAACACTCATAACACAGATAGCACATGATATAGATTGTGCAAAAGCCTATTTTTCCCGTATAGACACCGCCATGCACCAAACTGTCTGTCTGGATTGCTGAAATGACCATTGATTATAAAAAAACTCTGAATCTGCCTGATACACCTTTCCCCATGCGCGGGGATCTGGCCCGACGTGAACCTGCCATGCTTAAAGCATGGCAGGAAAAAAAACTCTATCAGAAGATACGAACAGCCTGTCAGGGACGGCCAAAGTTTATCCTGCATGATGGCCCGCCCTACGCCAATGGTGACATCCATATCGGCCATGCCGTTAATAAAATCCTTAAGGATATTATTATCAAGAGTAAAACGCTGTCCGGCTTTGATGCGCCATATGTGCCGGGCTGGGATTGCCATGGTTTGCCAATCGAACATCAGATCGAAAAAAAATATGGCAAACATCTGCCGGCCGATCAGGTGCGTAAGCTCTGTCGGGATTTTGCACAGGAACAGGTAAATCGGCAAAAGGCAGATTTCATAAGACTGGGTGTACTGGGAGACTGGGAACACTCCTATCTCACGATGAATTATGCAACTGAAGCGGGCATTATCCGGGCGCTGGGCAAAATTTATCGCAACGGCCATCTTTATCAGGGGCAAAAGCCAGTCAACTGGTGTATTGACTGTGGTTCAGCACTGGCAGAAGCCGAGGTTGAATATGAAAACAAGCGCTCGCCGGCGATTGATGCCGGTTTTGAAGTCAATGATGGAAAAAATGATGGCCATCCGCTAGCCAGTATCATGGCAACAGAGATCCCTGCTGGCACCCGTATTTTTGCTGTGATCTGGACAACCACCCCGTGGACACTTCCGGCCAACCAGGCCGTCTGTGTACATCCTGATTTTGAATACAATTTGGTCAGCACACCACGAGGGTGGTTACTTTTGGCATCTGAGCTGATGGAAAGCTGCCTCACCCGTTATCAGCTTGCAGGACAGGTGATGGCAACCTGTAAGGGTCAGGCACTGGAGGGATTGATCTTGCACCATCCTTTTGCTGATCGTGCCGTCAAAGTAATCTGTGGAAAGCATGTCACACTGGAAGCCGGTACCGGTCTGGTTCATACTGCACCGGCCCATGGGCTGGATGATTATTTCATTGGTCAGCAATATGGTTTGCCAAGTGACAGCCCGGTCAAGGGTGATGGCAAGTTTTCAGAGCAGACACCACTGGTAGGGGGGATGTTTGTCTGGAAAGCCAATGATGTTGTGATTGATACACTGCAAACAAATGGTCGCTTGCTGCATGCAGAAACCATCGAGCACAGCTACCCGCATTGCTGGCGACACAAAACTCCGATTATTTTTCGCGCAACACCACAATGGTTCATCGGTATGCACCGGCAGACTGCAGGGTCACAATCTGCCGGTGAATCATTGCGCGACCTCGCGCGCAATGCGGTAGAACACACACACTTTTACCCTGCCTGGGGCAGGGCACGGCTGGAAGCCATGATCGGAAACCGGCCAGACTGGTGTATTTCGCGTCAGCGCAACTGGGGTGTTCCGATGACCTTCTTTATCCACAAGGATACTCACGCGTTACATCCACGTACACCTGAGTTGCTGGAGAAAGTGGCTGTTCTGGTTGAACAGCAGGGGATTGAAGCATGGTTCAGTCTTGATACGACTGAATTACTGGGTGATGAAGCACAGTATTACCAAAAGCTGACGGATACGCTGGATGTCTGGTTTGATTCCGGAACCACTCATGAAACTGTATTGAAACAGAACCCACAGCTCCAACATCCGGCTGATCTTTATCTGGAAGGCTCCGATCAGCACCGGGGCTGGTTCCAGTCATCACTGCTGACAGGGTGTGCGATCGATGGCTATGCCCCTTACGCAGCCCTGCTTACACACGGTTTTGTGGTGGACGGGCAGGGCTACAAGATGAGCAAATCTAAGGGTAATGTCATCGCTCCCCAGAAAATTGCCGATACGCTTGGTGCCGATATTCTGCGTTTATGGGTGGCTTCTACCGATTACTCCGGTGAACTCTCCATTTCTGACGAAATTCTCAAACGCACAGTAGAAACCTATCGTCGTATCCGCAATACCTTACGTTTCCTGCTGGCGAATCTGGCAGATTTCACCCCGGCTACAGACATACTGCCATCAGTTGAATGGGTGGAAATTGACCGATACATGCTTGCCTATACAGCAGCCTTGCAAAATGAATTACTCGAACTGTATGAGCGATATGAATTTCATCAGATCGTCGCTCGGCTGCATCATTTTTGCTCCGAAGATCTGGGCGGGTTCTATTTGGATATTCTCAAGGATCGCCTCTATACCACATCGACGAATGGTAAGGCACGGCGTTCCGCACAGAATGCGCTTTACCATATTGCGCACAGCCTGGTACGCCTGTTCGCTCCCATATTGAGCTTTACTACAGAAGAGGTGTGGCAGGAGCTGGGCAAGCCAGCTGAAGACAGTCTGTTTTTGCAAACCTGGCATCGTTTTCCGGAACAAACGGAGGTATTGTCCGATACCCGGCCTCTGTTGCAGCACTGGCAGTGGTTGCGTGAATTGCGGGCCAAGGTGTTGAAACAGCTCGAAGATGCACGTATTCAGGGCATAATTGGTTCATCACTGGCTGCTATTGTTGAAATTCATGCGACAGATGAGGATTTCACCTTGCTCGATTCGCTGGGTGATGATCTTCGGTTTGTTCTGATTACATCTGAGGTGCATTTGATACGGGTAAATAGCGTAGCTGAGGAAAAAGTCCAAGTGACAGCCAGCCCACATACAAAATGTGAGCGCTGCTGGCATTATCGGCAGGATGTGGGATCGGTACCCGAACATCCTTCACTGTGCAGTCGCTGTGCAAGCAATCTCGCAGGCCCCGGTGAACACCGCTGTTTTGCCTGATTAACGGGTAACTGTCACAGAAGAAATATACAAAGAAGCACACAAGGTAAACAATGAAACTTTACTATAGCCTGATTCTGGCAGTAATCGTCCTGGCACTGGATTTACTCTCCAAACGCTGGATTGAAGTTAATCTGGCTTATGGTCAGCAGATAATGATTACCGATTTTTTCAACCTTGTCCTTGCCTACAATGCTGGCGCGGCTTTCAGTTTCCTGAGCGATGCTTCCGGCTGGCAGCGCTGGTTTC
This sequence comes from uncultured Nitrosomonas sp., assembly GCA_964651625.1. Classification (GTDB taxonomy): domain Bacteria; phylum Pseudomonadota; class Gammaproteobacteria; order Burkholderiales; family Nitrosomonadaceae; genus Nitrosomonas. The sequence continues at coordinate 52,014 of CAZYWE010000008.1, read as the reverse complement.
TAAGCGCAATCGCTGCTCTCGTATCCTTTCTGATTATTTATCTGTTGTATAAAAATACATCAAACCGGCTATTCTGCTTTGCGTTGAGTCTTATTCTGGGTGGAGCGCTGGGCAATCTCTGGGATCGCATCATGCTCGGACATGTTGTTGATTTCCTGGATTTCCATTTGAAAGGCTATCACTGGCCGGCATTTAACCTTGCGGATTCTGCCATTTTTTGTGGTGCGTTCCTGTTGATCCTGGATAGTATCCGGAATGGACAAAAAAATCCTGTTCAGGAAAAGTGAAATATCACCCGGTTAGCAATAGAGGCAGATCATGTCGGACGAAAACAGTCAGATCAAAATTGATGGCGCAATAGCACGCAAAACACCTTATGGCATGCTGCGGGAGCCAACTTTTTCAGGCATGCTTTCTTTCATGCGCAGCAGTTTCCGTAAAGATCTGACTGGTGCCGAACTGGTTATCAGTGGGATTCCACTGGATCTGGCCGTATCTTACCGTTCCGGTGCGCGTTTTGGCCCGCTGGGAATACGACAGGCATCAGCCGAAGTCGCTTCACTCAAACCCTATCCCTGGGGATTTGATCCATTCGAGAAACTGGCTGTAATTGATTATGGTGACTGCTTTCTCGATGTACATAATCCCCTGACAATTCATGATGCTATTGTCGGGCATGCCCGGCATATTCTGGCATCCGGCGCACGCATGCTGACATTCGGCGGTGATCACTCAATTTCCTATCCACTGCTGAAGGCGCATGTGGAAAGAGCAGGCACACCACTGTCACTGATTCATTTTGATGCACATTGCGATACCTGGCCGGATAATTCACCCGCTTCACTGAACCATGGCTCCATGTTTTACAAGGCGGTACGGGACGGTCTGATTGACACCAAACATTCCGTTCAGATTGGTATTCGCACCTGGAATGATGATTTTATGGGAATCAGTATTCTGGACGCCAACCGGGTACACCAGCAGGGGCCGGATGCCGCAGTTGCAGAAATTGAACGTATTGTCGGAGCTCACCCGGCATACCTTACTTTTGACATCGACTGTCTCGATCCTGCCTACGCTCCTGGTACCGGTACACCGGTTTGCGGAGGGTTATCCACTGCACAGGCACTGGCAATTATTCGCGGCCTTACCGCAGTCAACCTGACCGGAATGGATATCGTGGAAGTGTCGCCTCCTTATGATCACAGCCAGATAACTGCGCTGGCTGCAGCACATATCGCCTGCGATCTGATTTGCCTGCTGGCGAAACGTAAGGCCGAGGGGTTGCTATAAAACCCTGTTTGAATCTGTGAGCAGGCTCACGTATTCCGTATAAACAGTAGCCAACAGGATCAGAATTTATAGCCGCGGTGAAGCGCAACAACGCCCGCGGAAAGGTTGAAATACTCAACCCGTTCAAAACCAGCCTGTTCCATAAGCTGTTTCAGTTCTTCCTGCGATGGGTGCATGCGAATCGATTCCGCCAGGTAGCGGTAGCTGGCGTCATCTCTGGCAATGATTTTCCCCATGAACGGCAGAGCCTTAAAGGAATAAGTGTCATACAAAGGCTGCAAAGGTTTCCACACTTTGGAAAATTCCAGCACAATCAGTGAGCCGCCCGGGGATAACACGCGCCACATTTCCCGCAGAGCGGCATCTTTGTGTGTCATGTTCCTCAAACCAAAGGCGACACAAACCCGATCGAAATAGTTACCTGGAAACGGTAACTTCTCTGCATCACATTGTGCGACCGGTACACTTTTACCATCGTTCAGCATACGATCGCGGCCGATCGACAGCATGGAATTGTTAATATCGGTCAACCAGACTTCGCCCGTATCACTTACCTTTTCCCGGAACAAAGCAGTCAGATCAGCGGTGCCACCAGCAATATCAAGCACTTTATCTCCAGCTTTAGCACCACTGACATCGATCGCAAACCGTTTCCATAAGCGGTGCAGTCCCATGGACATGAGATCATTCATCAAGTTATAGCGAGCTGCTACGGAATGAAAAACTTCTGCAACCTTGCGGGCTTTTTCTGTTTCCGAGACGGTTGTAAAGCCGAAGTGTGTGGTATTCATTATTCTGGCGCTGTTTTTGTTAAGTGACTGGAATCATCTGGTAAATCAGGCTATTTTGGCCTCGCGACTACCCCCGGCGGCCTGTAATCGCTGCAGATAGTTCTGCCACATGATTTCCTGATTTAAGCCGTAATCGTAAAGCAGATCCCACGAATATAAGCCGGTATTGTGACCGTCAGAAAAATCCAGTCTGACAGCATAACGGCCAATGGGCTCAATATGGGTAATGGCTATATCTTTCTTACCAGTCTGCAAAACCTCCTGCCCCGGCTCGTGACCACGAACTTCAGCAGAAGGGGAGTATACCCGCAAAAATTCACAGGTGAATCCAAACGTTTTGCCATCACTGAAAACTACATTCAGCATCCCGGATTTCCGGTGCAGCTTCAGTTCTGTTGGAATGGGAGATTGTGGATTAAGCCCCGCCATGGATACTACCTTAAAGATGCAGGAAAATTATGCTTTAGGAGAATCATCGGTATCGCTTTACGGTAAAGCTTCTTCTTGTGATTTGCGCTCAAGCTTGACCAGATCTTCACGCTTGACGCCCAGTAACAGAAGTATCGGGCTGGCAATCATGATGGAAGAATAAATGCCAAACAAAATACCGATAGTGAGTGCCAATGCAAAATTATGTAATGCCACCCCGCCAAATAAAAGCATGGAGACCACTACCAGCTGTGTACATCCGTGAGTAATCACCGTACGCGACATGGTTTCGGTAATGGCGTTATTGATCACTCTCGTTACATCTGCTTTACGCAGCTTGCGAAAATTTTCACGAACCCGATCAGAAATAACCACAGATTCATTTACTGAGTAGCCCAAGATAGCCAGCACAGCAGCCAGAACGGTCAAATCGAATTCCCATTGGAAAAAGGAGAAACAACCCAGGATAACCAGTACGTCATGCAGATTGGCAATGATACAGGAAACACCAAATTTCCATTCGAACCGGAAAGCCAGATAGGCGACTATACCCATGGAAACAAATAACATTGCCAGTAAGCCATTTTCCAGCAACTCATCCCCAACCTGCGGGCCCACAAATTCCACTCGCTTCATTTCAACTGAGGGGTCATTTTTCTTGAGTGCGGCCATGACAGCTTCGGATAAATTGCCCCCGGTATGCTCTGCCTTGACAGGGAGTCTGATCATGACATCCCGGGAAGTACCGAAATTCTGCACGATTGCATCAGGCATCCCAATATCAGTAAGAACCTTACGGGTTTTATCAAGATCAGCAGGCTGCTGGTAACTGATTTCCATCACGGTGCCGCCAGTAAAGTCTACGGCGAGACTCAATCCCTTTGTCGCAAGAGAATAGATCGCCAAGATGGAGATAATCAGGGAAAAAGTCATTGATAATTTTCCCCAGCGGGTAAAAGGTATATCGCGTTCGAATCTGAAAAAATCCATGGTTATCCAGTTTCAATAAGTGTTTTAATTTTTGTTGCTGCTTTTCTTTGGCATTTTGATGGCTCCGATCGGAACACGCGCAAGTTTGCGGTTTCCATACAACAAGTTGACCATCGCACGTGAAATAGTGACTGCACTGAAGAGCGTGGTCACAATTCCCAGACATAACACAACGGCGAAACCCTTTATCGGCCCGCTGCCAAATATCATCAAACCAAGGCCGGCAAGTAACGTGGTGAGATTCGTATCGATAATTGCATCCCATGCACGCTCATATCCGGCATGGATAGCCGCCTGTGGCGAAGCACCATGGCGCATCTCATCACGAATACGCTCATTGATCAGTACGTTTGCATCAATCGCCATCCCGACAGTCAGCGCCATCCCGGCCATTCCGGGGAGCGTTAATGTCGCTTGCAGGATTGAAAGCAATCCAATGAGAAACAGCAGGTTAACAGCGAGTGCCACAACAGAGATCACACCGATGGCCGAATAATAGACCACGATGAATGCAGCTACCGCCAGGAAACCAAACAAAGTTGAATTAAAGCCCTTGGAGATATTTTCAGCACCCAGACTCGGCCCTACCGTACGTTCTTCGATAATTTCCATGGGAGCCGCCAACGCACCGGCGCGCAATAGCAGGGAAATATCACGTGCCTCAACGCTATTCATCTGTCCACTGATCTGTACGCGGCCGCCACCAATTTCTTCACGAATCACCGGCGCGGTCACAACCTCGGTCAGATTTTTTTCCACCAGCAGGATAGCCATCCGTTTGCCAACATTATTGCGTGTCAGCTGCTTGAAAATCCGTGAACCATTATTATCCAGCGTGACATGAACAGCTGCCTGTTTGTCCTGATCAAACCCGGGCTGAGCGTCGGTAATACGATCGCCGGTGAGCAATACCTGTTTCTTGACCAGCAGGTGTCCACCCCCACGTTCGGAAAGCAGCTCTGTTCCGGGAGGAACGGATCCACGCAATGCCGCATCGATGTCACCATCTTCATCCACCATGCGTACTTCCAGTGTTGCTGTTCTACCTAAAATGTCTTTTGCCTTGGCTGTATCCTGCACGCCTGGTAACTGCACGATGATACGGTCAATGCCTGCCTGTTGAATAATTGGCTCAGCCACACCCAGTTCGTTTACACGGTTGCGCAGTGTGGTGATATTGCGTTGTACTGCCGTACTCTGCATGCGAGTCATCGCTTCAGGTTTGACTGTGGCAATCAGGCGCTTCTCACCATTCACATCCTCCGGCTTGAAAGCCAGGTCTTCAAAAGCCTTGCCTAATTCCATAATGGCTTTATCACGCGCCGGCTCATCCCGAAATTTAATGGTGATTCTGGAACGATCCCGTTCAATACCGGCGGATGGAATTCTCTGTTCACGTAAAGTGCTGCGCAGATCAGCGTTATATCGATCAAGTGCCTTGGTCAGGGCACCTGCCATATCCACCTGCAGCATAAAGTGAACCCCTCCCCGTAAATCCAGCCCAAGATACATGGGCAATGCACCAATGCGGCGCATCCATTGTGGGGAGTTAGGCAACAGATTCAGGGCAATGACATAATCTTTCCCAATTTCCGAATCCAGAACGTCCCGAGCCTTGATCTGGGTATCCGTATCGGCAAAACGAACCTTGATACCGGTTGATTCAAGTATCGTTCCGTTATACGGAAGATTCTGCTGTTTTAGTATCTGCTCAACATGCTGCAGAAGAGTTGTGTCAGTCCGTGTACCAGATCGCAATGGCGAAATCTGGACAGCAGGGGATTCACCAAAAAAATTGGGCAGGGTGTACAGCAAACCGAGCAGTACTGAAATGGCGATAACGATATATTTCCAGAGAGGGTAGCGATTCATGATAACCAGTGTTTCAGAAGAAAGGGGAAGCTGAGAACGAAACTACGGCCTCAGCGGATAAAGGAGCCGTAGTTGCAGTGCACGTTAATTTTTTTCGTTATCCTGCCTGACTGAATCCTCATTATCTGCTGTTTCGCTGTCTTCTGCTTCGGCCTGGCGGGATTCACCGGATTTCTGCTTGCTGTTTTTTAGTGCGCGGTTACTTTTGCCGGTTTCAACACTTTTCAGTGTGCCTTTAGGCAGCAAAGTCTGTACAGAAGATTTAAGAACAATGACCTCAACGCCTTCAGCAATTTCCATAGTGATGTAACTTTCACCGGCGCTGACGACACGTCCCAGTTCTCCGCCACTAATCACAATTTCATCACCTCTCTGCAATCCATTTTGCATTTCTCTTTGTTCTTTAGCACGCCTGGTTTGCGGACGAATCAGCAGAAAATAGAAAATTACAAAAATGCCCACCATGGGCAGATAGCTCATCAGTGTTGGTTCGATTGTCTGAGCAGCGTCGTTGGCAGCCTGGGCAAAAGCTTCATTTATGAGCATGTGTTCTTCTCCTTGGTTTGGGTATGAATAGCAATAAAATTGATGCTTATTTTAGCATGAAGTCCTAATCAGGAAATTTACGCGCAAACTGTTCGAATTGTCCGATTTCAATCGCTTTGCGAATATCGGACATGAGTTGCTGGTAGTAATGCAGATTATGCAGTGAGTTAAGCCGGGCACCGAGCATTTCTCCGGTACGCTGCAGATGGTGCAGGTAAGCACGGGTAAAATGGCGACAGGTGTAGCAATCGCAATTTTCATCCGGAGGTGCAGCGTCCAGCCGATAACGGCTGTTACGCAGCCTGAGAATTCCGTGGCTTGTGTAGAGCCAGCCGTTGCGTGCATTGCGTGTGGGCAATACACAATCAAACATATCAATCCCTTGTGCAACAGAATGAACAATATCTTCAGGTGTACCTACCCCCATCAGGTAGCGCGGTCTGTCTGCGGGCAGCTGTGGTGCGGTATGGCTGAGAATACGCTGCATATCCGGCTTGGGCTCCCCTACTGATAATCCGCCAATGGCGTAGCCATCAAATCCGATGGCACATAGCCCTTCCACAGAACGATCGCGCAACGATTCATACATACCGCCCTGAACGATCCCAAACAGTGCATTTGAATTGCCCGCATGCGCTGCTTTTGAGCGTGCAGCCCAGCGCAGGCTGAGCAGCATGGAAGATTCGGCTGTCAGCTTATCAACAGGGTAGGGGGTACATTCGTCGAATATCATTACGATATCCGAATTCAATACCCGCTGGATCCGCATGGATTCTTCCGGCGTCAGAAAACAGGTATCACCATTAACTGGTGAGCGGAAACGAACACCTTCCTCACTGATCTTGCGTAACGCTCCCAGACTGAATACCTGGAAACCACCCGAATCAGTCAGGATCGGTCCATCCCAGTGCATAAACTGATGCAATCCGCCATGTGCTTCAATGACTTCCAGTCCCGGGCGCAGCCACAAATGAAAGGTATTACCCAGAATGATTTCGGCACCCAGGGTTTGCAGCTCATCAGGGGATAACCCCTTGACAGCACCATAAGTGCCCACCGGCATAAAAGCGGGTGTTTCTACGGCGCCGTGAGCAAGCGTCAGCGTTCCCCGGCGAGCTTCATGATCCTGGCAATGCAGCTGAAATTTCATGATCAACCGTTATTCTCAATGAACATGGCATCACCATAGCTGAAAAACCGGTAACGATTATCGATGGCATGACGATAGGCGTGGCGGATGGCTTCCACACCGGCAAAAGCTGATACCAGCATTAGCAGGGTAGAGCGCGGCAAGTGAAAATTGGTCAGCAACCGGTCCACGATATGAAACCGGTAACCCGGGGTAATAAATAAACCGGTTTCATTCATGCCGGCTACCAGCTTGCCATCATGGATCTGCGCACATGCCTCCAGCGCGCGCAGGCTGGTGGTGCCCACGGCAAGCACACGACCTCCTGCCTGTCTGCATTGTCGAATGGTTTCAACAGCTTCTTCAGGGATATGGTATTGCTCGGTATGCATGACATGCTGTTCAATATTTTCTACCCGTACCGGCTGGAAAGTCCCGGCACCAACATGCAAGGTGATATACGCAATGTGAATCCCCTTGGTACGCAGCACTTCCAGTATGGCTTCATCAAAGTGCAAACCGGCGGTAGGAGCAGCAACGGCACCGCTTTTCCGGGCAAAAACAGTCTGGTAACGGCTTTCATCCAACACCGCCGGTGATCGCTCAATATAAGGCGGCAGCGGAGTTTGTCCATATTGATCGAGCAATTCAACCAGTGGCAAAGCATGAATAAAGTGCAATGTATAGATGTCCTGTTCACGTGCTTCCACCCGGGCTGTGATTTCGTTTTCCAGCAGTAAAACAGAACCGACTGCCGGTGCATGGCTGGCACGAATCAGCGCTCGTGCCTGATGTGTATCCAATAGACGTTCGATCATGACTTCAACCTTGCCACCGGTAGATTTGATACCTGACAGGCGTGCTTTGACGACGCGGGTGTTGTTGAGCACGATGACATCGCCCGGGCTGAGATAATCTGGCAGGCTTCTGAAAGTAGTATCGCGTAACCCTGAAAGATTGCGATTTACATACAGCATCCGGCTGTCTGTCCGGTTTTCGAGCGGGAATTGTGCAATCAGCTCATCGGGAAGGTAGAAGTCAAAATCATCTGTTTTCATCGTGCGGATTATACCGGCGTCAAATGGAGAGCCCAGATCTTTTGAGGGAAAACACATTGGCTGTCTGGTGTTTTTACCGGAGTCGTTCTATCAGCCTGAATGGTTAACGGTATAATCACAACTTTACTGTTTCAGCTATAAACCATCCACTTATGCAAGAAAAATACCATCCACAGGAAATAGAACAGCAGGCCCAGCAGAGCTGGCAGGAGACCGGCATTTTCAATGCCACTGAAATACCGGGCAAGCCGAAGTACTACTGTCTTTCGATGTTTCCTTATCCTTCCGGCAAGCTGCACATGGGACATGTGCGCAACTATACGATTGGGGATGTATTGTCGCGTTATCGCCACATGCAGGGCTATAACGTCATGCAGCCAATGGGCTGGGATGCATTCGGCCTGCCGGCTGAAAATGCAGCCATCCAGAAGGAAGTGCCGCCTGCAAAATGGACTTACGACAATATTGCCTACATGCGCAGCCAGCTGAAAAGCCTGGGGTTTGCCATTGACTGGAAGCGGGAGCTGGCCACTTGCGACCCACAGTATTATCGCTGGAATCAGTGGCTGTTCCTGCGCATGCTGGAAAAAGGGATTGCCTATCAGAAAACACAAATAGTCAACTGGGATCCGGTGGATCAGACTGTGCTGGCAAATGAGCAGGTAATCGACGGCTGTGGCTGGCGTACCGGTGCAGTAGTGGAAAAACGGGAAATTCCCGGTTATTACCTGGCCATTACCCGTTATGCCGATGAGCTGCTGGCTGATCTGGAAAAGCTGCCGGGATGGCCGGAACGGGTGAAAACCATGCAGGCCAACTGGATTGGCAAGAGCTTCGGTGTGGATATCACCTTTCCGCCAGATCCTTCCTCCGGTATGCCGCAAGCTCTGAAAGTATTTACCACCCGGGCAGATACACTGATGGGAGTGACTTACGTGGCAGTGGCAGCAGAACATCCGGTTGCCTTACAGGCAGCACAAAATCAACCGGCGCTGGCAGCTTTTATCGAATCCTGCCGGCAGGGCGCCACCATGGAGGCCGAGCTGGCCACACAGGAAAAAAAGGGAATGGCCACCGGGTTATATGTCCTGCATCCACTGACAGGGGAGCGTTTACCCGTGTGGGTCGCCAACTATGTATTGATGGGTTATGGCGAAGGTGCTGTGATGGCAGTGCCGGCACATGATGAGCGTGATTTTAATTTCGCCCGCCAGCACTCTCTGCCAGTCAGGCCCGTCATCCGGCCGGAAGACGGGGAGTTATCCATCCCGCTTGCGCAGGCATTTACCGGCAATGGCATAACTTTTGACTCTGATCGTTTTTCCGGTTTGAAATCAGCAGAAGCAGTTGATGCAATTGCAGTGGAACTGGGGAAAACAGGGCAGGGCGAAAAGCGGACACGCTATCGCTTGCGTGACTGGGGTGTTTCACGCCAGCGTTACTGGGGCTGCCCAATTCCGCTGATTCATTGTGACGGTTGCGGTGTCGTGCCGGTACCGGATGACCAGCTGCCCGTTGTACTTCCGGAAGATCTGGTGCCGGATGGCTCCGGTAATCCGCTGACAAAAACTCCGCCATTTTATGAGTGCGCCTGTCCACGCTGCGGACAACCGGCCCGACGTGAGACCGATACCATGGATACGTTCGTCGATTCTTCATGGTATTTCATTCGTTATGCCTGCCATGATCAGCATGCCACCATGACTGATCAGCGTGCCGGCTACTGGCTGTCGGTCGATCAGTATATCGGTGGTATCGAACACGCCATTCTGCACCTGCTGTATTCGCGTTTCTGGAGCAAGGTCATGCGTGATATGGGATTGGTATCATTTGATGAGCCCTTTGCCAACCTGCTGACACAAGGCATGGTGCTGAACGAGATATTTTTCCGTAAAGCCGGCAGCGGGCGGATCCAGTATTTCAACCCGACCGAAGTGGATGTCCAGCATGACGGGGAAGGTAAAAGAATTGGCGCTATCCTGCGGGCAGATGGCCAGCCAGTGGAATCAGGCGGGATCGGCACCATGTCGAAGTCGAAAAATAACGGGATTGATCCGCAGGAAATCATCGAGCAATATGGAGCAGATACCGCCCGGCTGTTCATGATGTTTGCCAGCCCGCCCACGCAAACGCTGGAATGGTCAGATGCCGGTGTCGAGGGTGCTTTCCGGTTTCTCAAGCGGCTGTGGCGGCAGGTTTATCTGCACAAACAGCAGGGCAATAAAATTACTGCGACTGCTTCAATCCCCTGTCAGGAATATCCGGCCAATCTGCGAGATCTGCGTTGCCAGTTACATCAGACAATCGTCAAGGTGACAGATGATCTGGAGCGACGCCATACATTTAATACCGCGATTGCGGCCATCATGGAACTGATGAATGAACTGTCCGGCGCACAGGATACCGGGGCGGCAGCGCGCCAACTGATGCAGGAGGCACTGGAAAACGTTGTGCTGCTGCTTTCTCCTATCGTGCCTCATATCTGCCACGCATTGTGGCGTGAACTCAAACCGGGCACGGAGTTACTCGATCAGCCCTGGCCATTGGCAGATGATCGAGCTCTGGTTCAGGATGAAATCGAGATTGTCGTGCAGATCAATGGCAAGCTGCGCGGACAAATACGTATTGCCAGAGAAGCGGATCGGGACACTATCGAACGGACAGCGCTGGGAGACGAACATATTCAGAAGAATATTGCCGATCGAACGATTAAACGGATCATTGTCGTACCGGGCAAACTGGTCAATATCGTTGTTTGACAAACAGAGGTCTTATACATGATGACACCCCGAAGCTGGGCAGTTATCTGGCTTGCGCTGAGTCTTGCCGGTTGTGGATTTAAACTGCGTGGGCAGATTTCTGAGCTCCCCTTTGAGCATGTTTATGTCACTGCACCAGCCGGGCAAACCATTGGGTCTGATCTGGAGCGGGCAATCAGCACACACACCCGGGCCAGGGTTGAAAAGAAGGTTGAACGATCAGATGCCACCATCCAGATTGCCTATGCAATCCGGGAAAAAAGGATTCTTTCACTCGCCGAAAATGGCCGGGTACGGGAGTTTGAACTGATTTACCGGGTAGCTGCCCGGTTACTGGGCAAGCAGAATACCGAACTGGCAGCTTTACAGGAGATCAGGCTGTCGCGCACGCTTCCATTCCTGGACGCGCAAGAACTGGCGAAGGCTGCTGAGGAAGAAATGCTGTACAAGGATATGCAAAAAGATGCTGTGCAACAGATCCTTCGCCAGGTTGCTGCTGTAAAACCCAAACAAAGCATGTAGTTCATGCAGCCAGATCTGGAAAAAATTCCCGGACAACCTGGTGGGAATCTCGCTCCACTCCATATAGTGCTTGGCGATGAACTGTTACTGGTAACAGAAATGGCTGATCAGATTCGCATTCGTGCCAAAAAGCAGGGCTATACCGAGCGTGAAATATTTACAATCGATCAGCGCTTTGATTGGGCGAATTTGTCTCGATGGGGGTGTCAATCCTCGTTGTTTAGTGAAAGGCGTATACTCGACCTGCGCATTCCTTCCGGCAAACCGGGAAGGGAAGGTGGGGCGGCTATCGAACTATTCTGCCAGGCATTACCACGTGATACCGTGACTATTGTTACCCTGCCGGGGGTGGATAAGCAGGGACGTACAAGCAAATGGTTCAAGGCGCTTGAACAGGCCGGCCGGATGATCGAAATAAAACCCATCGGGCGTGACCAGCTGGTGCACTGGATAAAACAGCGCCTTGAACAGCAAAATCAGACAGCCGATCGGGATACCCTGCAATTTTTCGCAAATAAAGTTGAAGGTAATCTGCTGGCAGCCCATCAGGAAATCAGGAAGCTTGAGTTACTTTACCCACCGGGTCAGCTGACGTTTGAGCAGCTTAAAAATGCCATTCTTGATGTAACACGTTTTGATGTACTACAGCTGCCGGAAGCGATGCTCTCAGCTGATATGGTGCGTTACAGCCGCATTCTGGAAGGATTGCAGGGAGAGGGAATGGCGCCCCCTCTGATACTGGCTGTTTTGTCAGAGCAGATTCGTCTGCTAATCAGAGTTCATCTGAAAAAAAAATCCAACCCGAGCATAACGACTGAGCAGGCTATGACAGCGTTACGAATCTGGCCTTCCAGACAAAAATTGATGATGGGGGCGATACAGCGTGTGCGCTATCCGATACTGGTGCAGGCATTGATGCGGGCTGCCACTATCGATCGAATCATTAAAGGCGTGGCGAAGGGAGATACCTGGGAAGAATTACTGAATCTCGGGCTGTATTTCACTGCTGAAGCCAGCGGAAGAAATGACTTTTTATCTGTGATCAACTTATCCCTAAACAAATGAAAGCAAATATTGCATGGCAGCAGGAAGGAGTCAGTTTTCGCGGACTGACCGGAAGTGGGCACACTGTAATCATGGATGGTGCACCAGAGGCAGGGGGAAAGAATTCAGGGCCACGTCCGATGGAAATGATATTACTGGGTTTGGGGGGGTGTACCGCTTTCGATGTCGTACATATCCTGCGCAGAGGCCGGCAAATAATCACCGGCTGCGAAGTTGAGATGGATGCACAACGTGCGGAGGTGGACCCTAAAGTATTCACCCATATCCACCTGCATTTTATTGTTACAGGGAATAACCTCGACCCGAAACAAGTGGAGCGGGCGATCAACCTGTCTGCTGAAAAATACTGTTCCGCCTCGATGATGCTGAAAGCAACAGTGGATATCACACACGATTTTGAAATCCTGGCCGGATAGGAGACAGACCCGAATCACTGATTTTTCAGCACTTCTTCAGTCCATCTCCACTTAACCGGAAAATCTTGTGCAAAGCCAGTTCAAATATACTGGACAACAAATTTTGATTCTGATAAAAATAGCATGCGCTGGTTTTTCAGGAAATGGAAACCAGGCAGCAGGTGGCTTAAGAAAGACTATAAATTCTTAATTTTTTATAAGGGAGACAGGGAAAATGAAACTTTTACATGTGCTGGTTGCTGCAATGATTACGGCTACTACCTTAACCGGATGTATTGATACCGACAAACCTGCCAACTACCCACCAAGCATGTCCATGGAACGTGATTCCATGCCTGATAATGTAGATAAAGCAGATCAAAAGAAATAAAGAGAGAAAAATGATTCAAATTTACTAACCGCCCTTTCGGGCGGTTTTTTTTACTCTGCAGTGATATTCCCGGATTCTGTTTTTACTCTGCCTGATCAGGAAAGAAATTTTCAACCGGTGCTGGAACACCAACATGGTATCCCTGTGCAAAATCGATACCCATCTTATCCACAATACTTAGAATCTCTTTGTTTTCAACAAACTCTGCTGTGATCTTTTTGCCGAAACCTCTGGCAACAGCACATAGGGCACTGACAAGTATCTGATCATCCGGGTTGCTGTCAAGATTGCGGATGAAGGTACCATCAATCTTGACAGCATCAACCGGCAGCTCACGCAAATAATAGAAAGAAGAAAAACCCACACCAAAATCATCCAGTACAAAACCGCATCCAAGCTGCTTAAGATCACGTAAAAGATTGCGTGTCCCGGGAAGGTTATCCAGAGCAGCGGTTTCCGTTATCTCAAATATCAGCAAGCTCGGATCAATATGATGAATGGACAGTGCCTGATTGATGGCTGGCAACAGCTCCGGATCATTAAAAGCATGCGCTGACAGATTGATGGATAAACTGATCCGATCATTTCGTGATCGGTTGATTTTTGCAGCAAGTGCAACTGCTTTATGCAGCACCATGTGATCAATCTTATGAATCAGCCCGGTGTGTTCTGCAGCAGGAATAAATGCTGCCGGAGAGTGGATTGTTCCATCTGTATCCTGCATGCGCAGCAAGACTTCATAATGATGAACCTGTCTGTCATGCAAAGATTGAATAGGCTGCAGGTAAAGAGTGTATTGATTGTGTGTATGGGCGTATTCAATTTTTTCTTTCCAGTAAACCAGGGTACGCACACGTTCACGCGCCTGATCAGCACTGGAATATACATGCCAGGTTCCGCGCCCTGTTTCTTTAGCCTGATACATGGCAAGATCTGCCGCTGCCAGCAGATCATGGACGTTGTCACCGTGTTCAGGAAAAACAGCAATGCCGATACTTGCGGAAATACTGTGCGTTCTGCCATTGAGTGTCAGTTGAGTTTCCTCCAGACGCACAAGGATTTTCTTTGCCACTTCGATTGCCGCATTCGGAGTGATTTCCGGCAGAATAACCGCAAATTCATCACCGCCAAGCCGCCCGGCAACATCCGCTGTCCGAACTGTGCGGGATAACATGTCAGCCACCATTTTTAACATGGCATCACCCGCCTGGTGGCCACTGGTATCATTCACATACTTGAATCGATCCAGATCAAAAAACAGCAGTGCCCCGGGGTGCTGGTATCGTTCCGCCCAGTTGAGAATCTGTTCCAGTTCTTCACTAAAGCGACGGCGGTTATATAGATTGGTCAGTGGATCGTGGTCTGCAAGCCATGCCAGATGGCCTTCTACACGTTTGTATTCAGTAATGTCCAGGCCTACTGAAAGAATTGCTGAAGAATCATCCCTCGATTGCCACGTCAGACGCGAATGGAGCCAGGCAATATGTCGTTTTGAATCATCTTTACACACGACCACAGCTTCATGACGTAACTGATCACGCTGTCCCTGACGAATCTCCAGCAAGTGCAGATCAAGATTGTACTGTTCGCTGTCTGGCGCAAGCAGGTCAAGAAAATGCCTGCCCCGCAATTCATTTTCGCTGTATCGGGTCAGCATCTCGCCATAAGCGTTGAGCATGACTATCTTCCCTCTGGCATCCTGTGTCAGGACGATGACTTGTGCTGTATCCAGCAGATTCTCAATGAAATCCTTCTCTTTACTGAGCTCATCGCGCTGACTGACCAGCATCTTGGTACGGTAGGCAATCTTCTCTTCCAGGTTTTCAAGCTTGTGGGAAAGTGTCAGAGAAGCATCATGCAGAAGATCGATTTCATCTTTGAAGAAGCGCCGTCTCCAGTGAGAGGTGAGCGCACTGCGAAAACTGCCAAAACTCCCTCCTGCCAGTTGCGGCATAATGGATATAAGGTGTTTGAGCAAAGATAAAGGCTTGGCAAGCATGGCTAACAGGACGATCTCAGAAAGCAGCAGGCTGCCGAGTCCAATGATAACGATACGCCAGATGGAGTCCTGAATTGCCCGAACCGTATCAGTTACTTCAGTGATGATCACCAGCTGTGCCTGATCTGCCACACGGATTCCCTGTAACGGAATCAGCTTTATCTGATGATAGCGGTTGTTCCATTTGCTCTGGGTGCCCTGGCTGATAATTTTCAAATCCGGGTGAGTCATCGCTGCTTTCTTCAGGATAGCCGAGTTCTTCCTGCTATCCGTCATGGCTGCAATATAAACATCCCATTCGGGGATACCCATATCGCCATTACCAGGCATCCCGTTTTCGTGGGCAGGCATAAAGATTCGTCTGACTAACAGTCCGATGTCCGAGCCTGATGCACGTTTGAAATTCAGGAATACATCGACGAGAGATGAGCCCAGAACAATGGTCCCGGCACGCTTGCCTTCAACCAGCAGTGGTTCAATGATGTACTGAGTACAGCTTTCCACACATATCATCAGGGTGGCAGGCTGTTCGTTCAGATTGACTTCGCGGACATGCTCAAGAATAAGATCATCACGATAGCTGCTGGCCTCAAAATTACCCCATTTAGCCAGAAACACATCAGATGAACTATAAAAGCGCACATCCTCAATGTCATTCTGTATCTGAAACAATGTCCAGTAACGGTCAAAAGATTCGAATACCTTCTCTGCCTTGCCTGACAGCAAACCTGATTCCATACCTTTGAGGAAGGGAATGATCCGGACCAGTTCGTGCAGATTTTCAGAATTCCGGCCGATCAGGCTTTCTATTTCACGGGTATAACGCTGGTACTTGGCATCCCTTTCCTGATCAATACTATCGATCAGGCTATGATAGTTAATGGCGCTGAAAACGGTCACCACGAGCAACAGGATCAGACTGCTCAGGAGTGAAATTTTCCAGCTTAACCCAATAAATAATCTTGAGGATTTTTTACCGGCTTTTTTTAAGATTTTAAAATCCACGAAACCTATGGATCAGGTTGAGTAATGTTAAAACCGGTAGGAAGCCTGCACGGCGAACAGATTCCAGTTTTTTGCAGTACGGTTCACATCCGGGTTATCCAGTGGGGACAGCCAGGCCGTTCCGTTGACCCGGTGATATTCAGTACTCAGCATGATGGCAGGAGTAATGTTCCAGCGCAACCCAACAGTAAGATCTTTGGCGTATTGACTATGTGCCGGGTACAGGCCGCCTGCCTGTGCCGCAAACTTTTTGCCGTTCCGATCTTTCCTGTTGTTGAAGAGCAGATCGTAACGTAGCACTGCTTCCCAGCCGGGATTGAAACGGTACACTCCCTGGAGGTAGAAGCTTTCACCAGTATAGTTTTGCCGGAATGCCGGGTGATTACCAAAATCTTTCCAGCGAAAATGACGCAGTGCATATTCGGATGTGATACTCCAGCGTTCCGCGTTGTACTGTGCAGACAGAATCAAGGGTGAAAACCTGAATAACCCGGCCCCCAGCAGATCATTATTGGCCGGATCATAACCTACATTTGCCTGTGCCCCACTCACGGCGAAACGGAATTTTCCATCTGTCTGTTCATAAAGCACACGCCCGATATAGGAAAGCCTGCTCCTTAAATCCCCTCTCTGTTGCAATGAGCGCAGTATGGAGATTTCGGTATCCTGATCACCTACCTGCGGATAGCCGATACCAAACTGGGCAGTGATATTGCCCCAGTCTGCGCGAGATTCTCCATATAACTGCGCACCATCCGAAGCCAGTGCCAGGTTACGGGTACGGTCAAAATAGATCGATTGGGGAAGCAATATGCTTGGGCGTGTAAATGGCACATCGCGCGTATCGTTATAAAACCCGAACGGATTTTTCATTCTGCCCAGACGCACGCCAAATTCTGCAGCAGGGATATTGATAACGTTATAGTCCAGGAAACCAAAATCAACGCGGACACCCCCATGGCTGCCATTCCCGGCCCGGCGATGAAGTAACTGCCCTGATAATTGCAGCCTGGGTGTCGGGCGCAGAGAGGCCGTCAACCCTATTTCACGGAAATCAAGACTGCCAGAGTTATTGCTGTGACCGAAAAAATTATTTTTGCTGGTCTTGATATAACCCTGGCTTATGAAGCCATTTATCTTAAAAAGATCTAGATTTTTCAATTTAGGCTGTTCCTCAGCCAACCCTGCTCCAGAGAGGAGCATCAGCGTTAGTGCTGCGCAACCTGACAAGGCTGTGACAAGAAATCTGCTGTTATTCATTGATATGAACAATCTGGACGCTACCATCAATCTTGCTGTTATCCAAATAACCGATTGCACCAGGCGTTGACGCTATGCGTGAACGCATCTCTTCTTCAGTTTGTACGACGAATGGCGCCTGCCCGGTTCCGGAATAAACCATGCGATCCCAGGCGGCGCGCAGCTGGTAGGGAAAAATATTGAGTTTCTGTTTTGCAAAACGGCTATGTAAAGGAGCGTCATCGGGCAGAACAAAAACGACGACAGGAAGGCCATTCTGCCATGTTCTAAGCCGCATGCTGAAAATGGAACGTAGCAGATTTCTGGAAAGGGTACTTATCTCTGTATTGGGATGAATAACGACTTCTACGCCATCGCTGGATGATAGCGCATTATCCGCAAAAGTAAGCGTTATTAACAGGGTGAAAAGGAGCGCACCCCAAACACAAAAATCAGAAATTCCTTTCACCATATTGAGTATTACTGCTGCCGGCAGCTACTCCGATATGCAAACATTACCGGTATGTGCGAGTTTAAGTGTTTTTTTATGTATGCAAGCCAGATTCATGGGCCATATTTCCCCGTGATCCGTCACAAGCTCCCAGATTAAACGATGCTCATGGTACATCCGGTCAAGAATATCGAGTAAATAAACATAATATGGAGTGCGGAGTCCATGGTAATCAGTAGAAGGGCCAATCGGATTCAGCTGTAAACCGTAAAACCCCAGCAACCTGTTTAGAGCCGGTTCCATGGATGAAATCAGATGATAGACATTGTGGTATGCACATACCTGTGCGATTCCAACGACAAGCGCCAGCATCGGGTGAGGAAAGCGACGTCGTCCCTGCACCTCGCTTCCTGCTTCGACAGGTTGCGACAACATGCCACGCTCTCCTTTCCGTTTGAAAAAATCACTTAGTATGGCAAAACGGGATATCTCGGCCGTATGCTTTCGAATTGCCGGATCCAAAGTAAAATCCGGATAAAAACGGGTATTAAGCTCTGTTGGAAATTTATCGGCCAGATCCTTTGGGTTAGACAGGATCAGCCGGGTTGTCCCAATAAAGATGCCGGAAGGCCGGTGGCGTAACAGAATATGGATCGAGCGATCATCGTATATATCGCTTTCCAGTTTTTCGGGATAACTTTCAGTATCAAAACCAGGAATAACGTTATGTACACATAGAATCCGGTAGCGTAAGTCAAAAGCTGTTTTGAGCAATTCCGGTGTGTCTGCCCTGATAACTTCAAAGTACTGGTGAAAAGCTGCTTCGATATCGTTCATACTTTTCCTTGGTCAGGCTGTATTTTCAAGAGGGATGTATTTAAACCAAACAAGAAGATTTTATTGCCCGGGACAGCCTTTTGATTCCCGGAATATACAAACGATATGACTTTATATTTATTGCTTTATCTGGAATCAGACAAACACATCACTGGAACAAATTCCGGTTACTATACTTATGTCGCCAGAGTATGACAAGTCAATGGTAACCGGTTTATGACAATCATCAGGAACGGGTAAACAGACCATACTTAAACATTGGCCGGGTGGTGCTGCCTGAACCAGAATTCCAGCATCATCAGCAGCCATACCATCGTACCGTGGTAGCTGGCATGTTCATGAAGATGCCGGTCAAGCAACCTGTCAATAAAGTCAGCGCGGATAATATCGCGTGATTTAAGATCACTCAGACTGTCTGCTGAAATTTCCCGTAAAGATTTGTGTGTCTGAAGCCAGACACCAAATGGCAGACCAAATCCCTGTTTCTGCTTGGTAATAATTTCATCCGGCAGGAATCCTCGCAGCGCCTGCTTAAAGAAATAGCGCAGCTGCGTTCCTTTCAGTTTTTGCCCAGGCGGGAGTGCAAGTGAAAAAGCAAGCATTTCATCATTGGCAAATGGAAAAGCGACCTCCATGCCAGCAAGGCGGCATGCCTGTACAACCTTGGGAAAATCATTATCCGCAAGCGTAAATTTCCAGTCAAAGGCCAGCATGCGGTTGATCAGGCTGCGTGCATGGGAAGCTTCCTGATAGGTCTGCTCAATCAGCAGGGAAGGCTGGGCTGTATCAATTTTTGCCAGTAATTCTGCTGAGAATACAGCTTCAACCCCGTAATGCATCAACAGATTATAGGTTTCCATACGATGCGGCATGGGGACGGTGGCCTGCGCAACATAACTCCGCGCCTTGCGCAGTAACCTGGGTCCCATGTCTTCTGGAAGAGACAGGATCAAAGGAGAAAGCAGATAATTTCTGAGTGGCGCCGGGATTTTTTCATAAAGCGAAAAAATATGCTGTTTAGCGTAGCGCGTATTACCTCCGAACAATTCATCTCCTCCGTCTCCCCCGAGCAACAGATCAAGCCCGTCATTTTTAGCCATGCGTCCGCAATAGTAAGCCGGGAGTGCTGATGCATTGCCAAATGGCTGGTCAAAAACGGAAGCAATCATCGGGATCGTTTTTACCACATCATCTGGTGTGACATAGTATTCATGATGATCAGTCGAGAAATGGCGGGCGGCAATGCGCGCGTAGTACATTTCATCGTAACCGGTTGCTTCAAAACCGATTGAATAGGTTTTGGCCGGCTCGCCAGTGACTTCTGTCAGTATTCCCGCCAGCGTGGAGCTATCTGTCCCGCCGCTCAAAAATGCGCCGGCTTTCTGACCCTGTATGGCTTCGCCAACACTTTTTCTGAGTAACGAGAGAAATTCCTGTTTAAGTTCAGGAAAAGGACGCTTTACAGTTTCATTAAACTGGAGTTGCGTATGGCGGCCAGTCTCTATGCGCCCGCTATGGCAATACAGATACTCACCGGGAAGCAGGCGTCTCTGTGCCTGATAAATCGTACCGGGGCCCGGTATCATGTGAAAGTAAAGGTAATTGAGCAATCCTTGCGGGTTAATTTCAGTGTTGGCTCCGGGGTGAGCGAGCAGCGCATCAGCAGAGGTGCCAAACAGAATTCCACCTTGCAGTGGCTGGTAATAGAGCACGTGCGTGCCCAGCGGATCAATGGCTAGAGCCACTTCACATGTATTACTGTCCACAATGCAGCAAACAAATTCCCCCGCGAGATCAGAGAAAGATTGTTTGCCTTTCTGCCGCCACAGATCGGCAAGTGCTGTGGCCATTCCCAGAGCATCAATAGCAGCCTGCAGGGCTGCATTGCGGGATTTTATCCTTCCCCAGATACCCACCAGCAAGCCATCCTTTTCACACAGATGTGCATGGCTTGCCTTTGCGGAGACAGAGAGCGCAGCATTACCCTGCACAGCTGTTTGTACAGAATGGCTATCAAAGCGAGTCAGTACCCGGGCCGCGCGATCAGTAATCTGCTGATTTTCGATTGCCGAGTGATTTACTCCCAGCCAGCCACATATTCCGCTCATATCATTTCCTTATTCGATATAAAAACCAGGAAATCCCCTGGTTTCAGCATGATTATCTTCAGGTTGTTGGCCGGATCATCTGCTGGAGCAGATACCGGCCTGTGCAGTTTCTCAGACCAGAACTTCCAGTGGTGCAGGATGGCTGAGGAAAGCAGTGGGGCTGGCGGTCAATCCGTAAGCGCCGGACTGGAACACAGCGATCAAATCCCCGGGTTCAGCTCTGGACAGTTCCATCCGGTCGGCAAGCAGATCCAGTGGTGTACAAAGCGGTCCGACCACTGAAACGATTTCAGTTTCATCTGCCCCCACCCTGTTCCCGACAGCAACCGGATAATTCTTACGGATAACCTGGCCAAAATTTCCGGATGCCGCCAGATGGTGATGAAGGCCACCGTTAGTAATCAGGAAAATCTGGCCTCGCGATATTTTTTTTTCCAGAACGCGACAAACATAAATCCCGGCTTCTGCGACGATATAACGCCCCAGCTCAACGACAAACCGGATGGTTGAAAATTTGCCGGGAATTTCTGTCAGCAGGCACTTCAGATTGTTTCCTACAGCGCTCAAATCCAATGGATTTTCACCGGGGAAATAAGGGACACCAAAACCACCACCAATATTGATTGTGTGAATAGGAACTGGTGAGACAGAAGCAAGCTGCAAACCCAGCTGCAGTGTTTTTTCATGCGCTTCCCGGATGGCTTCCACCCGGAGGTTTTGCGATCCGCTAAAAATATGCAATCCTCTGAAATCAAGTTTGAGCTGGGCAATGCGGTGCAGCACCGCCGGGACACGCTCGGCATCGATACCAAACTGTTTTGAACCGCCTCCCATTTTCATTCCGGAAGATTTCAGTTCAAAATCAGGATTGACCCGTACCGCAACTCTAGCCTGAAAACCGGTTTCTTCTGCCAGTTGCGCAATTGTTTCCAGTTCGTGCTCAGATTCCATATTCAGAATAATCCCTGCCGCAATGGCACATGCCAGCTCCTGACGGCTTTTCCCCGGTCCGGCGAAACTGATGTTCTTCGGAATAACGCCTGTATCCAGCGCCACTTTCATCTCGCCGACAGAAGCCACATCTATCCCGTCCACCAGCCCGGCCACATGCTGTACCACAGCAGGCATGGGATTGGCTTTCATGGCGTAATGCAGATGGATATTCGCTGGCAAATGCTGCCTGAGCGATTGAATGCGCGCTGAAATCAGCTTGCGATCATAAGCATAGAAAGGGGTGCCCCCAATCCGTTGTGCCAGGCGCGTAAGCGGAATATCGCCGATAACGAGGTTGTGATCGCGCACTGGAAATTGTGTCACTGGTGCATGCCTGGGAGGATTCATCGTCATGATTTTTCTGCCTGGAAAGTTTGTTGAAATTCACTGGCCAGGGCTTTACGGTCAATTTTTCCGTTTGGATTACGAGGCAGACTGGTTTGTCTCAATTCGATCAGGCCGGGTTGCATGAAAGCAGGTAAATGTTGCTTGCAGGCTGATTGCAGTGTGTTTCGATCAGGTTCCAGCCCCATTCTGAGGACCGCGACAATAACAATAGCCTGCCCCAGTGTGGGGTGGGGTACCCCGAAGGCTGCTGCTTCAGCCACTGTTTCAGTGGCATAAATGACTTCTTCCACTTCAGTCGGGCTAACGCGGTAACCGGAGGTTTTGATCATATCGTCACGCCGGCCGATGAAATACAGATAGCCTTCGTCGTCCATACGCACCGTGTCACCTGACCAGACTGCCAGCTCGGGAATGGTCAAACCGGACTGGCGTGGTGCAAGTGGCCGAAAGCAGGCAGCTGTTTTATCTGCGTCATTCCAGTATCCCAGTGAAACAAGCGGGCCACGGTGCACCAGTTCCCCCGGTTCACCAGGTGCACAATGCGAGCCATCCTCACGCAGCACCATGACTTCTGCATTGGGAATGGCTTTGCCCATGGAATCCGGACGTTTATCCACTTCTTCGGGGGGCAGGTAGGTCGAGCGGAACGCCTCGGTCAGGCCATACATCAGAAAGATTTGAGTATTGGGCAGCGCATTGCGCAGCTGTGCCAGAGTAGGGCCGGGCATGGCACCACCTGAATTGGTGATGTAGCGCAGGCTCTGTGCCTCCTTCCAGTCCAGTTGTGCCAGTTGTGTCCACAAAGGCGGCACCGCAGCCAGCCCGGTTATCTGCTCACGCCTGATGACAGCAAGAATATCGCGTGGCAGCAGGTAATTCATCAGCACAGCAGTAGCACCAGCATAAAAAGCAGTATTCAGCTGATTCAATCCATAATCGAAACTGAGTGGCAGCACCGCCAGTATGCGGTCATCCGGCCGGTTGTTCAGGTATTGCGAGACACTCACAGCGCCGGTTACCAGATTGCGGTGAGAAAGCACGACTCCCTTGGGCTTGCCGGTGCTGCCCGAGGTGTACAGAATCGCAGCCATATCGCTATCAATACAGCGTGGCAATTGTCTGATTTCTGCAGGTGGCTGTATTTGTTTCCATGAAACAATATTTAATCCTTGAGGGGGCATTCCCTGAAAATCATCAACAATAATTACGGCATGCAGATCATGGCACTGTGACAGCGCCGGCTTCAGCAGATTGAATCTTTCCGTTGAAGTAACCAGTATTCTGACGTTGCAATCGTTCAGGATATATCCAACCTGCTCAGCTTTAAGTAATGGATTAACCGGAACAAATACCCCGCCCGCAGCAGATGCGGCAAACAGTGCAATAACTGTTTCAGGCCGTTTTTCCAGATAAACAGCCAGCCGCTCTCCACGCCCCAGACCCAGAGCATGTAGCGTACGCGCAATGGACTGCACTGCCTCGGATAGTGCAGCGTAGGAAAGATGTTGTTTTTGATCGGCCAATGCGACTGAATCAGGATTGCGTATGGCTGACTGATAAATCAGTTCGTGAAAAAGGCTGGGCATTCTTGGTATGGTTAATATGTAAGAGTCATAAACTGGCCAGATTCTACCGCCTATTTAAGTCCGTGACGATTCATCAGATCATAGAGCGTTGGCCGAGTAACACCAAGCAACTCCGCCGCCTTGGCGACATTGCCATTTACCCGCGCCAGCACTCTGATAAGCATTTCCTGCTCGGCTTTTTCCCGGACTTCACGCAAAGAGGTTGGCTCAAAAGTGTTTCCCCCTGGTTGCAGCCCAAGATCTTCAGCGGTGATTTGCGAACCTTCTGTCATGATGACCGCGCGCTTGATGCAGTTTTCTATTTCACGAACATTTCCTGGCCAGGGGTGATTACTGATGGCATCCAGTGCATCCTGGCTGAAATTGAGTGTTTGACGCTTTTCTTTTGCGCGAAACAGGTTTTTGAAATGATGCGCCAGCAATACGGCATCTTCGATACGCTCCCGGAGCGCCGGGATTCGAATGCTGATCTCACACAGACGGTAATACAGATCTTCACGGAAAGCACCGGCCTCAATCATTTCTTTCAGATTCTGGTGTGTTGCACAAACGATCCGTACATCTACCGGAATTAACTCTCTGCCCCCGATGCGTTCGATGACACGCTCCTGCAGAAATCTCAGCAGTTTGGCCTGTAATGAAAGGGGTAGATCACCAATTTCGTCCAGAAAAAATGTACCCCCCTGTGCCAGTTCGATTTTGCCCGGTGTTTGCTTGACTGCTCCGGAGAAAGCTCCTTTTTCATAACCAAACAGCTCTGCTTCCAGCAAGGATTCCGGAATTGCAGCACAGTTAACAGCAATCATCTTATTGCGCTTTCGACTGCTTAGCTGGTGAAGTGCTCTGGCCAGTACTTCCTTGCCGGTTCCGCTTTCACCCAGCAGCGTAACCGTAACATCCGAAGAAGCAATACGCCTGATTTGCTGGCATATTTTGAGCATCCCGGGGTCATTGGTAATGAGCCCGGGAATATCGGTGTCTGAAGCGGATTTCAGCAGATCACGATTTTCACGCTGTAGCCGGTGCAAATAAAAAGCCCGGCTCACGATCAGGTTGAGCACATTCGCATCGAGCGGCTTCTGATGAAAATCATACGCACCCATGCTGATTGCTTTCAGTGCATTCTCGTGATTCTGATTGCCCGTCAGTACGATCACCTTGGTGTCGGGTGCCAGAGCAAGAATCTGCTGCAGCGTTGCCAGTCCTTCCGTCGCTCCATCCGGATCAGGTGGCAGCCCCAGATCCATTGTGACAACTGCAGGCTCATGCCTGCGAATCTGTGCCAATGCACTTTCACGATCGGAGGCAACCACCACACTGCAATCATCAAAACTCCAGCGCAACTGCTTTTGAAGTCCGGGATCGTCTTCTATTACCAGCAGCTTTTTTTGAATTCCGCTCGTGTTCATACTGTGATTATCAGCTTTTGTCTTACAAATTGAATAGTTGTAAATATTTTGTATATCAGCATGTTATCCCCATAAAAGCAAAATGATGGCAAGCAGTGTAAATTTTATCGACACTTCTTCGGAAATATTAAGTTAAACCGAACTGATCAGAAAAAATCACTGGCTGTTAGCGATCAACCCTGATTCTGGCAGGGTGCAGATACAAGGTTTGCTGTGCTTCGCCGGGCAGGAATGGTGTTTTTTTTCCCGCCACCCAATCGGCATGGCCGCTGCCGTAATAAGGTGAAAGCGGATGCCCGCTCTGGCCGCCAGGCATTTCAAAATAACCCTGTTCTTCTTCTCCAGGGGCAACAACCAGGCGTAACGAAGCACCGAAACTCGGCGCCTGTACGCGCGGCATGTGAAAATCCCCAGGCAACGGGTCAGCTGGCATATTTAACCAGGCAGCAATCCATGAGGGCAGAACACGACTGAATGGATGCCGAATATTGGCGGTATTTTCTTCACCCCAGCTACGTGCTGTGATCCCACCAGGCAGTGCCTGCATCTGTTCGGTTACCTGGCGCGCACACGCTGCGAGCATGCTGTCCCAGTCGCTATCACCTGCAGGCAACAAATGGAGCGGACGCCGTTCAATCAGTTCCCACGCTGCATGCTCAGCCTGGCCCAAACGTGGCATCTCAAATTCCGGATGATCGGATTTTATTCTGGCAGTAAATCCACTGAGGAGATGCTTTATGACTTCAAGACGGAAAGTATGTACAACCCGGTAAGCAACCGATTGCGGTGAGGCATGCCCATCCCAGTCCTGCAGTGCATGCTGTATTTCAGTACGCCATGTGGCAGGTGGTGTTTTTCGTAATGTTTCATCCAGCAACCGCTTCCAGCGGGCAAGCAGCAATGCGCGATCATCCAGCTGAATAGCCAGCAGATCCGCTGGTGAAAACCGGTTCCGGGCAAACAGCCTGTCCCGAATCTGCCGGCTGCGTGCACCAAGCTCATATCCGCCATCACCCAGTCTGTTTAATAAAACACCATCAATCATTCTGGAATTACCGTTCCAGATGCGCATATCCGGTGGGTTGATCACCAGTGGATAATCATCAGGCGCAAGCCAGCCATTCCAACCAATGGACTGGTCTCCCCAGTCTGCCGGCAGGTTGGAATCATAGTTTCCGGTGCGTAACGGAATATGTCCGGCGATCGTCCAGGCAATATCACCATTGCTGCTGCCAACAATGAAATTCTGTGCCGGCATCCCTATGTGCCGAGCGACACCTAGTGCTTCTTTCAGATTATCGGCCTGCTCCAGGCCAATCATATCCAGATTGACCGCATTAGCCTGATGAGCTGCCCAGACGAGTGCCAGAGGCGTACCGTCAAAATCCTTTGCCAGAATTGGCCCCCATTCAGTTTCGCGGATTTCAAGAATTTCGTCAGGAGCATCACGCACATGCAGTATTTCATGCCATATCTTTATGGGTTTCCACTCACCATGACTCCTGTAACGAGTGGCATCATCCGGATCTAAATTGACTCTTACCCAGTCAGCAAAATCACCATAGGAATTGGTAAATCCCCAGGCGACATGGTGATTGGAGCCGGCAACAATTACCGGTGTACCTGGCAGGCTAACGCCAGTCACATCAATTTTCCGGTCGGGATGTTGCGGATCCGGATAGATCAGGCGGGTGCGAAACCATAAATTGGGAACCTGCAAAGCCAGATGCATATCGTTGGCCACCAATGCGCTGCCATTCGTCAAATGACCACCTACGGCAAACCCGTTGCTGCCGACTGCAGGAGTTTCTTCGAATCTGTTATCTGATGAAACCTGTTTGCTGATGGAATGGGAGTGCAAGTCGAGATCTGTTGCGGGCGGGTAGGGGGGCCACTCAAATTTTTCTCCGAGCAGCGGCGTATCCCATTCTCCCCCGGCAGCAGTCAGAAACCGGTAGGCGGATTCCGGCAGAGAAGCATGCATCATCGACAAGCTCAATTCACGCTCAATACTGTTTTCCTGCAAAACCATGTACATAGAAAGCACAATCAACAATGTATCCTCGTTTCGCCAAGGTTGCGGTACAGTCCGTGCAAATAAATAACCAAACTGTCTGATGGGAAGGCTATCCAACCCGGCATTGATTCCATCCCGGTATGCTTCAAGCAGGTGAAGCTGGTGTTCCGGCAGCTTCTGCAGCATTATCTGTGCTCTGGCGCGCATCCGGTGCATACGTGCCTTCCGGTCCATGGGCAATGCAGCCGCACCCAGCAACTCTGCCAGCTCTCCGGCTGCTTTACGGCGCATCAGATCCATTTCAAAGAAACGCTCCTGCGCATGAACAAAGCCCAGGCCGTGAGCCAGATCAGCTCGGTTTCCGGCATTCAGGGTTACGGTGCCCAGCCTGTCCCGTTCAACAGTAACCGTTTCCGCCAGTCCCGGAACAGGGTGCTCACCCTGATAAACAGGCAGGCTGCCTTTAAGCAGTAGCCAGACAGTCAATAATGTAATTACTGTGAATAGTAATAGAAGAAACAGGCCTTTACGTAATAGACTCATCATCAGTTTTTCAAAATAAAAGTTGCCGGGATTGTAGCAACAGCATGTTGCGTCCATTCAAAAAACAGCGCAATCCCGAGTTATCTGTTGTCATTTCAGCAGTATCATTTTTTGTCCACAATTCCTGTGGATAAGTTTGTGCACAATTTGGGAATGACTTGCTTAAGGTTGTCATTTCAAACGGTATTTTCAAAGCTGCTGAATTTTTGCACACTTATTTTTTTGTTTATAAACAATATCTTATTTTGTTTGTCAATATCGGCGCGGGTTTGCAGTGCTGTCAATACCCTCCGCGGCAAGATGTGGATATTTTTGTATGTGTCAAGGAGATTTTTTATGACATCCAAAAAATCAGGATTTCTGTTTTTTTCAAAACAGCGATCAGACATGATTTCTTTTGTTATTTCCGGTTTTTGCATGCGTGACAGGCAGCTCTGCGGATGGTGGGGGCAAGTGTGAGTGATCTTGATGCGTTAATCAGCCAGGTACGCCGTTGCGCCTTATGTGCCGGGCATTTGCCACTAGGGCCAAGGCCCGTTTTTCAACTGCATGAATCAGCGCGTATTCTGATTACCAGCCAGGCACCGGGCAGGCGAGTACATGAAACCGGCCTGCCGTTCAATGATCCCAGTGGTGACCGGTTGCGCGAATGGCTGAACATGACACGCGAAACCTTTTATGACCCTGGCAAGATCGCTATTTTACCCATGGGCCTGTGTTTTCCGGGAACGGGAAAATCCGGTGATTTGCCCCCTCGACCTGAATGCGCACCCGCCTGGCGATCAGCATTGCTATCACACCTGAACAATATCCGGCTGACATTGCTGGTAGGTCAGTATGCCCAGGTTTATTACTTTTCCCGGCAGGGCAGGAAACCGGTGTCATTAACCGAAAACGTTCGTTCCTGGCGGGAATTCTGGCCTGACATCGTGCCGCTTCCTCACCCCAGCCCGCGCAATAATCTCTGGCTGCGGCGCAACCCCTGGTTTGAAGAAGAAGTCATCCCGGCTGTTCGGGAACGGGTTGCTACAGTTCTTGATGCGGATGACTGATTCAGATCTCACGAAATACTCGCTGTCTCACACAGTTTCAGCGTAATTCCCGATAGATTTTTTCTGCCAGTGCCCGGCTGATACCTTCAGTTTGCTGTAATTCTTCGATACTGGCGTTTTTCACCCCTTTAAGACCACCAAAACGGGTAAGCAGGCTCTGACGGCGCTTGATACCAATACCGGAAATCTGCTCAAGCGTAGAAATTCTTCGGGTTTTAGCGCGCTTTGCACGGTGTCCCTGGATAGCAAAACGGTGGGCTTCATCGCGGATCTGCTGGATAAGATGCAGGGCAGGGTGATCATCCGGCAAATGCAGTATATCTTCCTGCCAGGGGAGGATCAGCTGCTCCAGTCCGGGCTTGCGTGATTCTCCCTTGGCGACACCCACCAGCGGAATATCATTGAGCCCCAGCTCGATCATGACTTCGCTGGCTACTCTGATCTGCCCCTTGCCGCCATCGATCAGAATCAGATCAGGCAGTTTCCCCTCCTCCATGGCGATTTTTGCATAGCGCCGCTGCAGTACATCACGCATCGCCGCATAATCATCTCCCGGTGTGATACCTGTGATGTTATAGCGGCGGTACTCGCCATTACGCATGGCAAAACGATCATAAACAACGCAGGAGGCAATTGTCGCTTCCCCCATGGTATGACTGATATCAAAGCATTCAATACGTGTTACACCAGGTAAATTCAATACATCCTGCAGCGCCTGCAACCTGTCTTCCTGGCTGGCCTGCTGAACCAGCATCTGCTGCAGTGCCAGCTGTGCATTTTCGGTGGCCATATCCAGCCATTTGCGCCGATCTCCAATCGGATTGGTCGTCAGCACCACTTTATGATCAGCCTGCTCGGACAACAATTTTTGCAACAGCGTTACGCGGATTTTGTGGCCGAGAATGATCAGCGGAGGCACGCCGCGATTCAGATAATGCTGAGTGACAAAAGCTTCCAGTACAGTGCTTATATTTTCCCCATGGGCGTTTTGCGGGAAAAAGGTTTTGTCGCCCAAATGGCGGCCGCTTCGAATCATGACCAGGTTGACGGCAACGGTATGGCCATCAGTTCCGACAGCACAAGCAATTACGTCTGCATCCAGTGCCCTGCCACTATCGACAAACTGCTTTTCCTGAATTTTACGCAACGCCTGCATCTGGTCACGGAACAGCGCCGCCTGTTCATAATCCTGCCGATCAGATGCTTCGAGCATCTTTTGCCCGATCGTTTTCAGTACTTCACCCTGTTTACCCTGCAGGAACAAAGTGGCATTTCTGACATCTGCCTGATACGCTTCCCGGGTAATCAGCCCGACACAAGGCGCACTGCAGCGCTTGATCTGATAAAGCAGGCACGGTCGTGTGCGGTGATCAAACACCGGGTTTTCGCAAGTGCGCAGGCGAAACACTTTCTGCAACAGCTGGATACTGGATTTGACCACTCCGACATTCGGGAATGGCCCAAAGTATTGGTGGCGGTTATCCAGCGCGCCGCGATAAAACGCAAGGCGGGGAAAGGCATGTCCTGTCAGCAGCAGGTAAGGGTAGGATTTGTCATCCCTGAACAGGATGTTATAGCGTGGCGCAAGACTCTTGATCAGATTGTTTTCCAGCAGTAACGCTTCCGCTTCGGAGCGGGTAACTGTGGTTTCGATCCCCGCAATCTGCGACACCATAAGCTGAATGCGCGGTGACAGGCCGGATTTCTGGAAATAGGAAGATACCCGTTTCCGCAGATCAATGGCCTTCCCGACATAAATCACATCACCCGCTGCATTCAGCATGCGATACACGCCCGGCTGGGCAGGCAGTGTCAGAACAAATGCTTTACCGTCGAAATGTACTTCCGGCAAGGAAGGATCACCCCGTTATTTATCGTCACCCAGCAACTTGCCGCCGATAGCCCAGTTTTCGTGCGGCAGCTCGTCAAATGCAATGTAGGTGTAAGACTTGGGCTTATGTGCGATACGTTCCAGTGTATCGGTGATTTCAGTAGCGATTTGCTGCTTTTGCTCACTGGTCAGTGAACCGGCCAGCCGGATGTTGACGTAGGGCATTCTTATTCTCCTGAAATTTGTCTTGTCATTGCCATATCCTGACAGATCCTGTCGAAAATCTGCTCAAACATGGTTTCTGTCAGGCGCCTGGTCTGGGTATTGTAACGACTGCAATGGTAGCTGTCATACAGCCGCAACCCTTCAGCAAGGCAATGAACTGCGCCATGACTGAAGGGAAAATCACGATCTCTGTACCCTGAAGCCATCAATACCGCCTGATGGGCGACGGTTCCCAGTGCCAGCAATGCCTGTCCACCATGTTGTGCAAACTGATCCAGCTCGGAAGCCAGAAAAATATTGCATTGGCGTATTTCTGCCGGTTGAGGCTTGTTGGCCGGCGGCAGACATTTCACGGCATTGGTAATGCGGCATCCCGTCAAACGCAGTGCATCATTCGCCGCAAGCGATTCGTGATGGCTGGCAAATCCGAACTTATGCAATGTCTTATATAGCAGTATCCCGGCGTAATCCCCGGTAAACGGGCGGCCTGTCCGATTGGCGCCATGCAGCCCGGGAGCCAGTCCAACGATCAGCAATCTGGCAGCAGGATCTCCGAACGGTGCAACCGGTCTGGCATGATAATCAGGGTAATCAGTTTTAACCTTGTCCAGATGCTGCGCGAGCCGTGGACAATCGCGGCAGTCTGGCTGAAAAGGGCTTGATACGGTCATGGAATCCTTTTGCTGTAAAATGGCGTCCCTATGTCGGCAAGCTGCCGCCGACACCTTTCATTTTTACTGCCGAATGTAACGGGCGCCTCTAATCTCAAACCAGTGGAGCAAGCTCTTGCAACGTGTTTTCAAATATTATCACGTCAATAGGCAATGGCCGGTTGTGCTGCTGTCATGCTGCCTGCTGTACCTGTCCGGCTATGGCATCGTTCTGGCAGCCGCCACGGCTGAAAAAGAAAAAAAGCCGGATCCGGTTGAAGTGAAAGTAATTGCGCCGGCATCCATCAAAAAACTGCTGGAGAAATACATGACCTTGCCAGCCAGGCCATTCAGGGATGACATCAGTCAGGCAGCCTACGCACGCAAGATCAGGCAGGAATCTGCTGAATTACTGACAACAGAGGGATATTTCACTCCCGGGATTGAATTCAGCCAGCAAAAAGAAAACAGCAAGGCGTATGAGCTGCGCGTGAAGCCCGGTATCCGGACTCGTGTAACTGCTGTATCGATCGAATTCCAGGGGGAACTGGCGGCAGATGACCCGGAACATCGTGCCCGGGTAGCGCAGCTGCGGGCAGAATGGCCATTGAAGCCAGGTGAGGTTTTTCGCAGTGCACGCTGGGAAGATGCCAAATCAGCTTTGCTTTCCGGGGTTGCGGATAAGGATTATGCCACAGCCCGTATCGTTGAGAGCCAGGCAAAAGTAGACCCGGACACTGCCCGGGCAACATTGTCAGTGACGATCGATTCCGGCCCGGCTTTCAGGTACGGAGAACTGCAGATTACCGGGTTGGGACGCTATAAATCCGATGTGATACAGAACAGTGTCCCTTTCCATCCCGGAGATCCGTATCGCCGTGAGCAGTTACTCGCATTTCAGGCAGCACTGCAAAACAGCAAACTGTTTAATGCTGCGGCCGTCTCCATCAAAACAGATACCGCCTTGCACAAGGCGGCGCCGGTTATTGTGACGCTTACCGAAGCCCAGTCCAAACACATAGGTGCCGGCCTTGGCTACAGCTCCAACAATGGTGCGCGCGGTGAAATCAATTACCGTGACTATAATTTCCTGGGGCGTGCCTGGAACCTGAGCAGCCTGTTGCGACTGGAGCAGAAACGCCAGACTTTCTCTGCCAGAGTAGATACTTTGCCTGATGCCAATCGTTACCAGTACTCATTGGGAGCGCGCGTCGAAATGACCGACATCAAAAACCTGAAAACCTTCAATCAGCGGGTGGATTTTTCCAGAATACGGATTACTGCCCATTCCATCCTGCAGGCAGGCGTCAACTGGCAGCGCGAACGGCAGGAACCTGCCGGTGCGCCAAAAATGACAAACGAAACCCTGGCGCTGGATGTGTGGTATCGCTATCACGATATCAATGATCCGGTAAATGTTCGCAGTGGTTTTGTTTCGGAGGTGCGGCTGGGGGGAGGATCCCGTTATGTGCTGTCCGACCAGAATTTTATCCGCAGCTATGCACGGCATCAGCACTGGTTTCCGGTAGGGCGGCGGGACACGCTGTATTTCCGCGCAGAAGCAGGCTATACGCTTGCACCTTCCCGACAGGGTATTCCGCAGGAATATCTGTTTCGCGCCGGTGGAATCCAGTCCATCCGTGGTTACGATTTTCTGAGTCTTGGTGTACGTGAAGGAAATGCCATCGTCGGCGGACGTGTTCTTGCAACCGGGACAGCCGAATACGTTCACTGGTTGACTCATGACTGGGGTGCTGCCGTATTTACAGATGTCGGTGATGCAGCTGACAGTCTGAAAAAATTTGATCTCGCGCTGGGTTACGGTGTTGGTGCACGCTGGCGCAGCCCCGCCGGTCCTTTTGCACTGGATCTGGCCAGGCGGCACGATACCGGAACATTACGGCTGCATTTCTCCATTGCGGTAGCATTCTGATATGGATAATCAGACAGGAAACGAAAATCAGAAACCGCAATCACCGATACAGCCTTCATCACGACCCGGGAAGTGGCTTTTAAGAATATTGGCAGGGGTGATGCTGGCCATAGCGGGGGGATTGTACTGGCTGATTTTTACCTCAGCTGGTTTGCACTGGCTGCTGGCCACCGCTTCTCATGCCACACATGGCGCACTGACATTTACTGGTGTGAGTGGCAGTCTGCAGCATACTTTTCATGCAGGGGCAATTGCTTATAAAAGTGACGATCTGACAGCCGAAGTTGAGGGGCTCACTTTTCGCTGGCAGCCACAGCGTTTGCTGACCGGGAATCTGCTTATTGAAGCACTGATGATCCAGTCGATCGAAATACACAGTGCTGCTGTCTCTGAGAAAAAGGAGCCGGCAGCCTTGCCGGAATCGCTGTCTCTTCCCATCGGTGTGATAATCGAAAAACTCGGTATTCGGTCATTGAAAACGTATACGTCAGGCAACAGCAAACCGGACATCATTATCAATGATCTCGCCCTGCGGCTGGATAGCGATGGCAAACGTCATCATTTACAAACCCTGGCACTGGATCTGGAATGGGGAAAAATCGCAGGGAATCTGGAAATCGGCGCACACTCCCCATTTGATCTGACATCCCAACTGGTTTTTTACCGTTGGGCGAATACTGCCAATGATAACCCCGGCTATGCTGCGGTTTACCTGAGTGGCAATCTGCAGCAGATAAAAGCAGCATTGACTGTAAAAAACGGGAATTTGACAGGTGATGGCAGCTTCGCGATAAATCCATTTGAAACACTACCGCTGCTGGATGCCAACCTGGTACTCAGTGGACTGGATCCTCATATTTTTTCTCCAGATTTACCCAAAGCTGATCTGAGTTTACGCAGCCGGCTGGAACAAAAGCAAATGGGTCAACTTACCGGTTCCGTAGCTGTCAGCAATGCGCTTGCCCGCCCGCTGGACAAGGATGGCATTCCGCTCAAGGATGCTCGTATGTTGCTTGACCTGACCAGCGACAAAATACGCCTGAGCGATATTGCACTGCGTTTGTCCGATCAGGAACCCGAATCAGGCAGCTTGGCGGGTGAAGCTGCCTGGCAGATCAGCACAAAAACCGGGCAGATCGATATTCGTGTACAGCAGCTGAACCCTGCTGATCTGAAGAGCAGTCTGCGTCCGGCCAGACTGACCGGCAATCTGCATTTTGAAGGAAATGGCCAGGCTCAGCACGGGTTAATCAGGCTCAGCGATGACGCACTTCATCTGAATATGGATGCAGCCCTGACACGTGAAGGTCCACTCATTTCTGCCGAAAAACTGGATCTGTCACGGGGTGATTCGAAACTGTCCGGGCATGGCACCTTGCAACTGGATCAATCGCAACCTTTTACCTTTGAGGGACTGTTCAAGCAGTTTGATACGTCTGCTTTCGCTGATGTGCCATCTTCCAGTCTGAATGCAAAATTCAGCCTGACAGGCCAGCTGGCACCCCAACCTGTTGCCAATATTGAGCTTATCTTCGGGCCTGGTCATTTTGCCAATCAGCCAGTGACCGGTCAGGCCAGTTTTGTGCTGCAGCAGCCCGGTCATATACACAGTGATACCCGCCTGCGCCTGGGAGATAATCAGCTTGAAGTAAAAGGTGCGCTGGGCAACCCCGGAGATCACCTGGTCATGACATTATCCGCACCCAAACTGGCTCAGATCGGCTTCGGGCTGCAGGGAGATATCCACTCCCGTGTTGAACTGAGTGGTGTGATCGATCATCCGGATGTGGCATTCGAGATTGATTCAAACCATGTTGGTTACCGCGAAGCACATCGGCTTGCCCATCTCAACGCCAGGGGGAATCTGCAAAAAACCACTCTCCAGCTCGATCTCAAGACTGGAGAGTATCGAAAGGGGGATCAACCCTATCTGCAGGAATTATCACTTGGATTAACCGGAACACGAGCACAGCATCAGCTGACGCTCACGAGCCAGATCGACCCGGTAACTGAAGTACGGTTTCAGGCAAGGGGAGGGTTAAACACCCGATCAGGCGAAGCACCACAGCCACAGTGGAATGGCGCAATTGAAAAATTGACCCTGACCGGTTCAGTGCCACTCAATCTGGTCACGCAGCCTGATATTCATATTGGCCCGGAGGCAGTAGCATTAGGGCGAACCCGGATAACAGTGGCAACCGGTGAAATTGACATTCATGATGCCAGCTGGACGCCTAGGCAATGGTCTACCCAGGGCAATTTCACCGGGATCGCGTTGCGCTCGGGTGGGCTGTCGTCTAAAAAGATACCTGAAAATGCTGATCCACTGAAGCTTGGTGGAAACTGGCAGTTTTCAGCGAATAAGCAACTGACCGGACACCTGCAGGTACAACGGGAAAAAGGGGATTTCATTCTGCCGGCAGAGACGCCGCTTGCATTGGGCCTGCAAACACTCATGCTCAATCTTCGGGCTGAGAATAACAATCTGAATGGGCAGTTAGCGATTCGCGGAAAACTTGCAGGTGAAACTGCTGCCCGGATCAGTGTGCCACTGCAGTCAGCCGGTTCAGTCTGGGAAATCCGGAAAGATATGCCATTAAAAGGAGAGATGCAGCTGAATCTGCCCGATCTGGCGTGGATTGGCCCGGTACTGGACGATAATCTGCATAGTGAAGGCCGGGTGACTGCACAGGCCAGCCTGGCAGGCACGCTTGATCAGCCGCAGTTGCAGGGGAAGGTGATTGGAGATGGGCTGGCAGTAGCGATGCTGGATCAGGGGTTGCAGCTGAAAGACGGAAAACTGGCACTCAATTTCAATCAGGACAGATTACAGCTCGAAACGTTCAACTTTACCGCGCCACTTGAGAAACCTTCAAAAGACCGTTTACTTAAAAACCTGAAATTGTCTCAGAAAGCCGGCCAGGTGAATGCACATGGCAGCCTTGATCTCCATAACCGGCAAAGTAATCTGACAATTGAACTCGATCATTTACCGGTTGCCCAGCAGGAAGATCGCTGGATCGTGGTTTCCGGTAACAGCCAGATTGGCTTCAAAGAACATGCGGTGGATATCACCGGAAAAATTGTGACTGACGTTGGGTTTATCAGGCAACCGGCAGCCGGGAGACCAGGATTGGCTGATGATGTGATCGTTAGCGGGAAGAATGAGCCTGAACCCAAGTCTCATGGATTAAAAGTGAATCTGGATGCCACCCTGGATCTGGGGGAACAGTTCTTTTTGCGTGCTTCCGGGCTGGAAGGGCGGTTAGTCGGGCAATTGCATCTGTTAAGCAAACCCGAACAGCTGCTGAGTGCCATCGGAACCATTGCAACACGTGACACCCGTTTTGAAGCCTACGGCCAGCGTCTGCAGGTCAGACGCGGAATCGTCAATTTTGATGGGCCGCTGGATAATCCGGGGCTTAATATCCTTGCTGTCCGTACAAACCAGCAATCTGATTCAGGAGATGATTCATCTGACGTGATCGATCAGCCTTCTCAGGACAGCAGCGTTAACGCACTAGCGGTGCGCAGTGGCATGCGTGTGGAAGCCGGTGTGGAAATTACCGGCACGGTAAAACACCCCAAGATCAAACTGGTATCGCAACCGGAGGTGCCTGATTCAGAGAAACTGTCCTGGATTGTGCTGGGCCGGCCGGCAGATAAAAGCGGCCTGGACAGTGCCTTGCTGTTGAGTGCAGCCAGCAGCATTCTGGGAGGGACGGATGAAGGTATTCTGGCAAATATTACCCGGGGGCTGGGGGTTGATGATTTCTCAATCCGGCAGCAGGCAGGTGGTTCGTTAACTGATCAGGTAGGTTCTGTTGGAAAACGATTGTCATCCCGGGCTTACCTGAGTTACGAGCGTGGCCTGACATCTGCTTCAGCCGGGGTTGCCAAACTGACCTACAGCCTGTTCCCGCATATTTCAGTCGTTACCCGGGCGGGAGATGACAGTGCAGTCGATTTGTTCTATAACTTTCACTTCGATTAGTTGGCCAGATTATCGGACATCTGCAGGACATGCAGCTTTTCACTCAGCTGACGTTTCGGCACCATCAGATCAGCCAGCGTGTAACCATCCAGCACAGCCATAAATGCAGATAACGCTTCCGAGATAGCTGTTTTCAGCACGCAGCTGCAACAAATGACACATGTATTCTGGCTGCTGAAACATTCAACGATATCCATGGATGCTTCTGTATGGCGTATCACTTCGCCAATATTTATTTTTTCAGGAGAGCGAGCCAGCCGGATACCTCCATGCTTCCCACGCATCGTATCTATATAACCCAACTGACCCAACTGATGCACGATCTTGACAACATGATTGCGTGAAATACCGTAACAATTTGCAATTTCCGTTATGGTAGACAGTTCCTCTTTTTTCAAACCAAGATAAGTCAGGATACGCAACGCGTAATCGCTGTAGTTTGTCAGTCTCATGAGGTTTTACCCGTTTGTTGAGTGTGGGGATAGCAGTATAGCTTTACTTTTCCACTTCCGCCCGAAAAGTACGAAGGGTGAACACTTTGTATTTACTGTTTCAGAAATACCGGATTTAACTGGTTGACAATCCGGATCGGGGGAGTAGAATCTCGAAAAAGATGTATTACTAATACATCTTTTGAAGGGGGTAGTTAAAGATTATTGAAGAGGCCGGATACGTTTGTATTTGGCGGTCTTTCGTATAAAAAAAGATGTATCTAATATACACCAAAAAGGATCGTTTTATGAAAAAATCAATTTCATTGTATTCACGTTACAGCCTGGCTCATTTTGTACTGGTTCTGGCTGCACTGATGCTGCTTCCAGCAATCAGTCAGGCCGAAAAACGTGAGTTTGACTTATCCATTGAAGATACGCGCATCGTTCTGGTCGGCAAAAGGGATTTTCATACCTTCGCATTTAATGGCCAGGTTCCTGCACCGCTTATCCATGTCAAAGAAGGGGATGACGTTACGGTAAACGTAACCAACATGACCACACTGCCACACACGATTCACTGGCATGGCATGCTGCAGCGCGGTACCTGGCAGAGTGATGGCGTTCCGCATGCTACCCAGCATGCGATAGAGCCCGGTGACACGTTTACCTACAAGTTCAAAGCTGAGCCTTCCGGCACGATGTGGTACCACTGTCATGTCAACGTCAACGAACATGTCACCATGCGTGGTATGTGGGGTCCTTTTATCGTTGACCCAAAAGATCCGCTTCCGATCGAAAGAACGGTAACCAAAGAATACATCATGATGCTTTCCGACTGGGTATCGTCCTGGGCCAACAAACCAGGTGAGGGCGGTATTCCAGGGGATACCTTCGACTACTACACGATCAATGCCAAATCCTTTCCTGAAACCCAACCGTTACGGGTTAAGAAGGGTGACGTTATAAGACTGCGTATCTTTGGTTCAGGCGATCAGGTTCACGCCATCCATACTCACGGCCATATCTCACAAATCGCGTTCAAGGATGGCTTTCCACTGGAAAAACCCATTAAGGGCGATACCGTCCTCGTCGGGCCTGGTGAGCGTTACGACGTCATCATCAACATGGATAACCCCGGCTTATGGATGATTCATGATCACGTTGATACCCATACCACCAATGGAGATAAGCCGGATGGAGGAATCATGACAACGATTGAATACGAAGAGGTCGGTACCGATTACCCCTTCTATGTATGGAAAGACAAGAAGTTTGTACCGGATTTTTATTACGAAGAATCCCTGAAAAAAGGCCTTGGAATGCATAACTCCAAAGTCTTCAAAGGCGAACCCATTGAAGAATAACGAGTAACCATAATTAAAGGAGGAAAACGATGAAACCTTACTTGTTAGCTGCAATCAGTGTCAGTTTTTTTACAGCACCGCTTGCAGTTCATGCAGGAGATACGCCAGCTGTACTGCCCATACTGTCTCAACTGGAATGTACTTCCTGCCATGCACTGACCAAACC
This sequence comes from uncultured Nitrosomonas sp., assembly GCA_964651625.1. Classification (GTDB taxonomy): domain Bacteria; phylum Pseudomonadota; class Gammaproteobacteria; order Burkholderiales; family Nitrosomonadaceae; genus Nitrosomonas. The sequence goes on along the minus strand of CAZYWE010000008.1, from coordinate 12,590 downwards.
GGAAAATACATCCCTGGACAGATTATGGGAACGTAAAGGGCCTGATCTCTATTACGCCGGAAGTAAGTTCAACAAGGACTGGCTGGTGAAGTGGCTGCAGGATCCAACGAGAATTCGCCCGGCTGGCGAGTTCTACCGCAAACATGTCAAGCCCGGAGCCAAGGAAGATGTGGTGGATGAATCATCGCTCACCCCTCATCCCGAGCTGACTACAAAGGATGCCGAAGCAGCAGCGGATGCACTGATGACTTTGACCGGCCCAGAAGGGTTGATTGAAAAAGGGGCTTTCAAGAACCAGAAGGTTGTCGCATCAATGGGAGCCATGTACTTCAATAAACTGCGCGGCTGTTCTGCCTGTCATATGGCAGCACCAGGGAAGGGGGGGTTATCCGGCCCGGAATTGTTTGATGCGGGTGTACGTTTACAGCCTGACTACATTTACAGCTACATCAAGGATCCACAAAAAATCGATAAGGGTATCTGGATGCCCAAACTCGATATTTCAGAAGCAGATCTGCAAAAACTGACCAGCTATATCGTACAACTGAGTGCCAAGGAGGATAAAAAATGAGCAGCCGGAATTCAATTTCTTTTTCGTGGCTGACCGGTATCGGGTTGGCTTCGTTACTTATCTTCATGGAACCCGCTACAGCTGCTGATGATCAGTTCAAACACGCGGAACGCCTGTATGACACTTACTGCACCCAGTGCCATGGTGTAAATCGTAATGGCAACGGACTAAACAGCGCCTTCATGTCAGTTCAGCCGCGTGATCACAGTGATGCCAAAGGTATGGGTGACATCCCCAACAGTGAAATCATCGACGTCATCAAAAAAGGAGGGCTGGCAGCCAATAAATCAGTGCTAATGCCTGCTTGGGGCGGTGTTTTTAGTGATGATGAAGTCAATCAGCTGGCAGCTTATTTGCGCCATGTCTGCAAATGTGGTTCAGATAAATAAAAAAGAGAGGAGTATAAAAGGATGAAATACAAGCAATTATTGAGTATGGGTGCAGGTGTGCTGGCATCAGGGTTTTTGCTGGCTGGCTCTCAGGCAGAGGCCAAAACGATACAGGTAACATTACATGCTGTTGAAACTGATGTGGCATACGATAACAAAGGGAGCACCTATCGTGCCTGGACGTTTGAAGGCAAGGTTCCCGGGCCGGTTGTGCGTATCACTGAAGGTGACACAGTGGAATTTACCCTCATCAATGACAAGAGCAATAAAAATTCCCATTCGATGGATTTCCATGCTGCCAGGCTGGATGTAATGGAAGATTTTGATTCGATCAAACCAGGTGAGACAAAAAAATATACCTTTACAGCTGACAACCCTGGCGTATTTTTTTACCACTGTGGCTCCGATCCGATGATTCAGCATATCGCGCGCGGCATGTATGGCGCGATCATCGTAGACCCGAAAGATGCGACCGCGCTACCCAAGGCAGACCGTGAGTACGTTCTGATCCAGGCTGAGCATTACCCCAATCCGGATGACAAGACAGCGATGATGGAAAACAAGTGGAGTAATGTCATGTTCAATGGCGGCGTTTTCAAATATGACCCGGTACATGATTCAGAAGCAACCAAATGGCTGCAGGCCAAACCAGGTGAACGGGTACGTATCTACTTCGTCAATGCAGGCCCCAATGACTATTCATCACTTCATCCTATCGCCGGAATATGGGATCGGGCATACGCCAGTGGTAATCCCAAGAATGTCCAGCACGCTCTGCAATCCTATTTTGTCGGAGCAGGAGATGCTGTAACACTGGATCTGATTTCTCCGGTGGAAGGTTCCAATGCAATCGTTGACCATTCAATGCGCCACGCACTCACTGGAGCGGTAGCTGTCATCATGTTCACCAATGACGCCGATCCGGAAGCCGGTCGCGGAGATAACATCCTGCTTCGCTAACTAAAACAACACTATGGGACCGATTTCAAACACCCCATAAAAGTTTCCCCCGCAGGCTATCGTCACAAAAAACCCGCGTGGTGAATTCATCACCATTGCGGGCTCTGTTTAATATAAAACCGGTTTATTACAAGCAGCAGGCATAATTTGTGCTGCCACGCTGAATGGCTGCCACCCGGTACCTGCCTGACGACAGGGTATCGGATGACAGATTCAGAAACTTACTGTCAGGCAACAGCAATGCGGGAATGGATGTATCCGAGAGCCTGTTCCACCTGGTCAATCAGAATCAGGCAAAGTTCACCTGCTTCCAGATTGGTTAGTGCCGTATCAATCGCTTTGAACTCTCCGCGAATTTCACTGACTTTACGCACACGCTTGGCGTTTTCCAATCCCTCGCGCAACAGATTGAGTACCTCGCCATCAGCCCGGCCACGCTGGCACTGATCCTGAAACAGGACAACCTCATCGAATACATCACCCAGAATTTGGGTTTGCAGACGGATATCCTCATTGCGGCGATCTCCTGCTGCGCTAATTACTACGGTTCGTTTTTTTGCAGGAATATGATCGATAGCACACACCAGTGCTTCCATCGCATCCGGGTTATGGCCGTAATCTGCGATCAATGTTGCCTCACGGTAGTTGAACAGGTTGAATCGCCCCGGAACGGTCTGTGCGTCACTGACAAAATCGGCCAGCCCGGTACAGATGGTTTCCCAGTCAAGCCCTACCGCCAATCCGGCGCCGATAGAAGCCATGGCATTTTCAATCTGAAAACTGATCATGCCATTCTTCGTCAAACGAATTTCACTGAGAGGAATTTTTCGCTCAGTCCCAGCCTCAGCAACAATAATATGGCGATCATCCTGGTAAATTACCCGCCTGCCCTGGACACGCTGCTCCAGAATGGCCGGGTGGCGGTTATTGCGAGAGAAGAGGGTAACCGTACCTGGACAATAATTTGCCATGCCCAGCACCAGTGGATCATCCGCATTCAATACAGCAAAACCGGTTTCCGGATTGACATTTTCCACGATGGTACGTTTGACGGAAGCCAGCTCTTCAGCCGTATTGATATTGGCAATGCCAAGGTGGTCTCCCCGGCCTATATTGGTGACAACGGCCACATCACAGTAATCGAATCCCAAACCTTCACGCAGAATGCCACCACGTGCTGTTTCCAGCACGGCAGCGTCCACATCAGGGTGGAACAGGATATTTCTGGCACTCTTGGGGCCACTGCAATCCCCTGTATCCACGCACTGACCATTGACGAAGACACCATCAGTGCAGGCAATACCAGTTCGCAACCGGTTATTTTCCAGCATGCTGGCTATCAGACGCGCTGTAGTGGTTTTTCCATTGGTACCGGTGACTGTTATTACCGGAATACGTGCATTTTCATTCTGTGCAAATAGATGATCGACGATAGCCTCGCCCACTGCACGCGGTTTTCCGTATGAGGGTTGCAGGTGCATGCGCAGACCGGGAGCAGCATTGACCTCGATAACCGCTCCTCCCTGTTCTTCCAGTGAACGGGATAAATCACTGCAAATAATGTCAATTCCACAGATATCGATACCCGTCATCCGGGCTGCCATCACAGCACATTCCACAATATCAGGATGAACTTCATCCGTTACATCGGTTGCTGTGCCGCCAGTTGACAGGTTGGCATTATTACGTAATGTCACCAGCCTGCCTTTGTCCGGAATGGAACCGGTATTTAATCCCTGCGTAGTCAGGTGAGCCACGGAAATTTCATCCAGGCGGATTTTGGTCAACAGGTTGGCGTGCCCCTCGCTGCGCAGCGGGTTGCTGTTAACCTGTTCTACCAGCCAGGCAATGCTGTTGATACCATCACCTATCACTTGCGGTGGATCACGTCTTGCAGCTGCCACCAGTTTGCTGCCTACGACCAGCAAGCGGTAATCATGTCCGCTAATGTAGCGCTCAACCAGCACGTTACCACTCTTCCCGGCTGCAACATGGTAGGCCGCTCTGACCTGATCAGGTGTTGCCAGATTGGCCGTCACACCTCTGCCCTGATTGCCATCCTGAGGCTTGACTACGACTGGTGTACCAATTTCACAGGCTGCAGTCCAGGCATCTTCAGCACTGGTCACCGGTCGCCCGGTTGGCACAGGAATACCCGCTGCGCGTAAAAGCTGCTTGGTGAGATCCTTGTCCTGCACAACAGATTCCGCAATGACACTGGTCCGATCACTCTCAGACGCCAGAATACGCCGCTGCCGGCTGCCCCAGCCAAACTGGATCAGGCTGCCGTCAGTTAAACGGCGGTATGGAATCTTGCGACGGATGGCTGCCTGCACAATCGAGTTCGTGCTGGGGCCAAGGCGAACATCTTCGTACAGTTCATGAAGGCGACTGACAGCTGCATGCGTATCAAACGGAGTGGCTTCTGCAACGGCCTGGCACAAAGCAAGAGACTGTTCCAGCGCCAGCCGGCCAACAGCTTCTTCAGTATATTCCACGACAACACGCCAGCTGCCTGCTTCTGCCATCTTGACCACACGACTGAAGCTGACGGGGCAGCCGGCCTGTCCCTGCAGTTTAAGCGTTATAAAGGCCAGGATATGAGCGAGCGTTGTTTCCTGCCAATCCGTCGGTTGAAGGAGTGCAATATCCGGGAAATATTCACGCAGGCGTGTATCGAAACCGGGAATGCCATGCGGCTGACCCTCATGTGGTTCAAGCACGAGTGTGGTCTCGACAGCAGTAAGTTTTCCCCAAATGTTAGGGCCCCGCAGTGCACGAATTTGTAATACCTTCATGGATATTTCCTTAAATGATCTGATCTTCAGAAGTTTGTTAAACAGACGGTTGCTTGGCCTGGCTTTGCAGGAAAGCGATTAAACCGGTACGGATAAGATCTGGCGACATACCCAGCGCCCAGCCTGCGCCGACACCCGCCAGCAGGAGTGCCGTTTCCACAGGATGATTGCCGGTCCTTGCCTGCAGATCATCCAGCCGGATCAATAATGTTTCAGTGGGCCCATCCATTAACAGGATTTCCCAGTTGCGCACGGTCACCGCGCGCTTCCCGCGAGTTGGGCCAGTCCCTTCCTGCCGGTGAGTGCTGATCACTGACAATCCGGGATCGCAACTAATGTAGATAACTTCACCCTGACATAACTCCGCCATCTGGACCTGCATGGAATCTCCGGCATTCAGAATGGCAGCACCAGTCGGCAGCATGACTTCCGATGCACTATCGGCCCTCTTGCCACCGGTAGGGGAGACAACATCCACTTGTGTTCTCAGCACCTTGAAAACCTGTTCAGCTGTCCCAATTCCCTGATGACCGAAATACTGCTCAGGATTGATTTGGGTAACGATACCCACCTGACAGCAGTCATATGCCAAGCCCTCTTCCAGCATCGTATTAAAGCCATTTTCGAAAACGGCAGCTTCAACTGTACGATTCATCAGAATGCGGCGAGCCGATTGATGGTTGGCACAGTTGCCATGATCAACTTTCCGGTGATCAAGATAAAGGCCGCTACTGCATGCCAGACCGGTACGCTTGCCAGACAGGGCAAGCAGGCTGGAAACGAGACGGGCAACAGTCGCCGTGCCACTGCTGCCGGTGATACCCACAACAGGGATACGCCCCAGGCCTTGGTTTGGAAACAGCTGGTTGACGATCGCTTCACCCACCGGCTGTGGCTTGCCGATGGCAGGCTTGATATGCATCAGCAGACTGGGACCGGCATTGACCTCAACAATTGCCCCTCCCTGTTCAGCAAGCGGACGCGAAATATCCTCAACAACCAGATCAATTCCGGCAATATCCAGACCCACAACACGGGCAGCCAGTGCAGCCAGATCAGCTGTAACCGGATCGACTTCACCAGTAATATCAATGGCATGATTACCGTTGCGCTGGATTCGTACCTTTGTTCCCGCAGGTAGAACAGAATCGCTGGTATACCCCTGATGTGCGAGTTCCATCCGGACGGCATCATCCGGCCTGATCAGATTGAGCGGATGGCTCTCAGAGGTGCCTCGCCGCGGATCAGAATTGATCTGGCCTTCTATCAGCTCCGTAATAGTGGACAGGCCATCTCCGGTAACGAACACGGAATCCCCGCGTGCAGCAGCCACAAGTTTTCCGCCCACGATAAGCAGACGATGTTCTGTTCCGGGGATATAGCGTTCCACCAGTACGTCGCTGCCTTCCTGAGAAGCCATTGCAAAGGCCGATTCAACTTCACTACGCTTGCTCAGCTCAATAAAAACACCACGGCCATGATTGCCATCATCAGGTTTGACGACAACAGGCAGACCAATATCTTCAGCTGCTTCCCACGCATCAGCCGGATCAGCCACAATGCGCCCCTCCGGAACAGGTATGCCACAGGCTCGCAGCAATGATTTTGTCAACTCTTTATCGCGCGAAATATTCTCGGCAATTGCAGTGGTACTGTCTGTTTCTGCTGTCCAGATATAACGGCTATGTGCACCTTGACCCAACTGAACCAGATTGCCTTTTTCCAGCAGACGGATCGACGGAATACCACGGGCAGTGGCAGCATCAACAATGCAGGCTGTGGAAGGGCCGAGCCAGTGTGAATCAATCATGTCACGCAACTGGCTGATTGCGTTTTGCACATCGTAAAACGGCCGGGCCTGACCAAATCCCATTGCAGCCAGCACCAGTTCTCGCGCCAGATGCAGTGCCCTGAGCGTTATTTCCCTGTTCCACGCACTGACAACCACCTTGTATACACCCTGGACTGAAGTTTCACGCGCCCGGCCAAATCCTCCCCGCATCCCGGCAAGATTCTGCAATTCAAGCGTGACATGCTCAAGAATATGGCCGGGCCAGGTTCCTTCTTCGATGCGGCGCAAAAACCCGCCCCGTTCTTCATAGCTGCAACGATGTTCAATCAGTGACGGCAACCATGATGACAAGCGTTCATAGAAACCGGGTATCACGTTTGAAGGGTAATCTTCCAGTTCGCCAATATCGACAACGACCTCCAGAACCGGGTGGTATGTCCACATATTGGGACCATTCAGGTAACGAACCTCAAGGAACCTGAGATCCTTGTTGCGGGCGATGGTATCAGTATGAATTACAGTAAGAATCGACATGAAAGGTAAAGTGAATGTATGTATTCGAATTAACGCTGGACAGGCTCAATCGGTTTACAGCAAAACATGGTGATTACAAAAATAGTACTCACAAAAAACGATCCAGCAGCTTGTTACTGTGTCGATCCAGTGCGGATCGGTCACGAACAAGAAAATGAATGCCATTGCTGTCGGTAATCAACAGTGTGGCAAGTGACAGGCGACGAATATCTTCTTCGCCTTTGAGGGCAAGTTGAGCTTCGCCCCGGTCTGTTTGTACCTGCCAGATGCTGGGTGTGGCAAAACTTGAAACTTTGTCGATACGACTGATCTCCGGCATGAATTCGCGGCTGGCGAATTCTTCTTCAATCAGATTGCGTTCTGCCTCGGGTAATTCAGCCAGACTGTCTATCCAGGCTACTTCATGGCCATGGTTATCAACCAGTGAGATACATTCGCCAGTAGCGGTAATCGGAAATGTACGTACAGGCATCACACCTTCATGAATCTGATGATCCTTTCCCGTGACAACCAGTCTGCCGAAGGCATTGCGATCCAGTTTGCAATCAATCAGGTTCATGCTCATATGCGGTTACCTCGAATATCCACCATCTTTCCAATTGCATCAGGCCGTTTTTCGCTATCACTGCTGCGTGATTGCGCCTGATAAAGCTGGTAGTAATGCCCCCGGTGATTCATCAGTTCCTCATGATTGCCAACTTCTGCAATTTTGCCGTGATCCAGTACCACCAGCCGGTTTGCCTGTTGCAGGGTTGAAAGACGGTGCGCCACAGCAATGGTGGTTCGGCCGGAAACAAGATTATCCAGTGCCCCCTGGATTTCCTGCTCGGTTTGGGTATCCACTGATGAAGTGGCTTCATCCAATATCAGGATACGAGGGTCAATCAGCAGCGCCCGGGCAATGGAAATGCGCTGTCTTTCTCCGCCAGATAATGCCTGCCCACGCTCACCCACCAGGGAATCATAGCCATAAGGTAATCGCAGGATAAACTCGTGAGCGTATGCTGCACGCGCAGCAGCGATAATCTCTTTGCGGGAAGCATTGGGTTTGCCATAAGCAATATTTTCAGCAATCGTTCCGAAAAACAGGAAAGGCTCCTGCAATACCAGGCCGATATGTTTGCGGTATTCTGCGACGGGAAGTGAGCGTATATCGACGCCATCAATCAGGATAGCGCCGTCAGTCACATCATAAAAACGGCAGATCAGATTGATAAGCGTGCTTTTACCCGATCCGCTATGGCCAACCAGACCAATCATTTCGCCAGGCTCGATTGCAAAATCAAGATTCTGGATAACCCGGCGCGTTCCATAACGAAAACTGACATTACTTAATTCGATACGGCCTTTTATCACTGGCAAATGGATGGGATTAACCGGTTCCGGCACACTGGAAACATGATCAAGAATATCGAATATCCGCTTGGTGCCGGCTGCCGCCTTTTGTGTGGCTGAAACAATTCGGCTCATCGAATCCAGCCGCAGATAGAAACGGCCAATGTAGGCCAGAAAGGCAGTGAGTACACCCACAGTGATATGATCCTGCGATACCTGCCAGATACCAAAAATCCAGACAACCAGCAAACCGCATTCCGTCAGGAATGTGACCGTAGGGGTGAACAGCGCCCAGACTTTATTGACACGATCGTTGATTTCCACGTTGCGCTGGTTGACTGCACGAAAACGCTCGATTTCCCTTTCTTCCTGTGCGAATGCCTTGACAACCCGGATGCCGGGCAGGGTATCCGCCAGCACGTTGTTGACCTCGGCCCAGACACGTCCGGTTTTTTCGAAGCCAACCCGCAACCGGTCTCGCACCAGATGAATCAGCCAGGCGATAACCGGCAGAGGAAGCAGTGTGATGAGCGCCAGCCATGGGTTGATTGAAACCAGAATGATGACGGTTAAGGTAATCATGAGCACATCTGTCGCAAAATCGAGCAGATTGAGCGACAGAAACAAGTTGATCCGGTCAGTTTCGGCACCGATACGTGCCATCAGATCGCCAGTGCGTTTACCGCCAAAATAGGCCTGGGAAAGATTGAGCAAATGTTCATACGTCGTTGTCCGTAAATCAGCACCGATGCGTTCCGATACTTTTGCCAATGCATAGGTGCGTAACCAGCCCAGTATCCATGCCAGCACAGCCGCCACCAGCAGACCGGACAGATAAAGCGTAACCAGCTCAGTATCGATTGGATGACCATTCTGATAAGGGATCAGCACATTATCCATCAGCGGCATGGTCAGATAAGGTGGCACCAGTGCAGCGGCAGTGCTGCCCAGCATCAGCATGAAACCGGTAAACAATTGCCATTTGTATGGTCTGGCAAAGCGCCAGAGTCGAAAGAGTGTCCAGGTGGAAGGGTGTGCAGTATTCGTTTCCTGATTACTGGTGGAAATGCTTTCACCACCATCAGCCAGTTCGGATTCACTATCAGCCTTGGTACTTTCACCCGCATTTTCCGGAACAGTGCTCACTTGAGCAGCTTTGGCCACAATCAGCTGAGCAAAACGGGCAATCAGCTGATCAACTGCCTGATGTTTTCCCAGTGTGCAATGCCAGCAGGCAAGTCGCGCCCGGGCATCGAATAACTCAATGCTGCAAATGCCAGCGTGATCCTGATAAGTCAGTTTCATATCCTGCTGACCGGACCATATCTGCCAGTTTTCATCGTTTCCAGATCGGGCAAGAATCCGGTGTGACGTAATGACAAGCAGCCCGGGTGCAAAATGGAGCCGGCTGTCGAGATCGATTTCCAGCCAAGTGACAATTTGTTCCTGTCCGTTAAGCAGGGTGCTGATCTGCGCTTGCCAGAGAGGCGGAAAATCAGGGGATACGGTGCGAGACAGATCGCGGATATTGGGTTGCATTGATTACAAAATAACGTGAAGTAGTGCGGAAATAATCATTACAGGGAAGGCAATACTGCGGACAAACCACCGGATTAGATCCGGTTACCTGTCCGCAGTATTGTTACCGGGGGGTATCACCAATCTCGTCAGGATCGTCTATTTCGCTTGCATCACTCCTGCTTGTATCAGTTGCATCCTGTCCATTTTCCTCATCATAGAAATCCGCAGTATCGTCATCAGCATCCTGGGCGTAACCGCTGGCGTTGCCGGCTCCTTCTTTATTGAGTGAATCCTGATCCGTTCTGTCGGCATAAGGTGCCTCAGCTGCATCACCGGAACCCGGGCGCTCTACAGGATCATAAGTATCGGTGTCATCGTCAGAATCGACTATGTCGCCGTCCTCCCTGCCAGCTTCGGAAGCAGCTGCTTCATCTCCATAATCGCCCCCATCATCCTGGGAAACAGTTTCTTTGGCGGTTACTTCATTTTCCGTTTTGTCGGGAGAGGTATAGGCATTATCCGTATCATCGTTTTTTTGAGGTTTGGATGGCGCGTCATGCGTGAGAATGGCGGGGGTAGTTGCAGTTTTATCTTCGACCCGATACTGTTTTTGCCAGTAATTGTGCGTCGCCAGAAAAAATAACAGGCTTGCTGTCAGCAACAGCCTGCCGGCGTGGGATGAAATCCAGTGCAATCCACTTTGAACCGAAATGCCGGCGCCGGCATGAAGCACTTCTTCTGCCGGCTGGTAATGTTCCAGTGCAGCTCTGCGCGCCACCTGCAGGCGATACAGGGTGCCGGGCGTAATGTCACTCAGGCTTTTATCCAGCAGCCTGGTGACAGTTTTTCCTGTTCTTTCCTCTTCATTCATGGTTTGATTCCTTTACTTTCCAACAGGGCAGCAAGTGTATGAGTGGCTCGCGAACAATGTGTTTTTACACTTCCCTCCGAGCAATCCATAATTTTTGCCGTCTCGGATACATCCATCTCTTCCCAGTAACGCAACAGAAAGGCTTCCCGTTGACGTGGTGGTAAATTTTCTACTGCTCGACTGATCAGCTCAATGATCTCTGCTTGTTCTGCAGCAGTACCGGGGTTGTTCTTATGGCCAAAATCCGGGGAGATTGGCAGAGATTCAGGTATATCTGCATCCGTTTCTTTCTCATCTGAACTGGATGTGAATGCTGAAAACAGCGTTACCCAGAGTGAGCGTGATTTCTGTCGGCGATAAAAATCACGGATAGTATTTTGCAAAATACGCTGAAACAGGGGAGGGATTTCGGGGAGAGGCTTGCCTGAATATTTTTCGACCAGTTTCATCATCGAATCCTGGACAATATCAAGCGCTGCGTGCTCATCCTGCACAGCAAACAATGCCTGCTTGTACGCACGCAGTTCGACTTCACTGAGAAATTCTGAAAGTTCCTGCCGAGTAGCCAGAATAACCGCCTTGGATGGGTAAAACACCGGAAACAACAGCGGTATTATAGCTTTTCCTGTTATGAAACCGTCTTATTCACCCGATCAGATTCAGGCGAAATTACAACACTACCGGTTTGTCGGGAAGCTCACTTTCTTTCCGGGTTGTTCCTGGCGGGAAGAATTGTTGCAGCTGAAGGGTAATTGCATCGATTCCGGCAAGTACGCCCTGTTCAAACAGCTCCTGACTGAAGGCGGTTTTCATTGCTTCACATGCAATATTCCAGGTTACCTGACTGATTTTGGCGTTAATACCGCGATCCGCTACGATTTCCACATTGTGATCCGCCAGCAGCAAATAAATCAGTACGCCATTATTGTGTTCCGTATCCCAGACACGCAGCAGAGAAAACACATCAATGGCCCGTTCACGAACAGACTGGTTGCGCAGCAGCAAAGGAGAATCAAGCGAGGCTTCTGCAGCAAAAACAATTTCACCACCATGTGTGGCTTCAGATCGGGCAATTGCCTGTTCGATTGCTGCCAGCGTGGCAGGCGGGAATGCCCGCTTCACGGCAGACTGGCCGGTAACAAGATGGCGGATAATGCGAGTTAAATTCATGGGCACTCCCAAAATCACCATCTGCCCGAAGCGCCGCCGCCTCCAAAGCCACCGCCACCTCCACGAAACCCGCCGCCGAAGCCGCCACCAATTGAACCACCTCCCGGCCAGTTACCGGGCCAGCTCCGGTATCCGCCTCGATGAATGATTCTTCCGGTCTGTTCAAACAGGTTAATGGCAAATATCACCAGCGCAATCAGTACAGCAGCCGTAAATGAGGAAAAAACCAGCCAAATGAGCACACCTGCAACCGTGCTGGTGATGGTGGCGCCGGCTATTCTGCCGAACATCACCTGAAAATATCTTCCCAGTATCAGTGCGATGAACAAGAAAGGAAGTATGTTTTCCAGTGCCTGGTTTACGCCATCCGTTTGATTGCCGGATAGTGCAGATTTGGGTAACGGCTCACCCTCGATGACATGGATAATCCGACTGATTCCCGCCTGTAATCCAGCAAAGAAATGGCCCTGCCTGAATTGCGGCACGATGATTTCATCGATAATGCGCCGGGCAGTGACATCCGGCAAAGCACCCTCCAGCCCGTAACCGGTTTCGATTCTCAGCGTTTTATCGTTCCTGGCAATCAGCAGCAATATGAATTGCCCCGGGTTTTGAGGAGGCTGTTTGGTCAAAGTAAAACGGTTTGTTT
>CAZYWE010000007.1:0-93722 GCA_964651625.1 uncultured Nitrosomonas sp. | reverse complement strand
TCGTCCCCACATTCACATGCGGCTTTACACGCTCAAATTTACTTTTCGCCATTACATTCGTTCCTTTTATTTATGTCTACTACAGCAACTCACCAAACCCGGCCACCGTTTATCTGGTGCCCATGGCCAGGATTGAACTGGCGACCTCTCCCTTACCAAGGGAGTGCTCTACCACTGAGCTACATGGGCAAACTGAACATCACTATCGCCACCATACTGGAGCGGGTGAAGGGAATCGAACCCTCGTCGTAAGCTTGGAAGGCTTCTGCTCTACCATTGAGCTACACCCGCTTATGCTCGGTCCACCTACTTTATACCCAAGATAAACAGCCACACCGCCCGCAGCGACCAATATGACCAAACCGTGCTTTTGATTTTTTATTACTGGTGGAGGGGGAAGGATTCGAACCTTCGAAGGCAGAGCCGTCAGATTTACAGTCTGATCCCTTTGACCGCTCGGGAACCCCTCCAAAATAGCGGGGCATTATGAACGTTTAGCACGACCAAGTCAACGCTGCGGTAAACCCCAAATTCCAAAAAATCTTGTACATCTCATTCAAACCTGATTCTTATTCTCTTTGAGAAAAACTGATCGCATATGACATCGCAGACATGATATTTCAGATAAGGTATGGACACAGCTTAAGGATCACTTGCCAGGTCGGGAAGGAGCCTGGGGAGGGGTGGCTACAGATAATCGTCAGTTTATCAATGCTGTTTTCTGGATTATTCGAACAGGCGCGCCGTGGAGAGATTTACCGCCGGACTATGGGGGCTGGAGCAATACCCATCGCCGTTTTATTCGCTGGCGTGACAAGGGTATCTGGGAAAAACTGCTGGAAATCCTGATTGATGACCCGGATTATGAATGGCTGATGATTGATGTCAGCCATTGCAAAGTTCATCCACATGCCAGCGGAGCCAAAGGAGGCAATCAGGCTATGAGTCAGACAAAAGGGGGCTCAACACCAAGATACATCTGGCCGTGGATGCGCATGGTATGCCAGTCAGAATCCTTGTTACACAAGGTACCACTGCTGATTGCATGCAAGCTGGCCGCCTGATCGAAGGAATGGATGCACATTATCTGCTGGCAGATCGTGGCTACGATAGTAACGCCATTATTGAACAGGCGAAAAAAAAGGAATGGAGGTTGTTATCCCTCCAAAGAAGAATCGGAAAACGCAAAGATCTTGTGATAAAGGACTGTATAAACTGAGACATCTTGTTGAAAATACTTTTCTTCATCTCAAAAGGTGGCCGGCATTGCGAGCCTGTAAAGCATTTTGTGTAACTGCCTTCGCCGGTTAGTTACAGGAGACCATTCAAACGGTCAGCAAATTCGATCATAAAACGGCTCATTGCAGGCTTCCAGTTCTGTATAGGCATTGTCCATTTTTTGGAAGCAGCCTGGATCGCCAAATACACTACCTTCATTGCTGACTCATCTGTAGGGAACACCTTGCGCTGCTTGGTGGCCTTGCGAATAACGCTGTTCAGGGACTCAATGGCGTTGGTCGTGTAGATCACCTTGCGTATTTCAGGCGAGTATTCAAACAAGGTGATGAGGTTCGGCCAGTGGCTGTTCCAAGACTTGCTTATTTGCGGATACTGCTCATCCCATTGCTCGGCAAAACGCTCTAGAGCAGCTCTGGCAGTAGCTTCAGTGGGCGGGCGACTGGTAAACATCCTTTAGACCAGCTGTCACAGCCTTGTAATCCTTCCAGGATACGTATTTCAGCGAGTTGCGAACCATGTGCACGATACACAGCTGAACCTTCGTTTCGGGGTACTCCGCCGCGATAGCTTCCGGAAATCCTTTCAGTCCGTCAACACAGGCAATCAGGATATCTTGCAGGCCACGATTTTTCAGCTCTGTCAGCACCGAGAGCCAAAACTTGGCACCCTCGGTTTCGGCTAACCACATACCCAGCAGCTCCTTGTGGCCGTCCATGTTGATACCCAGGGCAAGGTACATCGATTTGGTGATGACTCGGTTGTTTTGCCGGATTTTCAATACGATACAATCCAGGTAAACAATCGGATAAATAGCATCCAGCGTGCGGTTTTGCCACTCGGTGACCATCTCCAGAACACGATCGGTAACCCTGGAAATCAGGGTCGCTGATACCTCAGCGTCGTACATTTCCTTGAATGCATCAACGATATCGCGGGTGCTCATGCCCTTGGCGTACAACGCCAGGATCTGATCATCCATCTGGGTCAGGCGGGTTTGCCCTTTACGGACAATTTGCGGTTCGAACGTGGCTGCCCGATCGCGTGGCACCTCAACGCTAATCTCGCCATGATTACCTTTCAGGCGCTTGGAGGATGAACCATTGCGGCTGTTGCCTGTGCCACGCCCGACAGGGTCGTGCTTGGCATAACCCAGATGTTCTTCAAGCTCAGCACCCAGCGCAGCCTCAACGGTCATCTTAACCAGTTGCTGGACCAGGTTCCCCAAGTCTTTCTCAGATTTCAGATTTTTTGCCAGTTGAGTGATTTGATCTTGCAGCTGGCTCAGGTCAAGTTCGTGTATTGTGGAAGCTATCATGTGAAATTCCTTCATAGAGTATGAAGACTTAGGCGTTTACACAATTGATTTTACAGTCTCGGCATTGCTACAAGATATGCCAAAAACACTTCTTCTTTCCTTGCTGCGTACAGATCAGATGTATCGCTCTTTGGGCAAATATCTCATGACTACGCTATCCAAGGAAACTATTGTAGTTTCCTTGGAACGCCAAGGATAGACCAGATGATTTAGCAGGCGATGTGCTGATTGCAATATTGCACTACTGGATTGGCAGATTTACACTTGCCACTGGTAAAAACGCGGGGTAGCAAGTTTATTTTGAGAAAACAGATCGAGTCTTACGCTTTGGAGGGGTGCATGATGACAAACCAGCCGGCAATAGATCGGCGGTCACAGGAAAGGCGCGCAGAAGCAGCTTTTGTTTGTCCCTATCAGTTAGGGACCAGGCAGGGGCGGCGGTCTACACAAAGACGTTCCATTCAGGGAGCTGCTTACGTTGATCAGTACGGCTGGCCCGTGACAGCTTGCTGCCTTGCTATCGTTTTACTAAGTGCAACAGATGCTTTCCTGACCATCAATATATTGTCTGGTGGTGGTGCGGAGCTCAATTATTTTATGGAAACACTAATTGAGAGTAGCACACAGAAATTTATTGATCTCAAACTGGCGCTGACTTCTCTGGCAACCATTCTTTTAACTATCCACCATGAAGTACAAATTCATAGCGGGCTTCGATGCCGACATCTGCTTTATACGATCTCGACAGGTTATACCTGCCTGATCGGCTATGAATTGATACTGCTGCAGATTATCGGTTTTTGATAATGCTCGGGTGAACATCCTGAACTTTCCTTTACAGATAAAAATGGAACAGATTGCCCGTTGGTTAATAATGGCTGGTGTAGCGGTGTTCGCTGTCGGAGTAGTGCTGTATTTTGCACCCTGGTTACTCAACTGGTTCGGCAAGCTGCCAGGTGATATTCGAATAGAAACACGGCATAGCAAGGTGTTCTTCCCCGTTACCTCCATGCTGATCGTGAGTGTTGTGTTGAGCATCATAATCAATATATTCAAAAAATAACCTCCGGCAGTTACATTATCTCTCCGGTATTTTAATTGCACTGTTGTTGCTTATTTACATAAGTCAGGGTTGTTCATGAAAATTACTTTTATTGGTGGTGGAAACATGGCAAGAGCCATGATTGGCGGTCTGATACACCATGGGTGCGCACCTTCTCAAATTCGTGTTACGGAAATTGATGTACAACGACGGCAACAACTTGCTGACGAATGCGGTGTCACGGTAACTGCATCAATATCTGATGGAATGCATGACAGCGAAGTCGCAGTTCTTGCTGTAAAACCACAACAACTGCATGAAGTGGCTAGCCAGGCCGCACAATTCCTTCAAAATAAACTTGTTATATCGATTGCAGCAGGGGTGCGTGCAAGTGATTTAAGTCAATGGCTGAACCGACATGAATTTATCATTCGCGCCATGCCCAATACACCAGCGTTAATTGGAAAAGGGATCACCGGTTTGTATGCGTTGCCTTTGGTTGACAACTATCAGAAAGAGCAGGCTGCTACCATTCTGAAAGCCATCGGCACAATAATCTGGGTAGACGAAGAGGTTCAACTGGATGCAGTAACTGCCTTATCAGGCAGTGGTCCGGCTTATGTCTTCTATTTTCTGGAAGCCATGCAAGAAGCTGGAATACAGCTAGGCCTGACAGCTGACACAGCGAAACAGCTTGCTATGCAGACATTTCTGGGCGCGACTGACCTTGCCAGACAAAGTGACGACACACTGGCAATGCTAAGGGCAAAAGTGACCTCAAAAGGTGGAACAACTGAACAGGCTTTACTCAGCATGGAGCAATCCGATATTAAAGATGCATTTATTCGAGCCATGCATGCTGCCTGCAATCGCTCCCGGCAAATGGGTGAACTATTCGGACGTACATGATTTAGTCTGCAAGCCAAGCTGTGGCTTGGCAGCAGCTACAACTTTTAATGGAAAAACTATGCCCAATCAAATATTGATATTTTTACTGGATACTTTACTTGGTCTGCTTTCGCTGGCGCTGTTATTGAGATTTTATGTTCAATGGTTTCGCATACCTTATTACCATCCGTTTACCAGATTTCTGGTAAACGTAACGGATTTCATGGTTAAGCCGGCGCGCCGGATGATCCCCAGCTGGCGCGGCCTCGATTTATCCACTTTCGCACTGGCCTGGTTTACTCAATTTATCATTCTGGCAGGTATCAGTCTGCTGGGGGGGCATGGCACAGGCATCAGCATATTTGCATTTGCTTTACTGGCACTGGTTAAACTTGTCAGCATGACACTCAATATCCTGCTTATTTCAATCATTGTGCAGGCTGTATTGTCCTGGGTTAACCCGAACACACCGCTTGCACCTGTGCTGGAAAGTTTTACCGGGCCCCTTCTGGGACCAATACGCCGGTATATTCCCCCCATTGGCAATTTTGATCTTTCCCCATTATTCGCTTTTATCCTGCTACAAGTATTGCTAATGGTTTCGGAAAATTGGCAGAACCATATTTTGCACATGTTTCAATGAGTTGGCACAGTTTTGGGAATAACCAAAGTCTGGTTTTGAAACTTTACGTCCAGCCAGGTGCCAGACAAACAAAAGCTGTTGGCATTTTCGGGGAAGAGCTAAAAGTACAACTGGTCGCTCTCCCGGCAGGTGGAAAAGCAAATCGCGCGCTGATAGCATTTTTGGCAAAACGCTTTAACGTACCGTTGAAATATGTCACGTTAAAGCGAGGCACCCAATCTCGGCATAAGATCATTGAAATCAGTCAGCCATCCGGTGGGCCCGAGGTGTTGTTCAGTGAAAAAATCTGAATAACCCGCTGCGTTCAATACTTGCCAGATACCTATTTTTTCCGGATGTGAAACAGGAGACTTTTATGTCAAGTAAAAGTATACAGGATCGTGCAGCGGGAGCCATCATGGGCGCGTTCATTGGAGATGCGCTGGGACTGGGACCACACTGGTACTACGACCTTTCGGCGCTTCGTCGCGATTACGGGGACTGGATTACCGGTTACACCGATCCCAGGCCAGATCGATATCATGCCGGGTTGAAAGCAGGACAGTTATCGCAGTCCGGCTTCATTCTGAAACTGATGGTTCATTCGCTGATTGAATGTGGCGGTTATGATGCTGGAGATTTCTGCCGCCGTATGGATGAAGAGTTATTCCCGTTACTGGATGGTACACCGATCAGTGGCCCCGGCGGATATACCAGTCAGTCGATTCGTGAAGCGTGGCGGCGACGTGTACAGCAGAAGCTGCCATGGGGACAGACTGGCAGTCATGCGGATACGACCGAGGCGATAGAACGCACACTTGCAATTGCCGTTCGTTATGCGTACCAGCCTGACCGGCTCGCTGCAGCTGTTTCAGACAATACGACACTGACCCAGATTGATGAAACAGTCGTCTCAATGACTGTTGCGTATGGTGCAGTGTTAGGTATGCTGATTCAGGGGTATATGCTTGATACCAGCTTATCAGAGAAGCTCATGGCGCTTGTAAAAAGCGGCG
Source organism: uncultured Nitrosomonas sp. (assembly GCA_964651625.1). Classification (GTDB taxonomy): domain Bacteria; phylum Pseudomonadota; class Gammaproteobacteria; order Burkholderiales; family Nitrosomonadaceae; genus Nitrosomonas. The sequence continues at coordinate 87,600 of CAZYWE010000007.1, read as the reverse complement.
TGCTGCCGTTTCACGCTGTGACTGGTGATAATTTGCAACCACCGCGCTCCGGTGATCCCGACCCGCCACGTGCAGGTCGTTTCGCTTCTCCGGATGCATTACTCACACCTTCTTATATGGCTGCGGCAGCCACAGATTCTGAAATTCGTATCGACCCCGCGTGGAAAGTGTCTATCGTGTATGGTATGCCGTGTGCAATTTATCATCAGTTGCCAGCTGCCTATTATTTGGCAGCAAGATTTTGTGACGATTTCAAATCAGCTGTCTTACATGCGGTGAATGGGGGCGGACAAAATTTATCACGAGCAATACTGACGGGGTCACTGGTAGGAGCTCAAGTTGGTTTATCCGGTATTCCTCCATACCTGCTTGATGGACTTGCTGATTCAGCGCAGCTTCGCAAGCTGGCTACAGAACTTGCTGATGGGGTGAATCAAATCTGAGATCAGGGAGAAAACGATGGAATTCGGCATGGTTGGTTTAGGACGTATGGGTGGAAACATGGCACGCCGCCTCGCTCGGAAGAGCAGGCAGGTTGCTGTCGTGAACCGCACTTTTGATGTGACAGAAGCATTGGCCAAAGAAACTGGGCACTTGGCCTGCAGGGATTATGCAGCACTGGTGGCGGCACTTGAAGCGCCACGTATTGTGTGGTTAATGCTACCGGCTGGTGAGGTAACTGAAGCAGCGTTTTCTGCACTGTTGCCATTATTGTCACCGGGTGACTTGATCGTAAATGGCGCCAATGCGCATTGGCAGGATGACGCACCGTATGCTGCGCGTTGTGTAGAGTTTGGTATCGAATTTGCTGATGCCGGCGTATCAGGTGGAATCTGGGGGCTGGAAAACGGCTACTGCATCATGTTTGGTGGGTCAGATGCGGTTGCAATGCGTCTGAAACCGTATATGGAAGCACTGGCACCAACCCCAACAGATGGTTGGTTGCATACCGGGCCGGTTGGTTCAGGGCACTATGTAAAAATGGTACATAACGGGATTGAGTACGGCATGATGCAGGCGCTGGCAGAAGGATTTGCGCTAATGCAAGACAAACCCGGGTTCAATCTTGATTTGGCTGCAATCGCCGAGTTATGGCGACATGGCAGCGTGGTTCGCTCATGGTTGCTTGATTTGTCAGCTGATTTTCTGGCAGAAGATCAAATGCTTGCTGATATTGTTCCGTTTGTAGCAGATTCCGGGGAGGGTCGCTGGACTGCTTTAGCCTCCATCGAACAGGGAATTCCATCACCAGTGATGACCCTCGCGTTAATGATGCGTTTTACAACACAGGGAAAAAATGACTATGCTGCAAAAATACTTGCAAAAATGCGCCATGGTTTTGGTGGTCATGCCATTAAAAAGAGCTAACAGATGGATGGCGTAAAAACGGGTCAGTCCGGAAATCTTCCTTGTTTGTTTGTTATTTTTGGGGCAACCGGTGACCTTGCCTCAAATAAACTCCTGCCGGCATTGTTTGATCTGGAAAGTGCCGATCGCTTGGCAGAGAATCTTTCCATTGTTGCTTTTTCGCGCCGTGAGTGGACAACTGACGACTGGATCTTGCACTTACGTGAGCTTTTAAAAAGCAAAATCAGCCAACCTTTCCATGAATCGTTACTGGATCGTTTTCTTGCACGTTTCCGCTATCAGCAAGGAGATCTCAACGATGTTGAATCCTATAGAACGCTAGCAGCCAGTCTCGCACCCTGTTCGACCTGCTTGCGCACGATATTTTATCTGGCCATCAGGCCCGCTGATTTTATTGCTGTGATCAAAAACCTGAAAGCAGTTGGTCTCAACGAACCGCGAGGCATGAACCGGGTGGTCATTGAAAAACCGTTTGGTGAAGATCTTGAATCAGCACAAGTACTGAACCGTTTGTTGCATCAGCATTTTGATGAAGAGCAAATTTATCGTATTGATCATTTTCTCGGTAAGGAAACTGTACAAAATCTGCTTGTTTTCCGGTTTGCCAATACATTGATCGAGCCGCTGTGGAATCGTAATTTTATCGATCACGTTCAAATTACAGTGGCGGAATCAATCGGGATTGAAAAACGTGCCGGATATTACGACCGTGCAGGTGCGTTGCGCGATATGCTGCAAAATCATCTGATGCAATTACTGACTGTGGTAGCCATGGAACCACCACCCGCTCTTGAGGCAGATGCGTTGCGTGATGAGAAAGTTAAAGTGTTGCGTTCAATTCGTCCGATCGCCAAACGTGCAATACACGCCCATGCTGTGCGGGCTCAATATACGCATGGGAATATCGACGGCCAGGTGATGGCAGGTTACCAGCAGGAAGATAATGTTGAACGGGAGTCAATTACTGAAACATTTGTCGCCGCCAAGTTTTACATAGATAACTGGCGCTGGCGCGGGGTGCCATTTTATCTGCGCACAGGCAAACGCATGCCTAAGCAGCACTCCATGATTGCAATTCGTTTCAAGCATCCGCCTCAGCAGCTTTTCCGTGAAACACCGGTGGAATGGATTGCACCAAACTGGGTGCTGCTTTCAATTCAACCTGAAGAATCAATGCGCATGGAAATTCACGTGAAACAGCCTGGCCTGGATATGAATACCCGGGTGATGCAGATGAATGCAAGCTTCCTCAAGACAGATGAACAGCCTCTGGATGCTTATGAAACACTGTTACTTGATGCCATAGAAGGTGATCGTTCACTTTTTATTCGCTTTGATGAAGTTGAATGGGCGTGGCAAGTAATTGATCCAATTCTGAAACATTGGGAAGTAGAGCGTGAATATATCCCGACTTACCCGGCTGGCAGCTGGGGGCCGGCAGAAGCGAATCGGTTATTCGACAACGATGATCAAACCTGGCGCAATGAACTTTAGAGGCATCACAATAAAAATCTGCCAGACTAATGACGGAGACGTTGGCGTAGCGCAATAAGACTTGCCAGAATCTATGCAAAATCAGTCACAGAATCTGTATTAAAAATATATGTAGCGCAATATTCCAGACTGAAGCTATAATGCTTGGTTCAAAAGGGGTTAAGCTGGTCTCCATCAAAGTAACCGGCTTTATTTGGTTTTCTCACCGTAAGCATAAAACAGACACCATTAAAAATGAAACGCACCTATCAACCATCCGTCATCAAAAGAAAACGCACCCATGGGTTCCGTGTCCGCATGAAAACACGCGGCGGCAGGGCAGTTATTCGTGCACGCCGGGCAAAAGGGCGAGTCAGACTCAGCGTGTGATTATTGCAGATCAGCTTGGGTATACACAGGATTGTATTCTTTAATAACCGGGCAGATCTGTACATTACCCAGGCAGTGCAGGTTACGAAAAGCTGATGAGTTTCGTGCTGCACTGCGAAATAAGGTTGTATTTGAAAGCTTTTCGTTAAGGTTGCATGTAAAGCCGGCTACAACTGATTATGCGCGCATCGGTCTGATTGTGGCCAAGCGGATTGAGCGGAAAGCGGTCAGAAGAAATCGCATCAAACGTCTGATCAGAGAGGCGTTTCGCAAGCACCAACAGGTTCTCAAAGGCTTGGATTGCGTTGTGCAGCTTCGACATCCCACTGATCAAACCAGTCCATCGCACATCTATCAGGAAGCTGTAATGCTTTTCAATAAGGCAGCAAGGCAATCATGAAGCAACTGCTCATTAGCCTTATCAAACTTTACCGATATAGTATCGGCCTCTTGTTTCCTCCTTCCTGCAGATTTCACCCAACTTGTTCAAGTTACATGCAGGAAGCGCTGATCAAGCATGGTCTTACCAAAGGGTTGTGGCTGGGAATAAAACGTATATTGCGTTGTCATCCATGGCATCAGGGTGGTTACGACCCCGTTCCATAAATACTTACCGACCATTTAACACTTCATACTTATTACTTTCTGCTTTCCCGAGTTCCAAAAATGGATAATAAAAAAATCGTACTGCTCATCATTTTTTCAACATCGTTGCTTTTTTTATGGGATGCCTGGGTAAAAGAGCAGGAAAAATTCAAAACTCCCCCTGCTATTACCCAGACCCAGACTGATACCCCGGCTGGCTCAACGCAAACTGGCAGTAACAACAGCCTCCCCGTTCCAGGTAGCGAACTCACTTCGTCACAAGCAAGTTCACAGGATGGAATACCTGGAAGTGGCAGCAATGGAGATACCACCACCCCACGACTCTTGTCATCAGGAGAACAAATTCGTGTCGTCACCGACAGGGTAATTGCTGAAATTGATACGACGGGAGGAGATTTACGGCGTTTAGAACTGCTTCAACAACCCTCAACAGAAGACAAGAACGTACCCTACGCCTTGCTGCACAGCGAAGCTGCCCGCACCTACGTAGCACAATCCGGCCTGATCGGAGAAGGGTTGCCCAGTCATAAAACCACCTACCGGACAGAATCAGATATTCGCAATTATGAATTATCTGCCAATGAGGATAAGGTCACCGTCCGTCTGCTAGCACCGGAATCAGAGGGGATTCAGGTTATCAAAACCTACACTTTCCACCGTAACAGCTACGTGATTGATGTTGGTTTTGAAGTAACCAATAAAAGTAATGCTACTGTTCGTCCATTTGCTTACTTCCAGATGCTGCGTGACGGCACTCCGCCAGCGGGCAAAACCATGATGATCCCTTCCTTTCTGGGAGCAGCTGTTTATACAGAAGAAGGTAAATATCAGAAAATTCCTTTTACCGATCTGGATAAAGGTAAAGCGGATTACCCGGCCAATGCAAATAACGGCTGGATTGCCATGCTGGAACACTATTTTCTGACCGCATGGTTACCGCAACAGCAAACCCCTCGCGAATTTTTTGCCAAACGGCAAAGTGATAACCTCTACACAGCCGGGGTAATTGTACCCGCCGGAGTCATCACTCCTGGCGAAACCACAACTACTACCATGCCATTTTATGCGGGCCCCGAAGATCAGGATGACTTGGCAGGACTCGCCCCCGGCCTGGAACTAACAGTCGATTACGGTTGGTTGACTATGGTCGCAAAACCGCTATTCCGCCTGCTCTCCTTCTATCATTCATGGACGGGTAACTGGGGAATCGCCATTATTCTGCTAACCGTAACAGTCAAACTCTTATTCTTCCCGCTGTCTGCTGCCGGCTACCGTTCAATGGCCAAATTGCGGCTGGTAACCCCTAAATTACAACGCCTCCAGGAGCAGTACAAAGGCGACCGGCAGCGTATGCACCAAGCCATGATGGAATTCTATCAGGAAGAAAAAATCAACCCGATGGGTGGCTGCTTCCCAATCCTGGTACAAATCCCGGTATTCATCGCATTGTACTGGACAATTCTTGCGGCAGTAGAGCTGCGCTATGCTCCTTTTGCATTATGGATCAATGATTTATCTTCTCCAGATCCATATTACGTGCTACCCGCACTGCTGGGCATCTCCATGTTCGTACAGACCAAGCTTAACCCGACACCTACGGATCCCATTCAAGCCAAAGTCATGCAGTTCATGCCGGTTATTTTCAGTGCCATGTTCTTCTTCTTCCCGGCTGGATTAGTACTCTACTCACTGGTTAACAATATTCTGTCAATTGCGCAGCAGTGGCAAATCACCAGAATGTACGGTTCGGCAACTAACAACAAAGGTGCTTCTGGGAAATCTGCTGGCAATACAAAAAAAGCAGAGAAGAAAACAAAAGAAAATAAACATTCATAGCTCTTTGACTGCTCTACATTCCTTAGTATAAAAGGAATATGCAACGACCAGCCGCACCGGCACAAAACAATGACACCATCGCAGCTATTGCTACCCCTCCCGGCCGTGGTGGTGTCGGAATAATTCGGGTTTCCGGAACAGACCTGAAGCTGTTTTCCCAGGTGATTCTGAGCAGACTCCCCGACCCGCGCCATGCCGGGCTATTCAATTTCCTTGATCAAAAGGGGCAGGTTATCGACCAGGGAATTGCTTTGTACTTTCCCTCTCCTAATTCCTATACTGGAGAAGATGTGCTGGAGCTGCAAGGTCACGGCGGCCCCGCTGTCCTGAATTTATTACTGGATCGTTGCCTGCAACTGGGCGCTCGCCTGGCGGAACCTGGGGAATTCACCCTGCGGGCCTTCCTCAATGACAAGCTTGATCTTGCCCAAGCTGAAAGTGTGGCGGATCTGATTGAGGCGAGCACCGCCAATGCAGCCCGCTGTGCTGTACGCTCGTTACAGGGAGAATTCTCCTCAACAATCCATCAACTGGTAAGCGCTCTGATTGATTTACGCGTGCTGGTCGAAGCAACGCTCGATTTTCCGGAAGAAGAAATCGATTTCCTTCAATCAGCCCATGCTGTCGAACAGTTGGCCGCCATTCAGGCAAAACTGGAACAGGTACTGGCTGCCTCTCGTCAGGGAAATCTGCTGCAGGAAGGTATCAAGGTTGTACTGGTGGGTCAGCCCAATGTGGGCAAATCAAGCCTGCTAAACCAGCTTGCTGGTGACGAAGTTGCCATTGTCACCGACGTCCCCGGAACCACCAGAGACACCATCCGGCAATCCATTGAGATCGAAGGCATTCCGCTCCACCTCATTGATACGGCAGGATTAAGAGAAACCAGCGACATCATAGAACAACACGGTATTGCCCGTACTTACACCGCAATCAAACAGGCCGATCTGGTATTGCTGCTGGTAGATAGCCGCCATGGTGTGACAGAGGAAGATCGCTCAGTACTGGCGCGCCTGCCGCATCAACTGCCTATACTAACCATCCACAACAAAATTGATCTGTCTGCTCTGACGCCACATGTAACAGAAAATACATCTGGCACAGCCATTTATCTTTCCGCCAAAAGCGGTGAAGGTGTCGCATTGCTACGGACTGCTCTGCTTAAAACAGTTGGCTGGCAGACCAACCTTGCCGGAGAAGGCACTTACATGGCACGCCAGCGCCATTTGCAGGCACTATCATGCACAAAGGAACGGTTGGAAAGTGCGGCCACCTGGCTGAGAAACGCCGATCAGCTGGAAATACTTGCCGAAGAATTGCGCCTTGCTCAACAAGCGCTCTCCTCCATTACCGGCGAATTTACCAGTGACGACTTGCTAGGGGAAATTTTTTCCAGTTTCTGTATTGGAAAATAACAAGCCTTCCCAAGCACTCCGCAACTACCTGTAGCCCATTGATAACTCGCGTAAATACTGGCTTTTTGTTCCGTTGTCGGCTTGAATGCTCCGCACAAATCTGATTAAACAAATGTGTGTCCGTGATTCAGCGGCCTCATGAGCACAAAACGAGGCAAGAGTAATTTATCCACCAAAACATTGACATATCAGCTGATTCCTCCGTTTAATCATCTCTGAGGGTATAAATGTTCGTGAATTTCTTTCAGTTTATCGAACTCCAGAATCACCTCAAACGGGAAACCTGTCCGATTCCATCCTTTCTCTACAACCTGCAGCTTCTCCAGGCAACGATAAAATTCTGCATGTCCCCACGTTAGTTCAATCTGTCTGGCAGCTCTTGAATAATCCCTATCAAGAACCGACTCCTGATCCCCCAGGTAATCAGCGAATTCTTTTATCATATTCTTCAGTGCCATGGTAACCCACTCCTGCCTGATCATTATCGTAGCAATCACGCTGTGAATATCGGCTTTCTCCGATTACAACTTTAACGATGGCAGATTCAAATGCAATGACAATGCACTTTGCATATGGATCACCAGAACCTGTCGGAATATTTTCAGAACTCTTTTTTCATCAAACTGTAACAATTGATTTCTAAAATTACTTACCTTTATACGCTTGAGCTTATATCCAAACAGTTAGCATGCCCATACCAGATACTCATCACTTACCCAGAAATTTACGCCATAACTACAAGCGGTATTTGAAAGAAAGGGCCATTGAATTACTGCTGTTTATGGCTGCTTCTCTTTCTGTTTTCATTACTTTTGCAATTATTTACCTGTTAGTTTCGGAATCGCTGGTATTTTTTGAGCATGTTTCACTGTGGGAATTTCTGACTGATACGCAATGGACACCATTATTTGACGATGCTCATTACGGGATCCTCCCTCTCGTTTCCGGAACTGCCGTCAGTTCACTGGTTGCACTTGTCATTGCGCTTCCTTTTGGCACGATCATTGCCATTTACCTCTCCGAATTCGCACCTTTTGCAGTAAGAGAAATCGCAAAACCATTCCTTGAACTGCTGGGAGGTATTCCAACCGTTGTTTACGGATATTTTGCGTTACTGTTTGTTACTCCATTACTGCAAACCATCCTTCCGGACCTGCCCGGTTTCAGCCTTTTATCCGCCGGACTGGTAATGGGAATCATGATCATCCCTTATGTTAGCTCAATGACCGAAGATGCCATGCGCTCCGTGCCTATGCACTTGCGGGAAGGTTCTTATGCCATTGGTGCCACACGCTTCCAAACAGCGATTAAGGTAGTCATGCCAGCTTCTTTATCCGGAATTGCAGCTGCCTATATTCTCGGAATTTCCCGCGCTGTCGGTGAAACCATGGTGGTTGCCATTGCCGCAGGCATGCAGCCCAATCTGGTATGGAACCCCATGGAACCTGCAGAGACCATTACTACCTACATCGTTCAGGTCAGTCTGGGAGATTTGCCACATGGCAGTATCGGATATCAGACAATTTTTGCGGCAGGGTTAACACTCCTTCTGCTTACACTGGTTTTCAACATCCTGGGACATTTACTGCGCAAGCGATACCGTGAGGTTTATTGACATCCATGAATCACCCTGACAGCCTGAACGAAATACGTGCCATTATTGCCCATCACAAACGCTGGGATCTGTTGGCGCTAGTGGCAGGTATTATTGCCCTGATGATCGCAGTTTTGACATTCATTGCACTATTCGGAAATATGGTCATCGACGGAATGCCTCGCCTGACCTGGGAGTTCTTCACCTCCTTTCCATCCCGCCGGCCGGAAGCTGCCGGAATTCTTTCCGCATGGGTCGGTACTACGCTGGTCATGCTGGTGACGGCGGCAGCGGCCGTTCCCCTCGGTGTAGCAGCCGGTATTTATCTTGAGGAATATGCACCAAAGAATCTCATCACCGAAATTATCGAAGTCAACGTCACCAACCTGGCAGGTGTACCTTCCATCATTTACGGCCTGCTTGCGCTGGGGCTATTTGTTTACGAACTGGGATTGGGCCAAAGTATTCTCTCGGCCGGGTTAACCCTGGCGCTGCTGATTCTGCCAATCGTCATCGTGGCAACCCGTGAAGCAATCCGGTCTATCCCCGTTTCCATTCGGGAAGGCGCTTATGCTCTGGGTGCAACCAAATGGCAAACGGTTGCGGATCACGTGTTGCCTTATTCTGCAGCCGGTATTCTGACAGGTATCATTATCGGGTTAGCGCGTGCAATCGGAGAAACAGCTCCGATCATCACTATTGGCGCGCTCACATTCATTGCTTTTCTGCCTCCATCTCCCATACAGGATCAGTTCCCGTTCATCTCGTTCGAATGGTTGATGGAGCCGTTTACAGTCATGCCAATCCAGATGTTCAACTGGATTTCAAGGCCACAGGAAGCTTTTCAGCATAATGCGGCCGCTGCCGGGCTGGTGCTGGTTATCATGACGTTACTGATGAATGGGCTGGCAATCTACCTACGTTATCGCCTACGTAAAAACATCAAATGGTAAATTAAGATCATGCAAATTTTTAAACCGGCCAGTGGCAGTTCTGCTACAGCAATCCAGAAATCCGCAGTCAATAAACTGAATTTTTATTACGGTGGCTATCAGGCACTTAAAAGTATCGATATGGTGGTTTATGAGAAACAGGTAACCGCCCTGATCGGGCCGTCAGGTTGTGGAAAATCAACCTTCTTGCGTTGTTTCAACCGTATGCATGATCTCTATCCGCATAACCGTTATGAGGGAGAAATCATCCTCCACCCGGATAATGAAAATATTCTTTCACCCGAGGTTGATCCGATTGAAGTCAGAATGCGGATCAGTATGGTATTTCAGAAACCCAATCCCTTCCCCAAGTCAATTTTTGAGAATGTCGCTTATGGATTGAGAATACGTGGAATCAAACGCCGCTCAATTCTTGAAGAACGGGTTGAAAACGCACTGCGCAATGCTGCGTTATGGGGAGAAGTCAAAGATCGGCTCAATGATCTTGCTTTTAACCTCTCGGGCGGTCAGCAACAGCGTTTATGTATCGCTCGTGCACTGGCAACAGACCCTGAGATTCTGTTATTCGATGAACCCACTTCTGCGTTGGACCCGATTGCCACGGCAAGTATCGAGGAACTAATTTCTGATCTCCGCAACAAGGTCACAATCCTGATTGTGACGCATAACATGCAGCAGGCCGCCCGCGTATCGGACTACACCGCCTATATGTATATGGGAGAGCTGATCGAATTTGGCGCCACCGATACCATCTTTATCAAACCTAAAAACAAACAGACTGAAGATTACATTACCGGCCGGTTTGGTTAGGAGAATCACTTTTACCCTGCTCCTCCTGTGAGTGGAGGAGCATAATAGTATGGCGCCGTCCTTGCGCAAACTGACGCTGAACAACCTCAAAAGAAGCCATTCAGCGTCTGCTCTGGTTTTCCATGACGGACCTTCTGATAACCGGTGTGCAGTGACTAAAACAAGACTGGTTTACGCGCACACCTTTCTCAGTACATAAGGCAGGATACCGCCGTGGTAGTAGTAATCAACCTCGATAGCAGTATCAATCCGGCAACGTAACCTGGCTTCCCGGTATGATCCATCCTGTCCATGAATAATCAGCGTTACTTCCTGTTGTGGCTGAATATTGCCCAAGCCGGGAAACTCGAACGTCTCATTACCCTGAATACCCAGTGAACTGACACTGTCACCTTCCATAAATTGTAACGGCAGCACACCCATACCTATCAGGTTGCTGCGATGGATACGCTCGTAACTCTCCGCAACAACCACTCTGACACCCAGCAGTTGTGTGCCCTTGGCCGCCCAGTCACGGCTTGAGCCAGTACCATATTCCTTACCCGCAAATACAACTGTTGGAGTCCCGTCCTTAATATATTGCATAGCTGCATCAAAGATATTCATCTGTTTTCCCTCAGCATCATCCTTGCTGCGATACAGCGTCACCCCCCCCTCACTGCCTGCAACCATCAGATTCCGGATACGTACATTGGCGAAAGTACCGCGCATCATGATGTGATGATTCCCCCGACGCGATCCGTAACTGTTGAAATCTGCCCGAGCAACACCGTGCGCCAGCAGATATTGCCCGGCCGGTGAGGATTCTTTAATTGATCCCGCCGGACTGATATGATCGGTAGTTACCGAGTCACCAAAAATCGCCAATGCACGGGCACCGCGAATAGCATCCGGAATTTTGACCCGGTCGATTTCCAGAGAAAAATCCTCGAAGAATGGTGGTTCGGCAATATAGGTGGAATCCGGCCAGTCATATAACCTGCCGGTAACTGAAGTGATGTTATTCCACAACGGATGATCCCGGGTGAAATCACTGTACAGCCGCCGGAAAGTTTCTGCCTGCATAGCAAATTTCATCATGGATTCAATTTCAGTGCTGCTCGGCCAGATATCATGCAACCAGACAGACTTGCCATCCTTGCCTTCACCCAGCGGTTCGCGCGTCAGATCTTTCAGTACCGTCCCGGCAATTGCATAAGCCACCACCAGTGGCGGGGAAGCCAGAAAATTGGCACGAATGTTGGGATGAATACGTGCTTCAAAATTACGGTTTCCCGATAACACAGCCGCACACACCAGATCATCTTTGACAACGGTTTCTTCAATCACTTCCGCCAACGGTCCGGAATTTCCAATACAAGTTGTGCAACCATAACCTGCCAGGCTGAAACCAAGCTGTTCGAGATAAGGCATCAGACCGGCCGCATTCAGATACTCCGTGACAACCCGCGATCCTGGTGCAAGCGAGGTCTTGATATGTTTTCTGACTGTCAGACCTTTCTCTACTGCCTTTTTAGCCAGCAAACCGGCTGCAATCAGTACACTCGGATTGGAGGTATTGGTACAGGAAGTAATTGCAGCAATCAATATATCGCCATGGTGTAACCCGGCCGGCCTTGTCGGCGGCACTGTGGCCGCAACCTGCCGTGTGGGATGGTTATTAACCATTTCAGCTGCATTGCGCGCACTGCCTGGCATTAACGCCAGCTCGCTCTGGCTGCTGTCAGGTGTAATACAAAGATTGGACTCCACAGAGCTGCCGTCACGTATGGAATAAGTATCCTCCAGTATTTCAGCTGGCTTGCCATAGCCACTCTCCTTGATCGGCTTGCTGAACAGCCCGGTAAACTCGGATTTCAGATCTCTGAGTGCTATCCGATCCTGTGGGCGCTTTGGCCCAGCCAGAGAAGGCACTATTGTATTCAGATCCAGCGTGAGCTCCTGACTGTAATCAATCTCCCCCTGACGTGGCATACCGAACAGTTCCTGTGCTTTGAAATAGCGTTCAAATGCATCGATCTCTTCATCAGTACGACCGGTATACCGGAAATAGGCCAACGTAACCTCGTCTACCGGGAAAAACCCCATGGTTGCACCGTATTCGGGAGCCATGTTGGCGATCGTGGCACGATCCGGCAGGCTGAGTGAAGTGGCACCCTCACCAAAAAACTCGACAAATTTGCCCACCACGTTAGCCCGGCGCAACGTCTCAGTTACCGTTAGCACCAGATCAGTCGCAGTCACCCCCTCCTGCAATCGCCCGGTCAGGTTAACACCCACCACATCCGGAGTCAGAAAATAGACTGGCTGTCCCAGCATTCCAGCCTCAGCCTCAATTCCACCCACACCCCAGCCCACCACACCGATACTGTTAATCATTGTGGTGTGTGAATCGGTTCCAACCAGCGTATCCGGATAAATCAGGCCATCCTTCTGATGCACGCCACGAGCGAGGTATTCCAGATTAACCTGATGCACGATGCCGATTCCCGGAGGAACTACGCCAAATGTATCGAACGCCTGCATTCCCCACTTGATAAACTGATAACGTTCCCGGTTACGGTGGAACTCCACCTCCATATTGTGTGCCATCGCCTGGCTGTCACCGTAATAATCCACCTGAATTGAATGATCAACCACCAGATCAACCGGCACCAGCGGCTCGATCAATTCAGCGCCCTTACCCAATCTTGCAGCTGCACTGCGCATTGCAGTCAGATCAACCAGCAGCGGCACCCCTGTAAAATCCTGCAGCACAATGCGCGCCACCACAAATGGTATTTCTTGAGTACGTTCTGCTTTTGGCTGCCAGCCAGCCAGCTGCCTGACATGAGTTTCAGTAATTTTTTTCCCATCGTAATTACGCAGTATCGATTCCAGCACGATACGAATTGAAATCGGCAAACGTGAAATCATTCCCAGACCAGCTGCTTCAAGCGCGGTTAACGAATAAAACTGAAAAGCTTTACCGCTGGAAAGTGACAACGTGCTTAAGCTATTGAATAAGTTATGAGTCATGTTAATTCCTCGAATGAAAGACTTTGAGTATTTTGTATTCATACAGCAACCAATTGAGTTTATCATTCGGCACAGGTCGTGACCAAATACTTGGCCGAGTGCCAACGATCACGGTTTTTTTGTATTTCTGAACGGAAAAATAATGCATATAGAACAATTAAACAGAAATTACGGAATTGGGGAACAGGTAGTTTTTGCCGAGGGTGAAGGTGGCCTGCCTTTTATTCATATCAACAACGATAAGGCCAGTGCATTGATCTCGGTTTATGCCGGACAAGTACTTGCATATCAGCCGAGGGGTGTACAGAACGACCTTCTATTTCTAAGCAAGCGTGCTTACTACCAGGCTGGCAAAGCGATCAAGGGCGGTATACCGATCTGCTGGCCCTGGTTTGGCCCTGATCCTGAAGGCTTGGGGCGCCCCGCACATGGTTTTGTGCGTAACCGCATGTGGGATGTGGTCGAATCATCCACAACACCGGATGGCAACATTCGCATCGTATTGGGGCTAACCAGTACCGGAGAAACGCAATCCATCTGGCCCCGTTCCTTTGTTCTGCGACTGGAAATCACTATTGGCAATACACTCAACCTGGAACTGGTAACTCGCAATTCCGGATCACAGGCATGCACAATCACACAGGCTTTTCATACTTATTTCAGCATAGGAAATATTCATCACACTCATGTATCCGGCCTGGAAAATACCCGCTATATCGATAAAGTGGATGACAATCTCGAAAAAAATCAAACTGGAATCGTAACGATTGGTGCAGAAGTGGATCGGATTTACCAGTCAGTCGGCAGCACCCTTACCATTCACGATACTGCTCACAGGCGCCGTATCCATATTACCTCCAAGGGCAACCGGACAGCTGTGGTATGGAATCCATGGGCAAAAACCTCAGCTGGAATGGCAGATCTGGAAGACGATGACTACCTGCGCTTCATCTGTGTGGAAACTACCAATGCCGCTACAGATCGGGTACATATTCAGCCCGGCGGTGAATTCCGGCTGATTACCAGTTATAGAATTGAACAGGAATAACAATCAGTTTTTACCCCCCAATAAATCCGGGAAAAATAATGGCGCTGAAACTTCATATCATCACCTGTAGCACACGCCCGGGGCGCATCGGCCCTCATATTGCAAAATGGTTTGGTACGGTCGCTGAGCAACATGGCAAATTTGATGTGGTCCCAGTTGACCTGCATGAATTCAATCTGCCGATCTACAACGAACCGGAACACCCTGTACGCCAGCAGTACCAGCACGGGCATACCAAGCAGTGGGCATCCAGTGTTCATGCAGCGGATGCCTATGTGTTTGTAACACCGGAATACAATTTCGGCCCGCCGCCGTCACTGCTTAATGCACTTAACTACGTTTACAGGGAATGGAACTACAAACCTGCCGGGATCGTAAGTTATGGCGGGGTATCAGGCGGGCTGCGATCAGCACAAATGCTGAAACAAACGCTGACCACCCTGAAAATCATGCCCATAGTGGAAGCTGTAACTATCCAGAACGTCTCTACGCTCATTGATAATAAGCACTTTACGCCCACCGAATATCACACCAGCTCCGCATTAACAATGCTGGACGAATTGTATAAATGGGCGCAAGCGCTTAAAACACTGCGGTAATCAGTCTTCTCTCTTGATCAGGGTTCCCACGCCTTCGTCTGTCAGTATCTCAAGCAGGAGGGCGTGCTGCACCCGTCCATCAATGATATGGCAAGATTTGACCCCGTTTTTAACCGCATCCAGTGCAGATTTAATTTTAGGCAGCATTCCGCCAGATATTGTACCGTCTGCAAACAGCTCATCCACCCGGTTGGCAGTCAGGCCCGTGAGCAGATTGCCATTCTTATCCAGTACACCGGGCGTGTTGGTCATCAGGATCAATTTTTCTGCTTTGAGTGTTTCTGCCAGACAACCTGCTACCAGGTCAGCATTGATATTGTAGGATTCACCATCTTCTCCCGCGCCGACAGGGGCAATCACAGGAATGAAATCACGACTGTCAAGCAGGGTAATCAGCGTGGGATCGATATATTCAATTTCACCCACCTGGCCAATATTGACCCATTTACCTGCTGTCTCTTTATCCTGAATCATCATTCGTTTAGCGCGAATGAACGATCCGTCTTTTCCGGTTAACCCGACCGCCTGGCCACCATGGCGGTTGATAAGGTTGACTATTTCCTTGTTGATGAGGCCGCCGAGTACCATTTCGACGATATCCATAGTCTCAGCATCTGTTACCCGCATGCCTTGTATGAACACCCCTTCCTTACCGACGCGCTTTAACATCTGATCTATTTGCGGCCCGCCACCGTGGACGATGACCGGGTTCATTCCTACCAGTTTTAGTAACACCACATCTCTGGCAAAACTCTGCTTGAGCACATCTTCAATCATGGCATTACCGCCGTATTTGATTACGATGGTTTTATCGTGAAAACGCCGGATATACGGTAATGCTTCAGCAAGAATTCTGGTTTTTTCGTTTATGGCAGAAGAAGGTTGCATATCAGTGGAAATAAAGAAATTGGATGAGCTGTTCAGGTACAGCCAAGGTAAAGTAGTGCTGGTATGTCAGCGACTCACTTGCCGGAAAGATTCGAGCCGCACCAGCGCACGTAAGTTCAGCATACGCCAAAGCCTGCCTTGGCGATCGCTATATGTACCTGCAACGATTGCTCGTTTATCTTCATGACCTTGCTGATGGGTAAATTCCATTAAGTTCCGGATTCCCAGAACACTTTCAGTCAGCACGGCATAGCCCGTACCCAAGCGAGGCGCAATCGAGAAGATTCGATTTTTCGTACTGGTACAGGTTAGCTTATTATCAAGATAGCCGCCCAAATCGCATAAACCATAAATACCACCGCGCACATTGATAACACCGAGAAACCAGGGGTACGTCAAGAAAGCTGGCGTTATCTTGGATACAGGCAGTATTTCGCCGATATCACTCATGGGCACCAGCCAACGATCTTCACCAACAGTGATTCCCAGTGCGGGTATGGTGGCTGAAATCTCCCGAGTTTTTTTACTGATCTGTTCAACCAGTGATATTGAATGTTCCAACATGACATCCACGTGTAATTGTTATTGAATATCAATCCAGCTCGGCAATTTTTTGCAGCAATTCTGCAGCAACGACCGGCTTGGTAACGTAGTTGCGCGCACCTTGCCGCAGCCCCCAGATCTTGTCAGTCTGTTGACCCTTGGTTGTACAGAGAATAACAGGAATATGGCGAGTTGCAGCGTCTCGCGCCAGCATGCGTATTGCCTGGTAGCCGTTGATCCCCGGCATGACGACATCCATCAGCACCAGATCCGGCCAGATTTCCCTGACCTTGTTAATGCCCTCCTCGCCACTTTCAGCCATGCCCACCTGATATCCATTTTTGATCAAAATGTCAGAAATAATATGACGATCTGTCGGTGAATCATCAACTACCAATATTGTTCTGACTGTCATGTATGATTTTCTATAAAACACTTCATTTTTATCTACACAACATGCGATATTTTATAAATTGCCCGAAACAACTCGAACCAAGTGTAAACACAGATTCGTATTCTAAAGTTTTATCTGCAGACAATAAAGATCGAAGGTTGGCAATCAGCAAGGTTAATCAGGTGTTAGACTACGCACTTATATTTTCAGGGTTTCAGCAACCGCAGGTTCTGCACCTCGTGAAAACCCGGCAGCTTGAAAGCTGTCAATTCAGACAAATATGTAAGCCTATCGCAGATTTTATTCATCATGCAAAATACACTTATCAAGCTGATATTGTGGGCACAAGCCTTATGTCTTCTGACAGGCTGTGTACCGGTAGTTTTAACTGGCGTTGGGGTTGGTGCGGGAGCTGGTGCGTTAATGGCCGAGGATCGCCGCAGCAGCGGAACATATATTGACGATGAAGGAATTGAACTCAAGACTAACCGTAGAATTGGTGAACGTCTGGGTGATAAGGTTCATGTAACTGTCACCAGTTTTAATCGCAATGTTCTGCTGACTGGCGAGGTACCCGACGAATCTACAAAAAAAGAAGTCGAGAAACTGGCAATGAGTATTGAAAATGTACGGAACATTTCTAATGAAATTGCCATTGCGCCCAAAAGCTCATTAGCCTCGCGCAGTAATGACGCACTAATTACCTCCAAAGTAAAAACTCGTTTTATCAATAACAAAGTGTTTCAGATCAATTACGTTAAAGTGGTTACTGAGAATGGTGTGGTATATTTGTTGGGGTTGGTTAAACGGAAAGAAGCTGAAACTGCCACACGCATTGCCAGCACTACGGAAGGCGTAACAAGAGTAGTAAAAGTATTTGAATATCTGGATTAGGTTTTGAAGGCCGTTGAAATACATAACGGAAACAGTGCAGAGAGAGCGTGAGCGATATTCCACTTGCGGGCAGGTACAAAAATCATTTCCAGCAGCCTGTTAGAACTCCCTAAATTTTTCTTGGCGATTGCAAATGCTGCCTGCGGAGTTTACTAAATCACTCCAGAAGCTGATTCCTCCCGAGCGCCTCTACTTCGACCCGGTAGACTGTTACGCTTATGCTTACGATAACAGCAGGAAATTCTTCCCTCCTGAGTGCGTTATATTCCCACTGACCACTGATGAAGTTGCAGAAACGGTTCGGCTATGCAATCAGTTTAACATTCCTTTAACACCGCGTGGGCGTGGTACCGGAACAGCCGGAGGCTGTCTGGCTGAACAGGGCGGCGCCACACTCTCGCTGGAACGGATGACCCGAATCTTATCCATTGACATTCCCAATCGAGTATTGACCTCCGAACCGGGCGTTTTAAATGATACTGTCCAGTCCGCTATCAAACCCTATGGTTTTTTCTGGCCGCCAGATCCATCCAGTGCTGCGTTTTCAACAGTTGGCGGCAATCTTGCCACCGGTGCGGGCGGGCCACATGCTGTTAAATACGGAACAACCCGTGATCACGTTTTAGGATTGACTGCGGTAACAGGCGGGGGTGATGTTATTAAAGCCGGCTGCTATACCACCAAAGGGGTCGTTGGTTATGATTTGACTCGCTTACTGATAGGGTCGGAAGGTACGCTGGCTGTAATAACGGAGATAACACTTAAGCTAACCCCATTACCTGTGGCTAAAAGTGGTCTTGTTGCACATTATCAAGATGCTGACAGCTGTGCCTCGGCGATCGTATCCATCATGAAAGAGCCACAAGGGCCAAGTGCTCTTGAATTTCTTGATTCTGGCTCCCTGAATCTTATCCGCTCCAAGAACCCAGCGCTGTTACCAGATGATTCTCGGGCTATGCTGATGATCGAAGTAGATGGTACGGAACATGAAATCTTAGAAACAACCACGAAGCTTCTGGCTGCCTGTCAAAATTCGGGATTACTGGAAGCTTCTCCTGTTCAAAATACAGCAGATTTATGGAAAGCCAGAAAGACATTATCGCCCTTGTTGCGAGATATAGCACCCAAGAAAATCAACGAGGATATTGTAGTACCCATTGACAAAATACCTCAGTTACTATCCGCATTATCTGCATTATGCCAACAATTTCAGATTGAAAATGTAAATTTTGGGCATGCTGGAAACGGAAATATTCATGTCAACCTGCTTATCGACCCGGATAATGTCAATGAAGGTGAACGAGCTTATCAATGTCTTGATCGAATATTCAATTTAGTTATCAGCCTCAACGGAACACTTTCTGGTGAACATGGAATTGGTTCTGAAAAACGGCCCTACATCAATAAAGAGCTTAGTAATGCCACGCTAACGCTGATGAAGCAGATCAAACGGGCCTTTGATCCCAACAATATTCTGAATCCAGGAAAATTATTCCCTTAAATCTCTAAATCATAAAAAATGGCCTCATTTTGATATAAAATAAGGCCATTTTTAACTAATCTCGATCCCGGGAAAGAGATCAGAGGTGAATGTAGTGATCTATCAGCAATGCAGTAAAAAGCAGTGCCAGATAAGCGATAGAGTACTTAAAGGCTTCTCGGGCAAGTTGATCTGAATAACTCAGATAAATTTTGACTGCGTAGTATAAAAATATTGCATCAAGAATAAGCACGCTAACCAGATAAATCAAACCACTCATCTGCGTAAGGTATGGCAAAACTGTTACTATGCAAAGGATGATGGTATAGAGTAGTACGTGAAGGCGAGTAAATTCATCACCATGCGTTACCGGAAGCATCGGCATACCGATTTTAGCGTAATCTGATTTACGATACAGGGCAAGCGCCCAAAAATGCGGTGGTGTCCACGCAAAAATAATCAGGAACAGCAATAATGCATCTGCCGAAACCTCACCTGTAATTGCTGCCCAGCCCAGCACAGGTGGCATTGCCCCAGATGCACCTCCAATCACAATATTTTGAGGGGTTAGTGGCTTTAATATCACCGTATAAATAATCGCGTACCCAACAAAAGTACCTAAAGTCAGCCACATGGTTAATGGATTAACCCATTGATGAAGCAGAAATAAACCTGCCCCACCGACTAATACAAGAAAGAAAAGAGTTTCAGGAACGCTTACCTTTCCTTGAGGCAAGGGCCTTCCCTTAGTACGTGCCATGATGGCATCAAACTTGTATTCAACCAGGCAATTAAGTGCTGCCGCTGCACCAGCAACAAGCGAAATTCCTATCGTTCCAAAGATCAGTTTATCTAAAGGTACTGCGCCCGGGACAGATAGAAACATCCCAATCACAGCTGTAAATACAATAAGAGATACTACACGCGGCTTCGTAAGTCGATAAAACTGCTGAATACGTGCCGATGTTTGTTGCCATGCTAAAGAACTTGTAGCCATAACATAAACCTCACAGTTTTTTTTCAAAATTCAGATTGATAATGTCTGTTTTCCAGATCAAATTCGGATCAGTGCTCTGGTTTTCTATTAAAACTTCAAGTTAATGCTCAGGGTGAGAAAGTTTTATTAGCCTTTTTAAATCATTAACTATTTTCTGAGCATCTGGTTTGTCAGGATAACGCATCATCAAATTACCCATGGGATCAACTACATAAATATGATCTGCTGACCTGTTCTCAAATGGAAATTCCTTTAACAGATCTCTACCATTCGCCAACACCAGTTTGGTCCCTTTATATTTGTCAATAATTTCCTGAGAAGGTCTGACATCATCATTAATTAACCAAACTCGCTGGACTTTATCTTTATCAACATTTTGAGCTAAACGCACCTGACGCATCGTATACAGCTTTTCTTGGCAATATGCGTCACATTGACCGGAGTCAATCATTATTAAACTCCATACCCCCTTTAACTGTTTCGAACGAAAAATTTTATTATCTAAAGTTGTTGCCTCTCCCTGTAGTGGTTTAATCTCAAGCAATTTTCCATAGTTAATGGTATGGCCGGGCCGGAAATTTGACCGGTGTAAGTAAGAGGATATTACAATCGGCGACAATATCACTAGTGCCATCAAAATTAGTTTCAGCCGACTACGCAATACTTTTTCGTTTGACATTTAATACTATGTAGATAATTAAGGTCATAACAGCAAGGGAGAACCACTGAAAAGCATAACCCGTGTTTCTTGAAGATCCAGAGTCAGTTTTTTCCCACTGCCTTATTAAGTTATCCCCCGGTGTCTCATTTTGCTGCAACAGCAGGAAAGGCTGAAAAGTAAGTCCTGTCCGATTTTGATAGCTATCCAAGCTGAAGTTCTGCCAAACCTTGCCTGTGTACTGCTCATCTGACAATGACAAAGTCCGGATTGATGGCGACGTTACAATTCCCGTTAGATTAACCAATCCTTCTGGTGTGTGGACATCTGGTAAAACTGATCGGTTATTGCCTCCAGCCACCCAACCTCGATTGACTAATACATAGTTTGTTGAATTCACCAGACGAAGTGGTGTAAGTACATAATAACCAGCCACCCCCTGATGAATTTTGTTATCAAGAAATATGGTACGTTCTGCTTCAAAATACCCATTAACATCAACTCGGTGATACAAGAATTCATCCGGTTTTACCAGTGAATTAGGGATATTTACAGGCGGAAGCTGGGCATAATGTGCCAGCTGTACAAAACTGGCCTCTTTTTCTTCCGCTCTAGACAGCTGCCAGAACCCCAACTTCAAAAATAAAATAATTGCTAATACTGCAGCTAAAGTTGGCCATAACGGCGGCTTAAACCGTTGTTTGAACATGCGTACTATCAAACAAATTTATAGCCATATATACCCTCTGTAAGAGGTTCAACTCTTTGCACCAAGAGTTGAACCTCTCTGCTTTACAACAAATAGACAAAAATAAACAAACCTAACCAAACAACGTCAACGAAGTGCCAGTACCAAGCCACCCCTTCAAATCCAAAGTGATGTTCCGGCTTAAAGTGACCTGAAAGACATCTGAAAAATATAGATATCAGCATGATTGTTCCAACAGTCACATGAAATCCATGAAAGCCGGTCAACATAAAAAATGTTGATCCATAAGCTCCGCTGGTCAACTTCAGATTTAATTCTGAATATGCATGTGCGTATTCATATACTTGGAAACAAAGAAAAGCTACACCCAAAGCAATTGTTGCAAACAGCCACAATTTCAAGGCACCACGGTCATTTTTCTTTAGTGCCCAGTGTGCCAGAGTTAAGGTTACCCCTGAAGTCAACAGTAACAGGGTATTAAGGGCTGGTATACCCCAAGCACCCATGGGAGTAAACTTTTCATCGAAACCAGGTCCTGCAGTTGGCCAGCCACCAGAGTAGCCAGGCCACAGCAGTTCCTGATCAACTTCAGTCAACCAGGGTACTGACAGTACACGCATATAAAATAAAGCGCCAAAAAATGATGCAAAGAACATAACCTCAGAAAAAATAAACCATCCCATACTCCATCTGAATGATTTGTCTTCTTGAGCCTTATACTTACCTGCCTCGCTTTCATGGGCAACCTCTCTAAACCAGCCAAAAATCAGAAAGGCCAATATCACCAGACCGGTTATCAACATGCCATAACCAAGCGGCAGTTTACTCATCGTAAACGCCGCACCAAACCCCATAAAAAACAGAGCGACAGAGCCTATAATTGGCCATTTGGATGGCGCAGGCACATAATAACCTGTTCCTTGACTCATTTAATCTTCCTCCTCGTTATTAATTTAACCAGTTACTAGTTTGACAACTGACAAAACACTAAAAATAAAAATGGCACCGCCAACCAGGCCGCCAACTACTATTTGAACGGGTTTAATTCTGGCAGCATCACGTTCCAAATCGCTCTTCTTCCTAATTCCAATAAATGAAAAAAACACAGCCTCTGCCACCTGAAATACAGTTGCCTTGTCCTCGGCTTTATGACTCACGTTTTCCTTCTTCATTCGCCACTTAATCTGTCGATATTTTGAAAAAAGTATAGGAAATTGTAGCTGCATGCATATCCGCAGGCACATCAGGGTCAATCAAGAATCTAACAGGCAATTGCCTTACTTCTCCACCTTGCAGTTCTTGTTTTGTAAAGCAAAAACACTCTATTTTCTTCAAATATCTTTCTAAATTTTTAGGTGTATAACTTGGAATGGCTTGCCCTACTTCTAAGCTATCTGATTCATTACTAACCTCATACATAACTTCGGTAAGCTTTCCCGGATGAACCTGAACGCTATTCTGCAAAGGTCTGAACTTCCAGGAAAGCCCTCGTATATTTGTATCCAATAATAAATCTATAACTCTCGTACTATCTACTTCCGTATTTCTAGTCAGCGAATCCGGGCGTTCCAGTTCATATATTCCAGTCACCTCACAGAATTTCTTATACAACGGCACAAGTGCGTAGCCAAAACCAAACATAAACACACTAAAAATCAACAATTTTTTCAATACATCTACGTTAGTTTTGGTTACGTCTTGTTTCATTGCTGTTTGAATATAACAGTTGCAATATAAACCGCTAGCGCCATGGCCACCAGAGTCAAGGCGGTTTTGACTTTCTTACGCCTCAACTCTGCATCGTCATTTTCAGACATTGGGAACACCCTGTTTATTTAACAACAGGAGGCTGCTCAAAGCTGTGATACGGCGCTGGTGATGGCAGATGCGTCCACTCCAGCGTAGTAGCGCCTTCCCAAGTTTTGCCAGCAGCCTTTTCACCGCCTTTTACACATTTGACAACGATGTATACAAACAAGAGCTGAGTCAACCCAAACCCAAATGCACCAATACTTGAAACCATATTGAAATCAGCAAACTGCAGTGCATAATCCGGGATTCTGCGTGGCATACCAGCCAAACCAAGGAAGTGCTGCACAAAGAATGCCACATTAAAGAAAACCATTGACAGCCAGAAATGCCATTTACCTAATGTCTCGTCATACATATGACCAGTCCATTTTGGCAACCAGTAATAAGCGCCAGCAAACAGGGCAAACAACGCACCGGAAACCAATACATAGTGGAAATGCGCGATGACATAGTACGTATCTTGCACCTGAATATCTATTGGCACAATTGCGCACACAACACCACTGAAACCACCTATAACAAACAAGAAGATGAACCCGATTGAGAACAACATCGGAACCTCAAAAGTCATCGATCCGCGCCACATCGTGGCAGTCCAGTTAAATACCTTAACGCCTGTTGGAACAGCAATCAACATGGTTGCGTACTGGAAAAACAGCTGGCCAACCACCGGCATACCAGCTGTAAACATATGGTGAGCCCATACAAAGCAAGACAGCAGCGCAATTGATGCTGTTGCATAAACCATCGAAGAATAACCAAATAACGGTTTACGTGAGAAGGTTGGGATAATTTCAGAAATAACGCCAAATGCCGGAAGAATCATGATATACACCTCTGGATGTCCGAAGAACCAGAAGATATGCTGGAACATTACCGGATCACCACCACCAGCAGCATTAAAAAAACTTGTGCCAAAGTTACGATCAGTCAGTACCATCGTTACAGCACCAGCCAGAACAGGCATTACCAATACCAGCAGGTATGCAGTAATCAACCATGTCCATACGAACATTGGCATCTTCATCAAAGTCATGCCTGGTGCGCGCATGTTCAATATGGTCGTGATGATATTGATCGAACCCATAATTGAAGACATACCCAAAATATGGATTGCAAACAACATCATATCTGTACCCATACCACCTTGTGTGGAGAGTGGCGGATAAAATGTCCACCCCCCCGCTGCAGCGCCGCCAGGTACAAAAAATGAAGTGATCAGCAATAAGGCTGCAACGGGCAGCAACCAGAAACTCCAGTTATTCAAACGCGCAAACGCCATGTCTGGAGCACCGATCATCAAAGGCACCTGCCAGTTCGCAAAGCCAACCCACGCCGGCATAACCGCCCCAAACACCATGATCAAACCATGCAATGTTGTAAACGAATTAAATACTTCGGGCTCCAGTATTTGAATACCCGGCATAAATAGTTCCGCCCTGATACCCATCGCCAAAAAACCACCCACAAACAACATGGCAAGACTGAAACATAAATACATAGTTCCAATATCTTTGTGGTTAGTTGTAGTCAACCAGCGCATTATGCCAGTCGGATGATCATGGCCATGATCATGACCATGCACGTCTTGTATTACTGCCATTATCTTTTCTCCTTTACGCTAACTTTTATTTTCCAAACCTAAAATACTTACCTGCAAATCAGTTTTTGGCTGCTTCATCTCCGGCAAGCGCAGTTTTCACAGTGGATGCAGAAGCACTTTTGTGATTCTCAGCCACCCATTGCGTATATTTCTCCGGCTCCATTACCTCGACCACAATTGGCATAAATCCATGCTCTTTCCCACATAGCTCTGCGCATTGGCCGCGGTATACACCAGGTTTTTCAACTGTAAACCATGCGTCACGAATATAGCCAGGTATTGCATCCTGTTTAACCCCGAACGCAGGTACCCACCAAGCATGAATCACATCATTTGCCGTCATCAGGATTCTTATTTTCTTCCCTGCAGGGACCACCACACGATTGTTCACTTCCAGAAGATAGTTTTCTCCTTTTGGTGATTGATTACGAATCTGATCCTGTGAAGTCAATAACTGGCTATAAAAACTAATCCCTTCTCCCTCTCCCTGAATATAGTCATAGCCCCACATCCACTGATATCCCGTAGCTTTGATAGTGATATCCGATTCACTTGTATCCTTCATCTCAATCACTGTTTTGGTAGCGGGCCAGGACATCGCAACCAGAATAAATACCGGTATCGCCGTCCAAACAAACTCGACAATCGTACTATGATGAAAATTAGCTGCTTTATAACCTACAGATTTACGGTGCTTTAAGATTGAATATCCCATCACACCAAAAACACCGATAAATATCACCAAGCAAATCCATAAAGCCATGATGTGTTGATCATAGGTCTGCTGTGCTATGGGTGTTTGTGGATCTTGAAAATTATATCTGCTTGAAACAGCAACACTCGAATAAAAACCCAGAACCAAAATACTTGACAGCATCGCCATCAACTTACTACCACTCATATCTTACCCCCCCACATTAATTACTAAATCAATAACTACACTCCACTTGTGACCATGAAGTGCCTACACCCGTCTGTTGCCTTTATCGGCTTCCATTTATCCTCTCGCCAGATATACAAATAAAAACCGGGCGACAGCTTTTTTGGGGCAATGTTAGCATTCGAACGTCACCAGCACAAGGAAGAAAATCATGATTTTTATAGAAAAATTACCACGCCATTGCCATGGACATTAACTGTTTTCTATCCTAAAAAATACTTTTTGACAGAAGATTCCATGCACCACGCCTATCGATATTGCTCGCACAAACCAGTCTATTCGCAGATATTACCAACACACCCATCAATTCCACCTTCCTATCATGGATTTAATTTCAAATTCCCAACTTTAGAGCTCGACCACAATCGTTAAAATTCAGTCACCGTCCTGCCTGCCAGCTGTTCAGCCCCACCTCTATCGAAAACACCATCTATTCACCCCGGAAGGTATTTCCACCTCAAAGCCACACCCAGGCGCCAACCGAACAACCTGTCGATTTTATTTACATAAATATATATCAGCGAACACCCTAATCTTATTAACTCTTACAGATCAACACTATTATTATCAGGCATAAAAACTGCTTTGTTATACGGGTAACAATCACAAACTATCGTAATAATAAAAAACAAACGTTTTGCACAGCACTTGCATCCGAACGACACGGCATCACACCGATATTTCACCGGCCAAAGATAGCAACAAGATCTAAAAAATTTTAGCGATATAAGTATTCATTCACTACTTTTCACAATATTTTGAAATGAAAAAAATAACAGCCAGAACAGTTTGTGCAGCAATACTCCTTGCCGCCGTATTGGCCATTGGCCAGCAGTTATCAAAAAATCAGGATGCTCATGGTGACCAACCTCCCAATATTCACGCCAATCCTGCAGAAAATGTTGCTATTCACAGTCACAGCAGCACGATCAGAACTAGAAACAGTGCAGAAATTACCAGTATTGGAGAAGGTATTAGCGATTTACCCATCGGGAATGGCGATATTTCTTTGATAAACGAAGATTTCATTCTCGAAAACAAAAGTACTCCCGGTGATGATTATGACTATATTGCCTACAACCCCGGATATGGCAATGGGGCTGCGGGTAATTACAGTTCAACAAATAGTAATTCAGCTCATGCTGGCTCAGGCGCTGTTTCCGGTATGGCAGGATTTACTCCGAGAAAAACAGGCCAGCCTTATGCAGGCTTGGTTGCAGGCGGAAATGGCGGAGGAGGCTATACTGGTTCTGGTATCGGAAAAAATGAAAAAAATGCAGAAAGCAAGAATGCTGCTGGCAGCACCTCTGACAAGGGCGCCAATCCCAACGCGGGCAGCAGCGATAACAAGCCTGGTGCCAATGATCACGGCAACAAGCAGATTGACTCCATAAACCCGCCAAACAGGGAAAGTTCGGCTAATGCAGGCCCGAATGAGGGAAACATTTCTGATTCTAACAATGATCCCGGTCAGGGCGGTGGTACACCTGACAAGAATAGTCACAGCAATGAACCAATTGGTACAGATAGCCCGTCAACCAGTGAGATTCCAAGCTCTAAGCCCGAATCCAACCCTCCTTATTTTGATAGTCCTCCCGGTAACGAACCAGGCAATCTTTCCTCACTGCCGATTCCCGCTGAAGGAGCTGGTAATCAGAACCATAAAGGAGCAGAAGCATCCGAAAATCTCGGAGAAGCGACTGTTTCCGAGCCTGCTGGTGCCTTACTGATCGGGTTGGGCGGGATAATATTGTTGTGGTCACAACGTAGGGTCAGTCGGAGCTGATTTAACAGTAATATACCAGACCCCAAATACCGGCAGCTATGCCCGTAACATATCTACCAATACCAATCGTAAAAACCAGCCTGGAAGATATGGCATACTTCCCCTTTACTTCTAATACTGGGGAAGTTTTTTTGTGTCTAGCTATGAATTCCTGATCGGATTACGTTACACGCGCGCAAAGCGCCGCAATCATTTTATTTCCTTTATTTCGCTGATTTCATTACTTGGGATGACGCTGGGCATGACAGCGCTGATTACAGTCATGTCAGTCATGAATGGTTTTCACAAGGAAGTGCGTGCACGCATTCTCGGTGTAGCTTCACATGCACAGATCAGCAGTTATCAGGGCAGCTTGTACGATTGGGAAAAAATCGGAGAAATAGCCATTCGAGATCCGCGAGTCGAAGCAGTCGCTCCCTATATTGATGCACAGGGCATGCTTTCACATAACAGTATGGTACGCGGCGTAATCGTGCGGGGTATCTTGCCGGAAGATGAAAATAAGGTGGCTGATTTTTCTGAAAAAATGGTGGCGGGAAATCTGGATCAACTCGTACCAGGGGAATTCGGTATCGTTATAGGCCAGGAGCTGGCACACAGTCTGAATGCATTTATCGGCGATAAAATCGTACTGATTTCCCCGCAAGGCCAAATTACACCCGCTGGAATACTCCCGCGCCTGAAACAGTTTACTGTCACCGGTATTTTTGATGTCGGGCACTTCGAATACGATTCCGGATTGGCATTGATTCACCTGACTGACGCACAAAAACTCTACCGCATGGCACCCAATCAGGTTTCCGGCGTGCGGCTCAAGTTACATGACATGTTTAAAGCACCACAGGTTATCCAGGATCTGGCCGGTATACTGCCCGGTGACCTGTATCTCACTGACTGGACACAACAGCACGCCAACTATTTCCGAGCTATTCAGATCGAAAAGCGCATGCTTTCACTGATCTTGGCATTGATCATCGCAGTTGCAGCATTCAATATCGTTTCCACACTGGTAATGGCAGTAACCGATAAACAATCCGATATCGCGATCTTGCGCACGCTGGGAGCAAGCTCCGGCAGCATTATGAAAATATTCATCATACAGGGCGCGCTGATCGGCATTCTGGGAACGCTGCTGGGGTTGCTGGGTGGAATACTGCTGGCCTATAACGTTGGTGATGTTATCGCGTTTATTGAACATGCATTCAATATTCAGTTTTTATCGCAGGAGGTTTACTACATCAGTAAAATTCCTTCTGATCCACAATTAACCGATATTGTAACGGTTGCAGCAGTTTCCCTGATTTTGACATTACTGGCCACGCTCTATCCCAGCTATCGCGCATCAAAAGTCAATCCAGCCGAGGCATTGCGCTATGAGTAAAACTATTATTGCCTGCCACGATCTGTATAAAAGTTATTTCCAGGGTGAAATTGAAGTTCCCGTGCTGCATGGCATCAATCTGCAGGTAAATGAAGGCGAAATGGTCGCGATTGTCGGTGCTTCCGGCTCGGGCAAGAGCACCCTGCTGCATTTATTAGGAGGGTTGGATAAACCGACGCACGGAGAAGTCACATTGCTGGATAAAAAATTCACCACCATCAGCGAAACGGAACGGAGCCTGCTGCGCAACCATGCGCTCGGTTTCGTCTATCAGTTCCATCATCTGCTGCCCGAATTCAGTGCCCAGGAAAATGTAGCCATGCCACTATTCATTCGTCGCATGGATAAAAAAGCAGCGATAGAACAGGCCGCAGCAATGCTACAGCGGGTCGGTCTGGGACACCGGCTTACCCATACTCCCGGTGAATTATCCGGCGGAGAACGTCAGCGGGCAGCAATAGCACGTGCATTAGTCACCCGGCCAGCCTGCGTGCTGGCTGATGAGCCGACCGGCAACCTTGACCGGCACACTGCCGAAGCAGTATTCGACCTCATGCTTGAGCTCAATCATGAAGCCAATGCAGGACTGGTGATCGTTACCCACGACACCCAACTGGCCAGCCGTGCGAATCGTACATCACATCTGGTGGATGGCTCACTGATATAACCCCCTGAAATCAGCCCCCTGCATCTTATGCAAGATCTGTTTTTTTTCTCGCCTTTTCATCCAACGTGCGCAAATAAGCGAGTTTTTCACCGATCCTGATTTCCAGTCCGTGAGCGGTTGGCCGGTAGAACTGGATGTCCCGTACGCCCTCAGGAAAGTAATTCTCGCCGGCAGCATAGGATTCCGGTTCATCATGCGCATAACGGTATGCTGCACCATAACCCATCTTGCGCATCAGTTTAGTGGGTGCATTGCGCAAATGCGCAGGAACCGGGCGAGAAATATCCTCCCTGATAAAGGCTTGTGCCTGTTTATAGGCCACATAGGCAGAATTGCTTTTAGGTGCGCACGCCAGATAAAGCGCAACCTGCGCCAGTGCCAGTTCACCTTCAGGGCTACCCAATCGCTCAAACACTTCACAGGCATTTAATGCCAGTGTCAAAGCACGCGGGTCAGCCAACCCAATATCCTCTGTGGCAGTACGGACCAGCCTCCTGCCGATGTAATGCGGATCGGCACCTCCATCAAGCATGCGGCACAACCAGTAAAGCGCTGCATCAGGAGAAGAGCCACGAATAGATTTATGCAATGCCGAAATCTGATCATAAAAGGTATCGCCACCTTTATCGAACTGACGTACATTGCGCGCCAGTATCCTGCCCAAATAATCAGTGTCGATTTTTGTAACCACTTCAGTCTCTGCCGCATTTCGCACCTGTTCCAGCAGATTCAGCAGACGACGCGCATCGCCATCTGCAAATCCCGTCAACAACTCAACCGCGGCATTATCAAACTGCAAATCTGTTATCACAAGGCTGCCAGCACGCTCGAATAACTGGCGCAATTCCCGATCGGAAAGCGCTTTCAGTGCATATACCTGAGCACGGGACAGCAGTGCACCGTTGACCTCAAATGAAGGATTCTCAGTGGTAGCACCAATAAAAGTGATCACCCCCTGCTCCACATGAGGTAAAAAAGCATCCTGCTGTGCCTTGTTGAAGCGATGAACTTCATCTACGAACAGCAAGGTCACCCTGCCTGTGCGCTGTAGCGTGGCTTGGGCACGTTCGATTGCTTCCCGGATATCTTTTACACCCGATAATACTGCAGAAATAGCGATGAACTCGGCGTCGAATGCATGTGCCATGAGCCGTGCCAAAGTAGTTTTGCCACTACCGGGCGGACCCCAGAGAATCATAGAATATGGTTTACCTGATTCGAAAGCCAGTCGCAAAGGCTTGCCGGCACCCAGCAGGTGAGATTGTCCGATCACATCATCCAGCGTTCGCGGACGTAAACGTTCTGCCAGCGGTGTAGCTGGATTTTGGGTGAGATGAGAATCAGTCACGAATGACGTCCACCCCCTCCGGCGGCGTAAACTGAAACAAATCAGGCGCGAGCACCGGGTTTTCCTCGATTTCAGAAAAAATCAGCCAGGTTACCTGACCAAAACTGTCACGCAAAACCATTTCCCGCAAATTACCTGTTTTTGAAAAACCCAGTCGGATCAGCTCAAACGAATTCTCCTGATTCTTGGGAATTGCCTCCAGCCACTCAGTTTCTCCCTGCGCTTCGATTTCATGCAGATTGAAATCGCGCTCTATAGTGTTACCACCTGCGAGCAATGCTGCCGGTGTACTGCCTAAGGCCTGATCAAGCCGGTGTACTGTAACCTGGGCAAGATCCTGATCGTAAAACCATACCTGTTTACCATCGCCAACGATCAACTGCTGATAGGGTTGTTCATATATCCAGCGGAACTTGCCAGGGCGCTCGAACATCATGCTGCCACTCGCCTTCTTGATAACCTGAAAGTTTTTGTCGAGCAATGTCTGGGAAAATCCTGCTCGAAAGGTTAGCGCCTTGTTAACGAAAGTTTTGAGGCTTTCAACCGCATTGGCCTTTGCCGATGCGGGCAACAGGCTAATTGACAGTACAATCACGAGAAATAAACGGGGCATATAAATTATCCGATTAGGTTGATTGATCGGGAACGGGCAAATGCATACTTGGATTCGATTTATTCATTACGGTCAGGAGCCAGCACTTCCCGGTTGCCATTACTTTGCATACTGGAAACGAGGCCAGCACGCTCCATTTCCTCAATCAGCCGGGCAGCACGGTTATAGCCGATGCGTAACTGCCGTTGTACCAGCGAGATTGAAGCACGGCGCGATTTGATAACGATGCTGACTGCTTCATCATAGAGCGGGTCGGATTCTCCACCAGCCGATTTGCCATTCTCACCCCCATTTTCGTCAGACACCCCCCCCTCCTCACCTGCCTGAAGAATTTCCTCGACGTAGTGTGCTTCGCCATGCTGTTTAAGATATTCCACCACTTTGTGGACTTCATGATCCGCCACAAACGCGCCATGGACACGCTGAGGGTAGCCACTGCCGGGCGGAAGATAAAGCATATCGCCCTGGCCCAGCAGTGCTTCCGCACCCATCTGATCAAGAATGGTACGGGAATCAATTTTACTGGAAACCTGGAAGGCAATACGTGTCGGAATATTAGCTTTGATCAGCCCAGTAATGACATCCACCGACGGGCGCTGCGTGGCAAGCAGCAAATGGATACCGGCAGCTCGCGCTTTCTGGGCAAGCCGCGCAATCAGTTTCTCAACTTTTTTGCCTACGATCATCATCAGATCGGCAAGCTCATCGATCACCACCACAATCAGCGGCATTTCTTCCAGCAACTCAGGAGAATCAGGTACGGAACTTATCGGATTGGTCAGCGGTTCCTCATTTTTAGCAGCATCACGCACTTTCTGGTTATAGCCAGCCAGGTTACGTACACCCAGCGCTGACATCAGCTTATAACGCCGCTCCATTTCTGCGACACACCAGTTAAGCGCGCTGGCGGCATCGCGCATATCGGTTACCACAGGTGTCAGCAAATGTGGAATGCCTTCATAAACCGATAGCTCCAGCATTTTTGGATCAATCAGAATCAGACGGACATTTTCCGGAGAAGCTTTGTAAACCAGGCTCAAGATGACGGCATTGATTGCCACGGACTTACCGGAGCCAGTCGTACCGGCAACCAGAGCATGCGGCATTTTGGCAAGATCAGATACCACGGGTCGGCCGCTAATATCCTTGCCGAGTGCGATCGTCAACGGTGATGAGTTATTCGCATAAACATCGGATGCAAGAATTTCATGCAAGCGGACAGTCTGGCGGTTTGGATTGGGAATTTCCAGTCCCATTACTGTTTTACCCGGAATCGTTTCCACTACACGAATACTGGCGACCGTCAGTGCACGGGCCAGATCTCTGACCAGATTAACGATCTGATTACCTTTGACCCCCACCGCTGGCTCGATTTCATAACGGGTAATGACTGGCCCGGGATAAGCAGCGACCACTTTTACTTCCACCCCGAATTCCTTCAGCTTTCGTTCAATCAGACGGGAAGTGAGCTCTAATTTGTCACTGGACAACATTTCAACATTACGCTGCGGCTCATCCAGCAAATAAAGAGGAGGAATGATCTCATCAGGCGAACCGGAAAACTGCAATATCTGTTTTTCCTTACTGCTGCGCGGTGCCTTGGGAACAGCTGTTTCAGGTATTTCAATACGCAGGGGGGCTGCCGGGGAAGCCGTTTTCCGAATTTCCTCAACGTGAACTTCCCGCTCACGCGCTGGAATCATATCGGTGCGGCGACTTAGCCACCCCATACATATATCCCTGACAGCGAAACAGATTGCTTCAACGCCAGCCCCGGTTTTTTCAGACAGGCGTACCCAGGATACCCCCGAGAACAGACTGAATCCAACAGCAAAAATGATTACCAGAACCAGTGTGGCGCCGCTAAAACCGAGTAATGACAAAAGCTGTTTACTGAGTATTTCTCCCAGCTGACCACCAGGAGTAAGAGGAAGTGAAATACGTAACGTATGAAAACGCAACGCTTCAATACCGCTACTGGCTACCAGCAAGGTGATAAATCCGGTAAAGGACAGCATGAGCACACGTGGATCGAAAACGCTGGCAATATCAATACGGCGATAGCCCCACCAAACCGTTGCAAAGAAAAATACCACCCACCACCACGCCGAAATACCGAAAAAATATAGCATCAGATCGGCCAGCCATGCGCCGGCACTCCCCCCCGCATTACTTGCCTGCTGCAACGCGCCGCCACTATGTGTCCAGCCTGGATCAGTACGATCATAGCTGATCAGAATAAGTGCAAGGTAAAGTGCGATCCCGCTCAAAATCAGCGAAACCGCTTCTCGCAGCAACCGGCTGATTCTGGGCGGCAGTGGGTTGCTGGCGACTTTTTTCGCCATGGGTTTATCGGTGCTCATGTAACATCTTCAACTTCAGAATGATGGCCAGCAAACAGGGCACCACCATATCTTTCATTTTACGTGCGACAAACAAGGAATACGCCACTGTAAAAACGATTCAACAAATGTTTCGACAGCGGCGCCAGATGGATAAATAATACTTGTGACTGCCGGGCATTTCGCCTGTTCCCGCGAATGGGAACAGGTTTTTACAATGTTGGGAATGTCGCAAATTTAACTTTTTGCCGCCTTGAGCAACTCAACAATCTCGGGTAGTTTGGCAATATCCAGCGCGGTCTTTCCGCTGGCGGTCTTGAGTGTGGTATCAGCCCCTTTTTCCAGCAGCAATTTAACCGTATCGGTATTTTCGTTCAATACTGCTGACATGAGTGCAGTCATTCCATCCTTGTTCTGAAAATTGATGTGGGCTCCTTTTGCCAGTAAAGCCTCGATAACCGGATTTTGTCCGTTTTGTGCCGCCAGAATCAGTGCAGTAAAATCATTGGTTGCTTTCAGATCCGGTTGAGCACCATGGGCCAATAATTCCTGAACGATTGGCAGATGGCCGGTCAGGGAAGCAAGGATAAGCGCAGAAGCACCATTGGTATCCTGCAGATCAACTTTTGCACCTTTTGCCAGCAGCATATCAACAATATCCACATAGTTATTCATGGCTGCCATATGTAATGCTGTGGCCCTGGTATCACTTTGCAGATCTGTCCCGGCCTGGTGTTCAAGCAACAATTTGACTATTGCGGCATTACCTTTGACAGCAGCCAGCATGAGGGGAGTCAATCCGCTTTTATCCTGCAGATTGGGATTGGCCCCTTTAGCCAGCAATAAACTGACAATTTCCTGATGACCGTTCTTACTGGCCAGCAGCAAAGGTGTCCCACCCTGGATATTCGCCAGATCAACCATCGCGTTCCGGTCCAGCAGCAGTTTTACGATCTCCTTATGTCCGTTCTGTGCTGCCTCCGACAAAGCAGTAAACCCCTCAGGAGATTGCAGATCAATATTAATTCCCTCTTTCAGCATTTTTTCTATACCAGAAATATCTCCCGTCAAAGCTGCTTTAAGAAAATCTGCATCTTTTTCAGCATCTGCATGAGCATGCGGCAACTGAAAGAACATGAACAGGATTGCAACACTTACCAGGAAAGCTTGCTTCAATTGGGTGGGGAATAACATATTTTCCGTTGATTTCATTTAAAAATAAATTTTTGCAAAGAATTAAAGAGGATCTCTAAGAATCAGGTTATGCGGGATGAAGCACACAAAGCACAAGGAACGCAACAATGAGACATACCGAACAGGCAAGCGAGCATCGCACAACACCGCGACCACCCTCAAAAACCAGTTTTTAGAAGTGTCTTAAAGTGCCACATTTCAGGTACCCCTGCTCAATAGACTCTCGCTTTTGGAGGGAACGATTCCACGGTCAGTGGTTTCAGGCGAACGGGCTTATAGTCAAGGCGTTTGTCCTTGCTGAAAAACAGGGAATGTTTGAGCCATTTCTGATCATCACGCTCAGGAAAATCATCGCGAGTGTGCGCTCCGCGGCTTTCATGGC
Source organism: uncultured Nitrosomonas sp. (assembly GCA_964651625.1). Classification (GTDB taxonomy): domain Bacteria; phylum Pseudomonadota; class Gammaproteobacteria; order Burkholderiales; family Nitrosomonadaceae; genus Nitrosomonas. The sequence continues at coordinate 51,859 of CAZYWE010000007.1, read as the reverse complement.
GTGCTTCTGCTGCAGCCATGCTGGCTACAGCAACTTCAATCAGGTTATCCAGCTCCAGCGCTTCAACTCTGGCGGTATTGAATACCCTGCTTTTATCGTGAATCTCGGTATGTTTGACTCGTTCAGCAACTTCACTGATTTTTTCCACGCCCTCTTTCAGCACATCCGGAAAACGGAAAACACCGCAATGGGTCTGCATGGTGTTACGCAAAGCTTCGCTGACCGCAGCTACACTTTCTCCGTTTTTCTGGGTCTCCAGGCGCAACAACCGTGCCAGCGACTGCTCTGCTGCTCCCGGTGGCAATGGTTTGTGATGATTGTTCCTGGTTAGATCTTCGATGATTTGATTACCGGCAGCACGCCCGAACACGACAATATCCAGTAGTGAATTTGTACCAAGGCGATTTGCGCCATGTACCGATACACAAGCACACTCACCAACAGCATAAAGCCCCGGCACAACTTCTTCCGGGCTGGTTTTATAAGGTGCAACCACCTGGCCATGATAATTTGCAGGGATACCGCCCATCATATAATGCACGGTCGGAACAACCGGGATAGGGTCAACAAGAGGATCGACATGCGCAAACTTGAGTGCAATTTCCCTGATTCCAGGCAGTTTTGATGTGATCGTTTCTGCACTCAGATGATCCAGTTTCAGCAGCAGATGATCTTCCTTGGGACCGCATCCACGCCCCTCCCTGATTTCCATAGTCAGCGCACGGGAAACAACATCACGACTGGCAAGATCTCTGGCATGAGGTGCGTAACGCTCCATAAAACGCTCACCTTGTGCATTGACCAGATACCCCCCTTCTCCCCGTACTGCTTCGCTGATCAGTATGCCCGCACCATATACACCAGTGGGGTGGAACTGCCAGAATTCCATATCTTCCAGTGGAATGCCTGCTCGTGCAGCCATGCCCAGACCATCACCCGTGTTAATGAAAGCATTGGTACTCGCTTCAAAAATGCGGCCTGCACCACCCGTTGCCAATAGCGTTGCCCGTGCCTGTAAAATCATGACTTCACCGGTTTCCATTTCCAGCGCAGTGATTCCCAGTACATCCCCCTCCTGATCGCGAATCAGATCAAGCCCCAGCCACTCCACAAAAAACTGGGTATTGGCACTGACATTGCGCTGATAAAGGGTATGCAGCATGGCGTGGCCGGTACGATCAGCGACAGCACAGGAACGGCTGGCCTGCTCTCCACCAAAATTCAGGGATTGCCCACCAAACGGGCGCTGATAAATTTTACCGCTCTCCAGTCTGTCAAACGGCATTCCAAAATGTTCCAGTTCATACACTACTTCGGCAGCATGGCGACACATGAATTCGATTGCATCCTGATCCCCAAGATAATCCGAGCCTTTGACGGTATCGTACATGTGCCATCTCCAGTCATCTTCGGTCACATTACCCAGTGCGGCTGCAATTCCACCCTGTGCCGCTACAGTATGTGACCGGGTTGGAAAAACCTTGGATAAAACGGCGACCTTAAACCCCGCTTCAGATAGCTGCAATGCGGCACGCATCCCCGCCCCACCCGCACCAACGATGACCACATCAAATTTTCTTTGTTTAACTTTCACATCATCCCCACAAAATATCCAGGAACCATATCAGGTAGCCCAGTAATGCCACGATGCACATTATTTGCAGTGTCAGGCGAATCAACATTGGGTGAACATAGTCCATCAGAACATTGCGCACGCCCACCCATGCATGCCAACACAAACCGGTAAAAAAAATCAAAGAAGCAACTTTTACCCACTGTATGGAAAACAGCGCCTTGAACTCCTCATGACTTTCCGGTTGATAAATGGCCATAAACACGATTAACAACCCGACATAAGCCACCATCAAAACAGCCGTAATACGCTGGATCAACCAATCCCTTAGCCCGTAATGCGCGCCTGTAACAACCCGATTTGCTGGCTTTACCATAACCACACCCCTGCCAGTGCTGTTAAAATTGCCCCGAAAATCAGTACCAGTTTGCTGCTCAGACGAGCATGATCCAACTGCAGGCCATAATGTAAATCAAGCACTAAATGGCGGATGCCGGCGAATAGATGATGCAGAAAAAACCATGTTGCCAGTAATAAAAACAGCTTGCATAACGGATGAGCCAAGTTAGATTGCAGGCTGGCGAAAGTTTCAGGAGATTGCAGTAACAGCTGCAACCCATACAGGAGTAATGGAATTCCCGGAAAAAAAAGCAGCACACCGCTAATACGATGCAAGATGGAAACAATAGCAGGAAGAGGCTCCCTGATTTTAAGAAGATTCAGATACTTAGGGCGTCTTCTCGCCGGATATTGCGCTTCCATAAATAACCAGTCAGGCCAGGTAAGTTTATCGATGGGTTAGACAGCCCCAACAGTCACCTTAACTTCAGTTTTCTAGTGTAATCCGTTCCACGCCCGCAGACAACTTAACTCTCCAGCGGGTAACTACCCCACCGACACAGGTGTGTGCATTGTTTCGACATATCAATTACGTTAAAATCGCTCCCCATGACTAAATTTGTCTTTGTGACTGGCGGCGTAGTATCTTCCCTGGGCAAAGGGATTGCTGCGGCCTCGTTGGCAGCATTACTTGAGACCCGCGGCATCAGGGTGACCATACTCAAACTGGATCCTTACATCAATGTCGATCCGGGGACCATGAACCCATTTCAGCACGGCGAAGTGTTTGTGACGGATGACGGCGCTGAAACCGACTTGGATCTGGGCCATTACGAACGTTTCATCAGTACAAAAATGACCCGGCAAAACAACTTCACCACCGGACAAATTTATGAAAGTGTAATCCGTAAAGAACGCCGTGGAGATTATCTTGGTGGAACCGTGCAGGTGATCCCGCACATTACTGACGAAATCAAGCTGTTCATCCGCAAAGGTGTTGCTGACGCACAAGTGGCGATCGTGGAAATTGGTGGTACGGTTGGTGATATTGAATCCCTGCCTTTTTTGGAAGCCATTCGCCAAATGTCAGTCCAACTCCCTCACCAGGATACCTGCTTCATTCATCTGACATTACTACCCTACATCAGCTCAGCCGGCGAATTAAAAACCAAACCTACACAGCATTCAGTTAAAGAGCTGCGTGAAATCGGGATCCAGCCGGATGTCCTGCTTTGCCGCTCAGATCGTTCACTTCCGCTGGAAGAGCGGAGAAAAATTGCATTATTTACAAATGTTCGCGAAGAATCTGTTATTTCTGCGGTTGATGTGGACAATATCTACAAAATTCCGGCGTTGTTACATGAGCAAATGCTGGACGAGATCGTGTGTCACAGATTGGATATTCTAGCCAGGCCGGCCAATCTGACTGTCTGGAAAAAACTGGTTCATGCACTTGAACACCCCGAGCATGAAGTTGCAATCGCGCTGGTTGGAAAGTATGTCGATCTGACGGAATCTTACAAATCTCTGTCGGAAGCATTGATTCATGCCGGAATTCACACACGCTGCAAAATCAAAATCCACTATATTGACTCGGAAGATATCGAGCAACATGGAACAGATTGTCTGGTAAATATGAATGCCATCCTGGTTCCGGGAGGGTTTGGCAAGCGCGGGGTAGAAGGTAAAATAAGGGCGATAAACTATGCTCGAAGCCACCGGGTTCCCTATCTCGGTATATGCTTGGGTATGCAGCTTGCAGTCATAGAATTTGCCCGTAATTGTCTGCAGCTCGAACACGCACATAGCACGGAATTTGATCCGGATACACCTCACCCGGTACTTGGGTTAATTACCGAATGGCGGGATCGCGGCGGACGTATTGAGAAACGTTCAACACAGACAGATTTAGGGGGAACCATGCGATTGGGTGGGCAGGAATGTCTGCTGAAGCCGCATACCCTGGCACACAAAATCTATGGGGCGGATAAAATAATTGAACGCCATCGGCACCGCTATGAAGTCAATACTGAATATATTCCGCAACTGGAGCAGGCAGGCATGCAGATAAGTGGTTTATCTGCGGAAGGTAATCTTTGCGAGATGATTGAACTGCCTCAATCTGAACATCCTTGGTTTGTTGCTTGTCAATTTCACCCGGAGTTCACCTCCACCCCCAGAAATAGCCACCCTCTCTTCAAAAGTTATGTACAGGCCGCAATCAGTTTTGCTGATCTATCCGGTCGCGCAAAGCAGAATCACCGCAATACACCGGAAAAAGTTACAGCCAGCAACCCAAACTGATTATCGGGAAAATGGTTTTTACGCAAACAGACTCTTGGTAAATTATATTGATTTTGGCTAACGCTCGACATCGGCCAGTAACCTGGCTCACAACTGAATGAAATATCTCCTCCCTGGTAAAAACAGGATCAGTCAGATAAACATGACTGCCCCGCCATTTTGCTGGATTTCCGATTATCGTAAAGCGTACATAATCAAAATATCGCGTGATCACATGGCAGCAGCAACTAACAAATTTTCATCTTTTTCCACCTTCCACCACCAATGAATAACACAAGGAAAGCAGCATGAGTGCAATCGTAGATGTAATCGCCCGTGAAATTATCGACTCCCGTGGCAACCCAACCATAGAAGCCGATGTATTGCTGGAATCTGGCGTTCTTGGACGCGCTTCTGTACCGTCTGGTGCATCGGTTGGTACACGCGAAGCCGCTGAGCTGCGTGATGGCGATACACAGCGCTTTTATGGAAAGGGGGTATTAAAGGCAGTTGAAAGCGTCAATGGTGAAATTTCTGAAACAGTCATGGGATTGGATGCTATAGAACAATGCTTTATCGATAAAACACTGATTGAACTCGATGGCAGTGAAAACAAATCCAGATTGGGTGCGAACGCAATACTCTCCGTCTCACTTGCAGTGGCCAAAGCCGCTGCGGAAGAATCCGGCCTCCCTCTTTATCGTTATCTGGGAGGCATCAACGCCAAGTGGTTGCCCGTACCAATGATGAATCTGGTCAATGGAGGAGCACACGCAAATAATCGCCTGGATATGCAGGAGTTTATGATTATCCCTTTGGGATTACCAAATTTGCGGGAAGCCGTGCGTTGTGGTGCAGAAGTATTCAGTAAACTTCGAACATTACTCAATAAAAAAAATCTGCCAACAACGGTCGGTGATGAAGGGGGGTTTGCTCCCAGCTTTACTCATAATGAAGAAGCGCTGGGGTTGATTGTGCAAGCCATAGATGAAGCGGGCTATCAACCTGGCTCTGAGGTGGCTATCGGAGTGGATTGTGCCAGCTCCGAGTTTTATCGTGATGGAAAATATCATCTTGATGTAGATGGACTGGCCCTTACTTCCGCCCAATTTGTGGATTATCTTGCCACTTGGGTAGAAAAATACCCCATTATCAGCATCGAAGACGGAATGAGCGAACAGGATTGGGATGGCTGGAGACTGCTGACAGAAAGACTGAGCAAAACCGTTCAGTTGGTTGGTGACGATATATTTGTTACCAACACAAGAATCCTTAAAGAAGGCATTAGCCGCAATATCGCCAATTCCATCCTGATCAAGATCAATCAGATTGGTACGCTGACTGAGACGCTGAATGCTATCGAAATGGCAAAATGTGCAGGCTATACCGCCATAGTTTCCCATCGTTCCGGAGAAACCGAAGATACAACTATTGCAGATATAGCAGTCGCCACTAATGCCTTGCAAATCAAAACAGGATCACTTTCACGTTCGGATCGGTTAGCGAAATACAACCAGCTGCTGCGCATTGAAGAAGATTTAGGCGACATTGCGCAATATGCCGGAAGATCTGCTTTCTACCAGCTAAGACCATGAAAACCATAGCCGGGCTATTGGTTCTTATGATTGGGTTGGCACAATACCCATTGTGGCTCGGCAAAGGGGGCTTGTTAGCAATTTTAGAAATGCATGGGCAAATCGCCACTTTACAGGAAACTAACCAGACGCTTCAGAATAGAAATACCATTCTGGAAGCGGAGGTTAGTAATCTGAAACAAGGGTTTGATGCGATAGAGGAGCTTGCGAGGAGTGAGTTAGGTATGATTCGCAAGAACGAGCTATTTTTTCATACAGTGATGTACGAAAACAAATAAACATTCTTGCTGCAAGAATCAGGTACTTTCTACAGAAAAATATCGTAAAGGCGGAAGATGATGATCTTCAAGTGGATATTTCTGATCGTTTTCGTTTTCCTGGTTTGGGGGTTACTCAAACAATTCAGATCTAAACAGGAACCTTCTCACGATACACCAGCAGCAACTGTTGAAGATATGGTGCGCTGCACGTATTGTGGCGTTCACCACCCACAAAGTGAAAGCATCAGTGAAAACGGTCATAACTTCTGCTGTGTTGAACACCAGCAGTTACACCTGAAGCACCGCTCCCTTCACAAATAATACAGTTTGGGAAACAGATCCACACCTGTGATAACTGGAACCACAGGATCACTCAACCCGTAAATCCGAGAGTAAAACCTGTAACTTTCCAGATCCAAGCGGTGTTCGGTAGCTTTGCGTTGATCTACCGCTCGGGAATAGCTCCCACCACAGTGCCTTTCCAGCACGATAGCCAAGATCGGTAATTACCGATATAAAGCAACAGGAAAACGAAAAACCGTTTTCCTGTTGCTATTTCTGTAAAAACCTTCCGTATTTCTGATTAAACTTCTCTACTCTACCCGCAGTATCCACGATTTTCTGCTTCCCCGTATAAAACGGGTGACAAGATGCGCACACCTCAACATGTAGAGGCTTACTTAAAACGGAACGGGTCTTAAACTCGCCGCCGCAGCTGCACGTTACGGTAATTTCATGATACTCCGGATGGATGCCTTCCTTCATTTGATACCCCTATTTTTCAATAGCTAAATTAAAAGGCAGCTATTATCACTTAAGATATGTACAGCTGCAACCTGACGTAGTATTAACACCGGGTAAAACCTTCTTCCAGTGGCACCGGAAGGCCGGCATACTCCCCTCTGACATCAAACGCGCCGCATGGAGTCAAAAAAATCAGCATTATTTTTTGTAGCTCTGATTTTATCCAGCAGGAATGACATTGCATCCATCTCATCCATTGGATAAAGTAGCTTACGGAGAATCCATATTTTTTGCAGAACTTCGGCGGAGATCAACAATTCCTCACGACGAGTCCCAGAGCGGTTCACATTGATGGCGGGGTAAATACGTTTTTCAGCCATGCGACGGTCAAGGTGAATTTCCATATTACCGGTTCCCTTAAACTCTTCGTAGATCACATCATCCATACGTGAACCGGTATCCACCAGTGCAGTAGCAATAATGGTGAGCGACCCCCCTTCTTCGATATTACGGGCGGCACCAAAGAAGCGTTTAGGACGTTGCAGCGCGTTGGCATCCACCCCACCAGTCAACACCTTGCCTGATGCAGGCACAATCATGTTATACGCACGCGCGAGGCGGGTAATAGAATCGAGCAGGATAACCACATCTTTTTTGTGTTCGACCAGTCGTTTCGCCTTCTCAATCACCATATCTGCCACCTGAACATGGCGGGTAGCTGATTCATCGAAGGTGGATGATATAACCTCTCCCTTTACTGAACGCACCATCTCTGTAACTTCTTCCGGGCGCTCATCTATTAGCAACACCATCAGCACAACGTCCGGATAATTAGCTGCTATGGAATGTGCAATATGCTGAAGCATCACCGTCTTGCCGGATTTTGGGCTTGCCACCAGCAATCCACGCTGACCTTTGCCAATAGGCGCAATCAAATCAACAATCCGGCCGGTAATATTTTCTTCGGACTTGATATCCCGTTCCAGCGTTAGACGCTCTGTTGGGAAAAGAGGTGTGAGGTTTTCAAACAGTATCTTACGCTTGGAATTTTCAGGTGGTTCATTGTTAACCTTGTCTATTTTGACTAGAGCAAAATAGCGTTCTCCTTCCTTGGGGGGGCGAATTTCACCATCAACTGAATCGCCTGTATGCAAGTTAAAACGACGGATCTGGCTGGGGGAAATATAAATATCATCCGGTCCGGCCAAATAGGATGTATCAGGAGAGCGCAAAAATCCAAAACCATCCTGCAAAATCTCCAGCGTACCCTCCCCAAATATACTTTCGCCTTTACGCGCCTGGTTTTTCAGGAGTGCAAAAACCAAATCCTGCTTACGCATTCGGTTGGCACCCTCAATATCATGTGCAACGGCCATTTTTACCAACTCGGAAACATGGATGCTTTTTAAATCAGATAAACGCATGAAAGTAACTCTTGAAGATCAAAAAAGTGCAGATGAATGAAGAGGGTATGGATGTGCTATGCGACTTGTGAAACCACTGCCGATTTACACAATATCAGGATAATGAAGACTATGGCAGTAATAACAAACGCATTCCGGAGAAACAACACCAGCCAAAGCGAACTGCTAACAACTCACTCGGCTGGTATTTCAGTATTTGAATCCAGTATTTTATAAATGGCTATCAACAAATGCTGTCAATTGCGATTTTGATAGAGCACCAACCTTTGTTGCCCCTATATTGCCGTTTTTGAATATCATCAGTGTAGGAATGCCACGGATACCATACTTTTGGGGGGTTGACTGGTTTTCATCAATGTTAAGTTTGGCCACCTTAAGACGGCCGCTATACTCGCTGGCAATTTCATCCAGAAGGGGTGCGATCATTCGACATGGGCCGCACCACTCAGCCCAATAGTCAACAAGCACAGGAACAGTGCTTTGCAAAACCTCTGACTCAAAACTTGCATCCGTAACATAATGAATGTGTTGGCTCATGAAATCCTCATTTAATGTTTATTGGATCAAAATGAATTCCTAGTGACAGCTAAAGCCTATGCACCCAAGCTATTAACTGAATTCTAACCGACCTACCCAGATAGGCTGCCAGGGGCAGCCCAAATGAAAATGTGGTTATACGCTTGCAGCTACCGAAAGATCAGATGAGTGATACGTATGTTGGCAGAAACGCCACCTTTATCACAACCATACGACAGAACGAGAAGGACTAAAGATTCGTGCCATTATACTTGCAATAACAGTTGAATCAATAAACTCAACAATATTTTTGGAAGTTTCTGGTATTTTACAAAAAGATTCTTCTGTCTGCCGTGCAAAAACGGCCCTGAAGCTGATATGAAATTGCTTTATCCGCTATATTGCACGTTTATATACATATATTTACCTGTTCCCAAGCCGCCAACAAATGAAATATTATCCTCTTCCCGATCAAAACACTTTCGACTTTAACAGACTGGAACAAGCACACAGACTTTTCCTGAAAATCCATGCTGCCGTCAATTTAATTAAACAAATCGTTTCCAGCCATATTTTCAGTCGTCGGGTTTTATTTGTTTCAGCCGCTTTGGTTACTCATCACGCGACATGCATGGCAATTCAGCCAGTTTCTGCGCTACGTCCGGAAATCAAGAGTTTTGTGACATACATGTCCAATCGGCATGGGTATGATGTAAATGCACTCGAAGATATCTTTATCCAGACAAACTTTCGGCCAGAGATTATCAAATTGATTTCTGCACCCGCCACGGCCATTTCCTGGAATGAATATCGGAAGCGATTCGTCAATACGCAGCGCATTAAAGGTGGGTTCGATTTCTGGAACAGATATGCGGCTGAACTGGCGTTGGAAAGGAAAATTTACGGCATCCCCGAGGAAATCATTGTGGCGATTATCGGCGTTGAAACCTCCTACGGCGCATCAACCGGTAGTTATCGCATCATGGATGCACTGACAACGTTGGCTTTTGATTTCCCCAGGAGAGCAGACTACTTTCGGGAAGAGCTGGAAAACTATTTATTGCTCGCCAGAGAGCAAAAATTTGGCTTGCTGGATATTAAAGGTTCTTACGCTGGAGCAATTGGCATTCCTCAATTTATGCCATCAAGTTACCGGCGATATGCGGTTGATTTTGATCATGATGGAAAAATAGACCTCCCCGGGAGCGCTGCCGACGCAATAGGCAGCATAGGTAATTATTTGAAAGAATATGGCTGGGAAGCGAACAAGCCCATTGCTGTTCGTGCACAAGCCAAGTCAGAAAATATCCAGGAGCTCCTGGACACGGGCATTGAGCCACTGCATTCAATTGAAAAACTACGCGATGCCGGCATCATTCCGCTCGACTCTGTTCCTGATGATACGCTGTCATCATTGCTGGAGCTGAAGGATCAGGATAAACGTCAGCTTTGGCTTGGTTTTAAAAATTTTTATGTGATCACACGCTATAACCGCAGCACATTTTACGCAATGTCGGTGCTTGAGCTGGCAAAAGCCGTTCGTGCGGCCAGATCATCTTATACAGCAGATCGGTAACGGCCCCGTTTACCCTGACCTGATGAAACGCCGTTCAATTTTTAATTACGCAGTCGATCAAATACCACGATGTGATCAATTTCCGGCTTAATACCGATTTTTTTGCCAATAGCATGATCGTGGTGACTGGGGATCAATGACAGCACAATCTGCCCACTATCAAGTCGCAGTGTATAGAGGAATTGTGCACCGCGAAACGCTTTGTGCACTACTGTTGCCCGTAACGGGCTATCGTCGTCGTGAATAATGTCATCGGGGCGAATCAGCAAATCAATCTGTTTACCGGAAATTCCATCCGATGACCGGTCAGGATGGTAAATACCCCCGGTAAGTGTGCCCAACTCGGTTTCCACTGCTCCAGTCTGTGTGACTCTGCCGGGGATCAGTGTACCCTGCCCGATAAAATCTGCGACAAAACGATTTGCCGGGCGATGGTAGAGCTCGTGCGCACTGCTCCACTGCATCATTTTCCCAGCGTGCATCACTCCTATTTTATCTGCAACCGCGAAAGCTTCGGCCTGGTCATGTGTAACCAGAATCGCGGTAATATTCAATTTTTTCAGCAGTTCGCGAATTTCCTGGCTCAGATATTCGCGCAAACTTACATCAAGGTTGGAAAACGGCTCATCCAGCAATATCAAATCGGGATAAGGTGCCAGCGCCCGCGCCAGCGCCACGCGCTGCTGCTGACCACCGGATAACTCATGCGGATAACGATTAGCCACTTCTGTCAGGCCGGTGACCTGCAGTAATTCAGCAACACGAAGTGCTCGCTCTGTTTTGGTACTGCGATGCAAACCAAATCCAACATTAGCGGTGACATTCAGATGTGGAAACAGCGCATATTCCTGAAATACCATACCAATTCGACGCTGCTCGGGGGGAAGAACGAATCTAGGCCGGCTGACGGAGGTTTCATTCAACCGTATTTCACCGGACACAATCGGCTCAAACCCGGCAATACAGCGCAAAACCGTTGTTTTTCCACATCCGCTTGGACCAAGCAGACAACCAATTTCACCTTTTTCAAGCTCAAATGACAGCTCATCCACAATCACCTGCTGACCATAGGCATGGCTGATTCTGTCGAGTTTCAGTAATGCGCTCATTTCTCTGTCAGGTTTCAGAATGGCGAACTAAAAGAATGATTGGAATCAGACCGGTCAAAACCAGCGTTAATGCAGGTAACGCCGCCTGCTCCCACTGCCCCTCGGAAGTCAGTGAGAAAATTCGTACTGCCAGCGTATCCCAGTCAAACGGCCTGGTCATTAACGTAATAGGCATTTCTTTCATGACATCGACAAACACTAGTGTTGCAGCGGTAAACAGGCTGCTCTTCAACATCGGAAAATAAACCATTTTCAGCATTCTCCAGCCGGTGACACCAAAACCTGTAGCAGCCTCATCAATACTGCGTGTTACCCGCTGCAATGCACTTTCCAAAGGGAAATAGCTGACTGCAAGAAAACGGGTCATATACGCAACCAGCATAACTGCCAGCGTTCCCTGGATCAACAACCCGGTTTCGACTCCAGAAATCACCTCAATCCAGTCACTTAACTGGTTGTCCAGCCATGCCATCGGTATAAATATTCCAACTGCCAGCACCGCCCCGGGTAAAGCATAGCCAACCGTGGCGAGGCGAACGGCAAGCCGTGAATAACCGTCTGGATAAAGGCGCGCAGCATACGCCAGCATGGCTGCCACCAGACAGGTAATCAAAGCTGCCAGCACTGAAAGCAGGACAGAATGCCAGGCAAACTCTGGGTAACGCTCATCAAAACCAGTGGTTGACGAACCCCAGGCCCACATACTCAGCTGTACAACTGGCAATATAAAGGCAAAAAACAGTATGGTACCGGCAAAAATGGTAACGGCAATCGCCTGCCACCCAGTGAGCCGGATACGCTCAACCTGCGCACTTTTCCTGCTTTCAGAAAAACGCATGCGCAAACGAAACCGCTGTTCTGTCAGGATGATGACAAGCACGATCAGAATAAGCAGTGATGCAAGCTGTGAAGCGGTTGACAGCGAAAACATGCCGAACCAGGTCTTATAAATCGCGGTGGTAAACGTATCGTAATTAAAAATGGATACAGCTCCAAAATCAGCCAGCGTTTCCATCAGTGCCAGCATGATTCCTGCAACTATCCAGGGACGCGCCATTGGCAATACCACTCTGAAGAAACCTTGCCGACGGCTGAAACCAAGGGATTGTGCTACCTCCAGCAAGCGCTTTCCCTGTGTCAGAAAAGCATCACGCGAAAGTAAATAAACATAGGGGTAGAAGGCCAGTGTCATCACAATCGCCACGCCCGATCCTCCACGTATATCAGGAAACCACAGCAGATCAGAACCAAGCCAGTCACGCAAACCGGTTTGTACCGGCCCTGTATAGTCAAATACGCCGAGTGCCACAAATGCAATAACGTAAGCAGGAATTGCCAGCGGCAGAAATAATGCCCAGGAAAAAAAACGATGCCCCGGAAAAGCATAGACCGAAGTAAACCAGGCCAGACTGACTCCCAGGAGCGAGGTTCCCAGCACAACCCCCAGCGAAAGCCACAGGGTATTTGTCAGCAGGCCCGGTAGTGTGGTAGAGATCAGATGTTGCCAAATTGCTTCATCTGGCGACAAAAAGGAGGAAAAAACCACGCATACCGGAACAAGCACCAGACTTGCCACTAGAAACGGAAAGATGCGCCAGGCACGCCTTACCCTGTTCCCGTCTGCAGGATTGCAGTGCTGCTGTATGACTGGCACTACAGCCGATGCAGTCAAATTGGCGGAAGGAAAATCGTTTCTCAAACGAGCTTACTCTAACGATAACCTGCACGATCCATCAGCCGGACTGCGTCAGGCTGCAGCTCTCCTGCTTTTACAATACTTCTCGGATCCTGTCTGAAACTCCCCCAGCTGGTAAAAGGCTCTCCGTATGTAACTTTAGGATTGGCCGGGTATTCCATGTTGAGGTCTACAAACATTTTCTGTGCCTGTTCGGAAGAGAGGAATTCCAGTAACCGGACAGCTGCTGCTTCATGCTTGCTGTAGCGCGTAACACCAGCACCGGAAACATTAACGTGCACACCGGTTGTGGCCTGGTTTGGCCAGAAAATTGCCAGTGGAAGCGTTGGGTTTTCCCGCATCAGCCGACCATAGTAGTAGGTATTAACCAAGGTCACATCACAACGCCCTGCCGCAACAAACTCTAGCGCAAGTGTGTCATCTGCAACAGGGTCCGTTGCGAGGTTGCTTACCCACCCTTTAACGATACGCTCGGTTTCGGCCTCACCAAGCTCATCAATCATCATCGCAACCAGCGACTGGTTATACACCTTCTTGGAAGAACGCAGACATAATCGATGCTTCCACTTCGGATCAGCCAGATCGGCGTAAGTAGACAACTCCTCAGGTCTTACTTTTTTGGTGTTGTAGACAATGGTGCGGGCACGAACTGTCAATCCAAACCATAACCCCTGTGGGTCGCGCAAATTTGCAGGGATGTTGGCTTCCAGGACGGGGGAATTAACTGGTTTCAGCAAGTTGTTACGCGCAGCTTCCCATAAGTTTCCGGCATCTACGGTAATGAGTACATCAGCAGGCGTTCTTTTGCCTTCCGCAAGCAAACGGGTTAGTAATGCTCCTTCCTTATCCGTGGTGAATTTAACTGTAATCCCTGTTTCTTTGGTGAAAGCATCAAACAAAGGCTTGATTAGCTGCTCGATTCTTGATGAGTAAACAACGACCTCTTCTGCCTGTGACGACAAGGGAATTGCAAACAGAAAAGCAGCAAACAGAAAACTACTGCACCAGCGGCCAAAATAACTGGAAACAGAAGGAAGGGACATGACTTTGACTCCAGAAAGTTGAATTATGAAATTAGTGTTCCACCCCTGTGGAAATGGGGAAGAGAGAAAGTTCAGGAGCTGTCGTCCTGCCCGGGAATACTAATAAACCAGCGCCATGACAAACAACATCCACTAACAAGAATAATTATCAATCAGGATTTTTGTCAAGACAAAATGACAAATTAGTGGGTTGCCGAGCTTGTTCAGGTTATTTCCAAAAACTGTTTTTCGGGTAAATCACGGCGTTGCACGGCACTTGCCGCCCCATTTACCCGATATACCTCATTATATGCTCCACGCATCTTGCACTTCATCACGCACAACCGGATTTTTGGAAACACTCTTTAATCGTCCCGCAAACGTACTGCAAGGACATCACATTTTGCATAATGCAGTACGCTACTGGCTGTGGAGCCCAGCAGCAACGCAAGCCCATGCCTGCCATGCGAGCCGACCACGATCAGATCAATATTTTCCTGTTCCGCGATACGGATAATTTCATCTCTGGGTTCCCCCCAGATTAACCAGCGATGCGCAGGGTCAATACCCAACATATCGCCCGCCCGGTTCAGTTTCTGTTTTTCAGCCTCCAGCATGGCATAAGTCACTTTCGTATCCAATGGAATGACCGTGCCATAAGGTGTATCAGGCATGGGGATATTGTCCAGCACATGGATGAGACTCAGTTTTGCACCTGTCAGCAACTCAAGGTTCCCGACTTTCCGGATGATCTGGTCGTCCTCGGGTAAAAAATCTACAGCAAGCAGAATATGTTGGTAAACGGACATGATTTTTCCTGGCAAGTTGATAAAACGCAATCAATGGCTACGGTCTTTGCAGATGAGCAGAAAGAAAACCAGCAATACGTGTTTCATAGCTTTTGCCCGCAAAGGTATGCATATTGTAGTGGCCGGCACCTTCAACAATCCAGAGTTCCTTGGGGGGCAGGGCTGCATCATACAAGCGTTTCACCTCAGACTGGGTGGTATGCCTGTCGAGCGTGCCTGAAACAAACAATACCGGAATTGCAAGATTACCAATCCGATCAATTGGATTCAGCTGACTAACCGGCAAATCAAGTAAAAAGGAGAAATATGGAAGCAGCAGAAACTGGAGGTATTCCCCTGCGTCTCCCAAATGCAGCCTGAGCCGGTTTGTAACGGCTTCAGTAAATGTAGGATGCAAAGATTCAAGTATCATGGCATCGAGTCTCAGTGGCGGGTCAGCCAGTACGATTGCAGCCGCGCCCAGTGTAACGCCGATAGCACCGATACGGTCATGAGGAAAAGTAGCCCGGAGGTAACTCACTGCCGCTGCGACATCCGCCGATTCACGCGCGCCAAAGGTAATGCGATCCCCCGGTGTTTCTCCATGTGCCTGTAAATCTATCATCAGTACATGGTAGCCCTGGCTGTTAAGAAATCTCGCCCGGCCAAGCATTTCGAGGCGATTACTGCGTATGGAATGTACCAGCAGAACGGCACCGTGCCCACTTATTCCATGTGCCAGCCAGCCATGTACAGCATGACTCTGATTGACAGGAATCTGAACTGTTTCAACTGGGAAATCCGGCTGCAACGTCTCAACAGCGGTGGGAGCAGGCCCTGTTACAATTTCGCCCAATATGATGACTACGATACAGGTGATTACCAGCACCGAGACAAACTGAACCAACACCCAGTGGATTACCCGGTTATGCATTTCAAATTATGATTATTAAAAATCAGAAAATACCATCTACTGATGATAAGGGTATTTTCTTTTAAAGTTCCGCCTTAGCAGGCCGAAAAAACATTTAAGCTCGTTCCTGTTTCTCACAGAACACTACTTCTTAACAAATCGAACAGATATGCCTGGTTTTCATCATCCCACAGACAAACAATCTTTCGTTGTATCCATATTACTGATACTCACCAGCGTAAATCTGGCCGGGTGCGCAACTGATCAGCAACATAAGTTCCCTGTACCAGGCCAATCAGCCAGTTTCAAACCAGCTTCTGTTAAAGAAACAAGCAGCACCAAGGTTATTCCGGTACCGGAAAAGCCGCCATACCAACGGATCTACCGTGATGAAATTATCGCTTTGAAACAGAAGCTCGCTGAAAAAGATGAATTGATCCGTAGCCTGAATGCTCGCGAACAGGGACAGGCACAGGCATTACAGGAAACTGCCAGTGAAATCAGCCGTACTAAGAGCAAACTCCATCGTTTAGCCACACAGCCAGATGCCGCTTCAAAAATTGCCGAGGTGGAGGTTGCTATCAATGCAACCAAACAGGCAGGGTTGAATGAAGCTGATTCTGCATTACAGCTCCTGGCGCAGCGTTTATTGAATATGGCAACGGTTGCATACCAGCAAAAAGATTACAGTACTGCGATGAATCATGCCGCACAATCAGGCGAGTTGATTGATGTGATAGTCAACCCCGCCAGAAAACCGGTAGATGCTCAGGATGCCACAGTGGTTTTTCGCGTCTCGATTCCGGTATTGGTAACTCATACCATTAACCTGCGGGCAGATCCGGACAATCATTCCAAAGCGATTATCATCCTGAAAAAAAATACCCCTCTGACCGCAGTTGCATACAACGGTAACTGGCTGCATGTGCAAACCGGGGATGATCTATCCGGCTGGATTCAAAGCCGGTCAGTAGATATTCAGGCAAATAGCCAGGGCTTTTGAGTATCACTTACAATGGAATTTCGAATCGCCCTGCCAGCCGCTTTCCAAACAAAACCCAAGCGCCTCTCGAAAGAAAAAATTACTGGTTGTTTTTCAGTTCCTTTTGTTACAGTATTCCCGAATCACATCCAAACACAAATAAAGGTGATCTTATGTTTAAAACCAGGGTTATAACGGCATTGATGGCAGGGTTTATTATTTCCGGGTGTGCTGACATGAGCGCGACCCAGAAGAGATCCGGTACAGGCGCATTGATTGGCGCTGGAGCAGGGGCTGCTATTGGCGCACTGGCCGGGGGGGGCAAAGGTGCTGCTATCGGGGCTGGAGCTGGTGCAGCGTTGGGAGCAGGCGCAGGTTACCTGTGGTCCAAAAGGATGGAAGAGCAAAAAGCACAAATGGAAAGTGCCACTGCCGGTACTGGTGTAGTCGTTTCGCAAACGCCGGATAACCGGCTGATGCTAAACATTCCCAGCGATATTTCTTTTGATTCAGGAAGCGCGCGGATCAAACCGGATTTTCGCCCGATTCTCGACAGCTTTGCCACCAGCCTGCTGAACAATCCCGGTACTCAGGTAATGATTACCGGTCATACCGACAGCACTGGCAGTGACACCGTCAACAACCCGTTGTCAATCAACCGTGCCGCCAGCACGCGTGAATATCTTGTTGGCCGGGGCGTTCCTTTCCAGCGTATACAGATCGACGGCCGTGGTTCACACCAGCCTGTTGCCTCCAATGATACCGCTGCAGGCCGGGCAAAAAACCGCAGGGTGGAGATCTATGTTTCAGAAACACGCGCCAGCGCAACCCAATAACAATAAATTAACCAAAAGAGTAATCAACATCCATGGCTGATACAGAGAAGATCCATGAGGAAAAGTGGGAGCATAAAACACTGCGGGAACTGGTGTTTATCTCCCTGAAAGAACAAAAAAAGGCTCGCAACTGGGGTATTTTTTTTCGTTTGTTAACCTTTTCCTACCTGTTTACGCTGCTCTTCTGGGGGCTGGGCTGGCTGGATACCGAAGTAACCGGCGGTTCAGGAAAGCACACCGCACTGGTCGATTTGCGTGGTGAAATCACGTCTGACAGTTTGAACAGCGCAGAAAATATCAACGAAGGGCTGAAAAAGGCATTCGAAGATCGTAATACAGCCGGGGTGATATTGCGGATTAACAGCCCCGGCGGAAGCCCGGTTCAAGCAGGCGCTATCAATGATGAAATCCGCCGGTTACGGGCACTACACCCGGATACTCCGTTATATGTGGTAGTCGAAGACATCTGTGCTTCCGGAGGGTATTACATTGCGGCAGCAGCAGATAAAATTTTCGTAGACAAGGCCAGCATTGTAGGGTCGATTGGTGTGTTAATGGATGGGTTCGGGTTTACCGGCACACTTGAAAAACTGGGGGTGGAACGCCGCCTTCTCACAGCAGGAGAAAACAAGGGATTTCTCGATCCTTTCTCTCCATCAGATCCGACACAAAGAGAACATGCAAAGAAAATGCTGGCTGAAATTCACCAGCAATTTATTCAGGTGGTCCAGAACGGCAGAAAAGACCGTTTACAGGATAATCCTGAAATTTTCAGCGGCACGGTGTGGACTGGTGCCAGGAGTGTGGAACTGGGGCTGGCTGATGCCCTCGGTAACACAGGCTATGTTGCCCGCGAAGTTATCCAGGCGGAGCATATCGTCGATTTTACAGTTCAGGAAGGGATTGCAGAACGCTTTGCCAAGCGGGTTGGTCGGGTAGCAACAGAGCTTCTCTCTGAGCCCAGATTCACATGGTTCATACGGTAACACCACACTTTATCCACCGCGCCGGGTTCTGGTTATCTTTCCATAGCCAGAACGGCCGGTATAGTGGGAGACTTTTGTTCTGATCGGCATTTTTCTGCACTCTGTACCTCCCGCCCCATCCTGGATTTGCGTAGAAGCCTGGCACAGAAGTCGTTTCAGGGTCGATTATTTTTCCCGCAACCGGGTTCTCAACCGAGAGATAGCCTGAGTGTGCAACTGGCAGACACGTGATTCACTGACTCCCAGTACTGCACCGATTTCACGTAAATTCATTTCCTGTTCGTAATACATACCCATCACCAGTTTTTCTTTTTCCGGTAATTTTTCGATCGCATCAACCAGCAGTTCCCTCAGATTCTTCTCCAGCAGTTGATCCAGAGGCTCATTACTTTGATCACCGCGCAAACGGTCAAGGAAATGATCTTCTTCGTCTTCCTGATAATCTTCGTAATAGATCAACTGCCCGCCACCCGCTTCCTGCAGCATTTCCTGATATTCAACCAGTGACAAATTCATTTCATCCGCAATTTCCTTTTCACTGGGCGGGTAACCGAGGCGCTGTTCCAGTGAACGCATGGCTGTCTCTATCTGGCGCATTTTCCTGCGCAGACTGCGCGGCAGCCAGTCTGCCTCTCTCAGTTCATCCAGAATCGATCCGCGAATCCGCTGGGCGGCATAGCTCTCAAACTGGCGGCCATAGGAACCCTCATAGCGATTGACAGCATCCAGCAAGCCAATCATTCCAGCCTGAATCAGATCATCCACCTGAACACTGGCCGGCAATCTGGCCATCATGTGGTGGGCTATCCGCTTGACTAAAGTCGTATATTCAGTGATGAACTGGTCTTTATCTGCGATGCCTGTTTCGGTGTACATAAGCTCCCTCACACTGTAAATTCCGCTGATTCAAGGTGACTGGTACGAATCAGCCTGCGCATGAAATTTTCCACACCATCGTTATCTGTCCAGGGCCCTGCACACCGCATCAGCTTTTCAGCCAGCTGGCGGTAACCCGCAGCCGAACCAGATGTCGGAAAAATTTCCACTGCCGGCTGGCAAAGCCGAGTTGATCGATGCAGCTTGTCATCAAGCAAAATGCACCCCATCCATTCCAGCCGGACCGCCAGGTTCTTTTGCGCAACACTGGCAATATTTTCGAAGATCTCGCGCCCCTTGCTTTCCGATTGCATCTTGTTCACCAGCACCAGAAAATCCCGTCTGGCATATTCTTTGCTGATCAGTTTGATCAGTGCGTAGGCATCCGTAATCGCCTGGCCTGAACCGGAAAGCACAATCAATACCTGCTGGGAAGCCAAGCTCAGCGGGACTACCCGGCTGCCCCGCCCGATTGCGGTATCAATCAGCACAGCATCCACTGTTTGCGATAGCTCACTGAAACATTCAATCAGCCGTTCCTGATCAGCAGATGAAAGTTTTGCCAGTGAGTGAATGCCACGCATCGCTGTCAGCACCATTACACCTTCCGGCCCCCGGGTCATCACCTGTTCAAGTGTTTTGTCCCCGTTGATGACGTGCAACAAATCGTAGCGCGCACAAAGACCGAGATTGGCATTGACATCCTTGTGACGCGGATTTTCATCCAGAATCAGCACTCGTTTACCCATTCTCGCCAGTGCAGTTGCCAGGTTGATAACCGAACAGGTCTTACCCACCCCTGTCCGCCCACCCACCACGGCAAACACACGCGCCCCGATATTGGATTCCAGCGCGGTGAGTTCGCGTAAACCGGACGCCTGATCCCGGTTAGCGCAAATCATGATTGGCCTCGATACGTGTTTTCTGTCTGGCAGCTGGTGAATCAGCGGAGTTGCCCGCCATAATCAGTGCAAATTCGGGATCTTGCAGTGAGAAAGGTGAATTTTCTGCTGAAGGTCTGAAAATACGGTGCAACAGGTAACGGGAATTGGCTTCGTGCAAATCCTCCGGCACCTTCTGGCCATTGGTCACGTAATGCAGAACCAGTTTGCGCCGGATGACCGCATCCAGCGCCACACCCAGACTCGCCGCCTCATCTACTTTGGTGATGATGCAACCGTGAATACCATACTTCTGATAGGCAGAAATGACCTCATCCAGCGTATCGCCACTGCTGGTAGCGTTGAGCAGCAGCAGATGCCTTATTTCGCTGCCGCACTGGCTCAGCATGGCAATTTGTTCAGCCAGCATCTGATCGCGCTGGCTCATGCCGACGGTATCAATCAGCACCATGTGCTTGCCGCGCAATTCGTGCAACATCAGCTGGAGATCATCGACATCCTTGATGCTGCGTACCGATACGCCCAGCAGTTTGCCGTAAATACGCAACTGTTCATGTCCGCCAATACGGTAACTGTCAGTGGTCAGCAGTGCCACCTTATCAGCACCATGACGGATGACAGCACGCGCAGCCAATTTTGCCGTGGTTGTCGTTTTACCGACACCGGTTGGCCCGATCAGTGCATAAATCCCACCCTGTTCAATGATTTCATCACCAGTGGTCGTGCGCAAATTCAGTGTAAGCAGCGCAATGGTTTTCTTTATGCTTTGTTCAAAATCACGGTCAGCCGGCAATTTTTCCAATAAGTGACGTGACAGCTGCGGGCTGAAACCCGCACTCAGCAGGGTACGCAACACTTTCGTGCTGCCCGGATCTCGCTGGGAAAAGTTGTTCCAGCCAATTGCAGTCAACTGCTCCTCCAGCATCTGTTTCATGGCCTGGATTTCCTGGATGATATTTGCACTCTGATTATCCGCCACGGCTGGAGGTAGCTCCGGCCGCTTCTGAACAGGCAACACCTGCTCTTTTTCAATTGCAGATTTTTGTGCGAGTGTGGCAATCGTTCTGGCAGCATGTGCTGTTGCTGGCGGCGCCTCACCGGCAAGACTGGAAATATCCTTGCTTGACAATGCAATGATTTCGATCCCGTCCGGTACCTGTCTGTTTGACAGAATTACCGCATCCGCGCCCAATTCATCCTTAACCTTACGCAACACCTCATGGGAAGTGGCGGCCAAAAATTTCCTTACTTTCATTTTTTGTTACCCCCAATGATCGATATAAATTTGATTTTTCTGGTATCCGGAATTTCGGAATGAGCCAACACCCTTAACTGAGGCAATGAGCGACGCAGGAAACGTGACAACAGCAGGCGGATTGCGTCCGGTACCACCAGCACAACCGGTAACCCGATCTGTTCCAGGCGGTTAACAGCGTTAGTGGCTTCGCGCGTCAGCGTATCAGCCAGGCCAGGCTCAATCCCGCCATCGGCTACCGGATCAGATTGCACCACCTGCATCAGGATGGCCTCAAGTTCCGGATGCAGGCTCATGACCTGCATTTCTGCATTTGAAGGGAAACACTGCTCCGCGATTGCACGCCCCAGCCCGACCCTGACCAGTGCAAGCAGCTCATTGATATCCTGGGTACGTCCGGCGTGTTCAAGCAGAATATCGATTATGGTGCGCATATCACGGATGTTTACGCCTTCTTCCAGCAGCCGCTGCAATATCTTCTGCACACTTGCCAGAGGCAGTAGTTTGGGAACCAGATCATCCGCCAGCTTAGGCGAGCGCTGGCTCAGATGGTCGAGCAGTTTCTGCAACTCTTCCCGCCCGAGCAGTTCAGAGGCATGCATGCGAATCAGATGATTCAGGTGTGTGGTAACAACCGTGCTGGCATCAACTACGGTGTAACCGCTGGTCTGTGCCAGTTCACGCTGTTCTGTTTCGATCCACACTGCAGGCAGGCCAAATGCTGGGTCCTCGGTAGCATTACCGGGCAATGCCATAGTGACCTGTCCAGGGTTAATCGCCAGTTGCATCCCGTTATAGGATTCACCCTGGCCGATAATCGAACCTTTCATGGTGATGCGATAGCCATTGGGGCGCAACTCCAGGTTATCGCGGATATGTACCACTGGCGGAAGAAAGCCGATCTCTTGCGCAAATTTCTTGCGTATCCCGTTGATGCGCTTGAGCAGATCACCCTGACGCTGTTTATCCACCAATGGGATCAGCCGATAACCGACTTCCAGTCCAAGCGTATCAACCTGCACCACATCCTCCCAGCTGGCATCCTGTGTCTCGGCAGAAACCACCTCCGGCTCTTCCGGTTTTACAGCAGATGCAATCGTACGATTAGAAACATGATAGGCAAGCACACCAATTACCCCGGCCAGCAGCAGGAAAACAAAATGGGGCATCCCCGGGACCAGACCAAGTGCACCAAGAATACCCGCTGTCAGCCACAGTGCCTGTGGTTTGCTGAGTAACTGGTTCGCAAATTGCTGGCCGAGATCTTCATCAGTGCTAACCCGGCTGACCACCAGGCCCGCTGCGGTAGAAATAATCAAGGCAGGGATCTGTGCCACCAGTCCATCACCAATCGTCAGCAATGTGTAGTTCTTGGCAGCATCACCTACACTTAAGTCATGTTGCAGCACACCTACAATCAGGCCGCCGATGACGGTAATCAGCATAATCAGAATGCCGGCAATGGCATCACCACGCACAAACTTGCTGGCACCATCCATCGAACCAAAAAAATCAGCTTCCTGCGACACCCGTTCACGCCGTTTACGGGCTTCATCTTCCCGGATCAGACCGGCATTGAGATCAGCATCAATTGCCATCTGCTTTCCCGGAATGGCATCCAGAGTAAAACGGGCACTGACTTCAGCAATACGCCCGGCGCCTTTGGTGATGACGACAAAGTTGATCACTACCAGAATGATGAATACCACCAGGCCCACCGTGTAGTTGCCACCCACCAGAAAATGGCCGAAGGCTTCGATCACCTTACCCGCAGCATCCGGACCGGTATGGCCGTGCATCAGCACCACACGAGTGGAAGCCACATTCAGCGAGAGACGCAATAGTGTTGTAATCAGCAGTACGGTAGGGAAAACTGCAAATTCGAGTGCATCGCGCGAATACAGGCTTACCAGCAGCACAATTACCGCCAGTGCAATATTGAAAGTAAACAGCAAATCCAGCACGAAAGGCGGCAACGGCAACACCATCATGGACAGGATCATGATGATCAACATGGGCCCGGCAAGACTTTGCAGCTGACCGCCCCGCACCACGCTGGCCAAAGACAGAATATTATTCATTCAATATCCACTCTAATAATGGTTGTATATGGGATGGAAAATCACTGCTCGGCCTGATCCATCCCTTCCGGTACTGCTATTTCCGATGGCAACTGCGGCGCAGCACCCCCCGAGATCTGATACCGTTTCAGCTGAAAAACGTAAGCCAGCACATGCGCTACTGCGGTATAAAGCGTTTCGGGAATCTCTCTGTCCAGCTCCACATGGTGATACAACGCACGCGCCAGTGACGGCACTTCAAGTACCGGAATACGGTTTTCTTCTGCCAGCTCACGAATTCGTGCCGCAATCAGTTGAGTGCCTTTTGCCACCACTTTCGGCGCACGCATCGAGCTATCCTGATATTTCAGAGCAATGGCATAATGCGTCGGATTGGTGACCACCACATCCGCCTTGGGTACTTCCGCCATCATGCGGCGACGCGCCATTTCACGCTGCATGCTGCGGATTCTCCCCTTAACCTGAGGATCTCCCTCTTCTTCCCTGGCTTCCTTGCGCAGCTCTTCTTTGGACATCCGCAACTGGCGGGTGTGATTCCAGATCTGGAAAGGCACGTCGATCACAACAATCAGCAGCATGGCACCAACAATCAGCATAAAAGTCACACCGATCAATCTGCCCATACTGATCAGACTGACATCCAGCGGCATACCCATCAGATCGAGCACACCCTGCTTGTGATTCCAGATCACCATGGCAGCCACACCACCAATCACCAGCACTTTGGTGATTGCCTTGATCAGTTCAACCAGCCCATGCGAAGAAAATATCCTTTTAATACCGCTAACCGGGTTAAGTCGTTTGAAATCAGGCAACAATGCCTTGGAGCTGAACAACCACCCACTGAGCAGCATCGGTGCTGCAAGCGCAACAATAATCAACCATCCCAGCAACGGTGCCAGAGCCAGTAATCCATCCAAAGCCAGTTGAAACAACCGGGGCAATAACAGCGCAGGGTTGAATGCCACCTCCCGCTCCATGCGCAGGCCATTTTCCAGAATGGCAGATAGCTTCTGCATGAGCAGGGAACCAATTACCCATAAACCGCCAGAGGCTGCAATCAGCATGGTGAATGTGGTCAATTCCTGCGAACGCGGCACCTGTCCTTCTTCTCTGGCTTTTTCCAGACGTCTGGGCGAGGCCGGTTCGGTGCGTTCAAGATCGCTATCGTCTGCCATGGCGGACTCCTTCTCAATGAGTCGGAATTATCCGCACTCTCTGTGAAACTGATGCCGCAAATAAACGAGGATTTAGACTGCTAATCAGACGATCCCGGGTAGGATCCGCAGCAAGGGTGAAGCCAGCGTGTATTACAGAATCGCGGCTGAGAAACATGTTTGAAGCGGCCTTCTGCGATTGGCGATTGGCGGTCGGCAACCGTCACGCTCATCGTCAAAGCCCGATACAACGCACGATCGCGCAGCCAGCCAGGTTTCCCGGAATGTTCTGGCCTAATGCTTCCGGACACTTTGCTAAGCTTTTAAAATGGTAAAAAGAGGTAATTTATGACGGCCATCAAAAGAACGTGGGGCAAATCTGTTTCCCAGGGCCGATGTTCCTGTGGTGCAGCTGTCGATTAACACCTTGAAGCCGCTCGATTATCACCTCAATCTGGCTGCCTGACGGTATGCCGCCCGATCAAACCAATATCTGACTGGATATGGTACCGCGCTCCCCCAGAGTGGCCCATCAGCAAAGGAGCCATGCTACCCCATCGCCCTCCGGGTGGCCATAGAACCACCTCAGCAGGCGCAGTGGTAATGGTTGACGATGCCAATCCGTGCGCCGGGGAAACCAAGGTCCCTGATATACCCGGATAATCTTGCACGGGAAGCCGGGTCAATGTCGCCGTAAAACAAAAAACAGGCCGGGATATTTCCTTTGTGGAATACCCCGGCCTGTTTAAATAAAACAACGAATATTAGATCTTACCAACCAGATCAATAGATGGCTTCAGTGTAGCAGCACCTTCGGTCCATCTGGCCGGGCAAACTTCGCCGGAATGTGTAGAAACATATTGCGCAGCCTTGACCTTACGCAGCAGCTCAGCGGCATTACGGCCAATGCTGAGATCCTGAACTTCAGATGCTTTAATCTGGCCTTCCGGGTTAATAATGAAGCTCCCGCGTAAAGCCAGTCCTTCTTCTTCAATGAGTACGTCAAAGTTGCGGGCCAGCTCTCTGGTTGGATCACCCAACATCGGATAGCGAACTTTACGCACTACGCTGGAGCTGTCATGCCACGCCTTATGTGTGAAATGTGTATCAGTAGAAACAACGTAAACTTCAACACCGGCTTTCTGGAATTCGGTATAGTTGTCTGCCAGATCTTCCAGCTCGGTCGGGCATACAAAAGTGAAATCCGCAGGATAAAAAACGATAACCGACCATTTTCCTTTCAGGGTTTTGTCGGTTACCTCGACAAAATCGCCATTGTGATACGCAGTTGCCTTGAACGGTTTTACAGTAGTGTTAATCAGTGACATTGCCGCTTCCTTTTATGTGGTTGATACAGAGTAATAAACTTCAGCTGAAGTTTAAGACGCTATGCCTATTTAGTCCAGTCTCATGAATAATGACAAGCACCCGGGAAGAAGCGCTGCCCAGTGATTTCAGCGGTGTGGTATCGTAAGTACATATTTTATATCAACACAAAGGAAAGGCAGGATGACACGCAGACTTATCAGTTCGGGCTCGACATTTGAGCAGGAAATAGGCTATTCACGTGCAGTGGTCGTAGATAACTGGGTATTAGTGTCCGGGACAACCGGTTTTGATTACAGCAAAATGGCCATTTCTGATGATTTGCTGGAACAGGCGGAGCAGTGCTTCAAAAATATTGAAGCCGCACTGAGTCAGGCGGGATCAGGTATGAAAGAGGTTGTGCGGGTCACTTACATATTTCCTGAAACTGGAGATTTTGAAAAATGCTGGCCAGTGATGCGCAAGTATCTGGGAGATGTCAGGCCATCTGCCATGATGCTGAATGCAGGATTATCCGACCCGCGCATGAAAATTGAAGTTCAGGTAACGGCTTATCGTGGCGCCGGTGCCTGATCAAAGTATATCTTGACCGCACTCATCTTCAGGCTGGAAGTATGGTTATCAGCTGGAACTCTGGTATGCAATGTCAAACAGCAGTTTACTTATTCAATCCACAACGTGCGTTGTAAATCTTGCCGTTACAAATACCGTAATCACGCAACAGCGCAGAGGCTGCACTACGCAGCAGACCGGTCGTAACGGCAATTCCGCGTCTTTCCAGCTCATCAATCCAGTTTTCCGGCCGGGGACCTTCATCGAAGCCTATTGCTTCCACATCATCACTGCGTGCAGCACAAACCAGGCTGCGTACTCCGGACCAGATCACAGCACCAAAACACATCACGCAGGGCTCGGCACTGGTAACCAGTTCGTAAGCAGGAAAACCATCTGCACCCAGATCATGCGTGCCCAGCTTTGCCTGGGCAAGTGATAGTGCCAGTATTTCAGCATGTGCAGCGGAACAGTGGCTGGACACCACCCGGTTAGTTCCGGCTGCGACCAGCAAACCGCTATCGCGCTCAAAAACTGCTGCGGCAAAAGGTCCACCATCCGCAGCAATGTTGGCACGCATCAGTTCAAGCACATAATCCATACGCGCGTCTGGCGTAACCAGAGCACGCAGCCCGTTATTTTCCTCCACCAGAAAAGCAGGTAACTCAATTTGCAATGCCGTGTTCATAGAGCAACTCTACACTACTACCGACCAAAACGGACAATGTCCGACACGGTTTGACAGACAGGATTCCGGTCATTGCAAAAAAGCTTCTCGTATGGCTAAAGAAAGTTGACAGATTAAAGTAAGCCCGCCAGCAGCCGATAAAATCTGAAAATTTATAAGGAATTTTTCAGTCATGCTGGTAATTATCGGATATGTAGTTGTAATTATTTCGGTGTTTGGTGGCTTCGCTCTTGCAGGTGGTCATCTGGGATCGCTGGTACAGCCGGTTGAGCTGCTCATGATCGCGGGTGCCGCATTAGGTGCTTTCTTTGTCGGCAACTCCGGCAAGGCAATCAAGGCTACGCTCAAGGCGCTTCCCAATGTTTTCAGAGATGCCAACTATACCAAGGCTGTTTATATGGAGCTGATGACACTGCTTTATGAAATCCTCGGCAAAATCCGCAAGGAAGGGTTAATGTCGATCGAAGCAGACGTGGACGATCCTGGCAAAAGCCCGCTATTCGGGAAATATCCCAAAATTCTGGCAGACCATCACATCACTGAATTTATCACCGATTATTTGCGACTCATGGTAGGTGGCAACCTCAATCCACTGGAAATTGAAAATCTGATGGATGGTGAAATGGAAACGCATCACCAGGAAGGCGAAATTCCAATCCATGTCATTAGCAAAATGGGTGACGGGCTTCCGGCTTTTGGTATCGTGGCGGCAGTAATGGGGGTGGTGCATACCATGGAATCGGTCGGTATTCCGCCAGCCGAGCTGGGCAAGCTGATTGCTGCCGCTCTGGTTGGAACTTTCCTTGGTATTCTGCTGGCCTATGGGTTTATCGGCCCACTGGCAAGCCGCCTGGAACAGCGATTACATGAATCCAGCAAGTTGCTGGGGTGTATCAAAGTAACGCTACTGGCAAACCTGAATGGTTACGCGCCTGCACTGGCAGTTGAATTCGGCAGGAAAGTATTGTTCTCAACTGAGCGCCCTTCTTTCATCGAGCTCGAAAAACACGTCAAACAAAGCAAAGCCAAATGATGTTGCCAATTTCTAACGTACTGCCAAACGACGGGGTTACAAATGGCTGAGGATATTTCACAAAAGCCCATTATCATCAAACGCATCAAGAAGATGGCGGCACAGCATCATGGCGGCGCCTGGAAAATCGCTTACGCTGACTTTGTAACAGCGATGATGGCTTTCTTCCTGCTGATGTGGTTGCTGGGCTCAACAACGCAAGGCGATAAGGAAGGTATTGCCGAATATTTCAAAACCCCGCTAAAGGTTGCGTTGCAGGGCGGAGATGGCAGTGGCGACAGTACCAGCATCATTAAAGGCGGCGGTGATGACATCAGTAAAAAAATCGGACAGATGAAACGAACCGATTTTGATGATCTCAAGCAATCCATTGATATGGATGCGCTGCAGGCACTACAGGATCGCGTCGAGCGGGAACAGCTGGAAAAGCTCAAAATCAGGATTGAAGATGCAATCAACAACAATCCGGATCTCAACAAATTCAAGAGCCAGCTGTTGCTCGACATTACTTCGGAAGGGTTACGCATTCAGATTGTGGATGAAAAAAACCGCCCCATGTTTGCGATTGGCAGAGCGGAATTACAGTCCTACACCAAAATAATCCTGCGCGAGATCGGCAAGATGCTGAATGATGTCAGCAATAAAATCAGTCTTTCCGGACATACTGATGCCACACCTTACCCCGCCGGAGAAAAAAGTTACAGCAACTGGGAACTATCGGCAGATCGTGCTAATGCTTCCCGACGGGAACTGATTGCTGGCGGTATGAATCCGGAGAAAATGTTGCGTGTGGTTGGGCTATCTTCCGCAGTCATGTTTGACCGGGAAGATCCATTCAATCCTTTTAACCGCCGGATCAGCATCATCGTCATGAATAAAAAGGCTGAAGATGCCATCACCCAGGAGAATCTTGGGGAAGTGGACATCCATAACGAAGCAGAAGTAAATTCAAAAATAGTTAGCAAAAACAATGCTTCATCAAACTGAAATGTATCAGCACAGCCCTTCCAGGCCGGTGCTGAAAAAAACTTTTGTAATTCTGCCGGGCAGTGTATTGACCGCATACCTGCTGGGAATTGTTCTGCCATGGCCAATCACCCTGTTACATACAATGTGGCTGCAGGGGTTGCTTGCTGCACTGGCAAGTTATTATCTGTTTCACCTGCCCATCTGGTGGGCAGCCATCCATTTGCTGTTTTTTCCGGGGTTGCTGTCAGCAGTCGTAACGCTCGATTTATCTGCGTACTGGTATCTGGCCGGATTTATCACACTCATGCTGTTCTTTGGCAGGATACATCACACCCGGGTACCGCTTTTTCTGTCCAGCCAGGAAGCAGTCAACACACTGGCAGAACTGCTGCCGAAAGATCGCCAGTTCAGGCTGGTCGATCTGGGATCCGGGTGTGGCGGGCTGATATGCAAACTGGCACATGTGTTACCTCATGGCAGTTATCACGGCATCGAAACTGCTGTATTGCCTTGCTGGATCAGCAAACTGCGAGCGCTATTGTCCAGGAAAAATTGCCGGTTTGACTGGGAAAGTATCTGGCAACATGATTTATCAGGGTACGATGTGGTTTATGCTTACCTCTCCCCCGTGCCGATGCCTCGGTTATGGGAGAAAGCCCGCCAGGAAATGCTCCCCGGCAGCCTTTTCATCAGCAATACTTTTGTGGTTCCCGGTGTGATGCCTGATCGGTATATCAAACTGAATGATTTCAGCGGTGCCGTCCTTTATATCTGGCAGATACCTTGACAGATCACGCATCATTCCACACTACTGGCGTCGCCAGGTCGTCCCCTGCGGCCCATCTTCCAGAACAATACCGGCTTCTGCCAGCTGCTGGCGCAGGGCATCTGCCTGCGCAAAATTTTTTTCTTTTCGCGCCTGCAATCGCAGCTGAATCATGCTTGCAATCTCCTCTGCGGTGTACTGACTATCCTGTTGAGAAGCAGATTGCTGCAAATAGTGCTGCGGTAATTGCTGCAACAACCCCAGTATTCCACCCAGTGCTCTGAGCAATCTTGCATAGCGTGCATTATCTGTCCGGTTAGCCTCACTTGCCAGATCAAACAGAACAGCAACTGCCTCCGGAGTATTGAAATCATCATTCATTGCCGACATGAAGCGCCGGGCATAATCATCATTTTCCCAGTCAATCGAAGTGGCCGTTATCTCTGAATCTTGTGATGTGTGATTCTTCAATACAGTGTACAGGCGTCCCAGCGCATTCCTGGCATCATCAAGATGGGCATCCGAATAATTGAGCGGACTGCGGTAATGTGCACGCACAATAAAAAAACGGACAACTTCAGGCTGGTAACGGGCCAGTATTTCCCTCACAGTAAAAAAATTACCCAGCGATTTGGACATCTTTTCATTGTCCACCCGCACAAAACCGTTGTGCATCCAGTAATTAACGTGGGCATGTCCATGCACTCCCTCACTCTGGGCAATTTCATTCTCGTGATGAGGAAACTGCAGATCCTGTCCCCCGCCATGAATGTCGAACTGCTCACCCAGATAATGGCCACTCATGGCTGAACATTCGATATGCCAGCCCGGGCGGCCTTTTCCCCACGGTGAATCCCAACTGGGTTCGTCTGGTTTGGCTGCTTTCCATAACACAAAATCGAGTGGGTCTCGTTTATTGGTATCAATTTCTACACGTTCACCGGCGCGCAGATCATCGAGTGATTTTCCGGAAAGCTTGCCATAATCAGGAAAGCGCCGAACGTCATAAAACACATCACCATTACTGGCCACATAAGCCAGCCCCCTGCTCAGCAGCGATTCAATCATTTCAATCATGCTGCTGATATATCCGGTTGCGCGTGGCTCAAAAGAAGGACTGATTACTCCAAGTGCCGCAGCATCTTCTTCCATTGCCTGAATATAACGGGCAGTCAGCGCACCAAATGGCTCATGGTTTTCCAGTGCCCGGCGAATGATTTTGTCGTCAATATCAGTAATATTACGGACATAAGTCACCTTGTAGCCAAGCGTTTGCAGCCAGCGCACCGCACTGTCGAACACAACGAGCACGCGTGCATGCCCGAGATGGCAATGATCGTAGACAGTCATGCCACACACATACATGCCAATTTTGCCAGGCATTATGGGGATAAATTCACGTTTGGATCGGGTGAGCGTATCGTAAATTTTAAGCATCGGAAGAACGTGTAAGAGAGAAAGCCGTGGATTGTAGGGGGAGTTATTTTATTGGTAAAATCAGGGGCTTGTGCTTGACAATAACTCTCCGCCCGAAAGAATCATGGGCAAAACCGTGCGAGTATAACATAATGAAAATATTCTCTTTTGAACAACGAGTTGCCCATCTGGTGAAATCATCTCTGGTCTCCAGCCTTTGCTTTATCCTGTTACTGCTGGTTCCGGCAGTATCCGTTCTTGCTGCCAATCCAATAGTTGAGATCAAAACAAATCTTGGCATCATCCAGGTAGAACTTTATTCCGATAAAGCACCCGAAACAGTCGAGAATTTTCTGAATTACGTCAAAGATGATTACTATACCGGTACGATTTTTCATCGTGTGATTTCCGGCTTCATGATTCAGGGCGGCGGGTTCGATCAGAGCTACACGCAAAAACCGACTCGGCCGCCCGTTAAAAACGAGGCCGACAATGGACTCGGAAATGAGACAGGCACTATCGCAATGGCACGCACTAATGATCCACATTCAGCTTCGTCACAATTTTTCATTAATGTCGCCAACAACCACTTTCTTGACTACACCGCACCTACAGCCCAAGGATATGGTTACACTGTCTTTGGCAAGGTTACAGCTGGCATGAACGTAGTCAATAAAATCGCCGGATCACCCACCGGAACAGGCGGGCCTTTTAACCGTGACGCACCTCAAAAGACAGTTGTAATTGAAAGCATCAAACTACTCCCGGCTTCTGAAAATTCTAAAAAACCTTAACTCAGGATAAAAAATGGTCAAAATACATACCAACTATGGTGTCATTACTTTGGAACTCGATAGTGATAAAACGCCTGTCACTGTTGAAAATTTCCTGCGTTATGTTGATAGCGGGCATTATGACAACACTCTTTTTCATCGGGTAATTGACGGTTTCATGATTCAGGGTGGCGGCTATTCATCCGGAATGAAAGAAAAATTGACCCAGGCTCCTATCCAGAATGAAGCGGCACTGGGCTCCGGTAATGAGACCTATACCATCTCCATGGCCCGCACCAATGATCCGCATTCTGCTACTTCACAGTTTTTCATTAACGTTGCTGATAACAAATTTCTCAATCACACCAGCATGACACCACAGGGTTTTGGTTATTGCGTGTTTGGCAGAGTTACAGAAGGCAAGGAAGTGGTTGATGCAATTAAAAAGGTAAAAACCGGACGTTTTGCCGGACATCAGGATGTGCCATTGGAGGATGTTGTCATTCAGAAAGCAGAAAGTATTTAACAGGCTGGCTGCTGGCCGCTCCGGTAAAAACGCCAACCCTACCCGGGTTTTATAGAAAACATCTTGTAAAAAATGAATGATATTGAGCATATTCTGGAAACCGCTCAGGAACGAGCAGAGGACATAGGAGCAACCTACAAAGGTGCGTTACTGCCGTCCGAGGCGCATACCGTGTTACAGGCGATACCAGAAGCCAGGGTTGTGGATGTGCGGTGTCGTGCCGAACTGGACTGGGTGGGGCGCGTTCCCGGGGCGATAGAAATCGAACTATTGCGTTACCCCGGAATGCAACCCAACCCCGGTTTTCTGGATCAGCTCACCAGTCAGATTACAGACGATGCCATACTGCTGTTTATCTGTCGCAGTGGTGGCCGATCTGATCAGGCTGCGACCATCATGAGCCAGAATGGCTTTACCAATTGCTACAACATTCTGGAAGGTTTTGAAGGTGATAGGGATGAAAATGGCCACCGCGGGCAGAAATCCGGCTGGAAAGCAGCCGGGTTGCCGTGGATACAAGGCTGATCAGTCAGTCGTCCAGTTAACCACACCGAAATACGCTGTTAGCAGAACTACCAGACCAAAACCGATCCGGTACCATGCAAACAAAGTAAAATCGTGATGACTGACATAGCGGATGAATCCGCGTATCGCCATCAGTGCACTGAAAAAAGCAGCAATAGACCCTGCTGCAAACATTCCCAGATCGTCACTATGTAAAAATTCCCGGTGTTTGTAAACATCATAAAATGTGGCTGCAAACATTACCGGGATTGCCAGAAAGAAAGAAAATTCTGCGGCAGCTTTGCGTGACAGACCGAAAAGTAACCCACCGATAATTGTTGCGCCAGAGCGGGATGTGCCCGGAATCAATGCTAGACATTGTGCACAGCCAACCTGCAATGCATGTTTCCAGTCCATATCATCCACCACCTCAACTTCCACCCTGTGCTCGCGCCGCTCTGCCCACAGGATTAAAATGCCACCAATAATCAGCGCAAACGCGACCGGCAGCGGGTGAAACAGATAATGTTTGATCGTTTTGATAAACAGCAGACCCAGTACCGCTGCCGGTAAAAAAGCAATAAACAGATTTAGCACAAAGCGGTTTGCCTGCCGGGTACCCAGATGCCGGATAACGTTTATCAACCGTTCCCGATATTCCCAGCAGACTGCAAGAATTGCACCCAACTGAATAGCCACAGTAAAAACCATAGCCGTGTCATCATTGAAATTGAGCAAATCACCTGCCACTATCAGATGACCAGTAGAAGAAACCGGCAAAAACTCGGTCACCCCCTCAACGATACCGAGCAAAAATGCTTTGAAGAGAATCAGCCAATCCATAATACCCTGTTAATTTTATTCAAAGAAACCGCGGGAAATCATCATTGTTTACTGTAAATCTCCCCTCCTTTTTCAATGAACTCATTAGCTTTCCCAGCCATCCCCTTTTGTAGCGCTTCATCTTCAGAAACTCCCTGCTGTGCAGCATAGTCACGCACATCCTGGGTAATTTTCATCGAACAGAAATTAGGGCCACACATCGAGCAAAAATGGGCAAGCTTGGCACCTTCCTGCGGCAGGGTTTCATCGTGGAATTCCCTGGCTTTGTCCGGGTCAAGACTCAGATTAAACTGATCACTCCAGCGAAACTCGAAGCGAGCTTTAGAGAGTGCATTATCCCGGGCTTGTGCACCGGGGTGCCCCTTGGCCAGATCAGCAGCATGGGCAGCGATTTTATAAGCAATGATGCCGTCCTTGACATCATCCTTATCCGGCAGGCCAAGATGTTCCTTGGGCGTGACATAGCACAGCATCGCCGTGCCATACCAGCCAATCATGGCTGCGCCGATTGCCGAGGTAATATGGTCGTAGCCAGGAGCAATATCAGTCGTGAGCGGCCCCAGAGTATAAAAAGGTGCTTCATGACAGTATTTAAGCTGCAGGTCCATATTTTCCCGGATCAGGTGCATGGGCACATGACCAGGCCCTTCGATCATTACCTGTACATCATGCTTCCAGGCGACTTCAGTTAACTCACCCAATGTTTTCAGTTCTGCAAACTGAGCCTCATCATTGGCATCATAAATCGAGCCGGGGCGTAATCCATCACCCAAGGAGAAGCTGACATCATAAGCCTTCATGATTTCGCAAATATCTTCAAAATGCGTATACAGAAAGCTCTCCTTGTGATGTGCCAGACACCACTTGGCCATGATAGAGCCGCCGCGCGAGACGATACCCGTCATGCGTTTAGCCGTCATCGGCACGAATGGCAACCGCACACCGGCATGGATCGTAAAATAATCCACTCCCTGCTCTGCCTGCTCGATTAACGTATCACGAAATATCTCCCAGGTCAGCTCTTCCGCTCTGCCATCAACCTTTTCCAGTGCCTGATAAATTGGCACCGTCCCAATCGGAACCGGGCTGTTGCGAATGATCCACTCGCGCGTCTCATGGATATTCTTTCCGGTGGACAGATCCATTACCGTATCCCCCCCCCAGCGGATTGCCCAGGTCATTTTTTCCACTTCATCCTGGATACTGGAGCCAAGCGCGGAATTACCGATATTGGCATTGATCTTGACCAGAAAATTACGGCCAATGATCATCGGTTCTGTTTCCGGATGATTGATATTGGCGGGAATGATGGCCCGCCCGCGCGCCACTTCGTCGCGAACAAACTCCGGCGTAATCCATTCCTGAATTGCAGCACCGAAACTTTGCCCGGGATGCTGCCGATCGAGCAGCTCATTTTTTGTCAGATCAGCAAACCATCCTCTGTGCTGATTTTCCCGAAGGGCAATGAATTCCATCTCCGGTGTAATGATGCCGCGCCTGGCATAGTGCATCTGGGTAACATTGGCACCGCTTTTGGCACGCCGAACTGAACGAGTCAGGTTGAAGCGCATTTCCGCCAGAGAAGGGTCCTGCAATCGCCTCAGACTGTAACTTGAAGACAATCCGGCAAGAACTTCCGTATCACCACGCTCTGCAATCCATTTTTCACGCAAAGCAGGCAAGCCATGACGGATATCTATGTGAACATCAGGATCAGTGTAAGGGCCGGAAGTATCATAGACGCAGATCGGCGGATTTTTTTCTGCTCCACGACTGGCGGCAGTATCAGACTGAGTAATTTCACGCATGGGCACCCGGATATCCTCACGTGTCCCCTGGACATAAATTTTGCGTGAGCTGGGCAGCGGCTGTACTGCTGCCGTATCTACCCGAGCACTGTCATTGGTAAACTTTTCCAGCTTGGAAACGGGTGTTTTCATGCTATGCTCCTCAAATTGCCGCAAGGAGCAGGAGGGTAACTCCGACTTCCCTCCGGCGGCGTTATCCGCATCAGGTATTAAGGGACTCTCTCACCGGCTTCTCAGTTTCCTGCAAGCGCGGACCCCCAGCCAAAGCTGCCAAGCTAAAGTAAATATGGAATAATTGCAAGCCCGATTCTTTCATCAATAACACAGAACTACAAGACTTATGGTGAACCTTGAACAAACCCGCTTCAATATGGTGGAACAGCAAATCAGGACCTGGAATGTGCTGGATCAGGGAATTCTGGATTTGTTATATGAAATCAAACGTGAGGAATTCGTACCTGCTGCCTACCGTTTCATGGCATTTGCGGATATGGAAATTCCACTGGAGCATGGCGCTGTCATGTTAACTCCTAAAATGGAAGCGCGTATTCTTCAAGAATTGCATATTAAAAAAACTGACAAAATTCTCGAAGTTGGCACCGGAACAGGCTATATGGCCGCCTTGCTGGCAAAACTCGGTGCTCATGTCTACAGCGTGGAAATCGTACCTGAACTTCATGCCATGGCGCGCATCAATTTACAGACACACGATATTACCAATGTCATCCTTGAGCAGGGGGACGCCTCTCGCGGATGGCCTGGTCACGGCCCCTATGATGTCATTGTTCTGACAGCCTCCACTCCAGTTTTACCAGAAACATTTCAGCAAAGCCTGGTACCGGGCGGCCGACTGTTTGCCATTGTTGGCGAAGATCCCATCATGGAAGCAACGTTGATTACCTGCACTTCGCCAGGTAACTACATCTCGACACGCCTGTTTGAAACCTGTACTGCACCATTTAAAAATGCATTGCAGCGTGAGCAGTTCCATTTTTAAAATCTCTCCACCAGTTGCCTGGTAATTCAAGCAGCAATCATCAAGCCATAAAAGCACGAAGATGATGAAAAGTTTTCGGGATCTTACTTTGCTGCTGTATCTATGCTTTTGCGGACAGTTGCAATCAGCAGACTTAATACAGATTTACCGCGAAGCACTGGAAGAAGATGCACAATACGGTGCTGCTCGTGCTGCTTATGTAGCAGCACAGGAGCGGCTTCCTCAAGGCAGGGCAGGACTGTTACCCGACATTCGCCTGACGGGCACTGCTCAAAACCAGTATGTTGACACCGGACTGGGTCCAACCAGAGAAATCAAGAATCGTGGATACACTGTGGCGCTCACCCAGCCAATCATTCGTTTTGAGAATTTCATCATTTACCAGCAATCGAAAAATGAGGTAGCACAGGCGGATGTGCAATTTGTCATAGCGGCTCAGGATTTGGTATTGCGGGTTGCACAAGCCTATTTCGATGTACTCAAGGCAAAAATTGACCTTGAAGTTGTCGAATCCCAGAAAAAAGCGATCCATGGGCAACTGGAACAGGCCAGGCGGAATTTTGAAGTGGGTGTTTCAACCATTGTGGATACCCGCGAAGCAGAAGCACGTTATGATTTAACCCTGTCTCAGGAAATAGCGGCCAGAAACAAGCTGGAAATCGACCAGCGTGCACTGCAGGTTTTTATCAACCGATTACCTGACGATCTGCAGAACGCCAGTCTTGACAAGATTATTGCTGACCCGCTCACCTTGCCTCATGACGGGATGGACGAATGGGTAAAACTGGCAGAAGAAAGAAATTTCCAGCTGAAGGTACAACGTATCACTTATGAAATTTCCGAACAGGCTATCAGTCGCGCCAGAGCAGGCCATTATCCAACACTGGATCTGGTCGCACAATACAGCGACCAGAGTGGTGTCGGCGGTGCTTTTACCGGACGGGGAATTGACCTCACCAGTAAAGTAGTAGGGTTACAACTGACGGTTCCTATTTTTCAGGGGCTGTCAGTACAGTCCCGCGTGAGAGAATCTTTGGCCAACCGGGATAAAGCACGTAAAGATCTGGAAAATGTGCAGCGCACGGTCGCTTTGCAGGTTCGCCAGAATTACCTTAATGTGACCAACGGTATTGCCCAGATCAAAGCATTGAAACGGGCCTTGACATCCAGTCGCAGCCAGCTGGATTCAACCATGCTGGGCCAGGAAGTAGGTGTTCGCATGGAAATAGATGTACTCAACGCACAGCAGCAGTATTTCTCAGCCCGCAGAGACCTTGCCCAGGCCTATTACGACTATCTGATGGCCCGGCTCCAGTTGAAAGCCGAGGTCGGTGATCTGGACGAAGATGATCTGCTGGAAATAAATGCACTGCTCTGATTACTCATCCTTTAGCCTTTTTCGGTATGCTCGCCTGACCGTTTATGCAGCGTTTTTGCTCGCTGTGGTGTCTGTTGACAGGCCATACGATAAGCACGCAATGTTTTCTGCGCATAGCCCAACACCGTATCCTGCGGGTAATTGGTAATTTCATGCAACTCGGTATCACTGCTGATTCCAGCCGGCAAACCTGATAACAATTCCAGACCTTCCTGCATATGACTAATGGCATAAATATGGAACATGCCTTTCGATACTGCATCCACCACCTCATCATCCAGCATAAGGTGGCGGCAGTTACGATCTGGAATCAGCACTCCCTGCGTACCATCAAGTCCAGCTGATTCACAAACCCTGAAAAAACCTTCAATTTTCTCGTTAACCCCCCCTATCGGAAGCATTTCACCGTACTGATTGATAGCGCCAGTAATGGCAATACCCTGTCGGAACGGCAGCCCCGACAGGGCTGACAACAACGCATACAGCTCTGCACAGGAAGCAGAATCACCCTCCACACCGTAGTATTCCTGTTCAAATACAACAGAAGCATTAAATGCCAGCGGTGCATTATGGTGAAATAGCGCAGATAAAAAATTTTGCAGAATGAACACACCTTTGTCATGAATCGGCCCGGACATACCTACTTCACGCTCAATATTGAGCAGGCCATCTTCTCCGGCGAAGGTGTGTGCGGTGATGCGGCTTGGGACACCAAAACTGTGATCTCCCATCTCAATCAGGCTCAAACCGTTGATTTGCCCAATTTTCTCACCATGTACCGTAATGATTACATCCCCGTCAGCGATGGCTTCCTGTGCACATTGATCCGGATAATTGTGCCGCAGTGTCCTGGCTTGACGTGCAGTTGTAACATCCCTGGCTTCAACGATAAGATTTCCGCGCGTTTTACTCTGCAAGGCACTTTCCACAACCAGCATCTCTGTATGGCTGAAATTTGCACTTAATCGCTTTTGATCTTCGGCGGCTCTATGACAGGTTTTCAGTACAGAGGCAACTGCTTCCCGCGAAAAATGCGGCAAATACGATTGCTGGCAGATATAAGCGATAAAAACAGACAAGGCACGATAAGCCTGCGTACTGGCTATAAAAGCAGCAGCAAAGTCAACTTTTACCCGAAAACGCCGCGCCAGCTCAGGATTTTCCTCCTGAATTGCATAATATTGCTCTCGCGAACCAATCAGGATAATCCTGACATCAATTTTTACCGCTTCCGGTTCTATCGGCACGACTGGTGCTGATACATTGGCAACCCAAGGATCTTCGATCTGTAGCAGATGATTACGTAGCAGGCGACAAAATTTCTCCCACAAATAAGCATCAGCCAGCAGATCATCCAGATGTAACATCAGGAAGCCACCATGTGCCTTCAGCAAACTACCTGCACGAATACGGGTAAAATCCGTAACCAGCATACCTTCCACCGTTTGATAACCGATACTGCCAATCAGTGATTTGAATGATGGGTTCTCATCAATTACAACCGGTGCGCTGAGCAAATCCCGGTTATCCACTACCACGTTGATCCGGTAGCGCTCAAACAGCAGCTTCAGATCTTCCGGATTCTTATCCTCACTGACATCAGCCAGCTGGAACAGATCAAGATTTTCGAGAATATCGCTTTTGACATTATCCAGGTGCTGTTCCAGCCTTGGATAATCAGAAAAAGACTGATCCAGTCCCTCCACTACCCAATTCAATACCTGGTCCAGCAATGGTTCAATCCAGCTCTGGCATAATGCAGCAAACGCCTTATCCCGGCCTTGCTCCAGAATACGAATCTTCTGCAGATAAGAGGTAATTTCACTGCGTAGTGATTGCTCATCCTGATCAATGGCCGCCCTTCGCTCTTTCGGTAATGCCAGTATTTCTTCTTCAGCCAGCAGCTTTCTGGATTCACCCAAAAGCGTAAACACCAGCCGCCCGGACTCACGCCGCAACGCAAAATGCAACGTTTCTGCAAAAGTACTAAGCTCTTCAAAATACTGGGCCTCTTCCAGCTTGAAACGCTTTTCGATTTGGCTCATCTCAGCCTTGAAATCGTCCCCGTTGAAGCGCTCTGGTATTTCCTGCAACAGACGGTTTACAGCCTGCGTAAGCTGCTGCCGCAGCCAGTTTCCCTTGCCTGCCGGCAAACGCAAAGCCATAGGGCGCTCTGGCACAGCAAAATTATGCACGTAGCACAGATCGGGTGGCGCAGGTTTGTGGGCGGCTATTTCTGTCATTGCTTGCCGCAACAGGGAAGATCTGCCACTACCGGTTTCACCCAGTACAAAAAGGTTATAGTCCGGATGTTCCATTTCCAGGCCAAAATAAGTTGCCTGTCTGGCACGCTCTTGGCCTATCCAGTCAAGAGGCTGATCAACCAAAGCTGATGTATCCGGAAACTCCAGAGTATCGGGATCAATCGTTAAACCAAGTGAGCACGGCTCCAGTCTGATGATAGGCATATCTTGCGTTATCCGGGGTAAAATAAATTTGAGAAACAAGAGAGTAAGGTGGTAAACGACACCATTCAGGGTACCGGCAAGATTACCAGAGATATAGATGACAACTACCAGCCGCTGGCAGAATCAGAATAGAAAATCGGTGCGCAGGTATATCTGGAACGTTCCGGGAGGTCAAACAGGTGTGACAATGAAGCTAACGTACTGATTTTTCCTCAAGCCGGAAGAGGGAAATTTTTCCACTTCCCGGAATGACGAATCTCTTCAAAATAACCCGAAAAAATTCGCCATTCCAGTTAAGGCTGGCTCTTCAGGCAGTTACGCTGAAACAGGGTTAGCGGCGTAACACTGATATGCGGCCGAAGATGCCGCCCCCTTATCGACTTTCATACCTAAACCAGCCAGTACATGCTCCA
This sequence comes from uncultured Nitrosomonas sp., assembly GCA_964651625.1. Classification (GTDB taxonomy): domain Bacteria; phylum Pseudomonadota; class Gammaproteobacteria; order Burkholderiales; family Nitrosomonadaceae; genus Nitrosomonas. The sequence goes on along the minus strand of CAZYWE010000007.1, from coordinate 10,486 downwards.
GCGCATCCAGGCAAAATACAACTTTCTCAACTTTACTTGAATTACCCATCAATCCAATTCGCCAGATTTTTCCTGCAAAATCACCCAGCCCGGCACCAATTTCCAGATTGTAGTTGTCCAGTAGTCTGCGACGCACTTCTTTTTCATCAACACCATCTGGAACGTGAATAGAATTCAACTGTGGCAAGCGATAGGGTTCAGCCACAACATACTCGATCCCCAGTGTTTTCAATCCGGCTTTCAACGCTTCGTGGTTACGACGGTGTCTTGCCCAGGAATGCTCAAGCCCTTCTTCATACAACATCACCAGAGACTCATGCAATCCGTATAAAGAATTGGTCGGGGCAGTATGGTGATAGGTACGGGAAGCTCCCCAATAACCGAGCAGCAAGCTAATATCCATGAACCAGCTGTGCACTTTTTCGGTACGATTCCTGACCAGATCGACTACTCTTTCCGAGAAACTGACCGGAGATAATCCGGGAGGGCAGGACAAACACTTCTGGCTACCGGAATAAATGGCATCAATATCCCACCCATCCATATATACAGGTGTTCCACCGAGCGATGTAACAGTATCCATGATCGTAAGACAATCATGTTTTCTGGCAATCTGGGCAATGGTCTTCGCATCTGACTGGACACCTGTGGAAGTTTCAGCATGTACAAATGCAACAATTTTTGCATCCGGATTTTTTTTCAGCATGTCTTCCACTTTTTGCGGATCAACCGGCTCACCCCACTTATCTTCCACTACCAGAGGAATTCCACCACAGCGTTCAACATTCTCGATCATCCTTCCACCGAAAACACCGTTTCTACAAACAACAACTTTATCTCCAGGCACAATCATATTAACAAAACACATTTCCATACCAACTGAACCAGGTCCGGAAACAGGAAAAGTCAATAAATTGGTCGTCTGGAGCACATAGCGCAGCAACCCTTTCATCTCCTCCATCATCTCGGTAAAAACCGGATCTAAATGGCCCAGCGTCGGACGTGCCAATGCGGATAAAACCCGTGGATGGGTATCAGATGGTCCTGGTCCCAGCAAGGTACGTTGAGGTGGATAGAACGTAGTGATTTTCTTCTCGAGACGAAAGCTCTCTGTAGTCATTATGGTTCCTGATAAATGTGAATGAAAATCTTGTCCCCGGCTTTTGGAGTGGAATCTCTCTTTGTATTTTTATAATACAGCTGTATTTTGCAGCCAGAATCATCAGAAAAATACGTGCCATTCAAGGACATTCAAAACAAAGAACTGCCGCTTCGCTACGCCCATCACGTAAACCAGCCAGCATTTTCCTGAAAATTCTTTTTAGGGATTGAAGCTGGAATTCTATCAAGCGAACGTGAAATTTACTATCGAATTGGGTGCAAAAATAAAGAAGAGGAGCTCGTCGCGATCTCAAGCCTCACTTAAACTGCTCCAAAAATAAAAAGGGCACTTCAAAATTTTTTGAAGCACCCTCAATTCCCGAGCAACTGATAATCAGTGCTTGACTGATTGGGTACCCGTTACTCTTTCTTCAGAGGAAGGTGGAACGATTTGACTGGAAATATCTGATGACAGCGCCTCTGGCTTGTACTCCAATGCCACATCCAACACCTCGTCGATCCATTTTACCGGCCTGATATTCAGTTTATTTTTTACATTTGCAGGAATCTCATTCAAATCTTTTACATTTTCTTCAGGAATCAGCACGGTACCTATTCCGCCACGATGCGCAGCCAGAAGTTTTTCTTTAAGTCCGCCGATTGGGAGAATTTCTCCTCTAAGCGTGATTTCGCCTGTCATCGCAACAGATGCGCGGACAGGAATATTAGTTAACGCTGACACCATCGCAAGGCAAATTCCGATACCGGCACTTGGCCCATCCTTGGGTGTGGCTCCCTCAGGCAAGTGAATATGAATATCATTTTTCAGATAAAAATCATCAGATATTCCCAGAATCCTTGAGCGGCTTCTGACCACAGATAACGCTGCCTGGATGGATTCCTGCATGACTTCACCTAACTTGCCGGTTGTAATTGTTTTTCCTTTGCCAGGTAGTACGACTGCCTCAATTCTGAGCAGCTCCCCACCCACTTCTGTCCATGCGAGGCCGGTAACCTGACCAATCTGGTTTTTTTCATCAGCCACCCCATAGATATAGCGGCGCACGCCCAAATACTTATCGAGATTACGTAAATTCACAATAACCTTTTCCTTGCCTTTCTTAACCAGCAGGGTTTTAACAACTTTCCGGCAGATTTTAGAAACTTCTCTTTCCATTGAGCGCACGCCTGCCTCACGTGTGTAGTAGCGGGCGATGTCACGCAATGCCGACTCTGAAACGGATAACTCACCTTCACCCAAGCCATGATCTTTCATTTGTTTTGGCAGAAGATAGCGCTTCGCAATATTCAGTTTTTCATCTTCGGTATAGCCTGAAAGTCGAATAACTTCCATACGATCCAGCAGTGCGGGCGGAATATTGAGTGTATTCGCCGTAGCAACAAACATAACATCCGAAAGATCGTATTCTACTTCAATATAGTGATCGACAAACGTGCTGTTTTGCTCGGGATCAAGCACTTCCAGTAAGGCTGACGAAGGATCTCCCCGGAAATCCATACCCATCTTGTCAACTTCATCCAGTAAAAACAATGGGTTTTTGACACTCACTTTCGTCATGCTCTGCAAAATTTTTCCAGGCATGGAACCAATATAAGTCCGGCGGTGCCCGCGAATTTCAGCCTCATCACGCACCCCTCCCAGAGACATACGGACAAATTTACGATTTGTGGCACGTGCAATGGATCGCCCCAGCGAAGTTTTACCAACACCAGGCGGGCCAATAAGACAAAGAATGGGAGCCTTGGATTTGGCTACGCGCTGCTGTACTGCAAGATATTCAACAATCCTCTCTTTGACTTTCTCCAGACCATAATGATCTTCATCAAGAATCAATTCAGCCTGCTTCAATTCTTTGCTGATTTTGGTCTTTTGCTTCCAGGGCAATGCAACCAGTGCATCGATATAATTCCGCACGACTGTCGCTTCTGCTGACATAGGAGACATCAGCCGCAGCTTTTTCAGCTCCGACTCAGCTTTCGCGAGTGCTTCTTTAGGAAGAGAAGCTGCTTTTATTTTTCTTTCAATTTCCTCAAGATCAGCCCCATCCTCGCCATCTCCCAGCTCTTTCTGGATGGCTTTCACCTGCTCATTCAGATAATAATCACGCTGGCTTTTTTCCATTTGGCGCTTTACTCTGCCGCGGATACGTTTTTCCACCTGAAGAATATCCAGCTCAGCTTCCAGCAGACCAAGCAAACGCTCCAAACGTGGCTGAGTTTCAAAAATCTCCAGAATCTCCTGCTTTTGCTCCAATCTTAACGGCAGATAGGCTGCAATCGTATCAGCCAAACGTCCGGGTTCATCAATACCAGTCAGGGAAGCAAGGATTTCCGATGGGATTTTTTTATTTAATTTAACATACTGGTCAAACTGGGAAAGAAGCGCACGCCGTAACGCTTCAATTTCCGGAGTATCTGTTTCATTAGTGATAACACGAACTGCTTTTCCGGAAAATGAAGCTTCAGAATCATTAAACGATTCAATTTCAGCCCGATAACTTCCCTCGACCAGCACTTTAACCGTACCATCTGGCAGTTTCAGCATTTGCAAAATACTTGAAACACAGCAGACTTTGTAAAGATCCTGAGGCTCAGGGTCATCTTTAGCTGCTGATTTCTGCGCAACCAGCAGAATGTTCTTTCCTGCTTCAGTAGCAATTTCCAGTGCTTTGATGGATTTTGGGCGCCCCACAAACAACGGGATAACCATATGTGGGAAAACAACTACATCCCGCAACGGGAGTAAAGGCAAACCCAGTTCACTTGATTCTTCGATGTCGGTCATATCTGGTGTCATGTCATTCACTCCTTGCAGGAAACATGGTTGGGCGAAGATATAGTGACATTCTGAAAGAACAAGCACCTGCCATACATTAAAAAATCAAATCTCAACAAAAAACAGGTGTTTATTTTGAACCTCTGGCAAGTTTGGGCTTTTCCGCATAGATGACGATGGGCTGAAGCTCATCACCATTAGGTCCGCTTTCGATAACCACCTTGGAAACATTCTCAATTGAAGGCAAGTCGTACATAATGTCCAGCAAAGTCTCCTCAAGTACGGAACGCAGCCCGCGCGCACCCGTTTTACGAGCAAGCGCTTTCCTGGAAATCGCCACCAGAGCCTGCTCACGAAACTCAAGCTCAACTCCACCTTCCATATTAAACAGCTTGTTATATTGTTTAATCAGGGCATTCTTGGGTTCAACCAGAATCTGAATCAAAGCAGCTTCATTAAGCTCACTCAATGTGGCCACCACCGGCAAACGCCCAACAAACTCTGGAATCAAACCGTACTTAACCAGATCCTCAGGCTCAATATCCTTCAGTATCTTGTTCAGCTCCCTGCGATCACTCTGGTTAACAACATCCGCACCAAAGCCTATGCCGCTTTTCTCAGAGCGCCCCCGGATAATTTTATCGATACCGTCAAATGCTCCACCACAAATAAAGAGGATATTGGTAGTATCGATCTGGACAAATTCCTGATTAGGGTGTTTGCGCCCGCCTTGAGGAGGTACTAAAGCAGTTGTCCCTTCAATCAGTTTAAGCAGTGCCTGTTGTACACCTTCTCCCGAAACATCACGGGTAATAGAAGGGTTATCTGATTTACGCGAGATTTTATCTATTTCGTCGATGTATACAATTCCACGCTGAGCCTTTTCCACATCGTGGTTACATTTTTGCAGCAGTTTCTGAATGATATTTTCAACATCCTCACCAACGTATCCTGCTTCTGTCAGTGTTGTGGCATCTGCAATAACAAACGGAACATCCAGCAGCCTTGCCAGTGTCTGCGCCAGCAAAGTCTTGCCAGATCCGGTAGGGCCTATCAGCAGAATATTGCTCTTGGAAAGCTCGATATCGTCACTACTGCTGGTCTTCGATAGATTTTTTAACCGTTTATAGTGGTTGTAAACAGCAACAGAGAGTATCTTTTTCGCAGATTCCTGCCCGATAACATATTGATCCAGCGTCTCACAAATCTCGTGGGGGGTTGGCAGGCTGGTTTTAGTCAGCTTGGCAGTTTCATCAACCTGAATTTCCTCACGAATGATGTCATTACAAAGATCGACACATTCATCACAAATGAACACGGAGGGCCCGGCAATCAGTTTCCTGACCTCTCGCTGACTCTTTCCGCAAAAAGAACAATACAAAAGTTTTTCGTCGTTTGTTTTCTCGGCCATTACTCCACCCCGCAATCATCGAACTAACGTCGCCAACTACCCAGCAACGGCAACTTGGTTTACCCCTGCTTTACTTCTCTACTGGTTAGCACTGCATCTACCAGACCATACTTTACTGCAGCCTCCGCACCAAGGAAATTGTCGCGATCAGTATCCCGCTCAACGGCCTTAATTGTTTGGCCCGTATGTTTGGCCATAATTTCATTTAAACGACCTTTCAGTGCCAGAATTTCCTTTGCATGGATTTCTATATCAGATGCCTGCCCTTGAAACCCCCCCATTGGCTGGTGAATCATCACACGTGAATTTGGCAAACAATAGCGCTTTCCTTTGGCGCCGGCCGTCAGTAACAGGGCTCCCATACTGGCTGCCTGCCCTATGCAAAGCGTACTGACATCCGGCTTGATGAATTGCATCGTATCATATACAGCCAGCCCTGCCGTCACGAGGCCCCCAGGAGAATTGATATACAAAAAAATATCTTTCTCTGAATTTTCAGACTCTAAAAACAGAAGCTGGGCGACCACCAGATTGGCGGAAGATTCTGTAACAGGCCCCACGAGAAAAATGATCCTCTCTCTGAGTAGTCTCGAATAAATGTCATAAGCACGCTCCCCCCTGCCACTGGTTTCAATAACCATGGGGATCAGACCTAACCCCGTAGTACTCAATTCAACTTTCTCCTGATCAGCTGTTGGTTGCATAGGTATACCCCATCAGCTCATCAAAGGTAACGTTCTGATCAACAACTTTTGCATTATCCAGCACCCATAATACGGCATTATCTTCCAATATGAGCGGTTCAATTTCCTTAAGCCGATCTGGCGATGCGTAATGCCACTTAACAACTTGTTCAGGATTTTCATAGCCTTGGGCATGCTCTTCGATAAAGCTTTTAAGTTGCTCAGGTTTGACACTTAATTTATGTGTATCAATCAGTTTAGATAAAATAAGGCCCAATCTGACGCGCCGCTCGGCTTTTTCCAGAAACATATCCCTCTGCAGATTCGGATCTTTATGAAGACCGCGCGCAGCCCGCGTGCTTTGCATTTCTTCAACCAACCGGTCTGCCTCCTGTCGGATCAGAACCCTGGGAACCTGTATCAGAACCTTATCCAGCAGGGCCTGCATGACTTGCTCTTTGAGCTTGTTACGAATACGCCGGGTCGTTTCACGCTGAAGATTAGCCTTGATTTCTGACTGCATTCTATCAACATCCCCTTCCGGGATACCTAGCGCCCTGGCAAATTCACCGTCCACTTCCGGCAGTTTTGGTGCCTCAAGTTCATTAAGCCTGACAGTAAAACTTACTTTCTTCCCGGCAACATCTTTACCCGGATAATCCGCAGGAAAAGTCATGTCAAATGTCTTTTCCTGCCCCACAGTCATCTCCTGGATAGAGGATTCAAAATCAGCAAGAAGATGCCCATCTCCAAGGGTAACGCTGTAGTCACTCGCTTTCCCTCCAGGAAAAACTTCTCCATCAAGCAACCCCTGATAATCAATAGTGACCCGGTCACCTGTTTGTACAGGACGTTCTACTGATTCATAAGTAGCCCGCTGCTTGCGCAGAATATCCAGCGTTTTCTGGATTTCAGCATCTCCAATCTGCAAAACAGGTTTGTTTATCGTAATCGAGCTTAAATCGCCCAATTCAACCTCAGGGTAGATTTCAAAGGTTGCACGAAACTCATAGCTTGTCGTGTCACTTGCACCGGGATTTTGGGATTCAAAATTTGGAACGCCTGCAACGCGATATTTTTCCTGGTTAACTGCATCACTAAACTGCTGTTGCAACAGCTCACCCAGAACTTCGCGCTCAACCTGGTGGCCGTATTGCTGGGTTACTATTTTTAACGGGACCTTGCCCGGGCGGAATCCCTGAACCTTGACCTTAGGGACCAGGCGTTTCAGCCGCACCCCCACTTCAACTTCAACTTTTTCCCGTAAAACGGAAAGTTCAATAACACGCTCCAGCGGGCTGGAGGCTTCCCCTTGTGTCTGCATCTGTTTCCCTGAGCTGATAAGTAACTTTAATCAAACAAGCGGCACGATCACGCTGCACCCAGTTTGGCCGGATCATCTTCATGGTGCGAAAGGGGGGACTCGAACCCCCACACCTCATCGGCGCCAGAACCTAAATCTGGTGCGTCTACCAATTCCGCCACTTTCGCGCGCCGGGTTGTTCCAAAACAAGACGCGCCCCCAAAGGGCTGTCTTACTGCCAAAACTGCTGCCTGTACAGCTGCAATATGCATTTTTCGCAGCCAATCACACCACAACCTTTTGTGGCCGATTATACCTTCTTCCGACAGGCATCGTTGACTTCCTACCTGTCACACGTCCTGTTCCCTCTGACCACTAAAGGTTTTACCGGTTATTCCGACACTGTTCGGTCCCATCAGAAAGAGATAGGTTTCCATCAAATCCACCGGCTTGGGCAACAAACGATTATTGCTGCCAGGATGAGTTTTTGTGCGTTGCGGCGTATCCACAGCACCAGGAATCAGTGCGTTAATCCTCAAATTTGGATATATTTCCCATTCTCCAGCCTGGATTTTAACCAGCACTTCAACCCCCGCCTTCGCCACCGCAAAAGCACCCCAATAAGCAGCCGGGGTTTGACCGTGAGTATCTCCTGTCATAATCACGCTGGCATCCGGAGAAGCATTGAGCAGCGGAAAGCAAGCGCGAGTCAGCATGGCCGGCACCAGCAGATTGACTTGCATCATCGTCTGCCAATGCTCCAATGTGTGAAAAGCGAGCGGCATCGGACCATAAGTCCAGGCAGCATTGTGCAAAATACCATCCAGCCTGCCCAATTGAGAAGCTATCGCCTCAGCCAGTTCAGCCACATTGGCTTCGGTTGCCTGTTCATAATCGAATGGCAAAATAATTGCAGAAGCCCTGCCAAGCGCCTCGATTTCATCGTAAACCTGTTCAAGTTTTCCAGTTTTACGGCCATGAAGAATGACCGTGGCACCACGCTCTGCGTAAGCCAGAGCAGCAGCGCGCCCAATACCCTGCCCCGCACCCGTAACCAGGATAACTCGGTCCGCAAGCAAATTCCGGTCATCCGGATATGTTTTCAAAGTGTCCAATAGCGTTATTCCAGCACAACCGATAAAAATCAAAAACCACAACGTCCGGTGTTTTGCTTACCGATCCGTTGTGGTTCCTGATTACAAACAGATAGACCGGTTGAGGACGATTACATATCCATTCCGCCCATGCCACCCATACCGCCCATGCCGGCGCCTGGACCAGGAGCATCTTCTTTCGGAATCTCAGCAACCATGGCATCTGTTGTTAGAATCAGACCGGCAACCGATGCAGCATTCTGCAGAGCAGAACGAGTCACCTTGGTAGGATCCAGAACACCCATGGCAACGAGATCACCATATTCACCTGTCGATGCATTGTAGCCAAAGGTACCCTGGCCTTCCTTGACTCTATTTACGACCACGGAAGCCTCATCACCACAATTGGTCACGATCTGGCGCAGCGGCTCTTCCACTGCACGTAGAACGATCTTGATACCGGAATCCTGGTCGTGATTATCGCCCTTTGTCTTGCTGACAGCATTGATAGTGCGCAGCAATGCAACACCACCTCCCGGAACAATACCTTCCTCGACTGCTGCACGGGTTGCATGCAAAGCATCTTCAACACGCGCTTTTTTCTCTTTCATTTCCACTTCAGTCGCCGCGCCGACTTTGATCAGCGCAACACCACCTGCCAGCTTGGCTACGCGCTCCTGAAGCTTCTCACGATCATAATCACTGGTTGCTTCCTCAATCTGCTTACGAATCTGAGCAACGCGCGCTTCAATCGTTTTGGCATCACCTGCACCATCAATAATGGTGGTATTTTCTTTGCCTACTTCGATACGTTTAGCCTGCCCCAGATCTTCCAGGCGGGCTTTTTCCAGTGACAAGCCAACTTCTTCGGCAATGACGGTACCACCCGTCAGGATCGCAATATCTTCCAGCATGGCTTTACGACGATCACCAAAACCAGGTGCCTTGACTGCGCAGGTCTTGAGAATACCGCGAATATTGTTAACCACCAGCGTGGCCAGCGCTTCGCCATCCACATCCTCAGCAATAATCAGCAAAGGTTTGCCCGCTTTTGCCACTTGTTCCAGCACCGGCAAAAGATCACGAATGTTGGAGATTTTTTTGTCGTGCAACAGAACAAACGGATTTTCCAGTGCCGCAATCTGCTTGTCTGCGCTACTGACAAAGTAAGGGGAAAGATAACCGCGATCAAACTGCATTCCTTCCACAACATCCAGTTCATTTTCCAGACCGGAGCCGTCCTCAACGGTAATCACACCTTCCTTACCAACTTTATCCATCGCTTCAGCAATAATCTTGCCGATTTCCGTATCAGAGTTGGCGGAAATACTGCCTACCTGGGCAATTTCTTTACTGGTGGAACAAGGCTTGGACAGTTTTTTCAATTCTTCAACTGCAACGGCAACCGCTTTTTCAATACCGCGCTTCAGATCCATCGGATTCATTCCCGCTGCAACATAACGCATACCTTCTTTGACGATAGATTGTGCCAGTACTGTTGCAGTTGTCGTACCATCGCCCGCGGTGTCCGAGGTTTTACTGGCGACTTCCTTGACCATTTGTGCACCCATATTCTCGAACTTGTCTTTCAGCTCGATTTCTTTCGCAACGGACACACCATCCTTGGTAATGGTTGGCGCGCCGTATGAGCGCTCCAGAACGACATTGCGGCCTTTAGGACCCAAGGTTACTTTAACTGCATCCGCCAGAACATTTACACCATTGATCACAGCGTGACGCGCTGAATCACCAAATCTTACTTCTTTAGCTGCCATATTTTTCTCCTGATTTCAGTTGGTTATTTAATAATCCATTAACCTTCAATCACACCCATGATGTCTTCTTCGCGCATCACCAGCAATTCTTCACCTTTGATCTTCACGGCCTGACCGGCATATTTCCCAAAAAGCACCTTGTCACCAACCTTAACCTCCAGCGCGCGGATTTTGCCATCTTCACCCACTTTTCCCTTGCCAACGGCAATAATCTCACCCTGATCCGGCTTTTCTGCCGCAGTGTCAGGGATGACGATGCCGGATGCTGTCTTGCGTTCTTCTTCCAGTCGCTTGACAATTACACGATCATGCAAAGGGCGGA